>CAITNO010000130.1 GCA_903893795.1 Candidatus Hydrogenedentota bacterium | reverse complement strand
GGCCCCGGCCTTCACGCTGTCCTTTGGCGTGGGCACGCGGACGGTGTATTTCAAGGTGCGCGATGCGGCGCTGGTCGAGTCGGGCGTGGTGAGTGACACGATCTTCCTGGTGCCGCAGACTGTGCCGGTGGCTGCGGGAACCTTCCCCATGGGTCGGCTGGCCAGCGGCACGAACGACGACCGCACGTACGGCGGCACCTACGAGGACCCGGTACACAGTGTGACGCTGGGGGCGTACACGCTGGGCAAATGCGAGGTGACGAACAAGGAGTACTGCGACGTGCTGAACTGGGCGAAGGCGCAGGGCTATCTGTACAGCGACGCGGCAGGGACGGCTTGGGCGGGCACGGGGGACATTTACGCCGGGGGTGCGGGCTTCCGCTTCCTGATCGTGTCCTTTTCCTCCACGAACTGCAACATCCAGCATTCGGGCGGCGTGTTCACCTCCAAGACGCGGGTGGGCCTGCCGGGAACGACAAACTACTCGATGGATACGCACCCGATGGTGATGGTGTCTTGGTATGGGTCGGTGGCGTTCTGCAACTGGCTGAGCCAGTGGCAGGGGGTGGCAACCTGCTACAACATGGGCGCGGCGAACTGGCCTCTGACGGTGGCGCCGCCGACGGCGGGCGGGTACCGCCTGCCCACGGAGGCGGAATGGGAGCGGGCGGCGGCCTGGGACGGTACGAAACACTGGATCTATGGGTTTCTCAGCGACACGAACGCCACGGGCACTGCGAACCGCTGCAACGACTTCAACTCGTTCGCAACAGCCTATGACAACCCGCTTGGCCTGACCGCGTATCCGTACACGTCGCCGGTGGGCTGGTTCAACGGGGTGAACGTGAACCCCAACGGTAGCGTGACGACGGTGAACAGCCCGAGCCCGGTGGGCGCGTACGACATGAGCGGGAACGTTTACGAGTGGTGCGGGGACTGGTATCTGGACACGTACTATACGAGCGGCGGGCCGCCGTGGAATAACCCGACGGGGCCGGCATCGGGCACGCGCCGTGTGAATCGGGGCAGTGCCTGGAACTACAGCTTCTTCTACTGCCGTTCGGCGTATCGCACCGACGCCCCCCCGGCGGGTACGAACTTCAACCTCGGCTTCCGCCTCTCCAGGTCTTAGTGCTTGGCTGCTTTACCGCCCGAGAAAAAGTACGAAGGACTAAGGCTGAAGGCTGAAAGGCGTACAAAGAGAGCGTAGTGCAGCGCAGGGCTGAGGACACGGCCTGCGATAGCGGAAGGCCGTGTCAGCGGCCCGTAGCGGAACAGAGCGGACTTGGTGAAGTTTGAAGGGCAAAGAATGAGACGGACAGAAGGATAAAAACGGGAACGGGGTCTGGAGCGAAGCCCCAGCCGTTTCTTGCGCGGCTGGGGATGCCGGATAGATGCCGCAACGCATCCACTGTCTTGTGGGTGTCGGCCAGAGTATCGGCGGTTTGTGAAATGCACATCACGCGCGCAATTGCACGCCGTCAGCGTCATCGGACTTTGCGATGCCAATTGGCCACATTATAGGCGTGTTGGCTGGAAAAGATGATGCGATGCAAGGTCCGGCAGGCCGTTCGCAATGCGCGCTGAACGGACCGGGTATGGACCGGGCAAACCGCAGAAAATCCGATGTCCGCATCCGATGGCCACATTGCCCTTGCAAACAAAGGAAAAACTGGTGGATGGGGCGGGGCTCGAACCCGCGGCCACCGGATTAAAAGGACTAGAAACAATACGTATAGTAGTAATAGTAATAAGGTATTTTGGATGCCGCGTGGAAGGACAAAAGGACCGGAGCAAAATCACCCCGATGCGGCGTGCCTCAGAGACTGATGCGCTGCAAGGAGATGGCCGCGCCGCCGGGGTCGTGTTGAATATGCGCCGAGCGGACCGGGCGGGGACCGGGCCAAAACTGGTGGATGGACCGGACCGAATCCGATGCACTGGCCGTGCTCCTGTGGGTATGCATCCGTCGATGAGCGGTCACTCCATCGACTCGCACGCTCTGCCCAGTGACGGCCCCGCGGATGTTCCGCTTGCGGGCGACTGGGACGACGGCGGGTGGACACACGGAGCCCCGCAAGATGGATGGTATTCCATCCAAGTTCGCACGCCGGAACGTCCCCCGATACCGCACAGTCCGTTCCGTCACCGGCGGAATGGGAGCGTGATGCCGCGCTGAAAATCACGAACGTTGCCGCGGCGAATGCGGCTTGGACGTTCACGAGATGTTCCTGTCCCCATCGCCAAAGGTGGCAGCATCCTTCCTCTTGGGTGTAGCATCTCAGCCGTGACTTCACAGAAGGATGCTGCGGATGGAGGAGAAGCCAGCAAACAGGCCGGGGGCAGGGCAAGGCGAAACCACACCCGTGTCCCGCAGTTTCGCGCAGCGCGTTGCCGAGAGGGTGGACAAGAAATGCGGTGGAGGTTACGTTCCTCCCAGCGAGATGACGCTGGCGGACCTCTCCGGCGTCGCCACGCACCTGTATCGCATCTTCCCCGCAAAGACACGCCCAATCAAAGACTTGGAATCGTTTTTGGACGTCACCGGAACGCACCCCCGACGCCGCAGACCGCCCCACTGTCAGTGGGATGTCGGCCTGATGCAGCACCCGCTTGAATAGGCGCTCCCGAACGGTTACAGTTGATTGCACCGGTCAGTAGAAGCACTTCCTCAGGGGGAAAGCACTGTGGATATCGGAAACGGCGCGAGTGAGAGCGGCAACGAGCTTGGGCTAGTTGCAATTCAACTGGAACTTGACCCCACTGTCAATTTTGCGATGCAGCAGAACGACGTGCCGGTGATCAAGCGACTGTGCATCTCCAACGGCGCAGAAACGCCCTTGGACAATGTTGTTGTCGAAATCAGCTGCGAGCCGGAATTTGCTGGTGCATGGCGGACTCACATAGCGGCGGTCCCTGCAAACGGCTTGTACGACCTCGGCAAGATAGACTTGGCGCTTTCGGCGGGGTATCTGGCCCAGTTGACGGAGAGGATCTTGGGTGCGATCCACGTCAAGGTTCTTGTGGAGGGGCAGATAAGAGCGCAGCAGAAGAGTTCAATCGAAATCCTGGCCTACGACGAATGGAACGGAATGCGGTCCCTGCCGGAAATACTGGCGGCCTTTGTTTTGCCCAATCATCCCAGCATTGAAGCAATACTTGCCGATGCCGCCTCCATATTGGGCAGGGAGACCGGCGATTCTTCTCTCGCGGGCTATCAGGGCAAGAAGCCCGAGCGGGTTTTCAAGATGGTTGCAGCGATCTATGCGGCCATCGCCCGGCAAGGCATTCGATACATAAACCCTCCGGCCAGTTTCGAGGAGTCGGGGCAGAAGATTCGGCTCCCGGACCGCATTCTTGAACACAGACTGGGCACCTGTCTGGATGTGGCAGCGCTGTGTGCGGCATGCCTGGAGCAGGCGGGACTCTTTCCCCTGGTCATAATTTTGCAGGGTCATGCGTTCGCGGGGGTCTGGCTGGAAGAAGAGTGCTTTGCCGACAGCGCCATTGACGACGCGCTTCGCATCAGAAAGCGCGTCGAGCTCAACGAGATCTCCGTTTTTGAAACCACACTCCTGACTGCGCAGCCGCCCGCTTCCTTTGGCCAGGCGCTGGATTCGGGGAGGCGACTGCTGAACGACAACGAGCGGTTTGTCTGCGCCATCGATGTTCAGCGAGCTCGCAAAGGACGCATTCGCCCGCTGCCCATCCGCGCAAATGGAACCATCGCCCAGCCTCGTGCGGGGGAAGCTTCGTCCGCGCCCCAGGCCCCAAGCACCCTGCCGGAGTTTCAGGACCCCATAAAGATCCCGGAAGCCGCACAGGGAAAGCCGGAGACGCCCGCCGCACGGCTGGATCGCTGGAAGCGCCGGCTTCTGGACTTGACGCTTCACAACCGGTTACTGAACTTCAAGGATTCAAACAGGAAGACGCTCCGCATCATGTGTCCCGATCTGGCAGCGCTTGAGGATGCGTTGGCAGACGGCAAGAAATTTCAGATACTGGAACGTCCTCGCGACATGGCAGATGGGCAGCGGGATGCGGAGGTACATGAGAAACGCACAGGAAAACAGGCCGTGGAGGAACTGCTGCGAGATGAATTTCTCTCCGGACGCCCGCGCGCCGCACATGAACAGACGGAAGTTAATCGCCGACTTCTAGAAATCTACCGCACTTCAAAAGCGAGCATGGAGGAGGGCGGGGCAAGCGCCCTCTACCTGGCCGTCGGTTTCCTGGCCTGGTATGAGGACAAGAGTAGCGACAAGCGCTGCGTCGCGCCCATCATTCTCATTCCCGTTGAAATCGAGCGCCGCTCCATTCAGGAAGGGTTTCGCGTTCGGCAGGTGGACGACGAGCCACAGGTGAATGTAACGCTTCTGGAACTCCTGTCCCAGGACCACGCGCTGAGCATCCCCAATATGGACCCGATTCCAAGAGACGACCATGGAATCGACGTTAACGGAATCCTGAACGCATTCCGCTTGGCGGTGAAGGAAATCGATCGCTGGGAGGTCGTGGAAGACGCCCAGATAGGGCTGTTCTCCTTCACGAAGTACCTCATGTGGCGCGACCTTCAGCAGCGCACGGATGACCTCAAGCGAAACAAGGTTGTAGATCACCTCATCAATCATGCGAATGAGCCATTTCCCGACTGCGGCGAGTTTCCGCAGGTGGAAAAGCTGGATGCCGGATACAAGCCGGTGGAAACGTTCTGTCCTTTGCCTTCGGATTCCTCACAGCTCGCTGCCGTGTACGCAGCGGCCGGGGGCAAGAGTTTCGTGCTCCACGGCCCTCCTGGCACCGGCAAATCGCAGACCATTGCCAATCTCATAGCGCACAGTCTCGCGATGGGGAAGAGCGTCCTTTTCGTGTCGGAAAAGATGGCGGCCTTGCGCGTCGTTCACCAGCGGCTGAAGGACTGCGGGCTTGGACCCTTTTGCCTGGAACTGCACTCGAACAAGACGCAGAAGCGGAGTGTGGCGGACCAGTTGGGGCAAACATTGCAACGCGCGGGCCAACGCTCGACGCAAGACTGGGAGACGGAAGCTGCACGCCTCGCGACGTCGCGGGGAAAGTTAAACCAGTACGTTCATGCGCTTCATTTAAAGAGGGGGACCGGAGAGAGTGTGTTTCAGGGGATCTCCAGATTGGCCGGCCTCAGAAATGCGCAGAAGGTAAATCTGTCGTGGCCGTCGGTTGACACCCTAACCCGAGATGACCTTCATGGGATGAGGGAGATCGTGGCGCGGATGCAGGTGGCGGGGGAAGCTTGCGGACACCCCGCCGGCAACATCTGGTCGGGGGTTGGACTGGACGCATGGAGTCCCTCCGGGCAACGAGAGCTGGAAGACTTGCTTCCAAAGGTGCTGGAGGCAGGGGGATTTCTAAGGGACAGGCTTGGGCAGGCGGCACCGCTCCTTGGGCTGGGTGCGGGGAAATGGACCCTGGGGGCATGCGAATCCTTCAAGAAGATTGTGCAGTTTCTGCTGTCCGCGCCCGAGATCCCCTCAGCTTTGCTGACGGAACCGGATTGGGCCGACGTTTGCGGTATCGTCAACGGATGTGTCGCACACGGGCGCAGACGAGATGAACTGCGCAGGGACGTCTTTGCCACGTTCAGCGAGGGGATACTGGCTCTCAACGTTGATGGGCATATACGGTCACTGGCGGAATCCGAGCAGAAATGGCCGCCATTCGCATGGTTGGCCCGGTACAAGGTCCGAAAGGGACTCAGGCCTGTTATGCAGCCCGGGATGAGGCCGCCGAAGGATAACTTGCGCAGAAAGCTCGAACAGGTTCACGAACTGCAGTTGGAAACCAAGAAGACGGAATCTTTCTCTGGCAGGGCGCAGTCTTTGCTGAAGCGTTTTTGGAATGACGGCGAGGCCGACTGGAATGCGCTCGCTTCTCTCCTTGGATGGGCGGAGCAATTCAGGAAATACGCCGTGTTCGCCGCCTCAGGCAATCCTGATCTTTCCGTCGGCTATCGCAGCACGTGGGCCAAGCTGGTGACGGAGACGGTGATCTCGTGGATCTGTTTTCGATTGGCGTCGTAGAAGTTCTGCATGATGTCGCGGGCGATCATCATTTCATCCCACTCGACCCCCCAGCGGGTGGTGACAGAACTTCTCTCGGTCTTCTCATGTTGAAAGGCCATACCTGGATTCAGCTTGCGAAGCACTTGCTCGCTCTTGTCATGGTCACTCATAGCACAGCCCTCCTATGCGACCCCATCCCGCCTCGCACTCCCCGAGTGCCAGAACGACCCGCTCGCGGACCGTCAGCAGGCGACGCCCGCCGCCCAGCGCGCCGAGAGTCTCGCCTGTCTCACACGCCAAGCGGTGCCAATACCCCTCGTCGTACTCCCCGTCCGCCTTTACCGAGAGGAATGCATCCTCCTTCCCCAATCGGATAAGCTCATCCGTCAGGGGATCCAGCGCGGCATCCTTGTTCCACGCCGTGTCCGGGTCCATACCCGCGTCCGGTTCCATGCCCTCCTCGCGGCGCACGACAACCGTTGGTTTGCCACCAGAGTGGCCAGTTTCTGTGTGGAGCATAATCTCCTTTTGCCCTTGTTGCCGCTTGATCTTAATAGGCGGTATCAACCGCCAAGCCTGACCATCAGGCAGTGAACCACAGCGGACTTGTGTCTGTAGACGACAGAACCATAAAGATATTCAAAACGGAATGCGGCGGGATGTAAGCCCAGTGGAACCCCCGCGGCTTTGATGGTATCTCTGCCGGGCTCTGTTCGTAACGCCGCGTGCGCCTATCGAACAAGGCGCACCAATTTCGACACGAGACATCTGAGGTGGCTAACGTTGCCCGCCGGTGGCGCCCGCGCCACCGGCCCACTCCCGCGCGCGACCACACGAGACAACCCAGCTGACGGTTGTCCTCAAGTGCCGGGACGCGGCGCGGGCACAGCAGACGGCTCCGCGGCGGCGCGCGATGCCGGCCCAATGCGGTACCGACCGAGGTCCAAGCACCGATTTCACCGTCGGCGCACCGGCCCAGTGCGCCTGTCCGCCGAAACACCCATGCGCAAGTAATATTTGACAAGGGCGAGGGGAATAAGGGTACCCTGACTGTGCAATGAAGCCCAAATCCCGAAAGCGCGCCATTCCTGACAAGAAGGAAATACAACCTGTTTCCTCCGCAAGGCTCACGCACACCTGCGAATTGGCTTTGGCGTTTGCGAAATACCGCTTCACGGACGCGGACTTTGACCCCGACATCCCGTTGTCCCAGAGCGTGACTAAGCCCCCCCTTACGGCCTACATTCGCTGGCTGCGCCTGCGTGCGGAGCGTCTCACGCCCAACTACGGGATGGAGGTCTACGCCGATTTGTATGATGAGTGGTGGGATGAACTGGTTCAGGACGAGTTCCTCGCCCACTGCATGATGCGGGTTTCCCCCCACGCAACCTTTGACACTGACCCCGGTGATGAATATCGGTCTAGTGACGCTTTCGACTGTATTGCTCCGATTATCATCGCGTCCCTTTCTGACGGCCTACTGGACACAGGCGAGCCAAATCCAGTCGAAGATCGCCGGACACGACTGCGCGGGGGAAAACAGATTCGGTTAAGACTGCACTTTCACGAGATGCTTGCAACGACGGCCCTATCCGACCTGGACTATGCAGTTGACCTTCTCACAAGCGGCTCCGCCGGGAGTATTTCCTATCGCCAACGCAGTGAAGGCGAGCAGATCGCCTTGACGCTCGTTATCCGCGCGGCAGACCTGGTCGCTCGGGCCGAACGGCATCTGGAGGCGGCATCGAGGCAGGCGGTGGAAGAAACTGCCAGCAAAGCCCACAGGCAACGACGCCCCGAAGAACCCCCAGGCGGGAACACTTTCTCTATAACAAGTCCAGTTGCCGAGTCGGGTGGAGAAGCCAGACCCTCGAATGAAAAAAACGGTTGGATTGTGGAGCACGAGTCCTACCTCCTTATTGGCTATGGAGGGCAGACTGAGCGGGTGGGGAAGATAAGGTATGGGAAAGGCCTGAACAAGAGGTTCTCCTGCTTGCTCAAACTGCTCACACTTGCACCGCACCAAGAAATCGAATTGGTGACGCTGTCAGATAGTTTCAAGCGAGGCAGCCTGCAGCCTGGCTTTTCCGGCGATAGACAGACGGCGGCGCAAAAGGGCATCGCAAGTGGACAACTCTCATCGCGGGCTAATCCCCGTGGCCAGTGTGTTGACGATCCACGTTCCCAAACAGTGCTGAGGTTAATCGAGGAAGCCCAGGACGCCCGTGAAGGGAAAGACATTGAAAGGGCGAACGAGTTGGCCGCTCAAGCGGAGGAGTTGTCTGAGCAGATGGCAAGGGAAGCAAAGGAGGCCATAGAGAAGGGGGATCTCTGTATACGCACCAAACAACTCACGGATCCCAGCGAGCGCGCCGCGATCCGGAATACAGGCAAGGCACTCAGCGGGGCGTTGGAGCATCTGGAAGATTATTTTCCTCTCCTCCACAAGCATCTCAAGAAAGCCATACCTAGCCGCATGTCCCGAATTGTCGAATATAAGCCGAAGCCCCTAGCAGACCGTGGTAAAAGCCACGCTTTGAGTGCAACCGGTTAATGAGCGCCAGACAGGCGTCATGGATATTATCCGAGGGATGGGGTGGTTCCAGAACCGGAGATGAGCCGCTATGGCGTGCCCAAGGGCGTGCAGT
>CAITNO010000129.1 GCA_903893795.1 Candidatus Hydrogenedentota bacterium | reverse complement strand
CGGGGACCCGAAGGGTCAGGCTTTACGGGGGCTTACGAAGCGGCCACGCTCGGACACGAACGAACGGCGCTGCCGATATCCTGTCCGCATAAACTCGGCGCTAATTGTCGGCGCCCGGCCATCATAATTGTCGCGCCGCAGCTGGAGAAGATCGACGCCTACACGCTGGTCGGCAAGCGCGACCGTGCCATCCTGTTGCTCGGCTTCGCGGCGGCGCTACGGCGCTCGGAGATTGCCGCGCTGGAGGTGAGCGACCTCGAACACCCCCCCAAGGGCGTCCTGGTCACGATCCGACGCAGCAAGACCGACTAGGCGGCCGAGGGTCAGGTGGTTGCCGTGCCCCACGGCAAGGGCCGCAAGTGCCCGGTCCATGCCATCCGGGAATGGTTGCAGGCCGCCGGGATCGTCGAAGGCCGCCTGTTCCGGGGCGTCAGGAAGAACGGCCTGCTGCGCGCGGGCCTGACGCCCCATTCGGTCGGGGTGATCCTCAAGCGGCGGTTCAAGGTCGCGGGCCTCGACACCGAGGATTATTCGGCACACAGCCTGCACAGCGGGTCCTGACCTCGGCGGCCGACAACGGCGCAACCGTGTTCCAGTTGATGAACGTCTCGCGCCATCGGGACTTGAAGACGTTGCAGCGGTATGTGTGGCGCCGGAACGACTTCGACGACTATGCCGGCGACGGATTGCTGTAAGCCCCTTGCCCGCTTCCGCCTCACCCGGTGCCGACACCTGGATTAAAGAACGGCTACGCTGACACGGATGGACGTCCGAACCCACAACCTTTTGCCGACTTGCCTTTTTACAGTGCCGTCAGCTATACTCGTCGTGAACTACAAGAGTGATGTGTTTGAATGCGTTGCATCCACGCCGACAGTTCCGGAAGAGAAGCCTTCCTCGCCCTGGCCTTCAAGTCCTCCCTCCCCTCCTTCATGTCCCGACGCGATGCCCGCAGCATGCTCGACTTGGCCGAGCGTTATGCCGACGCCGTCCGCAACGGGCACCAGGTACACCCTGCAGACGCCGTGCTTTTGCCGGACGCCGTCGCTGGCTTGGCCGCCTGGAATCATGGCATCGACACCACCGACGTTGACCCACTGATTGTCGCTGCCGTCGCCAGGTCGGTCCGCGCATCGTCGAGAGCCGTCCGCCCCGCAGCATAGGCCCCCTCCCCTGCCCCACCGCAATTCGGACCCCGACTGCGCGGCCAAATCGTCATCTCCCGGTATCCTCGAATCATGAAACCGACTTTTCATGAAGGGGGATATCGCGATGAAGATACTGATTGCAGCACTCATGCTGGCTTCCTACACCGCATCCGCAGAACCAGCCGCATCCTATCCCGAGGGGTGGGTTTGCAGTCCAGAGTGCCTTGCCGACCATCCGGACGGAGGCGACATCGTCTGTCAGAATTCCGCTAGGCCGCGGGGATGAGCTTGAGGTGGACCCCGCTGTCTGGACAGCAATGGGGCGGAGTTAAGAGAGAGTCCCGCCGGGTGCCTGTGCGCCGATCAGCGAAGCGGCTGGAGCAGGTGGTGAGACTACCATTCTTTTTCCCTCTGTCAAATCAAAATCTT
>CAITNO010000128.1 GCA_903893795.1 Candidatus Hydrogenedentota bacterium | reverse complement strand
GCTCGGCAATGCCATCGAAGAGCTGAAAGGACGCCAGGCTCGGCTTCTGGCTCAGTTCAGGGAGACCCTGAGCAATTCGCTCAACGCCGACCTTTCCTCTCCAGATGGACGGGCGGCGGTGGCCTTGCGGGCGAAAAAGGTACTTGGCGCTCAAGGGGCGCTCGACTTGCGGGTCCGACGTTTTGCTCAGGTGCTGTCGGAAGCTGACAAGGACGGCGATTGGATTGAGTCCGCCTGCGGCATCGCCGCCGGTCGGCCAATCAAGGATTGGGGCGACCCGGACGTCGGGCGCTGCGGACTGGAACTGGACGGCCTGTGCGAGCAGTTCGGCCAAGCGGAAGCCTTTGCGACGGTCCAGGCTCCGGGAGGAACACCCGTCAAGTCGACCGCCACGACCATCCTCAAGAACCTCGCGTCGTCGGGCCTTGACATCGCCCAGCAGCGGGCCGTGCTGCTGCTGGCCCTGAAAGAATTGTCCGAGATCAGCCCCGGAGGCAGCGGGCATGGTTGAGCGTTACGTCCTTGGGCTTTCGGGCGGCCGCGACAGTGCCGCCTTGGCGGTCTTCATGCGCGACCGTTACCCGGACCTGCCCATCGAGTATTTCTTTACCGACACCGGGTCGGAACTGCCCGAGGTCTACACCTACCTCGACCGTCTCGAGGCCCTGTTGGGTCGGCCAATCCTGCGCCTGGACCCTGGGCGGGACTTCTTGTTCTGGCTGCGCGAATACAACCACTTTCTGCCGTCGGTCCAGCAGCGCTGGTGTACCCGCCAGATGAAGCTACGGCCATTCGAACGGTGGGTTCGCCCCACCATCGATGCCGGCGGCCGCGTGATCGCCTTCGTCGCCATCCGGGCCGACGAGGACCGGGCTGGATACAAGGGCGAAACGTCAGGCGTCGAAGTCAGGCTGCCGTTCCGTGACCATGGCATTGACAAGGCAGGCGTGATCCGCCTGCTCAAGGACTCGGGCGTCGGCATGCCCGCTTACTATCGGTGGCGCTCCCGCAGCGGCTGTACTTTCTGCTTCTTCCAACAGAAAATCGAATGGGTCCGCCTGCTTCGAGAGCATCCGGAAAAATACGAGGAAGCACGGCTGCTGGAGAAGACCGCCATCGACCACGGGTCGCCCTATACATGGTCGGACGACGAATCCCTTGAAGCGATGGCCGATCCGGACCGAATCGCGGAGATTGAGGCCGAATACGAAAAGCGTTTGGAGCGGCTGAAGGTGGCCGCGCGCGCCAAGCTCCGCCGGAACCCATACTTCGACGAAAATATCAGCGACGGTGAACTCGACGATCTGTTCGACATCGATGCCGTCTACGGACTGTCGGAGGTCTCATCGTCCTGCGTGGTATGCCATAAATAGCCGTACCTGACGGAAGCGCCGGACGGAGTGCGAGCATGAAGTGTCTGGCTGACGATGCCTCCTGGAAGGCCCTGCGTGAAGCCTATGCCGCTGCCGTGGCACTCATCGGCGGCGGCAAGCGGGTGGCCGACCACTCCTATCTCCATGTCTCCCTGGTACAGGAGCACGATGAGGCCTTGGGCCACTTGGTCGCCTCTGCGGCCGCTCTGGCTGCCGTCTCGGACGGAGCCTTCGACGTCGTCAGGTTCGGACGCCGGACTCCGGAAATCGCGCTGCTCGCCTACCCCCGTTTCTTCGACGAGCCGTTCCCAGCCCTGGCATGTTCCTGGCGCCTGGACGTCCTCAAGGGAGAGGTAGCACGCACAGACTTCGCCGACCGCGACAACCCGCCGATTTTGCACCGGAAAGAACTGCTACTCTCCGACGAGCACCCCCGCCGACAGGGATTCGAGGCACTGACGCGCGGTCTGGAGGACTACGGCGCCTTCGACCGCCCCTCATGGCTCATCGGGACACGGGCAGCATGGGCGGCGGTGTTGGATGAGTTGGGGCTGCGCGTGGACGATGGCCATGTCCTCGTTACCGAACAGCCGCCGTCTTCTCCGCAAATTCAGCGCCACCGCACCGCCATCGCACGCTCAAAGCTTTCGGCACCCATGCAGGCGCTGGCTCGGTGGGGCCTGCTCAAGGACACAACGGTTCTCGACTACGGCTGCGGTCGGGGCGACGACGTGCGGGCGCTCGTGCAGGCGGGCATTCCCGCTGTCGGCTGGGATCCGCACTTCGCAGCGGATGTGCCGCGCGATCCCGCCGACGTGGTCAATCTGGGCTTCGTCCTGAACGTCATCGAGAATCCTGCGGCACGATGCCGGACGCTCGAGGAGGCATACTCTCTGGCCGGCCGTGTTCTGTCCGTGGCCGTCATGCTGGAGGGCAAAGGAACCGGCCTGCGCGGCGACAATTACGATGGCCGGTTCAGCGACAATTATGATGGCCGGTGAGGCCCCGCGCCAGGCCCGGATGGAGTGATGGGGCGTAGCCCCGAACGGAACCGGGC
>CAITNO010000127.1 GCA_903893795.1 Candidatus Hydrogenedentota bacterium | reverse complement strand
GGTGCGCCACCAGGGCCGCCCATGCGGGGCGGTGCGCCCGCCGCGGGGCGCGGTGCAGGGGGCTGCATCTGGGGCGGCGGCGGAGCCGGTGCCGGCTCTTCCACCACCGGAGGGGGCGGTGGGGGCGGGGCAGCCTCAGGCGCCGCAACGGGCGGCGGAGCCGGTGCCGCCTCGGACACGTTTGGATCCTGCCCGACGGCCGGCAGCGCAACAAGCGCCACGGCCACCAGGAAAAGTCCCGCCGTTCCAGCCAGTAATGTCTGTGTCATTCGCCGCATCATGTGGCCTCTTTTCCGCCTTGACCGCCGCAAACCGCCTGCGGAGACGTGTTGTGCCTAGTCCAGGTGATAGGTGATGATTTTTGGCTTGCCATCCCGCATAATGCCAATTCGGAAGGAATTGGTACTTTGATACTTCGTAACCATCTCCAGAATCTTCTGCTCGCTGTCAATCTGTTCGTTGTTGACCGTTTGCAGGATGTCGTTGTCTTTGAAGCCCAGCTTTTGGGCCATGGGCACCTGTCCAATGTTCGGCGCGGTGACGCCGATAACATTGCCGTTCTCATCCTTGGCCATCACGGGCTTCAGATTGTTCACCAGGTCCGCGTAGTTCTTGTACAGTTCCTGAACAATCTCATCGCGCTTGAGGCTGACCCGATCTGAGGCATTTGCATCGTTCGGCGGCGCCGCCGGGGTGGCCGGGGCTTTTGCCGCAGGCGCCGGTTCAGGGTCTGCCTCGTCCATTTTGAGCAGTTCCAGTTTGGCAGGATCAAAACGCTTGTTGAGGACCTTAACCTCCCGCGCAAGAACACTGTCCAGCGTGACATTGTCCATGATCTGGTCGCCGATGGAGTAGCTTTTGCCCCGGTCGTTTGCATCAAGATTTTCAATGAAGGCCGTCGAAAACTTGCTGTGCTCGCCCAGCGCAACCGTGCCGACCAAGTGGAGATTCAGCGTGGTGGGTTTAACATCGGGGTCAGGGGGTTTGGGGGGAGGCGGGGGAGGCGGGGGAGGGGCCGACTTGGGGTCCCATTTGCCGGCTTCGCCAAAAAGACCGCTCAGTTTCAGCGGTGCATAGGCGGCTCGTTCAGCCACTTGGGGCAACGGCTGGACGCTTGCCTCGGAAGTGGTGCCCAATTCTTGCATTCTGGCATCGGGACCCGTAATAACCCGGGTCAGTTCCATCGCAACCAGACCCACCACCGCCGCAACCAATGCCAGCAGGGCCAAGTCGACCACAATGAAAGTCTTACGGATAATTAAGCCACGAACCATGTACACCTCGTAACCGCACCGAAGTGCGGACACACAATGCTCCGGACGCTGTAAAACACGGTTTCTTTAGAACAATTGAAACGCAGGGGTCATTACCATGCCGGTTGGGACAACGAAGCCACTTCATAATATGTTGACACTGGGCATTATAGGACCCGTCAGTAGTGTAGTGCATTGCGCGACCACAACGCAATAGGCCACCCAAAGAAATTATCCCCCCGCAAACACAACATGTTGTGGTTGAATAAAACGAGCGGCCACCCATAGCGCATTCCGCATTGTAGGCATCCTCTGCCTGCACTGGTGGAGGGTGCCGGTTTCGCCGAGCTCTACTTCAGGCTCAGGTGGGGGTGCGGCGAAAGAGGTACAAACCGCCCGCCAGAAAAAGCACATTGGCCAGCCAGGCGGCGACCATGGGAGACAAGGTGCCCATATAACCCAAACCGACACTGATGTAAAAAACGGTCAGATAGGCCAGGCCAATGGCGATGCTGGCGCCGACGCCCAGCATAAAGCCGCCGCGGCGCAGCCGCAGGGCAAAGGGAATGGCGAGGAAGATCATCACAAAGCACAGGGCGGGCTGTGCGAATTTCAGGTGGTATTCCACCTGCTGGCGCAATGCGGGCATGCCCAGATGTTCCGCGCGGTGCAGGTCGCCGGCCAGTTCAAGCACCGTTTTGGACCGGGACGGCTCATCAAGGGCGAACAGTTCTTCCGGACTCTCCGCAAAGGGCGCCGGGGCACGGGTGATGCGCTGCGACACCACCTCCCAATCCTTGCCGGGGTCAAAAGCGGCCCAGCGGCCGTCTTCCAGATACCAGCGGCGTTCCTTTTCGTCCCAGTAAATGCGGTTTGCGCGGATTTCATCCACCCGGCCGGGCCGGATGGCGTGCAGATAGACGTCCTGTCCGGTCATGGCCCTGGGATTAAACTTGAGCACATGGCAGGTCCATAGCCCCCCCAGATTGGTCCAGCTTGTGCCATGGCGCACGGGGCCGCCGATTTTCGAGAAGTATTTCTTGTCCAAGACCTCTGCCGTGCGCGATGCGGTCACGCCCAGCGTGTCCTGAAAGGCATAGGCCCCGATGGCCGCGAGCAGCGCCACGACCACGGGCGCGCGCGCTATTCGCCGCAGACTGATTCCTCCGGCGAGCACGGCGGTCATCTCGTTGTCCTGCGCCGATTTGCCGAGCACCATCAGTCCGGCAATGAGCACCGACAGCGCGGCCGCATGGTATTCAAAGATTACCTGGGGAATGAAACAGATGTAGTATTCAACGACAGCCCACGCGGGAATCTTGTACTTGATGATGTTGTCCTGCCGCGTGAGCAGCAGGTCCACCACCACGACCAGCAGGGTCATCGACAGCAGTATGCGCAGCATCGCCCCCACAATGCGCTTCGCCAGATATCGGTCGAGCAGCGTCATACACGGTCCACCCGGCTGATAAGCGTCAGGCCGGCAATGGCCAGCAGCGCGTTGGGAATCTGGCCCAGCAGCACCGTCACCGGCAGCGACGCCAGGTAGGGCGGTTCCACCAGTTTGCGCAGCACAAAATAGAGGCAGATCATCGACAGGCCCACAGCGAAGGCATAGGACCTTCCCGACCGTTGGGTGCGGGCGCCGATGGGCGCACCCACGAGGCTGACGGCCAGACACATGAACGGGAAAGTGAACCGGTTCTTGACCTCCAGGCGAATGCCCCGCAGTTCGGCAGCCACAGGCAGCGACCCCGTCTCGGCATAGATCGCCCCCAGGCGCCGCTCTTCGGAAAACAACTCGGTCATGGTCATTCCGTCGTTTGTGTTGGGGACCTTGTGCGTTTCCGGGGTGGGCACGGGCTGTTTCAGCGTCTCAAAAGTGATGTGCCGCGTGGGGTCGGCCGGCACCAGATAACCCTTGCTCATTTCGAGGATGGGCCGCCCGTTCTCATGGATGAGCCGCGCCGAGTCGGCGTAGAAAGCGTTCGCCCCGCCTTCCTCGGCGGGTTGAAGCACGGTGAGATTGCGCAGCGTTCCGTCGGTGTCGCGCTTGCCGATATAGATTCGCCAGCCGCCGTATTCCTGAATCGAGCCGGTGGGCAGCATGTCAATGGTCAGCCGCAGCGGCAGTTCCACCATCATCAGGCCCATCATCCGCCGGTAGGCCCAGGGTCGCCCCATGTCCTGCGCCAGGTAGACCAGGCCGCTCAGCAGCGCCCCCACGGCGATCACGGGCAGCACGATCCGTTTGAGCGGGATGCCCGCCGCTTTCATGGCGATGATCTCGCTGAACTGGGCCATGCGTGAAAAGGCGAACATAATCCCCATGAGAAAGGTGATTGGGATGATGTAGCCCGCCAGGGTGGGCAGCGCGTAGAAGGAAATGCGTGAAACGTCCAGCATGTGCACCTGATCGGCGGGAATGAGCTTGATCAGCTCGCCCATCTGGTTGCGCACCGTGCCGCCGACAATGAAAAAGCCGATCACCACCGCGGCAAGCAGTGCGGGCGCGCCGATCTGGCGCAGGGTGTATCGGGAAATAAGCTTCACGGGATAGACTCCTTGGAAATCGCGGCGATTATAGCCGAACCGGCAGGGGCGGCGCACGGCTCCCCAAGCCTTGGGCACACCAAAGGGTTGCATGTGGATTGCAGGGCGCACGGTGCGCAAGGCCTCCCCGTCCGGGAGATGGATTATTGCGCCAAGTCCAGGCTCAGGGTGAGCCGACCACACGCAATCCGGCAGGGATTTCTGCGTCCAGAACGTCCGGAACCGACAGGGCGCCCCAACCCGCCTCGTCGAAGAAGCCAAAAGAGCGTTTGACTTTTGCAAACAACTGGTCCACATGTCCCAGGTCCACATCTTCAAACACGACGGTCGCCCGGCGCCGATTGCCGTAGAAGCGGGCGCGGCCCAGACGCTCTGAGTTGCGGGAATCCATCAGTTCAACGAATTTCCCGCCGGGAAAAGAGGGCAGTCTGATTGCACTCCGCATAGAGGCCTGTCCCTGACGGTTGCCGGCAATGCACAGGGTGATGGGGCCGCAGGCCCCGGGAGAAGGGGTTGGCGTCAAGCCGAGATGCAGGATGCCGTCATGCCAGTGAAAATCGAGCACGGGATGGTGGGGTTCAGAGTTTCCGGAGACTGGCGCAAACCGTTCATCCCCGCGCGAAAAGGAAAACAATTTCCGTTTTTGAAGAAGGGTCTGTGTTCTGTGACAGGAGATGGCGGCGCGTTTTGTGTTCCTTTGCTCCTGCGACAAGGGCAGGCAAAGGCCCTGGAAAGGCTGAAAGGACCCTTTTCTGGAATGCACCAGATACTCGATCCATCGGGGGGCGTTTTCCGTTCGAGTTGCCGCCATGGCCTGGCGCACAAAGACTGCTGCGGCACTGTGATCAGGATGTATGTCGGAAAGGCAGGGAGCGGCAAGCAGCGTGGGCCGCCATGCGTCCAGAACTTCCGTCAGCCGTTCCACGGGGGCTTCATCGCCCTGCATGAGCAGGCGGGTGAGCCCCTGATCGGGATAGCCCAGGAAAACCACCTTTTCCGAAGGCACGCCCAGAAGGCCCAATGCGGCAAGCGCTTCAGCCTGGCGGCGCTGCCCCCACCGAACCCGGTCCTGCGCGCCTATGCGCCATCGCCGTTCCAGTGCCCGCTGTGGCCACGGGTTGTTGTCGCCGCTGGTCAGGTAAATGATTCGGAAGTCCGCGCCGACGCTCGCGGCACGGCTGAGCAGTCCGCCAAGGGCCAGCGATTCATCGTCCGGATGGGGCACCACTGCAAGCAGGCGCGTGCCCCTGGAAAGCCCAAGCGGCATCACTTGTTCTCCACGGACAATTTGGAAAGGTTGTACCCCTTGGCCACGGCCCGCGCCCACAAAAGGACCGGGTTGGTCTCACCCGGCGCTGGGTGGTAGGTGTGCCTGCCCGCCTCCAGTAGAGGGCCGTCCTTGAAGGGTTTTCCGTCGAGCAGGCCTTTCCCCGGTCCGCCGTCGGTGACAACGGCGTATTCCGCCGGAACGTTCACGTCAAAAAACACGCTATCCGGATGGCTGGAAGCCTCCTGCGCGGGCATTTTTCCGGCAACGAGCAAGGGTCCGACCGACAGATAGTTGTCGTGAACGAACTCCTGGAATCGTGGGGTGTACCTTTGGGTCTCCGGATAGACCACGCAGGTATGTGCCGCGACCAGGGACTCCTGCACGTTGTCCGGAAGAAGGTTTTCGCCCATTCTGGCCCGCGTGATCGTTTCAAAAGCATAGTAATAGGCGCGTTTCCGGAAGATGAACTCACCTTTGGGGTCCATGACCATGTCGCCGGGTTCGGTGAGGTCGAGCACGGCCTTCCATGTGGCGAATTCCTGGGTCATCCTCTTGTCATAGAGATGGGAGCCCACCTTGAACAGAATCAATGCGAGTTCGAGCAGGGCAAAAAGGATGAGGGCCGCGTGGGGCAGCAGCCTTTGCCAGCGCACATTAAGCCGGGGCCGGAGAAAATGCTCCGCCGGGCCGTCGAGAAAAGGCACAAGCAGGACTATCACCACCGGCCACATGGGAAGAGAATCCTGATCCGTGGGCAGCGGCCAGAGAAACAGAATTGCCGAGAAATAGAGGCCTGCCAGCAGGAAAAGGAAGACATAAGCGGGCGTTCCCGTCCGGGACCCGTCCTTTGCCGCCGCAAGTTTTTGGGCACCCGCGAGAAGGCAGCCCATGGCCGGCAGAAAGAGAAGCCGCTTCCACAACTGAGACTTGCCCGCGGTGGGCAGAAGATTGTGCTGAATGGTGCCGTAATAGAAATCAGCCCATGCGCCATGGGCAACAAACCAGGCAATGATGACCGCAGGGACGATCGCCAACCCCAGCAGAAAGGCAAGGGTGGCCGGGACGGTTTTTCGGGAGCAGAGCGCGCCCATCGCCTCCCGTCCGTTCAGCACGGCCGTCACGACCGCGGCGCCCACAAAACATGCCAGAAGGACACTGCTTTTCATGGAGACGGCAAAGGCCGTGCCGAAGATGACGCCGAGCAGGAAGCCGCGCGCGGGGCGAAAGGGCAGGCCGACGCTCACGGCCACTGCCAGGACAAACACCGTAGACCACAGCACGTCGGTCCTGAATTCTATAGTCTTCTCCAGAAAGGGAAGAAAGATTCCAGTCAGTGCGGCCGCCCAGATTCCCAAACGCACGGAATAAAGACGTTTCGCAATAAAGAATGTGCATGCCAGCGTGCCGGCATAGAGCGGGAGCATCGCCATCCGCATCCACAGCAGCAAGTCGTATCGATCACCGAAAAGCCTGACGAGGGGGGCCGTCAAGAGGTGGAAAAGCGGCGTGTGGTTGTCGAAGACATCGCGGTATTGCATCAACCCGTGCGCCCAGCCCCACGCGATGTGCAAATGCTGTGGCTCATCCGAGTTAAAGCGGTGAAAAAAGATATAGACCACGCTCAGAAAAAGTCCCGCCCCGAGCGTGGCAAGAGCCCAGGAAAGGTCGTTTTCCGACCCTCCCCGGACTTTCTGGCAGGCCGGATTTGCTGATTCGGTCATGGGCATTTACCTTGCCGCTTGACGGCGACTATCCATAGGTGCATCATAACGAACGATTGAACAAGGAGTTTTGTTTACAATCCGCATTTTGGACCGATGAAACCGGCCTTCCTCATCCTGGGGGCGAAGTTGGCATGGGTTGCGAGGGGAAAGGCGGAGGTCATGGCACTCCGCCGTCAATTCTAGCAGAAGATTGAGGTTCACAGCCACCGACGTGGAACTGTGGTCAGGCGGAAAGGTGGGGCTTGCCGCCTCTTCGCATAAGTCAACGGTTGTGCAACGGACACGACCAAGATTCTCTGTAATGTTCCCGGAAAAGTCAGGTAATGTACGAATCGCGACAATGTTGCACTAGCAGGGTTCATCTTTTGGTGAACGCCTCAATTCGTCGGGAAAGTGGAAGTAAAACCTGAGGAGGTAGTTGTTGCGTGTATTGTTCAGGCCGAACCGATACCTCGGAGACTGCTGAATCCGGGGACCAGGGACCCGAGTCTCAGCATCCCGCCCCGGATTCGGGAGACGGCCGTCTTGTGTCCGTCCTTCTCTTGTCGGCCATCGCGCTGCGTTTGGTCTATCTGCTGCATTACCGTGTGGACAGCGATGAATCCCAGCACCTGCACGTCATCTGGGGTTGGTCCCAGGGACTCATCCCGTATCGGGACTTCTTCGACAACCACACGCCGCTGTTTCACATCCTCTGCATTCCGGCTTTTCGATTCTTCGGTGAAAGGCCCGACATCATCGTCTGGATGCGACTCCTGGTGTTTCCGCTCTATCTGCTCACGCTTGCCTTCACGTATTGGATCGGTTGTGCCGTAACAAACAGGCGTGCCGCAGGATGGGCGGTCCTGACTGCCGCCCTGACACCCTTCATGTTTCTCGGAACACTCGAGTTTCGCACCGATGACCTCTGGATACTCCTGTGGGTGATGACCATTGCGGTGTTGGTGATGAAGCCGCCCAATATGGTGCGGATGCTGCTGGCGGGATTGTTGCTGGGCACCGCCGTTGCGGTATCGATGAAGACCGTGCTGCTGCTGATGGTGCTGGCCGGCGCGGCGGGGTCGATGCTGTTCTTCCTGCGGGGGGAAGACCAAAGCCCCCCGATTCGGGTGCTTGCGGGCTGGGGTGCCGCCATGGTGGCGGGGTTCCTGATTGTTCCGTGCGCGCTTGTTGCATTCTTTGCCACGCAGCACGCGCTGCCCCAATTGGCACACTGCGTGATAGGGCACAACGCCGTGCCGGGTGCCAAGCGGGATTATTTGCGCATGCTTTTCTTTCCTCTTCTGGCATGGTTCTGGATTCGGTCCATGCGCCGCACCTGCCGCCGCAATCCGGGCAATGCGGCGGCGCAGGTGGTGGTGACGAGCGCGAACTGGCTGTACATGGCGATCCTGCTCGGCTTCTGGCCGGTGCTATCGAATGAGGACTTTCCGCTGTGGGTGCCCTTCTTTTCGATTCAGGCCGCCGGATGGCTTTTCCCGGTTTCCGGGGAAGGCAAGGCCGACACGGCGGGCATTGCCGCACGCATAAGAAGGTCTCCCCGCTTTGCCTGCCTGTTTGCGGTCGCGCTGCTCATGGCATGTCTTGCCTTTTGCCAATTACCCTGGAAAAATCATCTGCGGGACCATGTCGACATGGTCAGGGCCGCACTGCGCCTGACCGGACCGGACGACTGGGTTGCCGACAACAAGGGTGAAACGATATTTCGAAAACGGTCAACCTACCACGTCCTGGAGAAGATGACCAAAATGCGTTTTCGCATGGGCCTGTTGGAGGACGACATTGCGGACCGCATTATTGCAACAAAGACCTGCGTTGCCCTTCCCTCGACCAATTTCCCGCGCCAGGCGCGCGCTTTCCTGCAGGGGAACTTTATCTCCGTGGGTCCCCTTTCCGTTGCCGGACAGGTTCTCTCATGGAGTTCAAACGCAAGTTCGGCGCCCATCGAATTTGATGTTGCCGTGCCCGCACGGTATGCGGTGGTGGGGGAGAGCGGCTTTGTGGACGGTGTGCTGGACGGCACCCCGTTCAACGAGTCCCGCCCGCTGTCTGTCGGTCACCACGTCTTCCACGCGCAACATCCGACAGGCCCTGTCGTTTTGGTTTGGGCCAATGCGGTGGACTGCGGATATTCCCCCTTTCCGCTGCATGGTCCGTAACAGGAGGAATAGCCGGCGTTCCGTGGCGGTTTAGTTAAAGCCGCAACGCAGGTTGATGAAACGCACGTTCGCGCCGTTGCCAAAATGAAAAGACCGCAACAATGCGGATGAAAACACCTTCCATAGAGCGGAGCGGTGTTTAAGCACAACAACAGGACATCCAACGGACGAAATGACAAGAGATGCTTTGCAAGTCAATGGCAAGCGCCGCGCAAATGCGGTGTTTCATGCTTTCCGGGTTATGGGCAGGGGTGTGCTCCTGCCGGTCCGGAATTTGGGTGAGGTAACCGGGACGGAGGAGAAAACACATGCCTTTGATTGAGGAAATGGAAAGCAGCGGAAAATGGCTTTTCAAGTGGAGAAGCTATTTTCCACTGCTCCTGGTGCTCCTCATGGCGGCCTCGTTAAAACACTTTAGCTACCCCTTCGGGAGTCACCTGCTCCAGCAGCTTTGGGAACTGTTCTGCATTCTTGTCGGCCTCTTTGGCGTGATGATTCGCGGCCTGACCGCAGGATACGTGCCCCACAAGACATCAGGCCGAAATACGAAGCGGCAGATTGCCGATTCGCTGAACACGACCGGAATGTACTCCATCGTGCGGAACCCCCTGTACCTGGGCAACTTCTTCATGCTGCTTTCCATCGCCCTGTACCTCCATCTGTGGTGGATTCCGGTGATTTACACGCTGGCCTTCACGTTGCACTACGAGCGCATCATTTTCACGGAGGAAATGTTCCTTCGGCCGCGTTTTGGCGAAGAGTACATGGCGTGGTCGTCACGCACGCCCGCGTTCATCCCCAGATTCTCGCACTGGCAGAAACCGGCGCTGCCCTTTTCCTTTCGCGCCTTTGTCCGGCGTGAATACCAGGGATGTTTCGGCCTAATCATCGCACTGTTCGCCACCAATGAAATGACCGAGTTTTATCTCGGACATGGATGGCGGATTGATGTCATGTGGATGTGCATACTCGGACTGTTCACAAGCCTATATATCGCCGTGAGAATTCTCCACAAGAAAACGAGCCTGCTTAACGTCAAAGGCAGGTGAGGGACGACGACGGGCAGGACCGGGTTGCCACGGAGGAATAGGATGTCCTGTCCGGCCAAAGGCCTCCTGACAGGGGTTTCACTGGATGAAGATCAACGGGCCGGTGACAACAATTGGACGGGTGAGAACGGAACCGCACTCTTCTTTGGCGGGTCAGGCGAAAAAGAGCGCTGCAAACGAGAAAGGACTTTCGGCCATGGAACAGATCCCGGGGCTTTCGGTGATCATTCCCTGTTTCAATGTGGGTCATCGGATTCGGCCGGTGGCCATCGGGGCCGCCGCGCGCGCCGCGCGCGTGCTTGTTGTGGACGACGGCAGCACCGATGGGGCAGCAGAGGCGCTGGCGCTGCCCGGAGTCGAAGTCCTGCGCCTGCCACGCAACCAGGGCAAGGGCCATGCCATCCTCGAGGGATTGCGGTGCATCCTGAAGGACCCGGGCGCGGGCGCGATCTGCCTGATGGACGCCGATGGACAGCATGATCCTGCGGACATTGCGGCGCTGATGGATGCCTTTCGACGTGAAGACGCGGACCTGGTCATCGGCCAGCGCCAATTTGACAGTGACATCGTGCCCTGGCGCAGCCGCTTCGGCAACAAGGTCAGCGCGTGGATAACGAGGATGCTGCTCGGGCGCAACCTGCCCGACACGCAATGCGGGTTTCGCGTGCTTTCCCCGCGCTTTGCGCAGGCCGTGGTCGACAGGGTGCCGGGCGGCCGTTATGAAACCGAGATGGCGATGCTGGTGTTCGCGGCACGCGGAGGTTTCACGCTTGCCCAAGCGCCGGTGCGCACCGTCTACGAACCGGGCAACCGCAGTTCCCATTTTCGCAGGGTGCGCGACTCGGTGCGGATCTACCTGCGGCTGGCACAGGCCATGGTGGGGCGCTGTTAGCCGCGGCGGGGAGCTGTTTCACCCTGATTGGCGGGGTGCGGACGCTATTCGTCCATGCGGAACGCGTCTGGATAATGGGCTATCTCGGGCTTGCCGTGCGCCGGCATCACCACACCGACCACGTCAAAGCGGAAATAGCGCTCCGGGTCGGGATGGCGTGACAGGTAAGAACGCGCCGCGGCGCGCAGATGGCGCCGCTTGGGATAGGTGATGCTGTCTTCCGGCGGCATCACTTCGGCGCTGGCCCGCGTGCGCACCTCCACAAATACCGTCGTGTCGCCGTCCTGCGCGATAATGTCCACCTCGTTGTGGCCGAAACGGGCATTGTGGGCGAGAATGCGGAATCCCCTCCACCGCAAATGGCGCGCGGCGGCCGCCTCTCCCCGCACCCAGAGCGGGCGGCTGTCAGGAAAGGGCCACATCCGTCGCGGTCTCTTCAATGCCCGGGTCAGCGTCGCGGTCGCGGGCAAAAATGCGAATCTCGCCAAAAGCACCGTGCTGATGGGCGCGGATGCGGCGCATCCGGCACAGTTCCAGGATGGCCAGCAGGCAGCACACCAGTTCGACACGGCTGCGGCAGGCGCGCCACAGTTCGGTCCAGGACACGCTCTCCTGCTCCAGCAGCAGCGCCTCGATATGGCCGATCTTCTCGTCCACCGAGGACTGTTCCATGGTCACTTTGTGGAACAAGTCACCCGCCACGAAGCGCAGGACTGCCCGCACCGCCTTGAGCAGGTCGTAGAGGCTCACCTCGATAAATCCGTCGTCCTCGTCCTCCACCGCCTCGAAAACGGGCCGCACCCGCCGCCCAAACTGGTCCGACTGGCGCTCGGCCCGGTCGCCCAGCCCGCGGGACAGGTCGCGGAACTTGCGGTATTCCAGCAGTTTGCCCACCAGTTCGAGGCGCGGATCCTCCTCCTCAATCTCCTCGTCCTCCTCCGTGTCCAGTTCCACCGGGAGGATCATGCGCGATTTAATCTGAATCAGCGTGGCCGCCATGACAAGGAATTCGCCCGCCACATCCAGGTTTTCCCCGCGCAACAGGTCGAGAAAGCGCAGGTATTGTTCGGTCACCTGCATGATGGGAATGTCGAAGATGTCGATTTCCTGCTCTTTGATCAAATAGAGCAGCACCTCAAAGGGCCCCTCAAACTGGTCCAGTTGCAGGCGCAGCACCTCATCCGTGACATCCTCCACGGCAGGTGCGGCGTCTGCAGCGGACGCGGTGTCTTCGGCAGACAGGGCGTCCCCCTCCGCCAAAACGGCGGTCGGCTGAACATCAGATTCGGGATTCTCGTCGGTCAAGGGAACATCCTCAAAATGCGGAAATCGGACACACCTCCCCGCGCCCTTCCCGTGCCCTGATCGTAGCCGTTTCGGCGCATCCCGCGCAACCCGGCGCACAGGGCGGCGGGTGCTTCCTATTGACCGCGGTGGCCATGCCGCCGCTTTTCTTCGCCTGGGCCGTGCCCCGGCGGCCGGAAGCGTGCCTTCCGCCATCCAAAGCGGCGGCGTGGCCGCACGCACTCAAAAAAAGAGCCGCGCGCGTTACCCTCTGTACCGCCGCAGCTTCCGCCACAGCGTATTGCGCCCAATGCCGAGCCTGCGCGCCGCCTCGGCGCGGTTGCCCCGGCAGGCCCGCAGCACCGCCTCGACATGTTCCCGCTCCGCATCGTCCAGCGAAACCGGTTCCGCTTCGCCGTGGGGGGACGCGGAAGGCCCGACCCTTGCCCCCAGGGCGCGTTCCACCATCAGCGCCGCCTCGCCGGGCTGGAAGGGCAGGAAAATGTATCCGTACACCCCCCGCCGCATGGCCTCCACCGCGGCGGCAACATCGCCCGCCGTCGAGAGCAGCAGCGCGGGACGCTCCCGCGCCTCGCGCACGGCACGGGCGGGATCGTCCGTGACGGCGGCATCGCCGCCCTCCGGCACAATGACATGCCCCACGGCCCGGAGCATCATCTCCAGCGTGATCCGGTTCGCCCCGTCGCGGATATGCAGTGCAATGGAAGCCATGCCCTTACCCTACACCCAGTCCCGCCAAAAGCGCAAGACGCGGGCCGCCCCGACCAGCCCGTTCTCTCCACAGTGGCATGCCATCCCGCCTGCGTTCTTCATCTGATTTCATCTGGCGCTTTGCATCCCCGACGTCCGTCCGGCACTTTCTCCTGTCAGGCATGCAACGACCTGCCCATAAAGTGGACCCGCACTCCCGGGCGCACAAAATGGCAGAGCCGCCGAACTGACTCGGCGGCTCTGCTCTGTTCACATGGCAGCTTTGGGATTATGCTAGCGCCTGCGGCGCTGTCTGGCGATGCCCATGGCGCCCATGGCACTGACCAGGGCAGAGAGTCCCAAGATTCCCGCGACCGGCACCGGCGGCGCGGCACCCTTTGAAACCACAAGGTTAACCGCAGTGCCGGGCAGACTGAGCGTGCCCTCTATCGGGTCTTGGCTGATGACCAGGCCGGCGGAAACGGTGTCACTGTAGGTCTGGGTGACAACGCCGACCGTCAGGCCTGAGGCGACAATCAACGTCTGCGCGGCATTTTGCGACTCGCCCACCACATTGGGAACGATTGGTTCCGTGCAGACCACCAGGTTGACCGCGGTGCCGGGCAGCACGGAAGCGCCCGCCGCCGGATTCTGGCTGATCACCGAGCCGTAGGGAACGGAGGGGCTGTACGCCTGGGTCTCAACCCCCACGACCAGCGTTGCGCCGACAATCATCCCCTCCGCAGTACTCTGCGTCCGGGCCACCACATTGGGCACGGTCACGGGGCGTGGCCCCTGCGAAACCACGAGGTCAACTGCGGCGCCCGGCAGCACGGAAGTGCCCGCCGCCGGATTCTGGCTGATGACCGAACCGGAGGGAACGGTGCTGCTGTACGCCTGGGTCACAACGCCCACGGCCAAGGTCGCGCCGGTGATCAGTGTCTGCGCATCACTCTGCGCTTGGCCCACCACATTGGGCACGTTAACCGGCTGCGGCCCCTGTGAAATCACGAGGTCGACTTCCGTGCCGGGCAGTGCCGGTGTGCCGGCCGAAGGATTCTGGCTGACGACCGACCCGGTGGGAACGGTGGGGCTGTATGCCTGTACCACGATGCCCACGGTCAGGGTTGCGCCCGTGATCGCCGACTGCGCGTCATTCTGCGGCAGACCGACCACATCGGGCACGGGAACCGGCTGCGGCCCCTGTGAAATCACGAGGTTCACGGCGGTGCCGGACAGCACGGAGGTTCCCGACACGGGATTCTGACTGATGACCAAGCCCGCAAGGACGGTGGCGCTATACTGCTGGGTGACGGTGCCAAGAACCAGGCTTGCGGATGTGAGTTGCGCCTCGGCTGCGGTTTGGGTCATGCCCACCACGTTAGGCGTGGTTCCCGGCGCCAGCGCGATCACAAGCGCCACGGGGGTTCCTTCCACGACCGATGCGCCGGCAAGGGGATTCTGGCTGATGACCGCGCCGGCCGGCACGGTGATACTCTGCTGATTGCTGATGGTGCCTGTTGTCAGGAGAGCCGTCGTCAGGGCCGCCTGGGCGGAGGCCTGCGCGAGGTTCGTCACATCCGGAACGGTGACATAGTGCGGGCCCAGAGAGATTACCAGGTTGACCGGGGTTCCGGGAACCGCGAGCGTGCCCGCGACCGGACTTTCGCTGATGACCGAGCCCACCGGAACGGTGGGGCTGTACCCCTGGGTAATAGTGCCCACCGCAAGGGTGGCGCCCGTAATCGCCGACTCTGCGGCGCTCTGCGTCATGCCGACCACATCGGGCACGGGCACCGGCTGCGGTCCAAGGGACACGGTGAGGGCCACGGCGGTGCCGCCCGGCTGCTCGGTGGCCGCCGCCGGGTTCTGACTGATGACCGCACCCGCGGGAATGGTGGCGCTGTAAGACTGGGTCACCGTTCCGGTCACCAGCATGCCGGTGCTGAGCGCCGTGGTGGCCGCCGCCTGTGTCATGCCCACCACGTTGGGCACCAGCACCGTGCCCGCCATGCAGAATGCGACATCGCGGTTGGCGCCGGTCCTGACATTGTAGGGCAGATTGACGCCGTTGTATTCACGCATGTTGCCCAGGATGGATGTTGAGGTGCCGCTGGCCGAGACGGAGGATATATTCAGAAAGATCACCCCGTTTGCACTGCCGGCCACAGCCCCGCGGATCGAGATCCATCCATCGGTCTGGGCGACGGAGCTTGGCAGGACCGCCGTGTACTGGTACAGCGGCAGACTGGGACATCCCGGGTTGAGGGTGTTCGCATAAACGTCGCCCGTGGCCGCTTTGCTGGCCGTCACCGTTTGGCTGGAAACAACCGTGCCGGGCATCGGGTTTGCGCCGGAGGTGTCGTTCGTGTAGACGGTAATAACAAAGGCGGGCGACAAACGCGCGGCCGCACAGTAAGTTGACCCGCTTATCTCGGCGCCCCACCAGGTCAGCCCAGTGATCTTAGCCCCCGCGGGTAGGGAATAGTTGTCATAGGCGGAGGCAGCCGTCGTATTGCCGGGACCGTAAGCGTTGTCGCTCACCCACACGCGGACGGACCCGTCGCCGGTGACCATCGTCGGGCGCTGGGAGAAAATAGACCCAGCCGGGCATGACTGCTGGGCGAATGCCAGTCCCGTCATTCCCAACAGGACCATAACGAGCGCCCAGCTTCCCGCGCGCCATCCTGAATGCCTCTTGTTCATGTGCATTTCCTTCTGTATGTTATCTCTTTGATTTCCATCGTGATGTACTCGTTCCACCACAATCGCAGAACCCTGATTGCCCGTCATCGGCGTTTCGTTGATTCATCCATCGCGTATTTGCGCGCAGAAAAATCGGCGCCACGATGCCCACGATGCCCATGGCGACGTATACGGTGGAGACTTTGATGAACATATGTGTCTTGAACTCGCATCTTCATCCTTTTGCAAGTTCCAGTTTTCCAAGGATTGATGTGGCAAGTTCAGTGCCATAATTCCTTGGCGGGCATCTACGGTCCCAAAATGCCGTCAGGGCTGCTCCTGCGGCATGCGGTCAGGCCGCGGCCTGACCGCGAGAGGGACTCGTGTGTTGCAGAATTGCAGATGTTGGGCGGGCGGGGCCATGCAAATATGCGAGACTCTCTGCGGGAAAGATCTCATCAACACGCATGGGAATTGCTGAATCTGCGATTCGTTTTATGATTCCCCGAGCCGTCTTTCCGATCGCAACCCGGTCTGACTCGGTGAGAACCGGGGTGGCAACCTGCGTGAATTTCAGGAACACCGCCGCGTCTGCGTCAGCAGACCGCCAATCATCACAGGCACTTCTAAAAAAATCTTGTTCATCATGACTGTCCATGTTAACGCTGTTCCCTGCGGGCCATGCTCCCCTTCGTGTCCTTCGTGCCGCCTTGGTTCAACTTCCCGAGTTTCATATTGTGTCAATTGGTATTTCCGCGTATGCTACCTGCAACTTCACACACGGGGTCATCACGTCATGAGTCTTCTTGGCATTGATGTGGGCACGAGCGGCTGCAAGGCCGCCGCATACAGCGTTGAGGGCGGCTGCATTGCTTCGGCGCACCGCGAGTATCCGACAGTGCATCCGCGGCCCGGCTGGGCCGAACTGGACAGCCGTTTGGTGCTGGCGCGGGTGAGGGAGGTCATCGCCGAGGTGGCGGCGCAGACGGCGCATGATCCCATCGCGGGGCTGTGTATCAGTTCCATGGGCGAAGCCATGACGCCGGTGGACCGCGACGGGCAGGTGCTGGCCAACAGTATTTTGCAGGTGGATATTCGCGGCGCGGAACACGCGCAGCGGCTGGAGGCCCATTTCGGCCGCGAAGCCTTTTACGCGATCAACCCCAACATTCCCGGCCCGAACTATTCGCTGCCCAAACTGCTCTGGCTGCGCGACAATGATCCCGCGCTTTTCAACAGCGCCTCAAAATTCCTGCTGTGGGGCGATTTGGTGTCGGTCATGCTCGGCGCCGAACCCGTCACGAGTTATGCGCTGGCCAACCGCACGCTACTTTTCGACATCCGCAAGGAAGCCTGGTCGGCGCCGCTGCTGGCCTGGTCGGGCATCGACGCGGAACGCCTGCCGCGGCCCGTGCCGAGCGGCACGGTGGCGGGGGAAGTGCGCGCCGATGTGGCCGCCGAACTGGGCCTGCCCGCCGGGGTGAAGATTGTTGTGGGTGCGCACGACCAGTGCTGCGGCGCGCTGGGCGCGGGCATTTGCAGTGGCGGCAAGGCGGTCTGCGGCATGGGCACGGTCGAGTGCATCACGCCGGTCTACGACGGCATTCCCAGCGCCGCGACAATGCTTCCGCTGGGGCTCAATGTGGAGCATCATGTCGTGCCCGGCCTGTACCTGTCGTTCCTCTACAACCAAAGCGGCTCGCTGGTGAACTGGTTCCGCAACACCTTTGCCGCCGACCTGCAGGGCGACGACGTGTACGGCGCGTTGATGGGTGAAATGCCCGCCGCGCCGACGCGGCTGCTCGTGCTGCCCCATTTCGAGGCAACCGGCGCGCCCGACTTCATCACCGATTCGGCCGGCGTCATCGCGGGCCTGCGCACCAGCACGGCACGCGGCGAGATTCTCAAGGCCATCATCGAGGGCGCGGCGTTCTACTTCGTCGAAAGCCTTGACGCCCTGCGCGGGCTGGGCATCGACATGTCCCAATTCGTCGCCACCGGTGGCGGCGCAAAGTCCGCCGCATGGCTCCAGATCAAGGCCGATATCTACGGTGTGCCCTTTGTGCGCCCCAAGATTACCGAATGCGGCGCGCTCGGCGCGACCATCCTCGCCGGTTGCGCCACCGGCGCATTTAACAGTCCTGCGGAAGGTGTGGCCTGCTTCGTTGCCCAAGACCGCGTCTTCGAGCCAGACAGCGTCCGTCACGGGCACTATCGTGAAATGCACGGGCAATACCGTCAACTTTATCCGGCCATGAAGCGTCTTCTAAAGAACAGTTAGATTGTCTTCGTCCTTGCGGGACAAGCACTTAGCGCAAATGAGGCGCTCCGGGAGTCACATTTTCGGTGGGCCGTGATAGAATAGCACGAGGCCTTCTTCAAGGGCTGTCGGCGGTCGGGTTGCCGAAAGGCCCGGTGGATTCATCCCGCAGCAAACAGGAAAGGGGTGGCATGAACACCCGGTTTGGATCTTTTGGATTGGCGGCGTTTTGTGTGCTTGCGGCTTTGCATGCCGCTGCGGCATCGGCCACGCCCGAGACGCGCAGGAGCACGACCGGGCTGGTGCCCCTGGGTCCGGATGACAGCGGCCGCACCGTGATTTCCGGTGTGCCCTGGACTCCCATCCAGGCCGGGGAAAAAGTCATCTACGGCACCGATGACCGCATGGATGTGTACCAGGAAAGCAACCCCACCATCAAGGCCTGGGCCGGGTCGGTCTGCGCACTGCTGTCCACCTCTGAACTGACCGCCTCGGGCGGCGGCTGGCATATCGTCACCAGTGCCTACAGAAGCAACGGCCTGCCCCCCTGTGCCGGTGAACCTTTTGCCAACCAGCCCACCGCCGCGTTTTGCACCGGCTTCCTCGTGGGGCCGGACATTGTGGCCACCGCCGGGCACTGCTTCAACGCAAACGATTATTCCAGCGTGCGCTTTGTTTTCGGTTTTGAAATGACCAACGCCACCACGCCCAATATCGATGTCACCGCGGACCAGGTGTACACGGGCACCGTGCTGCTGGGACACCAATTGAACCAGAGCACAGGGCTGGACTATTCAATCATCCAACTGGACCGCGTTGTCACCGCCCCCGGCGCCGTGCCGCTGGCGATTCACCGCACGGGCGATGTGCCCGTCTCCACGGCAGTGGGCGTGATCGGCTATCCTTCCGGCCTGCCCAAAAAGGTCGCCTTCGGCGCCACCACCCATGTCATCGACAATACGGCAACCGGCTATTTTGTGGCCAACCTCGACACCTACGCCGGCAATTCGGGCTCGCCCGTGTTCAACGCCGCCACGGGCGTGGTGGAAGGCATTCTGGTGCGGGGCAACACCGACTTCAACGCCAACGGCGGCTGTTTCGTGTCCAGCGTAATGCCCGACAGCACCACCGCCGCCGAAGAGGTGAGCAAGGCGTCCACCTTTGCCCAGTTCGTTCCCGAGCTTGACGGAAAAGGCGCACTCTCCCTGGACCACAGCGTCTATTCCTGCACCGGCACGGTGGGCATCCTGTTGACCGACACCAACGCGGCGGGCACCACCCAGCAGGTCACCGTAACTTCGGGCGCGGGGGACACCGAAACGGTGACCCTGACCCAGACCGCCGCCAATTCGCACAAATTCACGGGAAGTATCCCCCTGGGCTCCGCCCCTGCCGCGGCACAGAATGGAACGCTCAGCATCGCTGACGGAACCACCATTACCGTGCTCTACCATGACCAAAACACCGGCGCAGGCGCGCAGCAGGACATTACAGTAACGGCACAGGCGGACTGCGCGCCCCCTGTGGTCAGCGCCCTCACCTTTACCACCATTAGCCCGACCTCGGTGTCGGTGCAGTTTCAGACCAACGAAACGGCGAGCGGCGTGATTGCCTATTCGGCAACGGCCTGCCACGACCCGGCCGCATCGATTGGAACAACGGCTTCCGGAACCAACCACAGCACCGTGCTGACCGGGCTGGCGCCCAATGCGTCCTATTTGGCATCCATCAGCTCCGCCGATGCCGTGGGCAACAGCACGGTCAGCGACAACGGCGGAAGTTGCTACGCCTTCACGCCCAATATCGGCGCTGATCCTGTCATTGACGGCGGCTTTGAACTGGGCAACCCCAACCCCGTATGGACACAGGACTCGACCGCCTACGGCTCCGTCATTTGCAATGGGGACTGCCTGAAACCAGGAGAAAGCTACGGTCCCTTTGCCGGCACATGGTGGGCGTGGTTTGGCGGTGTCGAGGGCGCGGCCGAGGACGATTACGCCGAGCAAAGCGTGACCGTTCCGGTGGCGGCCTCCGCCGTGCTCAGCTTTCAACTGCAAATACCCATCGCGCATGTGCCGGGCTATCTTCGGGTGCTGATGGACGGCACGCAACTGTTCCAGGTCACCCAGGCCGACGCGGCCGCCTATGCCGCCTACACGCCGGTGAGCGTGTCCGTTTCCGGCTATGCCGACGGCACGGCCCACCTGCTCCGCTTTGAGGGCCACACCGACGGCACCGGCACCACGCAGGTGGCCACCAATTTCTTTGTCGACAATGTGGCCATCACCCCTTCCGGCGAGGGTGAATCGCCGTCCCAGATAACCGTGCCGGGCGTCGAGGGCCTTGCGCAGGCCTCCGCCGTGACCACCCTGCAGGCGGCGGGACTGACCGCGCAGGTGACCGGCCAGCACTGCAGCGACATCTTTGCCAAGGGCCAGATTTCAAGCCAGGTTCCCGCCGCCGGCAGTTCGGCCGACCAGGGTTCCATCGTGTCGCTGGTGGTCGCCAACGGGCGCTGCACCGCCGCACCGGAGGGCGAAACGGTGGAGGGCGAAGGCGAGGGTGAGGGAGAGGGCGAAGGCGAGGCCGCGCAGGTGGCACAGGCGCTGTACGACGCGTTTGCCGCCGCCGACACCAATCAGGACGGGGTGCTGAGCATTGCCGAGGCGCAGGCCGCCCAGCATGAACTTACGGTCGCGGAGTTCATGGCCATAGACTACAACGGTGATGGCAAGATTTCGCAGAGCGAACTGGCGAGTTATCTGAACATCAGCACCGGCGGCTGCACCTGCAACAAGTCTTATTTTACCCTGGCCGGTTTGCAGAAACGCATCGGCGATTTCTTCCTCGGCGGACTGAGTCTCGTCGTGCTGATGGCGCTGGCCCGCCGCCGCGCGCGGTAGGGCACACCTTACTGCCAGTCATCGTGAACGAAGCAAAGCACTTGCCTGCCCGTATGAGGCCATGGAAAAATGGGATTGTTCCCCTTCGTTCGCAATGAACGCAGGCAATCCATACGGCCTCCAGTGCCACCTTGGACCATTCCCCCAGAACCATTTTCAAACCACGCCAGGAAGTGCTTGGGTTTGTGCCGCCGTTGCTGGGTTCTCCAAAAGCATCGCGAGTCGGGAAAATCGAGGGGGGTAATCAGGGAAAACCTTAGTGCCGTAAGGCGGTTGACAGGCGACAATGTGATCGCATGGAGCCGGCGGCAAAAGGTCAGCAAAGCCGGCATCCCCCATGCAAAGAGGACTGGGGCGGTCCTGGTCAGTGGTCTGCATGATTCCCGCATTACCAAATGGGACAACCTATGGAAAGGAATGCGCCCCATGAAAACGAAGCGGATGCGATGTGGAAACGCAGGGAGAGGGGCGGCGATTGGCGTGGTGCACGCAGGTTTGGCCGGACTCATGGTGGCGGCATGCGTGCTCCTGTCCACGTCTTCCGGCCGTGCTGACGACCCGTTCAAGAAGATGGGTCAGGCGTTGGGCGCGGCCATGGGCCAGCAGGGCTATTACAACTTGGGCAAACAGCAGGGGAAGACCGACAAAAAGAACGGCGTTCCCTCCAACTATGCCTGCCACAAGAAGGACTATGACAGTCGCTTTGAGGAGTTCTTCAAAAAGGGCTATGCGGACGGCTATGGTGTGTCCAACGCCGGAAGCAACGCCGGCGGCGGCGCCATGGACGCCAACCAGCAGGGCTATTACGACGACGGCAAGAACAGGGGGGAGTTCGACAGGAAGACGGGCAAGACCCTTGACCACACACGGTATCCCAATGACTACGACAGCCGCTTCGAGCCCTATTTCAAAAAGGGCTATGCCGACGGCTATGGCGCGGCCGGTGCGGGCAACGGTGCCAACAGCAACGGAATGGACGGCAACCAGCAGGGCTATTATGATGACGGCAAGATGAAGGGGATGGCCGACAAGAAGGCCGGCAAGCCCCGTGACTACACGCGCTACGCAGGCGACTATGACAGCCGTTTTGAACCGTTCTTCAAGAGCGGGTATGCGGACGGATTCTACGTGGCCAAGGTGGACAGTGGTTCCAACGACGCGGGAATGGCCTATTACAACGATGGCAAGAACAGGGGGGAGGCCGACAAAAAAGCCGGAAAGAACCGTGACTATGCACGGTACGCGAGCGACTACGACCGCGACTCCGAGCCGTTCTTCAAGAGCGGCTATCTGGACGGATATGCCGCGGCCCAGACGGGGAGCGCCCCCCCCAGCAGCGGCATGGACGGCAACCAGCAGGGCTACTACGATGACGGCAAGAAGAAGGGGGCGGCCGACAAGAAGGCCGGGAGATCCAGCGACCACACACGGTACGCCGGTGACTATGACACCCGCTTCGAGCCCTTCTTCAAGAGTGGCTATACGGATGGCTACTACGCGGCCAGGGCACCCGGCGGTTCCAACGGCAAAGTGAGTGAGGCGGACATGAAGGATTATTACAAGGAGGGGTACATGGTCGGCAGGGAAGACCGCGCAAGCAACCAGAGCAACGACTACGGGCGGCACTGGCAGTCGGACCCCAACGACGTCCGTTTTGAACCGTACTACAGGGCGGGCTTTGACGACGGCTGGAACAAGCGGGCGTCAAAGTATTAAGGGGACTCCAAGTCGGCAACCTTGGCAAGCGATAGCCACAAGTGAGGACATATGAGAATGCGGGCCTGACAGATGGATGCGTTCGAGCAGGCATTACTGTCGCATACAAAGAGGTGCTATTCGGCGGCACTCGCGCTGACGCGCAATCCGGACCGGGCGCAGAATATGGCGCGGCATGTCATCACAGAAGCCTGGCAACTGCGCGACAGCGCGAACGGAGGGCATGACATCAAGAAGAGGCTGTTGACCGCGCTTCGGAAGGAATATTTGAAAGACCAACTTGATGTCCGCGCAGTCGGGAAGGAAGTAGAACACGTGGAGTGCACATGACAAGCATGGTGTTTCTGGCTGGGCCGGAAGCAACGCCCAAAAAAGAGCAAGTGAAGTGCGAACAAAACACAAAAGGAGCTTGGACAATCATGTCACAGAAATGCTTTAGGGTCATGGCCATTGTACTGGCGGGCGCGTTCATGCTGCTCACCGCCACGGCGTCTTGGGGCGACACCATCTCCACGCCGCTCCGCACTTTTACGGTCTCCACGAACTTTGTAGAGTCCGTGGCGTATTCGCCGGACGGGACCCAGGTGCTCACCGGGGCGGATGACAAGAAGGCGAAACTGTGGGACGCGTCGACAGGCGCTGAAATCCGCAGCTTCAGCGGCCACGGGGGTGCCGTCTATTCTGTGGCGTTTTCGCCGGACGGGACCATGGCGCTCACCGGATCTGTGGATAACACGGCGAAACTGTGGGATGCGGCTACCGGCGCGGAAATTCGCACCTTCACCGGGCACTCAAACTCGGTGAGATCCGTGGCGTTTTCGCCGGACGGGACCCAGGTGATTACCGGGTCGGACGACTGGACGGCAAAGCTGTGGAACGCGGCTACCGGCGATGAAATCCGAACCTTTACCGGGCACGCGGGCTACGTGATGTCCGTGGCATTTTCGCCGGACGGGACTCAGGCACTCACCGGGTCTATGGACAACACAGCGAAACTGTGGGACACGGTGACCGGAACTCTTGTCCGAACCTTCACCGGGCACGCGGGCTTCGTGGAGTCGGCGAAGTTTTCGCCGGACGGGTCCCAGGTGCTCACCGGTTCGGATGACAAGAAGGCGAAACTGTGGAACGCGTCGACCGGCGCTGAAATCCGCAGCTTCACCGGCCACGGGGGCGCCGTGTATTCTGTGGCGTTTTCGCCGGACGGGACCATGGTGCTCACCGGTTCGTGGGACGCCACGGCGAAACTGTGGAACGCGTCGACCGGCGCTGAAATCCGCAGCTTCACCGGCCACGGAAACACCGTGACGTCGGTGGCGTTTTCGCCGGATGAGACCAAGGTGCTCACCGGTTCGTATGATCAGACGGCAATGTCATGGCCAGTTCCATTGGGCGCCATCATAGGCACCATATCCATCAACGCCAACCGTTCCGCCACGAAGTCGGCCGACGTAACGCTGGCGCTGTTCTGGGGCGGCGGGGACGGCGGCGTGGTGAGGATGCGCTTCAGTAATGACGGGGCCACCTGGTCCGCCTGGGAGGATGTGGTGGCGACCAAGGCATGGACGCTGCCCGGCGCGGATGGTCACAAGACGGTGCGGGTGCAGTTCTTGGACAAATTGCAAAACCGTTCCGGCGTCTTTAGTGATTACATCTACCTCGACACCGTGGCACCTACGGGAAGCATTCTTGTCAACAACGGCGACCTGACCACCAAGAGCCACGCCGTAACATTGAACCTGGACTGGACGGATGCGAGCGCGACACGCATGCGTTTCAGTGACAACGGCTCCAACTGGACGCTCTGGGAGCCTGCGGAGGCCATCCATCCCTTCACCCATGCCCACACGCTGCCGGACGGGCTGGGCTATCACACCGTGCGGGTGCAGTACATGGATGCCGCGCAGAACTATTCGCCCGTCTACAGAGACTACATCAAGGTGGTGGCCCCGTGAATGACGGCGCGGTCTGGGCCGTCGGGAACGGCAGAACCCGGGACCGCAGACGATTGCCCCACCGAGGCCCATGGGTGCCTGTCTTGGGTGTCCTCAGCGCTGCATTCCTGTTGTCAGCCTTCTCCGGTGCCGTGGCGGAGGAGCCCGGTGACGTGCCCTCAAAAACGACCTCCGAGGTCCCCATATCCGCTCCGTCAGCAATTTCTGTGGCCGAGGTTGCCTGGCAGTCGGTCGAGGTGTCGGCCTTTGTCCGCAAGTTAAACCGAGAATTGGAGACGACCCGCGGCGAAATCAACAGCATTGCAGGGGAGTTCTCCAGCGAGAAGGTGCGCCCGGGTGAAGAACAGGCGGTAACGCTGGCGGCGCTTGAGCGGGAACAACTTACGCTGGAGCAGCGGCAAAAGAAAGCCTTGGCCTGGATGAAGGTGCTTACCGACCGGGCCAGGAGCCTTCAAAACGGCGCAGACCGGCTCGCCGCCCTGCACTCGGCATGGTTTGCCACCAGGCAGGCAACGGTTTTGTCCCAAGAGCCCCCCTCGATCCTGCATGAGATTAGCCGCACCATGGCTGCTATAGATGCAGCGCAGGCACCCCTGCAGGAAAGGCGGGCGGAGCTTCTCACCCTCCTGGGCAGCATAGTCAGCGAGACGGAGGGTTGCGGGACGGCTCTGGACCGGATCACACGGATGCGGGAGAAGTCCATGGCCGGGGCGTTCCGCCCTGACAGTCCGGTCCTATGGAGTTCCATGCTGTGGAACCGGCCGTGGGCCGAGGTGGCCGCGGACATCCGCTCGGTTAACGAGATTGCGGTCGGCACCGTGGTCGAATACGGTTGGAGTCCTTCCGGCGGATTCCGCCTGGATGCGGCCCTTTTCGCCGTTTTCGTTGTCGGCATGTTCACCGCACGCCGGTGGGCACGCCGGCGGGATGACGCGGGCGCGTTTATTTCGTCCGTTGCCGGGGTGTTCGAGCATCCCTATGCAACGGCGCTGACGCTTGCCCTGCTGTACAGAACCTCGCCGTTTTCCGACGTTTCCGGAATGGGGCGGGGCCTCCTGCAGATAGTGACGGTGGTGCCGGCCATCCTGATTGTGCGGCCCGCCGTCCACGCGCGGGTTGCGCGGGCGCTGTGGGCGCTGTGGGCGCTGTTCACCGCAGATGCGCTTCGGCAGGCTCTGGCGGGGGTGTCCCCCATCGGCCAGGCGGCCCTGATGCTCGAAAACCTTGCGGAAATTGCGGGGGCGGTGTGGCTGATTTGGCGGCTGCGCCCCCGTGACGGAGCCGATGCGCCGTCCTGGTTGCCTGCTGCGCGTTTGTCGGCTGCGGCGGCGCTTCTGACATTCATATTTTCCCTTGCTGCCGGTGCCTCGGGCTACCAGCTTCTGGCGCGTCTGGTGACCTCCGGGGTCATTTCCGTGGGGGTGCTGTCGGTCATGCTGTCCGCGACGGTCCTCGTCCTCAACGGCGTGGTGGCGCTTGCCCTGCACGAGTGGCCTTTGCGCACGCTCCGGCTGGTCCGCGGTCACCGTGAACTGCTCCAGCGGAGGACGTTTCGCCTGCTTGTGGCCATGGCCGTGCTGGCCGGCCTGTTCCGAACGCTCGACTATTCGGGGCTCCTCATCCCCGTTGCAGATTCGGTCCACGCGCTGCTCAACACCAGACTGGAGCGCGGCACGCTCAGCGTGACGCCCGGAGACTTGGCGGCCTTCCTGGTCACCGTCTACGCCGCCCACCTGATTTCCGTGTTTCTCCGTTTTGTGCTCAACGAAGAGGTGTACCCGAGGACCAGTATCACGAAGGGCGCCTCTTACGCGGCATCCTATCTGCTTCACTACGCCATTCTCGCTGTCGGCATACTGGCTGCTCTAGGCATGACAGGTGTGGACTTCACGCGGATAACGGTGCTGGCCGGCGCGTTCAGTGTGGGCCTGGGCTTTGGCCTGCAAAACGTGGTGCACAATTTTGTCTCCGGTCTGATTTTGCTTTTTGAACGACCCGTTCACATAGGGGACGTGGTCGAAACGGACACCGTTCAGGGCGAGGTGAAACGCATCGGCATTCGGGCCAGTGTGGTTCGCACCTGGCAGGGTGCCGAGGTCATGGTTCCCAATTCCAAGTTTATCTCTGAAAAAGTGACCAATTGGACGCTAAGCGACCGGCACAGACGCATTGAACTGCCATTGGGAATAAACTACGGCGCCAAGCCCGCCGCGGTGATAGCGCTTGTGGAGTCGGTGGCACGCGCAAACCCGGATGTGGTTGAGTCGCCCCCGCCCACATGTTTTCTCGTGGGCTACGGCGACAACGGCGTAAATTTCGAGCTTCGGGCATGGACAGGCCACTTTGACAACTGGTATCGGGTTCGCAGCGAGCTTGCCTTGGCAATCCACGACGCCGTGCAGAACGCGCCCGGGATGAATTTCCCCTTCCCACAGCGAGAGGTGCGCGTGCTGCCTGAGGAACGTGATCAGAAAACGGCACAGGGCAGGCCGTTTGATTGAGCCTGCAGTGGTTTTTCCCCGGTCATCATCCGCCCCATGTCGTGCCCGCTAATTTTTGCCGTGATGGCCGGATGTGGAGTACCATCCGCGGCGAAGGAGACGCTCCTATGAAAGCTGTAATCATGGCGGCGGGCAAATCGACCCGCACCTATCCCCTCACCCTTACGAGGCCCAAACCGCTGCTGCCCGTGCTGGGCAAATCCATCCTGGCCTGGCAAATAGAGGCGCTGGCCCCGCTGGTGGACGGCGTGGTCCTCGTGGTGGGCTACCGGCAGGAGATGATCCGCGAACAGTTCGGCAGCGCCTACCAGGGCATTCCGATCACCTATGTCGAGCAGTTGGAACAGCGCGGCACGGGCCATGCCGTGCTCCAGTGCGCCGACGCGGTGGACGGGCCGTTTATCGTGCAGAACGGTGACGACCTCTATGATCCGGGCGACCTGGCGCGGCTGGCCGCGGCCGATTCGGCGGCGCTGGCCATGGAAGTGCCCGACCCGCGCCTTTACGGCATCTATGAAACGACCGACGACGACCGCGTGGTGCGCCTGGTGGAAAAGCCCACCGAGGTGTTTTCCAACCTTGCCAACATCGGCGCCTACAAGCTTCCCCTGGAGGTCTTTGACATCCTGCGCGAAACGCCGCCCACGGTGCGCGGCGAAATAGAGCTGACTTCCGCCGTGCACGCTCTGGCGGAAACGAGCGGATTCCATGTGGTCCGCACCCGGGGCTACTGGCTGCCCCTGGGTTATCCGTGGAACCTGCTCGATGTGAACACCTGGTTCCTCGACCATTGCCTGACGCCCGGCATCGAGGGTGAGGTGAGCGAACGCGCCACCATCACAGGACCGGTCTACATCGGCCCCGGCACGGTGGTCCGCCCCGGCGCGGTCATCGACGGTCCCGTCTACATCGGCCGCAATTGCACCGTCGGCCCGAACTGCTGGATTCGCCCCTACACGGTGCTCTGCGACAAATGCGGCGTGGGTCATGCCAGTGAAATCAAGGGTTCCGTGCTGATGGAGGACGCCCATGCGCCGCACCAGAACTACATCGGTGACAGCGTGATCGGCGCGCACACCAATCTCGCCTGCGGCACCATCACCGCCAACGTGCGCCACGACGGGCAGAATGTGAAATCCGTGGTGGGCGGCGCATTGATCGACACGGGACGGCGCAAGCTGGGCGCCATTCTGGGAGACCACGTGCACACCGGCATTAACACGTCCATCTATCCCGGCCGGAAAATCTGGCCGAACCTTTCCACCCGTCCCGGCGATACGGTGCAGCGGGATCTCATGGAGTAATCTCAGCCCTCTCCGTCATTCCCGCGAAGGCGGGAATCCAGGCTTTGCAAGGACTTACGCACACGTGGGGCTTCTGGATTCCCGCCTGCGCGGGAATGACGGAGAACGAAGCCCGCACTTTGCAGACACGGGGCATGTGGGATAGGCGCCCCCGCCTGTCATCCCCAGCTTCTGTTCACCGCCCGACAGCCGGGGGCGGCTGTCCTACATACGGACACGCCGCAGTTTCTGCAAAAGCGCCATCATGCCCCAGACCAGTCCGGCAAGCAGTGTGGCACCCGACAGGGCCAGACCCAGCCTGAAGCTGCCCGGCTCATAGCGGAACTCGACGGTGTGCGGTCCCTTGGGCACCGCCACCGCCCGGAAGGCATGATAGGCGGGCACCATTTCGGCGGCCTTTCCGTCCAGGTAGACATTCCACCCCGGGAAATAGGCGTCTGCCAGAACCAGCATCGCATCCGCCACGGCGTCGGTCTCCACCGTGACCTGCGAGGTTTCATAGCGGGCCACTTTGGCCGTGCCCGGGTCCCCGGCAATGGGGGCGGGCAGGCCCGCCTTGGGGGCGGTTTCCAGCACAACAAGTTGTGCAGGGTTGAAGTCGTCCTCTTTCATGCGCTTGAACGCGCGTGCGGGGTCGCTGATGACTTCGGACTTGCCAACCAGCCGCGCCCGGTCCAGCGCGCCCGTGTTGCGGTAGAGGCACAACTGATCCATCTTTTTCACCAGCGTCATGCGCGCAAGTGCGTCAGCATTGGCAATCGGCGGGTACCGGTCGTCGTGAAGGTAATACTGAATCGATGCGGCCGGTTCGAAACATTTCCAGAAATCCGCCCCCAGCCCATGCTGCAGGCGCCAGATCCGGGCCGGATAGATGCCGTCGTAGGCCAGCCAGTCCTCAATGCCGTACACGTTCAGGATGCCGCCCGGAATGCCGCCTTCGGTCACGCCGATGCGGCACGGGTGCCCCAGTGACTGCAGGTAGTCGGTCAGTTCGGTCCGGGGGAAAAAGTCGCGCGACTGTGCGGTGGGGTTCATGCCCCATTGGCCGTACAGCAGATTGCCGCTCACGCAGAGGGTGAGCAGCGCCGCGACCAGTCTCGGGGCCGGACGGAAACACTGAATGGCCAGAATAACCACGGCCGCGAGGGCAAAGAGTCCGGTAATGGTTGCGTCGCGGATGATATAGGCGTCGGTGTGGACCATGCGCAGCAGCGGCGCGTTGAACTGGTAAATGCCCGCCAGCGTGACCGCGCCAAAGACCGCCACCGGCAGCAGCGCGGCCATGTCCCGCAGCGAGCGCCGCTGTTCCGTCCACTGGGCCAGGCCATAGGCGCCCGCCAGCGGAAAGGCAAAGAGCGCAAAGGCCGCATAATAGGAACGGATCACCGCGCCGAGGCCGGGGAGCTTGTGAAAGAACATGAGGGTTGGCACTTCGAAGGCCAGCATCAGCACCACGGCCGACGCCGTGAACAGGGCCACCAGGCGCGCCCCCCAATGCTCGGCCATGGGCGGCGCGGGGGCTGCGCCCCGGTGGCGCCGGAACAGCAGCCAGGAAATCAGCAGCAGCACCGCCGCGCCCGGGTGGAGCATGCTGTCCAGATTCGAATCGAGTTTTCCCCAATAGTTGTTCTCGTAGGCGGTGCCCAGAAAACGGGGCGCGAAGAAGGAGCCCAGGTCGCGGAAGGGGAACCCGCCCAGGTCCGTCTTGTTGTGGCGGTCATAGAAAGTCGCGCTGTTGATCAGGTACTCCAGAAAAGGCACCAACTGGACCGAGCAAATCAGAAACGCCGTGACCCACAGGGCGCTGCACAGCAGCACGGGCCGCAAAAGATTCCGGCCCTGCACGGCGAGGAAGACCATGCGGACCACGAAGTAAATGCCCAGCGCAAAGCTGAAGGTGAAGACCGTTTCGGGGTGGCCCGCCAGCAGCATGAGCGATGCGCCCAGCACGCCAGCGAGAAAGCCCCGCCGGTACCGGCCGCACAGAATCCACTCCACACCGAGAAACAAAATCGGGAACCATGCGGCCACGTCGGTCAGGGGCCAGTTCGCCCAGATAAGGCAGTAGCCCGACAGCATCCACGCCAGCGCAAGAAACACGCTTGGGGGCCGGGGGAGGCCAAGACCACGCCCGCACAGATAGGCGTTGAATCCGCAGAGCCAGAGCTTGACGAGCACAAAGAGGGTCATGGCGGTTTGCAGGTTGAAGAAGATCAGGAGCATCCGCGGCGGGTAGAAGACGGAGGTCTGGTAGTTTGCCATCGCAGGCATGCCCGCAAACTGGCAGGGATTCCACAGCGGCCACACGCCCCGGCGCAGGTCCACCGCCGCATTGTGGTAGGACTGGGCGAAGAACGCGTAGATGTCGAGCATCAGGTGGTGCGGGCTGGGGGGCCAGTCGGCGGGCCGGTGCTCGTGCCAGGGGGGGATGCTGTAAAGCACGTCGGCGGGACCGATGATTTCCCCGCGCAGAAAGGTGCCCGGAAAGGCCGCCGCCAGCGCGACGATCAGCAGCAGGCCCAGCAGCACCGCGTCGCGCAGGCCATGCCGGCACGCCGCTCCTGCGGTCGCGCCGGCGCGGTCTTTTACTGTTTCTGTGTCCTCGGTCACATTCTGCATCCTTAACGATACGCCTGCACGGGAAAGGGGTCCACCCCGTCGCCGTCACGGTGAAGACGATAGCGCGAACGGCAGGCATTTTCAAGATCGAGGGGAAGAACTCGGAGGAAAGGCATGCGCAGCCGCCCCCGGCGGTTGATTGCCGCATTCCACTGTGGCGACAATGACGCCACAGGAGACCCCCGTCATGCTCACCGCCCTGCTGATTATTCTCTCCGCCGCGCAGTCCGCGCCCGACACGGCCGGAAAAGTGGTGCTTGAACCGTTTGAGTTCGGCGAGGTGTCGCTGGGCGATGGTCTGCTGCGGCGCGAGCAGGAGGAGATTCGCGAGTATTACCTGCGCGTGCCCAATGACGACCTGCTCAAGGGCTTCCGTGCGCGCGCCGGCAAAGATGCGCCGGGCACCGACCCGGGCGGATGGTATTCAAAGGACATCTTCTGCGTCTTCGGACAGCTCGTGTCCGGTCTGGCGCGGCTGGCCGCCGCCACGGGCGACCGGGCCTGCAAAGACAAGGTGAACGCGCTGGTGGACGGTTGGGCCGAGTGTGTCGAACCCGATGGCTATTTCTTCCTGTCGCGCAACTCCAATTCACCACATTATGTCTATGACAAGATCGTGGGCGGGCTGACGGACGTCTACCTGTACTGTGGTCATGCCGATGCGCCGGAGCATCTAGCCCGGATCACCGACTGGGCGGAAAAGCACCTCGACCGCAGCCATGCCTACGACGCCAACGGCGGCTATGACACCACCGAGTGGTACACGCTCAGCGAGAACCTGTACCGCGCTTTCCTGGCCACGGGGGATACCCGCTACCGCGACTTTGCCGAAGTCTGGGAGTTCTCCAACTACTGGGACATCTATGCGCGGGGCGACGATATTTTCGGTCCGCACTGGAACGGCAAAGCGGTGAACGCCTATCACGCCTACAGCCATGTGAACACGCTGGGCGGCGCCGGAATGGCCTACCTGGTGAAGGGGGAAGACCGCTATCTGCGGACCCTCGTGAACGCCCACGACTACCTGACCCAGAACCAGTGCTATGCCACGGGGGGATACGGTCCAAACGAGCAGTTTCTCCCGGCGGACCGGCTGCTTGCAGCCCTGCCGGAAACGCACAACACTTTTGAAACGCAGTGCGGCACATGGGCCGTGTTCAAGCTCTGCAAATACCTGATGCAGTTTACCGGCGATGCACGCTATGGGGACTGGATGGAACGGCTTGCCATCAACGGCATAGGCGCGAGCATTCCCATGACCACGGACGGCCGCGTGTTCTACTACTCCGACTACAATCCGCACGGGGGAGAAAAGCGCAACCACCCCGAAGGCTGGACCTGCTGCACGGGCACCCGGCCCATTGCGGCGGCCGAATTCAACCGCCTTGCCTTCTTTCATGATCAGGACGAGCTCTGCGTGAACCTCTATCTCCCATCAACCGTCCACTGGAAACGGGAGGCCGGGACCGTGACCGTCGTTCAAGAAACACGCTTCCCCGAGGACAAGAACAGCACCCTTGTGCTGTCCATGGACCAACCGCAGCGCTTTGCGCTGAAATTGCGCGCGCCTGAATGGCTGTCCTCACCGATGGTGGTCTTGGTCAACGGCGAACGGGTGGACGCCGTGCCCGACGCAAAGCACTGGGTCGTCCTAGACCGCGCCTGGCGCGACGGCGACCAGGTCGAGGCCCGCCTCTCGATGTACTTCCGCTATGCCTCCCTGCGCAAAGAGGCCCTGTGGCCTTTCGCCCTGTGTTTTGGCCCGGTAGCCCTGGCTTTCCGCGATGCGGACCGCAAGAGCATGGAGGCACTGGCCGGCGGAGAGCCGGGGGCGCTGTTGGAGCATGTCCCGGGGGAAACGCTCAGCTGGCGCATGAAGGATGCGCCCCACGTGACGGCACGGCCTTTCTACACCTACCGGGAGGGGGAACCCTACAGACTCTACCTCGACCCGACCCTGCCGCGCCGCTTGTCCTACCAGGACATGAAATTCACCGGCGCGTGGAACGAAAACGGCACCTTCAAGTTCACCCGCGAAACCGGTTCCATCGTCGAGGTCGAATTTGAGGGAAGGTCCGTCCGGCTGATTGCCCAGCGCTTTGACGATGCCGGACACGCCGAGCTTCGCCTGGACGGAGCGATGGTGGACACCCTGGATTTTTATGGTCCCGGGCGGGGCTTGCCCTTCGAATGGCGGCACGCAGGGCTCTCACCGGGGAAGCACCATCTCAGCATTACGGTGACCGGCGGGCAGTCTGCCGAATCCAAGGACCATTACATCAATGTCGTCGGTTTGGACGTCACCGAATAGTAACTTGCAATCCCGAAAAACACCATATGTTGTAATGGGGTTGCCAACAGGTTATTAAGAAGTTATCCACAGCCCTCAACAGGCTTTAGGCGGAAGTTTTCGAGAATTACGCCTAAGAGTCTGTCTTTTAGGCTGTTTCTGTAACATTATTAATTGCAATTGTTTACGCAATAATACAAGCAGAAATGGAAGATGGGAGGGGTTTGCCGCTTGGGAGTTATCCACCGAGACAAGGGCCTTTTCCCCAAAGTTATCCACCGCCCGGCAAAGGTTATCCACAGCCGGCAACCACAATATCTGGACAAGGTCCCGGTCGGGCGAAAGAACGAGGGGGGAGGCCGTGCCGGGAATGGGTTGCATTGCCTGAAATGCGTGGGTTACCCTGTCGCTTGATGAGGCAGGGGAAAACGTTGTTATTGCTGAAGAAGACTTGATGAAAAAGCCGAACTGGAAAACATCCATCACCAAGATAAAGGTTCCGGGCAGTGCCCGCGTTTGGGCCGCCGGGGGAGTCTGTCTGGTCCTGCTGGTCATTGGGGCCGTGGTGGTGCGCGCCTTCGGTTTTGGACCCATTTCAAAGAAGGGTTCTATGCCCACACCGGGCACCATGCGGCTGGTGCTGGTGGAAAAGGTGGATGGCAAGGCGCAGAAGGAAGGCCGTCAGAACCTGTTGCTGGGCGGGGACTTTGGCACCTGGTGGGCTGGCGCCCCGGCCCCGCAGGGGGTCATGCCGCCCGACCCCGGCGCATCGCGGCTGGAACGGGCTGACGGACTCACTCAAATCTGGCAGCGCCCGGAGGCGCCCGACACGATTGGCGCCCGCATGCGCCTGGAGGCGGGTAAACTGCCGCCCGGGACCTATGAACTGGAGACCTTTGCGTCCGGCAGCAGCGGCGGCGCGGTGGCCTTGGGCATCTGGGGACAGTCGGGAAGCGCCGCAGTGCCCATAGATGATGATTTCATCACCATTTTGCCCGGTGAGGGCCAGGCCAAGCGCTATTCTCGGCGCTTCACGCTGAGCCAGGTCACCACGGTGGTGGTCAGTCCCCATGCCCTTTTCGGCATGCTGCCCGACAGCAAAGTCGTGTGGCACACCCTGCGTCTGGCACGGGTGGAGGGCAAGGGATGATGCGCGCACTGCCCGCCATAACGCTGATCGTTGCCGCCCTGTGTGCGGCCGCGCTTGCCGCGCCCAGCGGCCAGACGCCCGCCATGCCGCCCATGACGCCGTCCGTCACGCCGGGCATGCCACCGTCGGCGCAGTCGGCCACCCCCAACATGCCCCCCGGTGCGCCTGCGGCACGGTCCGACAAGGCAGAGGGGGTGGACAAGAATGCCCCTGAGGCGGGCACGGCCAAGGCCTTTTACGACATTGACTTTGTATGGGTGCCCGCGGGCACCTTTGTTCCCGGCTTGTCAGACGGTGCGAAGAAGGTGGTCACGACGATAGGCGGCCGCGAGGAATGGTTTTCCGACGAGGCCGCCCGCCGTGAGGAGCGCTTCTCCCGCGGTTTCTGGATGAGCAAGACCGAAATCACGCGCCGCCAGTGGAGCCGGGTGATGGACAGCAAGCCTTGGGCGGACCACAACGCCGACGACCAGCTGGACGTGCCCGCCACGTGGATTGCCTGGAAGGACGCGGCCGCTTTTGCCAAGACGCTGGTGGCGGAGGGAGAGCCGCCCTGCCGCTTGCCCACGGAGAACGAGTGGGAATATGCCTGCCGCGCCGGGACCACCATGCTGTTCCCCTTCGGCGATGATGCCGCCCTGCTGGACGAATATGCCTGGTACCGGGGCACGGCCCCCGACGGCAAGCCCCGCCCCGTGGCGGGCAAGAAGCCCAATGCCTGGGGGCTGTACGACATGCTCGGCAACGCATGGGAATGGTGTTCCGACGCCTACGGCGGTGAACCCACCGGTGAGGGCGCCGATTTCAGGGTCATTCGCGGAGGTTCGGCAAACCAGCCCGCCACCTTCACCCGTCCCACCGTGCGGCTGGGCCGTCCGGCCAAGGCCGGCGACGCCAGAATCGGTTTCCGCATCGTCCGCGAACCGTAGACCGCAGGACAGGACTGCCGCTCCGACGGTCAACCGCCCCCGTTAATAAGTAACGCCCCAAGTCTGACCACGGTCAAAACTTGGGGCGCATAAAATTCACCCACAAAGATTGGCATTAACCAATCACGGGCTTTCTTTGTCCTTCAGCCTTCGTCCTTTGTACTTCTCTTCTCAGTATTCCCCGAGCACCGCGCTGTGAATCCAGTTGATGAACTCGCACTCGCGGATATCATCCTCAACGATGCCGTCGTCAATCTTGAGCTGCCAGCGGACGTGCTTGAGCGTCGGGTCGGCATGCACCGCCTCGAACTTCTCCACATAGGCCACCATGTCGTCATGGTCTTTGAACCAGCCCTGCTTGATGAGCCGCTCCTCGCGGGCGAGGATGAGCCGGGCCACCTCGTGCAGGTTGTATTCGGGATGGTACTGCACGCCCCAGAACACGCCCTTCTTGAAGTGCACCGCCACGGCCTGCACGACGCTCCAGTCATTGCCCGCCAGCAGGGTCGCGCCCTCGGGGAGGTCGACCACCTGGTCGTCATGGCTCACGAAGTGCGAGTAGACCACCGGTTTATCTTTCATCATGGGATGCTTCAGGCCCTGATCTGTCAGCATGATTTTCGTGGCAATCCCCATCTCACGGCCTTTCGGGTGCGCCGCCACGGAACCGCCCGCCACCGAGCAGGCCAACTGGATGCCCCAGCAACTGCCGAACTGCGGGACGCCCGCCTCATAGGCGCGCAGCGCCAGGCTCTTGTGGGCCTGCACGCGGACATCGTCGTCGTGGTAGATGGTCAGGTTGCAGCCCGGCCAAATCACCCCGGCATAGCCGGAAAGCTGCTCGTCCGTCGGCGGCACCGCGCCGGGATCGCTGCTGTACCAGATGTCATATTCCGCGCCGGGCAGCCGTTTCACCAGCAGGTCGGCATACAACTGGCCTGCCAAGGCCATGCCCACCGTTTCAAACTGCTGCCTGCTTTCAATCGAATAACCGTCGGGAATCAGGAAACGCAACGTGTCTGCCATGGTCATCTTCCTTGTTCAGTGTCAGGCGTCAGGCCTGCATTGCTGTTATGAACTGGTATGCCCTGTCAACAAAACCCGGATAATGCTCGTGCGTGAAGTCCGGATAGATCATCATTTCTTTCGGGGACGATATTTTATTATACGCCGCGAACTGTGATGAGGGGGGACAAATCTCGTCCATCAGCCCCACCGCCAGGAGCACCTCGGCGCGGATGCGCGGCGCGAGGTGCTGCAGATCGATGTAGCCCAGGGTGTTCCAGACCGCCTCTTCGCGCTCATGGCGCGGGTCAAAGAGGCGGAAATAATCGCGGATTTCCTTGTATGCCTCCCTGCACAAGTCCATCTCCCACACACGCTGGTAGTCGCACAGAAAGGGGCACATGGGCGCGATGCGCCGGATGCGCGGCTCCAGTGAGGCGCAGGCCAGCGTCAGCGCGCCGCCCTGCGACATTCCCATGGCGGCCACGCGCGCGGCATCCACCCCGGGCAGGTCCATCACCACCCGCGCCAGTTGCGCCGTGTCGAGAAAGATGTGCCGAAAAATGAGGTTTTCCGGCCGGTCATCCAGGCCGCGGATGATGTGGCCGTTGAGCGTGTTCCCGGGGGTGCCGCCCACGTCCTGCGACTGGCCGCCCTGGCCGCGCGCGTCCATGGCCGCCACGGTGAATCCCGCCGCCACCCAGCCGAGCTTGTCGTGCCAGTCGCCGCAGTTGCCGGAGTACCCGTGAAACTGGAGCAGTGCCGGGCCCGGCTTGACCGCTTGCCTTGGGCGCAGAAACTTGGCATGGATGCGCGCACCGCGCACCCCGGTGAAATAGAGGTCGAAACACTCGGCGAAATCGGTCTGGAAATCCGCCTTGATGAATTCCGGATAGGGGTCGGTGTTGTGGTTTTCCGCCAGCGCCGCGTCCCAATAGGCGTCAAAATCCACGGGCCTGGGATTGCGCCCCGGGTAGGTGCGCAGTTCAGCGAGCGGCAGATCGATCATCGGCATGGACTACTCTTCCTGTGCTTCAGCAACCGCGAAGACCAGACAATCCGGTCTGCGCGCATCAATATATCCAAACCCCGCATGGGCGCATGCTTTAAGTCCCCCTTTGAAGGGGGATTTAGGGGGGATGTTTCACCTGTTAATGTACCGGAGGCGCATGCCTCCATCCAAGATTCTTTCTTCATTCTCTCTGTTCAGCCTCGTCGGCCAGCCAGTCCATCTAAGTGGAAACAACGCCACTCAAATTGTAGCGAACAGCTCTTTCAGTAAAACGAAGCACACGTATGCCCTGCTGCTCCAACGAGCGCTGGCGCCGGGCATCGTACTCCATCCTGTTCTCATCATCATGGCCCGAACCGTCAATTTCCACCGCCAGCACCTTCTCATGACAGAAGAAATCCACGATGAAAGTGCCAATCGGCACCTGCCGGTGAAATTCGCAGCCCAGTTGCCGTTTTCTTACCGCACCCCAAAACAGCACTTCGCCGAGCGTGCCTTCCTTTCTCAGCATCCGCGCCTTCTGCAAGGGTCTTTACTTCCCCCTAAATCCCCCTTCAAAGGGGGACTTAAGACGGCGTTTCTCGGGGTCTTGCTCGAAACCTTCTGGATGCTGGCTTCGACCACGGATTTCTTGCTCCTATTCCATCGCCTCGAGGATTTCGGGCAGTTCCGAATAGTCGTCGCAGACGGCGTCGGGGAGGTGCCCCTCCAGCGGCCGGTTCTTCACCACCGTCAGCAGCACGCCGCGGGCGCCCACGGCGTGCGGGCCGCCGAGGTCGTTGTGCGGACGGTCGCCGATGTGGACGATGCTCTCGATGGGGATGCCGTAGTGCCCGGCCACCGCCTCGTACACGGCGGGATGGGGCTTGGAATGGCCGATCTCATCGGAGAACACGAAGAAATCAAAATGCTCCAGCATTCCCGCGCCGCGCAGCAGTTCGCGCAGGTTGCGGCCGGGGGTGAAGATGGCATCGGACACGATGGCCAGCGGGTATTTGCCGTGCAGCCGGGCCAGCGCCTCGACGGCGCCGGGCGCGGGGTTGGGCTGGTATTCCAGTTCCATGCGCTCCAGCGCGTCCACCAGCGCCGCGAAATCATCGTCCGGCAGTTTTCGCCCCAGGCCGTCCAGCAGCACCTGCATGCGCTCCGTCACCGACCATGTCACATGCTGGTCGTGCCAGACCTTGCGAAAGGCCGCATCCTGCACGTCAAAGGCCAGGTCCGAGACCGCCCGGTCGATGGGGGCGTGCTTGGAAAGGAGGGTATGGAGCAACTCCCGGCGGGCCTTCGGCTTGGACGGCAATCCCGCCGCCTCGCGCTTCGGCTCGTCCGAGTCGTCATGAAAAAGGCAGTCCCACAGGTCAAAAGTAACCGCGCCAATCGGCCGTCCAGCCATGATGAAATCCTTCCATGTTGATGCGCCTGAACAGGCGAACGCCGATGATAGCACACCCCGCACAAGCTGGAAAAACCGCAGCCGCGACTCCTGTCGAATGCGTAAGGTGTTTTGTGGTTTCCGTTACAGTAGCGGGGAGAAGACCTGGCAAAGCCGCTCGGCCCAGTCGCGGAGCGGGGCGGGGGGCTTGCCGGTGAGGAGGATGGACTGGGCCTGCAGCCATGCCGCCCAGGCGGCCACTTTTTCAATCTCGGGGCGGGTGTAATGAAACAGGGCCACCTCAAAGTTGAGGTAGAGGCTGCGCATGTCGAGGTTGGGCGTGCCGGTGATGGCGAGGCGGTCGTCGAAGACCATGGCCTTGGCGTGGACCATGCCCTTGGGGTAGCCATAGACGCGGGCGCCGGCCGACACGAGGTCGCGCAGGGCCGGACCGCGCGCAAAGTCGGCGATGCGGTGGTTGGAGTGGAGAGGCACGATAATGCGCACATCGCGCCCCGAGCGCGCCTTGACGGCGAGTGCCCGGAGGAATCCATCGTCGGGGATGAAATAGGGGGTGATGAGCCAGATGCGCTCGCGCGATTCCATCACCTCGCTGAGGAGGGTGTCGGGAAAGGCGTCCACGGGCACGTCGGGTCCGCTGGCCACGATTTGCAGCGTGGAGTCCGCCTTCGCATCGCCGTCGGTGCGCTGCCGGGCTACGGCATGGGCGCGGGGCGGAGTCTCGATCATCTCCTCGGTGGCATAATTCCAGTCGCTCTTGAAGACCGACTCAATGTCGGCCACAATCGGCCCTTCCACAAACACGGCCGAATCGAGAAAGCGGTTTTCGCGCGGGGTGGGCCCCATGAAATCGGTGGCGAGATTCATGCCGCCCACCATGGCGGAGACATGGTCCACCACGACGATTTTGCGGTGGTTGCGCAAGTTGGCCGACCACTTGCGCTGCAGGGGCAGCACGGGCATGAAATGGCCCACCTGTCCGCCTGCGTGCCGCAGCGGTTCGGAAAAGCCGCGGCTGGTGCGAATGCAGCCGAGCCCGTCGAGCAGCAGCCGCACCTTCACCCCTTCGCGGGCCTTGCGGGCCAGCGCCTCAATCACGGCCCGGCCCACCTCGTCATGGCCCAGAATGAAAGTGGTGACGTGGATTGTTTCACGCGCCTCTTCAAACATCCGCATCAGCCCGGCGTAGGCCGTTTCACCGCTGAAATGCAGGTCCACGCGGTTGCCGCTCTGCGGCGGCGGCATGCCCGGCCCCACCATGCCCGGCCCGCCGGTCATCACGTCCTCCGCGTCAAAATCGCTTTCTGTGTCCCCGTCGTAGAGCGGCCCCTTTTCGCGAATTCTCTGGCTCAGCTTTCTTCCGCCAAAGACGAGATAGAAGGGCACTCCGAGCCACGGCACCAGCACGATCGCCAGCAGCCACGCCACCATTCCGCCGGGCTGGTGTTTCTCGCCCAGCACACGCACGACCAGTGCCACGGCGAGCAGGAAGCCTGCCAGCGTGAGCAGATGGTCCAGCAGCAGTTGTGCCGTAAGTATGGCGTTACCCCTTCGGCTTGAGGAGGATGTAGGTGGGCAGGCCCAGCACCTGGAAGCGGGCGGCCACCTCCTTTGCCGGCGCTGCGGTCAATTCCTCCGCCTGATACTTCACCTTCACAAAATCCTGCAGGCGCGCCGTCACGGCGGGATCTTTCAACACCGTCTTGTCCATCACGACACAGTTCTTGCACCAGGTGGCCCAGAAGTCCACCAGGACCGGTTTCTTCTCCGCGAGCCCGCGCGAAAGGCCCTCCTCCAGGGACGCGGTCCACCCGCTTTTCTCCGCCTCGCTGTTTGTGGCCGCGACGGGGCTCCAGAGGGTATAGGCGAGATGGCCATAGTAGAGGGCAAATACGAGAATGAACACGCCGAAGGCCTGTTTCACACGGACCATCCATTTGCCGGGCTTGGGCAGGAAGGACAGCCCCGCGCCGAGGAAGGGCCAGGGCAGTGCCATTCCCGCACCCAGCACAAAGGGCAGGGCCAGTGCGGCGGCATGGCCCTGGCTGTACAGATCCTGCGCCTGGAGAATGGTTGAAATGACCACGGGGGCCACACACGCGCCCGCCAGCAGGGCCGACACGGCGCCCATGGCCAGGGCCACGGGGAAACTGCCCCGCTCATTGCCGCGAATGCCGAGTGCGGCCTGGAAGCGGGAAAAGTCGATTTCGAACACATCAAACATGGCCAGTGCCAGGGCAACGAAGAGGACCGCAATCAGCGCATTAAACCAGACGGTGGAGTTGATCGCGCCGAAGGCGGAGGAAACGCCCAGCACCACCACCAGTCCCAGCGCCCCGTACACGAGGGCAATGCCCAGTCCGTAGGCGCCGCCCAGCGCAAAGCCGCGCGCCCGGCTGCCCGCCCGCGCACCGGCGCCGATGATGGCCACGTTGATCGGAATCAGCGGCAGCACACAGGGCGTGAGATTGAGCAGCAGTCCGCCGCCCAGCACCAGCGCCAGCATGAGCCACAGGCTTTTGCCCGCCAGCGCATTCGCACCGCCGCGCTCACCCTTGTCGGCGGCGTCGATGAAGGCCAAAAAGTCTGCCGTGCCTGCATAGCCGTCGAGACGGCCCGCCACGGTGAACTGGTCCGCCAGTGTGTGCCAGTCCGAAGAAACAAGGGGAGGCGGCGGTGGCGCCGGAAGGGCCAATGGCGCCGGTGGTGGTGGCGGCAACAATGACGGCACGGGGGAAGCGGGCGGTGCCAGGGATGCGGACGGGCTTGGTGGTGCAGGCGGGGGCGTCGCCTGCGCGACGGCCTTGACCACATCGGGCCAGTTCGGCGCAACAAAGCCCGCCGTGGGCACCGGGGTGGCACCCTTGGCGAGAATATTAACAGGCACTTCGACAGGCTTGGTCACCGGGGGCATGCAGGACTTGTCGTTGCATGCCTGATAATGCAGTGTGCCGTGCAGCGTTTGCATGCCCGGCGCGGCATCGGCCGCCACGGCAATATCCACGCCCAGCACAAAGCTGCCCTCATACACGGCCAAGGCCGTCGGTGAAAAAGACAGGGTGACCTGATTGGCCGCGGGATAACCCACCATTGACACGGTCAGCGGCGCATTAGCCGAGTCCCCCTTTGACGTGTCCGCCGAAGCCGCGCTGGCGGAGGCGGAAGGGGGATTTAGGGGGATGTTCTTCTCGGTGCTGAACGTCAGTTCCGTCGGAATAAGGAACTCATCCAGCGGCTTGTGGGCGTTCATGTGCCAGCCGGGCGACAGGGTGCATACCAGCGCCACCCGCAGCATGCCGCCGGGCGTCGCGCCGTCGGCGGCCGGGCGAAACTCTATGGTCAGCTCTGGCCCTGCCGCCGCCGCCAGCGCCGAGACGGGCACTGCCACGAAAAAGGCCAAACTTATCAGGACGAGGATCAATGCATTCATACGGTACAGCACGTTCCAGCCTCCAATCATGCTGTCTGAACATCGGTCGCGGACAACCAGCCGTCCGCTTGTGTGATGAACAGTATAACTGCAACGGCCCTTCCCGTACCCGCATGGCACCACCGGTCTAATCCGAGTGCCTGGGGTCTTTGCTATCCCTCCTGAAACCAGCAGAGGCCTACCGGGGACGCACCCCGGAGTCTGTGGGCCAAAATCCCACATTGGGAAAAATGCCCGCCCCAATTTGGGACATTTTCGCCCCGAGAGTCTGGCCAATGCCGTTCTCACCGACCGTGTAGAGTACGTAACCAATTGCAGCTTAGTTACTTATAAAATGGAACCGTTCTTGTCGGCTTAGTGGTACGGAAAATGCTATGGTAAAATTGGAATGGATAAGTTCAAAGACCTCATTAGGCATGCTCGGGGTCCGGCAGGACGTTGGGTCAAGCGTCGGCCAGAAACAGGAAGTTTTAGAAAGACATGGCAGGCCCAAGAGCCGTGCCTGTAAAAGGAAGATGCGTCAGGCATACACTGCCTGAGAGCAGCGTCACGGAATCAACATCATTCCGGGGAAGTAGTGGCTCCGCCGGAATAACAGAGGAGGTAGTCATGGTAAAGAATGTCATGTTGTGCGGGATCGTCTGTCTGGCGATCTGTTTACTGGGCGCGCCTTGCCTGGCGCAAGCTGCCGGAGTGACGGGGCCGGAACTGCGCCAATGGATCGAGAATCCAGAACAGGGACTGGCGGCCATGCGGGAGGGGCGTCTCGCCGACTTGCCCCAGGCACCGGAGGGAAAGGCCAAAGCGGCCGCGCCCACGCCGGTGGCCGTCCCGGCCATTTCCGACAAAGCCGTTCCCGTGACTTTGGTGGATGCCGGCATTGAGGCAACCGTGCGTGAACAACTCAACCGACCAACCGGTCCCATCTACGACGAGGAACTGTTGGCCTTCAACGGTCTGGACGCCGAGGGGCGCGGTGTGCAATCGGTGGAAGACCTGCAGTACATGCCCAACCTGCAGTTTCTCTCGCTGGAGAACAACCGGATCACCTCGCTCGCGGGCTTTCCTTATATGTGGAGGCTGCACGTCCTGATTCTGGACCTGAACCAGCTTGGCTCCTTAGAAGGCCTTCCCTCGATGCCCGCATTCAATCTTCTGTATGCCCGCAGGAATCAGATCAGCACGCTCGCGGGCATGCCTGAATTGCCCGTCCTGACAGAACTTTATCTGGACAACAACCAGATTGCCTCCCTGGCCGACATGCCGAAGTTCATCAATCTCAACCGTCTCAGTCTCTCGCAGAACCGGATTCAGGAGGTGGCCGGATTGACGGAGGCAACCTATCTCAGCACTTTGGACCTTTCCCACAACAGCCTGAAATCGCTTTCCAAAATGCCGCTGTACGGGTGGCTCAACACTCTGGACATTTCGTTCAACCAACTGAGTTCAGCGGCAGGATTGTACAGGGAGACCCCTGTTTACCAGCTTTACGCGGACCACAACCAGTTGACCTCGCTGGGCATTATCGGTGCGCTGGACCGTGTATCCCTGCTTTCCGTCGGCAGCAATCAATTGACCAGTCTTGACGGCACCGCACTGAATCTGGACCTGCGGGATCTCGACCTGTCCCATAACCGGCTTGTGTCGCTGGCAGGCGTGGAGAACTATCCGTCCCTTGGCCGGCTCAATGCCGCGGGCAACTGTCTAAAGTCGCTGGGGGCGCTCGGCGGGCTTCACAGTTTGTACTGGCTGTCCCTCGTGGGAGATGGCCTGACCTCGCTGGCCGATTTTCCGGCGATGCCGGCGTTGCAGTCGCTGGATGTTTCCTGCAACCAGTTGACGACGCTGGCTGAGATGGGGGACACGCCCCTGCTGTCGAATCTTGACGCCCGGTCGAACCAGTTGCAAACACTGGACCCCGGTTATCGCCCGGCGCTCGGCTTTCTCGGATTGTCATCGAACGGATTGACCTCCCTGGCCACGCTCAACGGTGCCAACTCGCCCTACCTCTACATCGTTGACATCACCTTCAATCAACTGAGTTCGCTTCAAGGGATAGAAAAGCTCCCCTCCATATCGGCCGTGGCCGCGCGGGGCAACCAGATTGGCAGTCTGGCGGCCCTGTCCCAGAATGCCCGGCTCAACTGGCTGGACATTTCATCGAACAGGATCGCCTCGTTTGACGACCTGCCGCCCAATCCGCCCCTTTCCTGGCTGAACGCCTCGCGCAACCAGATCACGTCGCTTCGCGGCCTGGCGGCTGCGGCAAACCTCTATCTGAACAGGCTGGATGTGTCGCACAACCTGCTGACTTCCGTTGCCGAACTTGGCTCGGTAAACAAGCTCTACAGTGCCGCCAATCTCAACATGCTTGATATCTCCGACAACCAGGTGTCCGATATCACCCCGCTGGAAGGTCACAACTGGCAGGAGATTGGCCTGGCCAACAATCCCACCGGCGATGTTCAGTCGGTGGTGTTTGGGTATGGCGGGGCCAAGATTGTGTCGGTGGGCCCCGGCCAATTGCCTAGCCTAAAACCCTTCTCTTATTACCCGAGTAACATTCAGGTGATCAACGCGACCGGGCCGGAGTACGGTGACCTCAGTGTGCTGCCCTGGATGCACCTCAAGCAGTTGCGGGTCACCGGGGCGGAGGCCAATATCGCCGGACTGGCGAAGGCCGTGAAACTGTACGCAAGCACGATCGGGCGCTTGGGCCTGCCGAATACGGGGTTGTCGGATATTGCGGCGCTCTCAGAAATCCGGGTGGGCTGGCTTGACCTGTCAGAAAACAATGTTGCCGACCTTTCGCCGGTCACCAGCGGCTATATGCCCAACACCATTAATGAGACTGCCATCGGTATTGTGCGGCTAAACGCGTCCTCCAATCCCGTGGCTTCCCTCGCCCCGGCCCTGGGCGGTGATTTCAACCGGGAATACTTTCCGCCCATTGGCGCGCAGGTGTTCAGCGAGTACGAATACGAGCAATTCGGCATGTCACCGGAGCAGGCCCATGCCTGCGTGACCTCCGACCCCGAAATCGACGTGACCAACACCCCCGTAGCCACGGCACCGGAAGTGGCGCAGTTGCGCGCCGAGGGCGTGCGGGTGCGCACCGACGGCACCTGTTCCTATTGCCAGGGCGCCTGTGTGCCGCCGCAGCAGGTGGCGGTGCCTACGCTGGCCGGGCTGACCCAGGAGGCGGCCTCTGCCGCGCTGGTCACGGCCGGACTGGTCACGGGCGACGTCACGCGGCAGTGCAGCGACGCAGTCGCCGCCGGGTTCGTCATCAATTCAGACCCGCCTGCGGGCACCCTGCTGGATGCGGGGGCCAGCGTGGCGCTGGTGTTGTCGCTCGGCCCATGCACCGTGACGGTGGCCGTTCCCAATGTGGTGGGGCAGTCCGGGTCGGACGCGGTGGCCGCGATTCAATCGGCGGGGCTGGCGGTGGGTGCGCTCACCCAGCAGCACAGCAACACCGTCGCGGCAGGGTCTGTAATCTCGCAGAATCCGGCGGCAGGCGCCTCCGTTGCACCGGGCACGGCGGTGGCTTTGGTCATCTCGCTCGGTCCGACGCCGCCGGCCGAGGGTGAAGTGGAGGGTGAGGGCGAGGGCGAAGTCCAGACGCCCCTGGCCGACCGGGCCCAGGCGCTGATCAGCGGCTTTGCCGCGGCCGACAGCAATGGGGATGGTCAACTGAGCCTGGCCGAGGCGCAGATTTCCCAGCCGGGACTGACCGCGGCGGAGTTCAGCCAGTTGGATCGCAACGGCGACGGCAGTCTTTCCAAGCGGGAACTGGATGCCTACCTCGATGGCGGGCATGGCGGCGGATGTCACGGAGCTTCGGGATGGGCCAAAGGTCTTGCCGACCTGGTCGTGCTAATCCTGTCGCTGTTCGGTTTGGGTGCGATTGGAAATCTCATCCGCTCATAAGGCCGCTTCGATTCAAGAACGACTTGTCATGGCCGTCGGGGCGCAGGCCCCGGCGGCCTTTTCACGTCTGCAATGCCCGTTCTTGTCGGTCTGGCGGCTGGGGAAGAAGTGCGGGTCAGACGCCGGTGTGTCCGAAACCACCGTCACCGCGCCGGGTCTCGGAAAGGCCGGCGACGCTGTTCCAGCGAACCCGAACCACTGGGGCGACGACCAGTTGCGCAATGCGGTCGCCGCGTTTGATGGTGAAAGGCTCGGTGCCGAGATTGAGCAGGATGACCCCCACCTCTCCGCGATAGTCCGCGTCAATGGTGCCGGGGCTGTTGGGCAGGGTGATGCCGTTTTTCAGGGCCAGTCCGCTGCGGGGACGGACCTGCGCCTCGAAGCCGGGCGGTACGGCAATGCGCAGGCCCGTGGGAATGAGGGCGCGCCCGCCTGCGGGAACCACGACCGGCTCGGTCACGGCGGCGCGCAGGTCCATGCCCGCGGCGTGCTCCGTCTCATAGGCGGGAAGCGGGAGATCTTCCGTGCCGGGTTCGCGGGTGATTTCAATGTCCAGCGGTTCGGAAAAGCTCATGACAGGACGGGAGCCTCCATGACGGGCGTGTCGTCGGGACCAAGCACCAGCGAAGCCAGGCACTCCGTGCGGAAGGTTCGCTGGGCGAACTGCTGCACGCCCTCGGGCGTGACCGCGTCGAAATTGGCGGTGACCTCCTCGACGGGAACCACGCGCCCGTGCACCAGCAGGTTGGTGGCCATGCGCGATGCGCGCGACCCCGGGTTTTCCAGCGACATGAGCATGGAGCCCTTGATCTGCTCGCGGTTCATTTCGAGTTCGGCCTCGGGCACGGCCTCGTCGCAGACGCGCCGCAGTTCATCATAGACGAGCGAGCATGCGCGCTCGCACTGTTCGGGGGCAAGGGCCTGGTAGACCCCGACCACCCCGGCGGCGCTGTAATCGTTGTGATAGGCATAGATATTGTAGGCGAGCCCCTCCTCCTCGCGAATCTTCTCGAAGAGCCGCGAAGTGGAACCGCCGCCGAGCACGTTGACCAGCATGGAGCAGGTGAAACGCGACGGGTCGGTGGAAGACACGCCGGGGAAGGCCAGATTGACATGGACCTGCGAGACGGGCCGTTCCACGGTGGTCAGACCGGCGTGAAAACCGGGCGCGGGAAGCGCCGGGGCCGACGGCACCACGGGCCAGTCGCCGAAGGCTTCGGTGACCTGGTGGAGCACGGCCTCCTCGTCGAAGTTGCCTGCGATGGAGAACACCAGATGCTCCGGGGTGTACCAGCGCTCGTAGAACGCCACGACATGGTCGCGCCGCAGCGCGTTGACCGACTCTTCGGTTCCCGCGACGGGTCTGCCGAGCGGATGTTCGGGCCAGTGAAATTCGGTGATGAGGTCCTGCGCCAGATCGTCGGGGTTGTCCTCGACGGAGGCGATTTCCTCCAAAATGACGCCGCGCTCCTTGTCCATGTCGCAGAAGAGGGAGTTGCGGGCAATGTCGGCGAGCACCTCAATGCCGATGGGCACATGGCGCGAGAGCATGCGCACGTAGAGGTTGGTGCCCTCGCGGCCGGTGGAGGCGTTGAGATAGCCGCCGCGGCTTTCCACGGCCTCCATGAGCTGGTGGACGTTTCTGGTCTTGGTGCCCTTGAAGAAGAGGTGTTCCAGGAAGTGGGCGACGCCCGATTCGTGGGGCAGTTCGACGCCCGAACCGGCCCGCGCCCAGAGGCCGAAAGCGGCGGAGTGCAGATAGGGAAGCCGTTCCATGGCGACCGTGAACCCATTGGGCAGACGGTGCACGCGCACGTTTTCATTGGACGGGGGTGTTTGAATCATGCCGTGGGCCTGCCCTTCAAGAAAGAAGGGGTGGCGCGCCTCGCTTTTCGGACGCGCCACCCCGCTGCTGCAATAAGACTAACGTCGACCGCCGCCGCCGCCGCCACGTCCGCCGCGATCACCGCCGCGTCCGCCGCCGCCACCGCCGCCACGACCGCCGCGGTCGCCACCGCGACCGCCGCCGCCGCCGTACCCGCCCCGGTCACCGCGGTCGCCGCGGTCACCCTGGTCGGGCGGAATGGCCGACTCGTCAATCCGGCCAAGCTCGCGGTCCGCCGCAACCTTGGACAGGTTGACCCGGCCCATCTTGTCCACTTCGATGACCTTGATGTCGACTTCGTCGCCGACATTGACGGCATCGGTCACTTCGGCGATGCGGTAGGGGGCCAGCTCGGAAATGTGAATCAGGCCTTCCTTGTTGCCCATGACGGTGCAGAAGGCGCCGAAATTCATGATGCGGGTGATGGTGCCGTGGTAGATCTTGCCGATCTCGACCTCGGCCACAATTTCCCGGATCATGTTGATGGCGGCGTCGGCGTTGGCCTGGTTGACAGCGGCCACATTGACGGTGCCGTCGTCCTGGATCTCGATCTCCGCGCCGGTGCTGCTCTGGATCTCGCGGATGACCTTGCCGCCCGGTCCAATCACTTCGCGGATCTTGTCAGGGTCGATCCGGATGGTGTAGATGCGCGGCGCATAGGGGGAGATGTCTCCGCGCGGCTTGTCGAGCACGGCGTTCATCTTGCCCAGGATGTGCTCGCGTCCGGCGCGGGCCTGTCCCAGGGCGCGCTTCATGACATCGCCGCTGAGGCCCTTGACCTTGGTGTCCATCTGGAAAGCGGTGATGCCCGTGGCCGTGCCGCAAACCTTGAAGTCCATGTCGCCGAGGTGATCCTCGTCGCCCAGGATGTCGGAAAGGATGCGGACTTCGTCGCCTTCCTTGATCAGGCCCATGGCGATGCCCGCCACGGCGTCCTTAATCGGCACACCGGCGTCCATGAGGCTCAGCGAGCCGCCGCAGACGGTGGCCATCGAGCTGGAGCCGTTGCTCTCGGTGACTTCGGAAACGATGCGCACGGTGTAGGGGAAATCCACCTTTGCGGGGGCGTTTTCACCCAGTTCCTCGTCGCGCAGAAAGGTCATGACCGATTCAATGGCGCGCTCGGCCAGCTTGCCGTGGCCGACTTCGCGGCGGCCGGGGCCCGTGATGCGGCGCACTTCGCCGACCGACCAGGGCGGGAAATTGTAGTGCAGGTAGAACTTGCGGAACTCGTCGCCCGTAAGCTCGTCGAGCCGCATCTCGTCGCGGCTGGTGCCCAGCGTGGTGACCACGATGGTCTGCGTCTCGCCGCGGGTGAAGAGGGCCGAACCGTGGGCGCGGGGAAGCACGCCGACTTCGATGGTGATCTGGCGCACCTCGTCAAGCTGGCGGCCGTCCATGCGGATATTGGTGTCCACGACGGACTTGCGCATGGTGCTCTTCTTCAGGGCG
>CAITNO010000126.1 GCA_903893795.1 Candidatus Hydrogenedentota bacterium | reverse complement strand
TTGATACACGGCTCGACCCGGGCGCGCCCTACACGGTCTGGGCGGGGCTCTTCGCGATGACGGTGATGACCGTCTCGACCCATGGCGTGGATCACGACCTCGTGCAGCGCGTGCTGACGGCCAAGTCGTCGTGGCGCGGCGGGCTGGCGCTGTTTTGGTCGATGGTGGTCACGGTGCCGGTGGTGTTCCTGTTCATGGTCATCGGCCTGCTGCTCTACGTCTATTACCAGCGCCCGGTCCTTATGGGCGCGTCCGCGCCACTGGACGCCATCACCGACACGCGCCGGGTCTTTCCGCAGTTCGTGCTGCACCACATCCCCACGGGCATCAAAGGGCTCATCATGGCGGGGCTCTTCTCCTCGGCCATGAGCACCTTCAACTCGGCCATCAACGCCATGGCCAGTTCCCTCGTGGCCGACCTCTGGCTGCCCTGGGCCTCGTGGCGCGCACGCCGTCGCGGCCAGACGCTTTCCTCGCACATCTCCATGGCCAAGCTTTCCGAATCGCGGCTGGCGGTGGGGCTCATCGGCGCGGCGTTGACGGCGTTCGCGGTGGGCGCGGTGTTCCTGCAAGAGGCGGGCGGCGACACGCTGATCAACTTCGCCCTGGGCGTGATGGCTTACGCGCTGGCCCCGTTGCTGGGTGTCTTCTGCGCGGCGCTGTTCACCCGCCGCGGCAATCTCTTCACCGTCTACCTGTCGCTGATTACCGGCATCGTGCTGGTGCAACTGCTCCAGCCCTACATGCTCCCCCACTGGCTCGGCGTCAAAATCGCCTTCCCGTGGTGGTGGGTAATCGTGAGTCCCGTCTGTTTCATCATTTGTGCGGCGGGAAGTCCGAGACCGGCTGTCCAGAGTGCCCAACACGGCTAGGAACGGGGATTTACGGCGATAGCCGCTTGCGCGGGGTTGGCGCACAATGCTATCATTACGACCCGCCACCGCAGCGTTTTGGAGCCGAATTCAGCGGACCGGAGAGCGCCGTGTCACAGGAAAAATCGGAAGCCATCGTTCTGAGAAAGGTGGATTTTGGCGAGACAAGCGCCATCGTGACGTTTCTTTCGCCGGAACGCGGCAAACTGGCCTGTCTGGCGAAGGGCGTGAAACGGAAGAATTCCACGATGGCGGGCGCGCTGGACACGTTCAACCGCGTTGAGGTGGTGTATTTCTGGAAAGAAGGACGCGGGGTGCAGAACCTTGCCGAGGCGACCGTGCTGGAGACCCATTCGGCGCTCAAGCAGGACTTGGAACGGGTCACCCATGCGTCGTTTCTGGTGGAGATTTGCCTGCGCGCGGCCAATGAGAACGAGCCCTCCCGCGGGATGTACCTCCGGCTGGCCGAGGCGCTGGACGGGTACATGAGCGTGGAGGCGACCCCGCGGGCGTGGACCGCACTGCAGGCCCACAGCCTGCTGTGTGAAACGGGCCACGAGCCGGAACTGACGGCCTGCGCCGACACGGGCGCGCCGCCCGAGGCGGCGCACTGGTTTTCCTTCGCCCACGGACTGGCGGAGAAAATAGGCGACCGGCGGCTTTCGGCAACGATGCGCGCCGTGTTGATGGAGATGGCCGAGAACGGGACGCCGCCCCCTGCGGACGCCTCGGACGAGGCCTTCAACCTGCTGGCGGGCTTTGCCTCGCGGCAGCTTGAGACGGATTTCCGGAGCATCCGGGTGATCCGGCAGATGTTTGACTGAGCACTTAACGCGCCGCACCGCGCGCACGGGAAAACGATGAGCATACCCCGCGAACTGATACGAAATTTCTGCATTATCGCCCACATCGACCATGGCAAGTCGACGCTGGCGGACCGTCTGCTGCAGTACACGCACACCATTGACGACCGCAACATGAAGGAGCAGACGCTCGACTCGATGGACATCGAGCGCGAGCGCGGCATCACCATCAAGTCGGTCGCGGTGCGCATGGAATATCCGGCGGATGACGGCATCACCTATGAGCTGAACCTGATCGACACGCCGGGCCACGTGGACTTCTCCTACGAAGTGTCGCGCGCGATGCAGGCCTGCGAGGGCGCGCTGCTGCTGGTGGACGCCGCCCAGGGCGTGGAGGCCCAGACCCTGGCCCACGCCTACAAGGCCGTGGAGCAGAACCTCGAGATTATCCCGGTCATCAACAAGATTGACCTGCCCGCGGCGGACGTGGACGACGCGCGGCACCAGATCGAGGATGTTGTCGGCCTGCCGGCCGATGACGCGGTCCTGGCCAGCGCCAAGTCGGGCATCGGCACCAAGGAGGTGCTGGAGGCGGTGGTCAAGCGCATCCCGCCACCCAAGGGCGACCCGGACGCGCCGCTGCGCGCGCTCATCTTCGACGCCGTGTACAACACCTACCGGGGCGTGATCATCTACCTGCGCGTGGTCGACGGGCGGCTGCGCCGCGGCCAGCGCGTCATGCTCATGTCCGTGGGCACCAAGTACGACGTGGTGGAGGTGGGCACCTTCAAGCCCGAGGCCGTCCCGCGCAACGAACTGGGCGCCGGCGAGGTGGGCTATCTCATCTGCAACATCAAGATGCTCGACGAGACGCGCGTGGGCGACACGGTGATCGACGTGGATCGGCCCGCGCCCGAGGCGCTGCCCGGCTATGCCGAGATCAAGCCGGTCGTGTTCTGCGGCATGTACCCGGCCATCTCCACGGACTACGAGGAACTGCGCGACGCGCTCGACAAGCTGCACCTGAACGACGCCTCCTTCCAGTACCACGCCGACAGCAGCGACGCGCTGGGCCTGGGCTTCCGGCTCGGATTCCTGGGCCTGCTCCACATGGAAATCATCCAGGAGCGGCTGGAGCGCGAGTTCGGCCTGAACCTCGTAACGACCATGCCGAACGTGGCCTATCAGATCCTCAAGGCCGACGGCACGGACATGGTAATCGAGAAGGCGTCGCAGATGCCCCCGACGGGTGAAATCACCACCATCGAGGAGCCCTACATCGAGGCGGACATCATGTGCCCGACGCCCTACCTGAGCACGGTGATCGACCTGTGCAAGAAGAAGCGGGGCATCCACGTGCGCGTGGACTACATCGACGGACGGCGCTGCATGGCGGTGTACCAGATGCCGCTTTCCGAAATCGTCATCGACTTTTACGACAAGCTCAAGAGCTACACCCGCGGTTACGGGTCGCTCGAATACCGGATTATTGGCTACCGCCCGGGCGACATGGTCAAGCTGGACATCATGCTCAACGGCGAGGTGGTGGACGCCCTGTCCACCATCGTGCACCGGGAGAGCGCGGTGCGCCTGGGCAAGGCGCTGGCGGCAAAACTGCGCAAGCTCATCCCCCGCCAGCAGTACGAAGTGGCGATTCAGGCGTCCATAGGGGCGAAGATCATCGTGCGCGAAACGGTGAAGGCCATGCGCAAGAACGTGACGGCCAAGTGCTACGGCGGCGACATCACGCGGAAGCGCAAGCTGCTGGAAAAGCAGAAAGAAGGCAAGAAGCGCATGAAGCAGATCGGCTCCGTGGAGGTGCCCCAGGAGGCCTTCATGGCCCTGCTGCGCGTGACCGAGGAAGACGGAGCATAGGCCGTGGACGGCCCAAACGAGATGGACTCCATCCCCCTCCGTACCGCAGGCGTCCCACCTGCCACGGCCCCGGGTACCGCAGGCGTCCCGCCTGCCACGCCCCCAAGTATCGCAGGCGTCCCGCCTGCCACTTCTCCGGGTACCGCAGGCGTCCCGCCTGCCACGTCCGGCGAGCCCATCCCCGGTTACCCTGATCCCGATGCCGGTCCGTCCGCCTTGGTGCGGGCGATACAGTCTTTCACAGGTCCGTGGACGTGGCGCAATCTCTTTTCCTGGGTCGGTCTGGTCGGCGCCGTGCTGCTCATCAAGGGCTGTTTTGTCGATCAGTACACCATTCCGACCGGTTCCATGGAGCCCACCCTGATGGGCAACCCGCGCTTCTTCCGGGGGGACCGTGTCGTGGTGAACAAGTGGGTTTTCGGCCCGCGCATCCCCTTCACGAAAATCCGGCTGTGGAAAGGCGAGGATCCGAAGCGCTGGGATATCGTGGTGTTCAAGTCGGTGGACCCCAAATCGAAGCATCCCGTGCTGATCAAGCGCGTGGTTGGACTCCCCGGCGAAACAGTCCACATTCAGGACGGCGCCCTCTACATCAACGGCAAGAAGGAAGACCCGCCGGAAGCACTGCGCAACGTGCTGCATTACACGACCGAGTTCACGCTCTCGCCTGTCCAGATTCGGAGTTACTTCCTGAGAATGGCCAAAGAGAACCGTCCCCTGGAAGTGCTGAACGCGGAGCATCCCTCGTCCAAGGCGCTCTACGCCGAGATGAAGCGCATTCATGACCGGGTGAGAACTCTGGACATCGACGCGCTGTCCGATGAGGAGGTGCAGGATCTGACCAAGGACGTGGGCCGCGGGGAGCTGGGCACGGTCCAGCAGCTTGTAGAGCTGGGCATGCAGGAGCAGGACCAGGAACTGGTCTACGGCATCCGGACGGAAAAGGAATACTCGGTGGTGCCCGAAGGCCATTATCTCTGCCTGGGCGACAACAGCGGACAAAGTCTGGACGGGCGCGTTACCGGTTGGCTGCCTGCGGAAAACCTGATTGGCCGCGCGGCGGGCATCTGGTGGCCCTTCACCCACCGGCGCGATTTTACGGGCTTCACACGGACCTGGCAGGGTTGGCTGCTGATGGGCGGCCCGCTGGCCGCGCTTCTCGCGCTGGACATCAGTTCCCGCCTGCGCGGGCGGGCGCGGAATCGCCGGACACCCGGGGTTTGACGAGCAAGGGCAGTATCATTGGCCCGAATGCCGGGGCTGTGTTAGTGTAGAGCGTTCAGATGGACACGGCCCGGTCCGTCATCCCCGCGAAAGCGGGGACCCAGAGAACGCGCGAGCGAATCCGGCCAGTCTCTGGATTCCCGCCTTCGCGGGAATGGCGGTGGTTGGCGGTGGAATGACTTTGCCGGCTGGAGCAAACATGGAGGGCGCGATCATGGATGATCAGCGCGCATACATTAAGGTAAACGTTGAGGAGCAGGACCGGGAACGCAGCATCTGCGGCTTCCGGCAGCGCATTCTCAAGAAGGAGGACGGCGCCCCGGCCAGTATCACGCGGTTGCGCACGGACCATGCACAGCCCCATTGGCACCGGCACACGGATGAGTACTATTACATCCTCAACGGCGAGGGTGTGATCATCATCGACGGTGAGGAGGTGCCGGTGCGACCCGGTGACTGCGTGTGGATCCGGCCCGGCCATGTGCACCAGTCCGTCGGCGATCTGGAGTCGCTTATTATCGGCGTTCCGCCGTTTGACTATGACGATGTGGTGACCGATCCGCCTTCGGCGGAGTAGGGCGAAAGCGAAGAAGACTGGGACAGCATCCCCCTAAATCCCTCTTCAAAGGGGGGCTCTGAGAACTCGAATACAAGTGCGTTCCCAAGTGCAACTTGGAAACGAGAGATATGAGCGGAACGAGAGGAATTGGTGTCACGCATGAAAAAGAAGCCGGAAGACAGGAAGACCACCGCGCAGGTCGCGCCGGAAGATCCCGCGCTGGTGCCGCCCTACATGGGCTATATCGGACCCTTTGCCGCGGCGCTGGGACTATACCTCATGCAGCGCAGCAGCACGGCCCGGCCGGGCACGCTGGACTGGCTCTGGTATACGGGGCTCGTGGTCACCATTGCGGGCGCCGTGTTATGGCTGACGGCCGGCATGAACCGTTCGCAGGTGTTTGAATGGTCGCGCAGCGGCTTCATTGCCCTGGCACTCGCGCTGACCATCCGCTGGGCCATCGCGGAACCCTACCGCATTCCCTCCGGCTCGATGGAAAATGTCCTGCACGGCGACCCCGGATTCGGCCAGGGCGACCGGGTGTTTGTGAACAAGTGGGTGTACGGCATCCGGGTGCCGTTCATGAACAAACGGCTTTATCAGGGACAGGACCCCAAGCGCTGGGACATTGTGGTGTTCAAAACACCGGAGAAGAACGCCCTGTACTCTACACTTGTCAAGCGCATTGTGGGTTTGCCGGGCGAACGCATCCATGTAGGCTCCGATGGCAAGATTTACTGCAATGGCACCGCCCTCGAGATCCCCGACTTTGCACCACCACCTGGCAATCCGGGGGCCATCATCAAGTCAGCCGTCTACAAGCTGATGGGATGGAAGGACGAACCGAAGAACAAACAGCCCGGTGTGTACTCCCAGGACGGCATCTATGGCGTGAGCGAGCGGGATGAATTCGCCGTCGTGCCGCCGGGGCATTATTTGATGATGGGCGACAACAGCTTTTCCAGCCGGGACGGCCGTTTCTTCGGTTGGGTTCCCAATGAGAATTTTGTGGGCCGCGTGGCCAGCGTCTGGTGGCCGCCGACGAACTGGCGCGATTTTACGGGCTTTACCAAAACGGCGTTGTGGCGCGCCACGCTTTGGCTTATCGGCGTGTTCCTGGTGCTGCGCCTGTTCGTTGGCCGCACCGTGGGTTCGGTGCGGCGCGGCGGCGGACACTATGTGATCTCATTTGTGTCCCTGGGCCTGCGCGTTCCCTTCACGCGCCGCTGGTTCCTGCGCTGGCGCGAGCCGCAGCGCGGCGATCTGGTGCTGTGCGCCAAAACGCTGCCCGACATGCCCGGCCAGGAGGCCATGTTCATCGGACGCGTGGCGGGTCTTCCCGGAGAGCGGGTCAAGGTGGAGGCGGGACAGTTTTTTGTTGACGACAAGCGCGACAGCCTTCCCCCGGTGCTGGCGGAGATGCCCCTGGGCGATGCCCCGTCCGGCGCGCCCTACGGCCGGGGACGGTCGCGTGATCAGATTACCGTGCCCGAGAACGCCTACTTTATCCTGGCCGAGGCCGGGGCGGACGGTGATGCCTCCACGGACAGCCGGGAACTGGGATGGATTCCGGGCAATGGCGTGATTGGGCAGGTCACCTGGCGCTGGTGGCCGCCGGGACGGGCATGATCCCGTCTGCCGCGAAAGTCTGACCCATGCTTGGCGTGTACCTCCACATGCCTTTCTGCCGCACGCGCTGTCCCTACTGTGACTTCGTAAGCGAGGCAGTGCCGGGCTGTCCGCCCGAGGCGTATGTGGACGCGCTGGTCCGCGAGATCCACACCCACGAAGGCGATAGACAGGTAGGCAGTGTGTTCCTCGGCGGCGGCACGCCCTCACTGCTTTCGGCAGGGCAATTGGCGCGCATTTTCGAGGCGTTGCAGGAATGCTTTCAATTGGATGCAGACGCGGAAATCACCCTCGAAGCCAATCCCGACGACCTGCGGCCCGAACTGCCGGAACAATGGCGGGCACTGGGCATCAACCGCATCAGTCTGGGCGTGCAAAGTCTCGATGACCGGGTGCTGCGCTATCTGGGCCGCCGCCATGACGCGGACACGGCGCTTCGGGCCATTGAGATGGTCGGCAACGTCTTTGACAACTGGAACATGGACCTCATCTTCGGGGCCGCACCATTGGAGGCATGGGCGGGCACGCTGGCACAAACTTCCGCCCTGCGCCCGCCCCACGTGGCTGCCTACGGGCTCACCTATGAACTGGGAACCCCTTTCGGCGCGCGTGAAGATGAGGCGGTGGAGGAGGACGCCGCATTGGAGTTATATCGCACTGCGGAGCAGTTGCTGTCCCGGTGGGACCATTACGAAATTTCCAATTTTGCCCAGCCGGGCCGACAGTGCCGCCACAATCTCGTCTACTGGCACAATGAAGAATATGCCGGATTCGGCACCGGGGCCTATTCATTTCTAAACGGCGTGCGCGCCCGCAACCCGGTGACCACCGCAGACTATCTGGCCGGCATACTGGGAGCGCCCGTCACTCCCGCGAAGGCGGGAGCATCCCTGCCGGCTTCCTGCGACATGCCAACCGCATCCGCACGCGCGAACAGTCCCTTCGGAAAGGAAGAGTCTCTGCCCCTGACCGACATTGAGATTCGCCTGGAGACCGTCATTCAGCATTTGCGCCTGAAAGCGGGCCTTGAACGGGCGTATTATGAACGACGTTTCGGCCGAACGCTGGACGAAGACTTTGGTGTGGCATTGGCCCGGCTTGTGGAACGCGGACTCATTGAAGACAATCAAGTGGCCATTCGGCCGACGGCCCAGGGCTTTTATTTGAACAATGAGATTGGATTGGAACTGGTGGGGTAATCCGGATCGTTCATGGGGGATTGAGCAACCATGCCGATTTATAGACTGACCAAGAAACTGGCTTTTCCCCCGCCTGAACTGGCGGAAGACGGCCTGCTGGCCGTGGGGGGAGACCTGTCCGTGCAGCGGCTGCTCCTGGCCTACCAGAACGGCATCTTTCCCTGGTATGACGAGGACGAACCCATCCTCTGGTGGTCGCCCGACCCGCGCATGGTCTTCCTTCCCGAACAATGGCAACCGTCGCGGCGTCTCGCCAGAACGATACGCTCGGGCCGGTACCGGGTGACGGCGGACACAGCCTTTGAGGAGGTCATCCACGCCTGTGCCGAAACGCCGCGCAGCCATGAGCAGGGCACCTGGATTCTCCCCCAAATGATTGACGCCTATGTCGCGCTGCACCGCGAGGGATTCGCCCATTCATTCGAGTGCTGGGAAGAGGGGGAACTCGTTGGGGGGGTATACGGGGTGAGCATTGGCGCGTGCTTCTTTGGCGAGTCCATGTTCCACCGCCGCACCGACGCATCCAAGGTGGCCTTTGCCACGATGGTGGAATGTTGCCGCGGCTGGGACTTCAAGGTGGTCGATGCGCAACTGCCCAATCCGCATCTGGAAAGCCTGCGCGGTGTGACACTGCGCAGGGCGGAGTTTCTGGCATTGCTGGGCGAAGCGGTGAAAGCGCCGACCCGTCGCGGAACGTGGGTGATTGGATGAGCACACCCGCAGCGAAGCGCTCCGTCTCGTAGAAGAGGCTTCCAGCCTCTTTCTTTCCCGGTCTCTTGCATGCGGGCGCATTCAAGAAACGCGGCAGGATGCCGTGTCTACGTTTTCCCCATCACCCGGTTCGCGCCTCAGGGCAGGGCAAAACCGGACTGGAGACGCTGGCTCAGCTTGTCCATTTCCGATTTGAGCTGGTTCTTTACGATGAGCCTGAGCGCGTCCTCTTCGAGCCCCTTGGACCCGGCTTTGACCAGTTCGCGCGGGTCCGTGGTCGAGCCGGTCCCGCTGTAGGTGGACGCGTTGGCGGTGAGCGCCTCCTTGAGCTGCGTCGTCCGGTTCTGCACGTCGCGCTGCCCGCGGGTGCGCTGCTGCAACAGGCTCGGGAATTCCTCGCTGACTTCCTTGTAGGCGGCTTCGGCCTGCTGGAGCAGGGAAATGGCCTCGGCATAGCGGTTCTTCTGGGCCTCCTGCTCGGCGAGGTCGCGCATGTCGCCGGCCCGCTGCAGGGAGGCCTGCTGCGCCGCCATCCGCGCGTCCCGCTCAAGAATAAGATTCTCTGCCTGGAGGCGTTTGCTCTCGGCGGTGTCATGGAGCGGATTGGCTTTGGCAGCTTTCTCAAAGGCGGCCTGGGCCTCCTCCAGACGGTTATCCTTGAGGGCCGCGTCGCCCTTGGCCACGTAGAAGTCGGCGACTTTCTGCACGACATCGCGCCGGTCGGGCGCGCTGGCGATGGCGGTTTCATATTCTTTAATGGCCCGCTCCTGGTATCCCGCCTCAAGCAGCAGATCGCCGATTTTCGCGCGCATGTCCGGCGTGATGGGCGTCAGCCCGCCGTACTGCGCATTTGCCTGGTCGATTTCCTTTTCGTTGTGGCGCTTGATAAAGAACCCGTAGGCGTCCAGCACATAGCCCTGCATTTGCGTCTCTGAAACGCCGCCCGGCACGGTCTTGGACGAAAGAATGGTCCACCAGACATCGCAGACGGCGGCGACGGAACGGCTGGCATCGAGCGGCAATGTGGAGGAGGCGATGCCCTTGAAACCCACCGCGTCCTGGTATTGCTTCAAAATCATCTCGTCGCTGGACTTGACCTCCTGCAGCAGCCCCTGGAAATAGGTTTGGGAGCCCGCGTCCTTGCGCGCCGCCTGGCGAAGCTGCACCCCCTGAAGGGCCTTGTCCGTGTCCTCGTTGTACTGGTTGCGGAGGTTGACCGGCGCGGCGCGCATGGGGGAGGAAATCATGGCCACGGCCTTGCCGAGCACGCCCATGCGGTAGGCATAGTAGGCGTCCACGCGGGAATGGCGCATGGCGGAAAGCAGGGCCATCTCCGACTCCACCGCCTGAAGCGGGTTGTTCGAGAGGTCAGGGTAGGACGCCTCCAGTTCGGACATGGAAATGGCCGCGCCCGCCTTGATCTCGGCCGACAGCCGGACCAGGGGCACGTCCCCGTTCTTGGACAGCAGGTTCATCGCGGTGCTGACAATGGCCGCCTGGCCGCGCGGACCCCATGCCGCCGCGGGCAACGCGGCCAGCAGGGCCAAAACCACGGCCAGCGTGATGTGTGTTCGTGTCGCCATAACCCGTTCTCTCCTCCGGTTCGCCCGGGTTCAGGACGTTTTCTGGGTCTGTTTCAACTGATTCACAAGAAGTTCGATCTCATTTCGCCGCGGCGTCCCGGCCGCCTTGTCGGCGGTGAGTTCGAGAAAGTGGTCCAACTCGCGGATGCCCTCGGGCACAGCGCTTCGGCCGACCAGCAGCAGGCCCAGTTCGAGGTGGGCACCGGGATAGCTCGAATCGGCCTGAACGGCCCGGCGGTAAGACTGTTCCGCCTCGGCCGGTGTTCCCTGCTGTGCCTGCACCTGCCCCTGCACGGTGTACAGGCGTGCGGACGAGACACCCAGCTCCGTGGCGCGGCGCACTGCGGTCAGCGCCTTGTCGGGCAGGTTCTGCTTCACGTAAATGCCGGCCATTTGCAGTGCGGCCGAACCGGCAAAGGGACTGGTTCCAGTGGAAATGCGCTCATACTCGACGAGCGCCTCCGTTCCCAGGCCGGTGAGTTCCAGCGAAAGCGCCGTGTAGAAGGGAAGCCGCGGATCGTCCTTGAGGTCAGCCTTCGCCGCATTGAACACCGTCAGCGCTTTTTCATGCTTGCCGGACAGCAGGTAGAGCATGCCGAGCTGCATCTTGGCCATCCCGGCCACGCCGGTGTTCAGTTCTATCGCCTTGGCGAGCGACTCCTCGGCCGCGTCCGACTGCCCTTCCAGATTGAGCACAAAACCCAGGGCGGCCGCAGCGTCACCGTTTTCGGGTGCGGAAGCGCGGGCCTTGCGCAGCATTTCCTCGGCCTCGGGCAGTCCCTTTTGCAGGGCGTGTCCGAGGGCGAAAGTCGTTTGCAGCGCCCCATCGGCCAGGACCGGGGTGTTCCGCGCATCCTGGTAGAGGCTGTCCAGAGCGCCGAAATCGCCCACCGCGCCGAGCGTCATGGCGAGCAGGCGCATGGCCCGTTCGTCCTCTGGCGTGTTGGTGAGGATTTCCCGGAGGATGACCGCCTGTTTCTTCAAACCGTCGTCCCCGGCCAAGCGGCTGGCGGCAATCACGGCCAGAAACCCGGTCTCAATATTCTTGGTGTCGAGCTTGTAGGCCGCCTCCATGGCATCTGCCGATTTGGCAAATTGCTGCCCCTGCCAGAAGAGTTTGCCCTGCAAGAGTCGCGCCTCACGGTCGGTCGGTTTGCGCTCCACATAGGCCTGAAGCTTGTTGAGCGCCTCGGGGAGATTGCCGTGGGCCGCAAGCTGGCGGGCCGTTTCCACGGGGTTCTTCAGCAGGGTAACCGCGAGATAACCGCCACCGCCAATCAACGCAACAATCAACAAAGAACCAATAACCATCAGAAAAATACGCAAAACGGGACTGTTTTCGGATTTCTTGACCGACTTATTCTCCATGACCACCTTCTGGCCGGTTAGGAGATTGGTGCCGCAGGCGAGGCAAATAATATCCTCAGGCTGGACGGGACCACGGCAGTTGGGGCAGACCTGCGTGCGTGGTCCCGGACGGGGCGGGGACATGCCTCCTATCGCTTGCAGGGGTCCCCCGCAATGGGCGCAGTTGCGCAAACCCGAACCGGTATCTTTGCCGCAGAAAGGACATCGGATCATCTCAGCCACGACACCCTGCCTTCCTTTGTTCCAGACGCTGACCGGTCCCAAAAGTCAGAACCGTTGCCTTGCGCCGTTAAACTTCGTCCGCGGGAAATGCTTCTCCACATTTCACGCACTGTTTCGCCTCTATCCGGTTGCGGGCGGCGCAACGCGGACACTTACGGGTAAACAAAGACGGCACACTAATCAACACCACCAGAAGGATGACGCCCACCATCGCCCACAGATAGGCATTTGAATTCACCGGCGCAATCCTCCGGGCCACAAACTCCGTCCAGGTTCGACACACCCATTACATTATTATACACCCAAGCGGCCATGGTGCCAACAGGATTGTCAACAAAAACCCATACCACACCCGCACTCATGGCGCCTGTAACATACTTTCAAAAAATGACTTATAGGAAAAAACAGGGAAATGTTCGGGCAACCGAAAAATGCGTCTATTGCGCAAAAACACACGCGGCGCAACCATTTACCCGTCGATTGCGCAGGTCTTATGGCTTGCGTCCGGGAACATCACGTGCAGATTTTCCCGGTTTCTTGACCCATTCATCGGCGTAACGCTTTGATCCGTATTTCTTGGCCACGGTCATCGCATCCTTTTCCGACTCACCCCTCTTTGTTCCGTCAATGCTAAAACGCGGTTTTGGTTTTTGGGTGTGCATGGGCCGAAACTTGAGCACCAAGACTATGATAACGGCCATGAAGGCATATTCAACATAGATGACCCACAGCGGGTCGTAGGCGGCCTTGTCCCAGAATTTGACCATGGGCGTGGTCCAAAAGACGGCATCGGGGGGCAGACCGTCCTTTTGCAGGGCGCGAATGGACGAATTGGTCTTGAACCAGGCGGTTATGCCCACCAATGCGTGGATGAAAATGTGCATGAAGGCAAAATAGATGCAGATTTCTATGGTGTACAGAATCAGCGGCACGGTCCATTTACGGGTGAAGTAAATGAACGGTATCGCAAAGAGGACACCCAGAAGATAGAACTTTAGATTGGCTTCAATGTGGTCTGAAACAAGAAACGATATTTCAGCGAAGCTGTCCATGCCTGTTTCCTTTGCGCGATCTATTGTTAATCGAGTGTAGCAGAATAAACATCCGGCGACAAGTGGATAGGGATTATTTCCATGCCTGATCCGCCCGCTTCCAGCACAAGGATGGTTTGTCCAGACAACGAGGGGTCCCATATATGGTATGGCCGAAAAACTCGTCTTGACGCGCAACCTGCAACTCCTTGCAGGACGGCGATTTGCAGTATTCGTCTTTTCCAGAGACCGGGTGCTCACCGACTTTTCCACAGCATATTGTGGCCGTTTTCCCGAACACCCCTTGACATGGTGGTAGCTTGGGGATAAAATCAGCCCTGTTGTTGCCCGGTGCGGCGGGCAGCAAAGCTGGCCAAGGTGCGAATAATCTGATTTTGAGGGAGCGTGCGATTATGGACGTTGTTGCTCACAGTCATTTAGAAGGACAGGGTGGATATCACGCCGGGGTGTACAGCACGATTTTGAAGCGGGACGGGCGTGTCGCCGATTTTGATGCGGCGAAGATTACGGCGGCCCTCTTCAAAGCCGGACAGGCCAGCGGTGAATTTGGCATGGATGCGGCACGCCAGATGACCATGCGCGTGCTGGCGTTGCACCAGTCCATGGGCCGCGAACAGCTTCCCACGGTGGAGGAAATCCAAGATGTGGTGGAGGAGGTGCTACTGGCCTCGCCCTACAAGAAATCAGCGAAGGCCTACATTCTTTACCGCGATCAGCATGCCCGCGTGCGTGAACTGGTGAGCAAGGCCGATGTGGAGCTGATTGACCGTTACCTGAACCGCCAGGACTGGAAGGTTCAGGAAAACAGCAACATGGCCTATTCGTTGCAGGGGCTGAACAACTACATCTCCAGCGAGGTCAGCAAGACCTACTGGCTCAACAAGATTTACACGCAGGATATCCGCGAGTCACACAGCTCGGGCGACCTGCACATTCATGACCTGGGCCTGCTGTCCGTGTACTGTGTGGGCTGGGATCTTCAGGACCTGCTGCGCAGGGGCTTCAAAGGCGCGCCGGGCAAGGCGGAAAGCAGCCCGGCCAAGCACTTCCGCAGCGCGCTCGGACAGGTGGTGAATTTCTTCTACACGCTTCAGGGCGAAGCGGCCGGGGCGCAGGCCTTCAGCAATTTCGACACCCTGCTGGCCCCGTTCATCCGCCACGATGAACTCGGTTACCGCGAGGTGAAACAGGCTCTGCAGGAGTTTGTGTTCAACCTCAACGTGGCCACGCGCGTGGGCTTCCAGACCCCTTTCACCAATGTGACCATGGACCTTCAGGCGCCTGCGGCGCTGGCCTGCCAGCCGGTGATTATCGGCGGGGAACTGGGCGACAGCAAGTACGGCGACTACCAGCAGGAAATGGACCTGCTCAACGCCGCGTTCCTGGAGGTGCTGTCCGAGGGGGATGCCAAGGGACGGGTGTTCAGCTTCCCCATCCCGACCTACAACATTTCGCAGGATTTCAACTGGGACAACCCGGGACTGGACCGTTTGTGGGAGGTGACCGCCAAGTACGGCATTCCCTATTTCGCGAACTTTGTCAATTCAGACATGTCGCCCGACGATGCCCGCTCGATGTGCTGCCGCCTGCGCCTGGACATGCGGGCGCTGGACAAGCGCGGAGGCGGCCTCTTCGGAGCAAACCCGCTGACGGGGTCCATCGGCGTGGTGACCATCAACATGCCGCGGCTCGGCTTTGTGTCGCATGACGAAAACGAGTTCATGGCGCGGCTCGACCGGCTGATGGATGTGGCCCGTGAAAGTTTGGAAACCAAGCGGCGCATCCTGGAAGGGTTGACGGACCAAAACCTCTATCCCTACACCAAATTCTACCTGCAGGACATGCACAAACGGCATGACTGCTACTGGAACAACCATTTCTCGACGATTGGGCTGGTGGGCATGAACGAGGCCTGCACCAATCTGCTCGGCATGGACATCGGGACGGAGGAGGGGGCCGGGTTTGCGATGCGCGTGCTGGACCACATGCGCGGGCGCCTGACACAGTTCCAGGAGGAAACAGGGAACATGTACAACCTGGAGGCCACCCCGGCCGAGGGCACCAGCTACCGGCTGGCCCGTCTCGACCGGGAGCGTTTTCCGGGCATCCGCTTCGCCAATGAGGACGGCGTGGCGAAAGGCGTGGAGCCCTTCTACACCAATTCCACCCAGTTGCCAGTGGACTACACCGATGACGTGTTCACCGTGCTCGACCTTCAGGACGGATTGCAGTCCCGCTATACCGGTGGCACGGTGCAGCATATCTTCCTCGGCGAGTCGGTGGCCGACCCGAATTCGGTCCGCAGCTTCGTGCGCACCGTCTGCCAAAAGTACCACCTGCCCTATTTCACCGTGTCCCCCAGTTTTTCCGTATGCCCGGACCATGGCTATCTGCGCGGGGAACTGAGCCACTGTCCCGTCTGCGGCGAGGAAGCGGAGATCTACGCGCGCATCGTGGGCTATCTGCGCCCCGTGAACCAGTGGAACGAGGGCAAGCGCGTCGAGTTTGCCATGCGCAGTCGCTACAGGATTGAATGCGAGGCATGAGATTCGGCGGGTTCCAACCCTTCACGCTGAGCGACTACCCGGGGCGGACGGCGGCCATCGCCTTCACCCAGGGATGCAATTTTCGCTGTCCTTTCTGCCATAACGGTGCCCTGCTGCCCATGCTGGTTCCAGAGGAGAATCTTGTTCCCGAGTCGGTGGTGCTCGACCATCTGCGGTGGCGCCAGGGAAAACTGGACGGACTGGTGGTCACGGGCGGAGAGCCGACCCTGCAACCGGCCCTGCCGACCTTCCTGCACAAAGTGAAGAACATGGGGTTTCTGGTCAAGTTGGACACCAACGGCAGCAACCCCGCCATCCTCAAGGCATTGCTGGACAAAGGGTTGGTGGATTTCGTGGCCATGGACATCAAGGCTCCGTCCCACAAGTACGCGCTGTTGACTGGCCTTTCCTCTGCACCCCTGGAGGCCATCGAGGAAAGTATCACCATCATCCTGCGGTCCAGGGTGGAACACCAGTTCCGAACCACCCATGTGTCGGCCCTGCTCTCCGCCACTGATCTCCAAAGCATTGCAAATGCCCTGCCGTGCGGGTCAACGCATGTCGTTCAGCCCTTCCGACCCGAGCATGCCTTGGTAGCCTCCCTTCGTGACGCAGCCGAAAGCGCCTGAATTTCCTGTCAGTCTTTCGTGCGTTCCTTATCTACGGAAAAAGTACGCGGCTATCCCCGAAAAAAGAACTGTAAATTGTGGAATAAGCCGTGCTAGACTTATCGGTAACTAGTGCTTTGGACGTGAATGTACCGATGATTACTACGTGTTTTGAATGGGTTCGGGTGTAATAAACCGCAGTTTTAATGAGGGTCAAGGCTATGCATACGCGGAAGGTTGGCATGTGTTTCTCCCTAACCCGCCGTTGGGTGCTCGTGGCGATTGCCACGCTGCTTCTGGGCGGACAGGCTCTGGCAGAACTCCAGCAGGTCTCCATCGGCGGGGAACTGCGCATTCGCGGACGCTGGTACATCAACGTGTTTTCCCCCTCCACCCAGCGGTACAACAGCGACGCCACGGGCTGGCGTCCGCTTGGACCAAAGGGGACAACCTCCACGTTCAAGTGGGACAGCAAGGGTTCAGACTGGACGCGCTATGAAACCGCGACCCTGCTGAACGTGAAAGCGGACTTCTCCAATTCGGTTTCCACGTTCTTCGAGCTCTACGACCACAGTGTTTGGGGCGAGGATTTCCGGTCGAATTATCTGACCGGTGTGGACGGCCGCGGCGACCCCGCGAAGAACTTCCTGACCTTTAACCAGGCCTATGTGGACGTGGCCAACCTTTTCGGCGAGCCGCTGAAGCTCCGCGTCGGCCGTCAAACGCTGAAGTTCGGCAACGGCTGGCTGATTTCGGACATGCTGACCCCGTCGCAATTCCTCTCCTTTGACGGTGTGCGTCTGACCTGGACCCCGAGTAAGGAATTCACGCTGGACGCGTTCGATATGAAGCTGGCGGAAAAGACCACCGGTGATGAGGACGCCGACTTCTACGGCCTGTACGCCACCTACACCGGCATTCCGGCGCTGACCATCGAAGGCTATTACCTGTTCCTGCGCGATGCGTCGCACGTCGAGACGACGGCGCTCAGCCCGGCCGGCGAATGGGCGGAAGGCCTTCTGGGGCTCGACCAGTACGGCGCAACCGAACTGCACACCATCGGCACGCACCTGTTCGGCAAGGAATCAGGTTTTGACTATGACCTGCATTTCGCCTACCAGTTCGGCCAGGCCGCCCATGTCGGCTCCTACTTTGTGGCCAAGCCTTTGCCCTATGGCGACCAGAAAGCGGACTACAACAATTTTGGCGGAGCGCTCACCGTGGGCTACACCTTCCAGGATGTGAAATTCCAGCCGCGTCCATTCCTCATGGGTGTGTACTTCGGCGGACAGGACAATACGGATATTTCTTTCGGCGACTGGCTAAACCCGTTCTACAAGCCCAAAGCCAGTGTGTCGTTCAACCGCCTGTTCTCCGAAACGAACTACATGCCGGTCATCAATGACAACGGCAGCATGTCCAACTTTGCGCAGGCCGTGGTGGGTGTCGAGGCGCAGCTTAGCGACTGCGTGCGCGCCCACCTCCAGGCTGCGAAAGACTGGGCGGTTGATCCCTTCAACCCGCCGCCCTATTGGAATTTTGGCGGCGTCCGTGTTCCCAAGTTCCCGGGCATGTCCTTCATCACCGAAAAGGGCAGCAACGACTTGGGCTGGGAAATCGCCGGCTGGCTGAAGTACAACTACTCGGCCGACCTGTCCATCCTGCTCTACGGCAACTACCTCTGGGTCGGAGACGGGCTCCGGACCGGCTCCTTCGTGCAGGCGAACGGCACCGCATTCAACGGCGGCACAGACGTCAAGAACAATGCCGCCTACATCTTCTGGATGACGACGCTGAAGTTCTAGGCGCTCAAGCCGTAAATGGCTTTGCTGCGGATGCTTCGAAAAAGATTGGGGCCGCCCCGGCATACTGCCGGGGCGGCTATTATGTGTCCGGGGCCGGCCGAATGGCCTCGCGTGATGGACAGCATGGACGATACGGGGTTGCGAAACCATAAATGGAAGAACCCAGGCAGGTCACCCGGTGTTTTCAACAGTTTTGGACGCTAGAAACTCCAATTCTAATGAGGGAAAAAGTAGTGCAAAAGCGGGAGGTTGACACAGTTTCTTTTCTGAACCGCCGTTGGGCGCTTGTGGTGATTGTCGCGGTGTTTCTGGGCGGACAGGCGTTCGCGGAACTGCAGCAGGTCTCCATCGGAGGCGAGTTGCGCATTCGCGGCCGGTGGTACATCAACGTCTTTGCCCCATCCACGCAGCGGTACAATGCCGATTCCACCGGGTGGCGTCCACTGGGCCTGAAGGGGACCTTTTCCACTTTCAAGTGGGACGCTCAGGGCGGGGGGTGGACACGGTATGAGACCGCCACGCTGCTGAATGTCAAAGCCGACTTCTCCAATTCGGTGACCACCTTCTTTGAACTCTACGACCACAGCATTTGGGGGGAGGATTTCCGGTCAGACTATCTGACCGGTGCGGATGGACGGGGCAATCCCGCCAAGAACTTCCTGTGTTTCAACCAGGCGTATGTGGAGGCGTCCAACCTTTTCGGCGAGCCGCTGCGACTGCGCATCGGCCGCCAGGCGTTGAAGTTTGACGGGGGCTGGCTGGTCACGGACCTGCTGAGCCCGTCCCAGTTCCTGTCGTTCGACGGTGTGCGCCTGACCTGGACTCCGACTAGGGAGGTCACCGTGGATGCGTTCGACATGAAGCTTCATGAGAACACGACCGGTGACGAGGACGCCGATTTCTACGGCCTGCACGCCACGTACACCGGCATCCCGGCGTTGACCGTGGAAGGCTATTACTACTTCCTGCGTGATGCGGGCCACGTGGAAACGACGAAGCTGGACCCGGTTGGTGAATGGGCGGAAGGCAGGCTGGGCCTCGACCAGTACGGCGCGACCGAAATACACACGATAGGCACGCACCTCTGGGGCAAAGAGTCGGGCTTCGACTATGACCTGAACTTCGCCTGCCAGTTCGGCCAGGCCGCCCACGTCGGCTCCTACTTTGTGGCCACACCGCTGCCCTATGGTGACCAGAAAGCGGACTACAACAATTTTGGCGGCGCGCTCACCGTGGGCTACACCTTCCAGGAACTGAAGTTCCAGCCGCGCCCATTCGTCATGGGCGTGTTCTTTAACGGCGAGGACAACACGGACATCTCGTTCGGCGACTGGCTCAACCCGTTCTACAAACCCAAAGCCAGTGTGTCGTTCAACCGTCTGTTTTCCGATTCGAACTATGCGGGAACGCTCAACGACAACGGCAGCATGTCCAATTTTGCACAGGCCACGGTCGGCCTTGAAGCGCAGCTTGCCGACTGCATCCGCGTCCACCTCCATGGCGCCAAGGACTGGGTGGTCGATCCATTCAACCCGCCGCCCTGCTGGAATTTCGGCGGCGTGCGCGTGCCCAAGTTTCCGGGCATGTCCTTCATCACCGAAAAGGGCAGCAACGACCTCGGCTGGGAAATCGCCGGCTGGATCAAGTACAACTACTCGGCCGACCTTTCGATCCTGTTCTACGGCAACTATCTCTGGGTCGGCGACGCGCTCCGGCAGGGTTCCTACGTGCAGGGGTACGGCACCATGTTCAACGGCGGCACCGACGTCAAGTGCAATGCCGCATATATCTTCTGGATGACCACATTGAAGTTCTAAATGCCGAAGCCGCAAATGGCTTTGCGGCGAACGATTCGTATAAGATTGGGACCGCCCTGGCAGCACGCCGGGGCGGTCCTTTTGTGCCTCAAAGTGCCTGGGTGAAGAATGGTGACGAGGGTTATCCCGTCGGGAGATCTGAGCTCATGAACCGTGAACATGCCCTTTGTGGATGCTGGAAACGCATGATGTTTTTGGCCCTGCTTGCGGTGTGGACAGCCGCCTTTTCCGCGGCCTCGGCAGACACGCCGCAGGCGGAACCGGCCAAGCCGGGAACATCGGCCGAAAAGCCCTCCGTGGGCGGAGACGACTTGGCGCTCAAGAGCAAGGGCGCGACGGTGAAGGTGGACAGCGAGCAGGAACCGGGCGGCGCTGAGAAACTGATTGACGGCATCATCGCCACCGAAAAAGATTTCAGCAACTGCTGGGCGGCTTCCTTGGAGAAGGGGCACGCGCATTGGATTGAGGTGTATTTGCCCAAGGCCGAAACGGTGGACCGGGTCGTGATCCATTTCGCGGACCCCGCCGTGCATCCGGTCTGGTTTGAGGGCTTTGTGATGCCCGAGGGCGCCGACAAGTGGGAGGAGGTATTCGGGATCGTGGGCTACAAGGATCCGCATTCCTTCGAGGGTGTGATTCAGCCGCAACCTGTTACAGGATTCCGCCTGCTCATCTACGAATCGGCCAGCGACACCACGCCGAACGCCACGCAGGTCAGCGAGATTGAGTTGTTTTCGCCGAAGAAGTAGCCTGTGCCGCCGGCTTGCCTTTGCATGGGTCGGCAATAACGAACACCTTCCCAAGACCACTCTGGACTATAATACTCTTCTCTGACCAGGTCTTGGTGGGCACATCGAAGGCACGACATTCCATGGGAAGTTGATTTGTTATATAGTTGAAGAAGAGAAGTTTGGTCCCATCGGGTGACGGGTAGGCTTCTTTGATGTCTTCCATTCCTCCCGAGACTCGAGGCTCCTCACCCATATCAATCATGCCAGGGGTTCTTGTGTCCTCCTTTGAGAATAGGTCCTGCGCGGCCAAATCGGTGAGGTTAATCTTCTGCTTCGGATTGTCCAGGTTAACTAGACACAGTTTGTTTTTGAGACTGCGGTAAAACATGTCCTTTCCCGCCCGGCACAGCAGATTTCCAGAGACCTTCACGATTTCCTGGGGCTTGGCGGCAACGTCTGTTTTGGCGCGATGTACAGAGAACCAACTCTTTCCTTCCCGAAGTTCACACAGGGCACCGTTGAAGAGAAATGCATCCCGAAAATGCGTGTCCCCCTTGTCATCTTCGGTGAAAACAAATTCCAACCGCTTGTCACTGCCATTGAGGTCACAACTGTATACCCTCTTCGGTTCATTGCGGGGAAAGAACAGAATCCGATTGTTGGGCAGACATATCGCACCATTAGAGTCAATCGACGACTTTATGGTTAGCGTTTTCAAGTCTAGCAAAACCACCAAGAACTTGTCCTCGTTGGCTCCTTCCAATTTGGCATCAAGCACGAGCGTCTCGTTATCGGATGCGACCCCAAAGACTTCATAAGTCTCCTTCAGTCCGCGAATTCCAACTTCCGATACCCGGTTAGGAACACAAAGGTCCGTTGAATACATGGTGTGTCCATCACAGATGCCCAGTAGCGAAGTCTCATTACCATTCAGAACTGCATACTCTATACGCTCGCCTTCCTGTGCCCATGGCTCGGGATCGCAGTGCGAATCCAGGCGAACCCTGAACAGTGCTTCTGTGACTCCAAAATAGGCGTACCAATCAGCCTGAGCGTTCAGTGCGGCTGTCAGACTTAGAACTGCCGCACACGCAAATCTGTTCCCTGGACGCATCACACAACCTCCCGATTAGTGCCGCGCTTTCAGCGCTCAATCACGGTCGTTAACCGTTGACCCGGGCCTTACGGCCCGGGCTATTGAATGACGCACCTTCGGTGCTCATAAGGATTCACCTACTCTTGACCCTGTTATTGCCTGCTACGGGAATGGCAACCACTCCACACCCGGGCCCTTCACGTTGAACTTTCGGGCGCGGATGTTGGAGCCGCCGCCTTCTTCGTAGTAGACGATGAGGACGGAGCCGTCTTTGAGGCTGACCATGCTGGGATAGGCGCCGATGAAATTGTCCACGAGAATGGGCGGGCACCAGGTTTTGCATTCGTCGGTGGAGACGCAGAGGTAGGTGCCGTTTTTCGCGTGCCAGCGGAACGCGCAGACGATGGCGCCGCCGGGGACGCGGTGCAGGTAGGGACAGTGTCCCTGAAACCCCATGTCTTCGCTGGTGGACCAGGTGGCGCCGTTGTCGGTGGAAATCGAGGAACGCATCGAGCTGGAGGGGCTGCGCTGGGCGGCGTAGAGGCGGCCGTCGTTCAGACGGATGATGTCGGTCTCGGCGTCGAGGCGGGCGCCGCCGTTGGGAATGTTGACCACCGGGGTCCAGGTCTTGCCGCCGTCCTTGGAGGTGGTGCTTGCGCCGTAACCGTCACCGCCCTTTTCGGAATAGAGCCCCAGGATGAGCGTGCCGTCGGGCAGTTCGCGGATGGGCGAACTGCAATAGTAGTCCTCGTTGCAGATGTTCCGCGCGGCGGACCAGGTCTTGCCGGCGTCGGCGGACTCCACCAGCCAGGAACCCAGCCCGACATAGCCGTTGCCGTCCGGGCCCGGTTTGAGCGAAAAGAAATTGCAGAGGATGCGCCCGTCGGAAAGCTGGACCACGGAGGGATCACGGTCGTCTGTGGGGCCGTCGTACACCACGAAGGGTTTGCCCCAGGTCTTGCCCTCATCTTCGGAGAACACCCCGGTGACGCGGCCGCCGTTGGGCTTGTCCGCTGTCGGCAGCGAGACATGGGTCCACCCGTCGTAGAACACGCAGAGCAACCGTCCGTCCTTGAGGCGGCAGACATCGGGAAAGGCCTCATAGGCGCCGTTGCCGCCGTCCTTGCAGACGTAGACGAAATCCTTGCCTTCGGCAAGGGGCGGCTGTGCCTGGGCATTCCCAGCTATGAATGCCATGGCGATCAGCATGCCGACCACGGGGATTCCGGTTAAGGACGCGCGTTTCAGTGAATTCAATTTCGAGCAACAGATCGGACCGATCTGACGGATCGGACTGATCCGGCCAATAAGCGTTCCCCAGCTTATCTGCCGCGCAGGCATCCTACTTGGCATGGCGGTCACCCCTTCCCGTTGAGCCCGTTCAGCCGGGCGATAATCTGTTCGGCCTCGGCCATGATGCCGTCGATGATCTCTTTTATGGTGCCGATCTCGTGGATGCGGCCGACGACCTGGCCACAGGCGATGGTGCCGAGGTTGATGTCGCCGCTGAAATAGGCCTCGCGGCCCACGCTGCCCGCGATGACGGGCAGCAGGTCCTGCAGTGTGGCGCCTTCGGCCTCCATGCGCACGACGGTCTGGGCCGCATCGTTTTTCATGATGCGCGCGGCGTTGCGGATGGAGCGCTCTACCATCAGCGTGTCCGTCTCCTGCGCCTCGACCATCCACTGCTTGAAGTTGTCGTGCATGGGGCTTTCCTTGGACGCCATGAAGCGGGTGCCCATGAGGACGCCCTCGGCGCCCAGCGCCAACGCGGCGATGAGGCTGCGGCCGTCGCAGAAGCCACCCGCGGCGATGACGGGGATGTTCAGCGCCTTGGCCGCTTTTGGCAGCACGATGAGCGAGGGCACGTCGTCCATGCCGGGATGGCCGCCGCACTCGAAACCCACCACGGTCACGGCGTCCACGCCCACGCTCGCGGCCTTTTCGGCAAAGCGCACCGCGGGCACCTTGTGAATCAGTTTCACCCCGGCCGATTTCAGTTTGGCCACATAGGGCTCGGGATTGCGCCCGGCCGTCTCCACCACCGGAATGCCCTCCTCGCACACGACGTCGACGAAGGCGTTCGTCAGGTCGCCGGGCATGAGCACGGGCAGCATGGAGATGTTCACGCCGAAGGGTTTGTCGGTGAGGTCGCGGGTCTTTGCAATCTCCTCGCGCAGTTCGTTGGCCGAGCAGCAGGACACGGCCGTGAGAAAGCCCAGGCCGCCCGCGTTGGACACGGCCGACACGAGTTCGGCCCGGGCCAGCCATTGCATGCCGCCCTGCAGGATGGGGTGTTCAATGCCGAACATTTCAGTGATGCGTGTCTTGATGGCCATGGTTGCTCGGTGCCTCCTGTTTGTGGTCATTGTAGTGCACGAGACCGGGAAGATCCCACAAGCCCAGCCGCACAAACTATGCCAAGGACTCCGCCGCCTAATCGGGATGATACGGTTTCCAGGTATTCTTCTCATCGCCGTAAGAATAGGTCTCCAGAAAATCCTGCAAAGTATTCACCGGCTTCTTCGATGTGAGGTGGAGAGCTCCGCAGATATGGCCCTCGCATGTGTAAAGATGCCCCTGTTGGTCTACCGCCATGGTGGCGTCTGACACGCGGCGCCGCCCGGTACACAGCAAGGCTGGAACTCTCAGGATAGACTGCATCCTTGTGTCGTTGGCATGAAATGAATGTGTAACCACAAAAACTCCTCCATCACTACCAAACGGAATGACGCCTTCTGAGAGCAGCCCATACCAGCGCGATGTTCCATCGTCCCGCCATGGATTCGCCTTGGCAATCATTTCCGAAGTCATCTTCAGATGAGTCAGTCGTTTGGCTTGAGCGCGCAGCCATTCCTCCTTTGTGGGATACGATGCCAGCAGGGAGAGCAACGCCAAAGACACCAAGACACCCAGAAACACGGGAGGGAGAACGGCCCTTGCTCGCGTTAAGACCTTCATGAGCGCATCCCCATGCCCCCAAGGGGCAAACAAAATGTTGCACATGACCACATCTATTCGTCCCCTTCGGGGACGTGATCAAATTGTTCCGTTGACCACGGGTTTCGCTTCGCTCCACCCGTGGCTACTGTTGTGCGGCCCCTCCGGGGCCGAACACGGATAAACCGCGTTAGACTATTTCTGCTCAGCTGCCTTCAGTTCGGTGAACAGCCGCTTCGCGTCGAATCCCGCCAGTTTGATCTCCGGGTTGTGCACCAGCTTAACGACCTTGTACTGGATGGTCTGCGGTGGGCCGCTGTGGATTTGCACGGCGATGGCGCCGGTGCGTTCCGCGCCGTCTTTCAGGTCAAGGCAGGCCGCGCCCAGTTTGCCGTTGATGGCGAGCCAGATGGCCGGGCCGACGGCCAGAATCTCGTAGTGGTTCCAGTCGCCGGGCTTAACCTCCGCTTCAGCATGGTCTGAGCCGTCCAGTTGCCCGCGGCCGTGCTCGTGGTACAGCTTGCCCCAGTAGCCCTGGCCCACGTCGGCCTGGTATCCGAGCGCCTGTCCGTGCTCATCGACTTTCTTGGAGCGGAACTGTATGCCGCCGTTGCCTGTGTTGGGCTCAAGCTTCACATCGACGGCAAGATAGAAGTCGCCCACGGTGCCGGGCGCCCAGAGGAATTCATTCTTCGCAACGGGCTTGTCGCCGCCGCCGATGATGACGCCGTTGTCGAAGCGCCAGTATTCCTTGTTGCCCTGCCAGCCGCTGATGTCTTTGCCGTCATACAGGCTGTTGTCCTCTTTGGCCGACTTGCCAAGACCCTTGGCGATGGCGATGGCGGCCTGAACCGCCTCGGCCTTCACGGCCTCATCGCCGAACTGGCGCAGCACCATTTCGAGCGCGTCGGTCTGGCGCACCTGGGCCAGGCCGCTCAGCACCAGTTTCCTGTCGTCGGCCGTGTCGGCCTTGTCCATTAGCACGGCGTACTGCTTGAGCCGCTCGCCCGCCGCAACCTGCGGCTGGCCTAGCAGCCGCACCGCACCGCGCAGGGCCAGCACCTTCACATCGGGATTCTTTGCGTTCAGCGCGAGGTCCAAAACTGTGGGCAGCGCCTCGACCGTGGACCAGTTGCAAACTTCCCGCAATGCGAGGTCCTTCACCGGACCGTCTTCGCCCTGGAACGCCAGGCCCTTCACCGTTTCAAGCGCTTGGCTGCTGCCGGTCGTGCCGAGCAACCGCAGGAAGGCAAGCTTCCTGTCGGCGGGCGCCTGCTGAAGCATGGCCGTCAACGACTCCGTGAGAATCGGCGGCACGGACGCCGTGTTCAGCACCAGCGTCTCGCCCTCCTGCACGGTCTGCGTGGCGGGCACGCCCTTCACGGTGTAGTTCACGCGCAGCTTCTTCACCAGGCCCGGCGCCGTGTCCCCGAAAAGGGTGTTGGATGCGGCCACCGAAAACGCGCCGCCCGACAAGATTTGCGTGACCCGGTCGGTCACGTTGGCCGAGGGACCGTCGGGCAGGCTGCCGTAAACGGCCTCCTGCACGGCCAGTTCACCCGGCGCCGCCTTCTGCTGACGGCCGCAGATCGCCGCCAGCACGCTTTCCGCCGCGTCCATCTCCGCCTGCGACCGTGCGGTCATCAGGTTATTGAGCAGTGTGGCCACCTCGTCCATGCCCGCATGGTTGCGCAGCGCCTGCAGCGCGCCCACGCGAACGCCCTCATCCGAATCATTCTTGGCAACACCCAGCAGAACGTCCGCGGGCGCATTCAGTCCGCCCTTGCCGATCAACTCCACCGCCATGCGGCGCTCATCCGCCTTGCTGCTTTGCAGCATGGCTTTGAGCATGTCATCGCCTTCCTTGCCGGGGAAGAAGCTCAGCGCGTCCTGGGCGGCCTTGGACAGTTCGGCAGTAGGGGAGTTGAGCCAGTCCTTCACCAGATCCAGCGCGGGCACGAAGCCGATGCGGACCATCGCGCGCAGCGCGGCGACCTGCACTTCCACAGCGCCCTTCTGCGCCTCGGCAAGGAGGGCCGGGCCGGCGGCTTGTCCGCCCCCTTCGCCGAGTACCTGTATGACCGCGATCTTGCGGTCATCGGCCAGGGGGGGCAGCGCCTCGGCCAGGGCTTTCGCGACCGCGTCTTTCTTGTCCAATTCCCTCAACGCGCGCAGCGCGGCATCGAAGGCAGCCTGGTCGTCGCCGCCCAGGGCCTTCACCAGCAGGGCATCCCCTGCGTTGCCGCCCTTTGCCAAGGCCGCGCCCCGCAATGCGGCGGCGGGCACCTGCGACGGGGTGTTTTTGATTTCAAGGACGTATTCATAGACTGCGGCGGCCTGTCCCTGCTTGCCGTCGGTGGCCAGGGCCTCCGCGGCGTCAAGTAGGCTGTTGCAGAGCACCAGCAGTGTGACGGGGTCAAGGTTCGGCTGGGCCACGGCCTTTTGCAGTGCCCTGATCGCTTCGGCCGTGGCCAGCTTGCCCAGGGCAGCGGCCGAGGCCTGCGCCACCGCCGCGTCCGTGTCGGCCAGCAGGCCAATCAGCACCGGCACGGTGGCCGTGTCTTTGCGTATGGCCAGCGAGCCGATGACGCCCACCTTGAGCAGGCCGTTGGTCGTGCCCAGGGCGTCGCGCAGGGCCTTGCCCGCTTCGGCGCAGGGCATCGCTTCCAGCGCGAGGCGCGCGGGATGGGACAGCTTCTCGTCGCTGAGCATCGCCGCCAGCGCGGGCACCGCCTCCCGGCCGCCTTTGAGTTGCAGCACGCGGCAGGCTTCCAGTTTGTCCAGGAAGGCCGCATCGGATTTGAGCACCGCCACGGGGTCCGTGGCCTGTGCAAGCACCGGCAGTGCGGCGCCAAAGACAATCGCGCCGGTCAGGGCAAATATCATGACGACGTTTCGCATGGTCTTTCCTTCGGGGTGTGCGTGGTGTTTCATATCGTCCAAGGCTCCCGCTGGGCCCGGGCACGCAGGCGATTCGCCTCGTCATCGTTTTTGAAGGACTCGGTGGCGGGGTCGAACTCGAGGTCGCGGCCCAGCCACATGCAGATGTTCGCCGCGTGCACCGTGCTCATCGAGTGGTGCATCACGGACGGGTTGGCCACGGTCACCTCGCGGGACTTGACGCAGTCGAGGAAGTTGCGCATGTGGTCGAGCGAGCGGCCCGTGCGGGCCACGTATTCGCCGACGACCTTGTCGTACTCGGAGAGCAGTTCCGGCGAGGACACATCGGGCGCGGCATAACCGTCGGCGGCGGCGGCCCAGCCGCGCTCGCCGTCGAAGCGTTCGCCGCAGGAGCCGTACCAGTATTTGTCGCCGCGCGAGAGGACCATCTTCTGGCCGTTGGCATAGGTGCAGACCATGCCGTCGCCGGAGTCGTTGTCCACGTACTTGTAATGGATGGGCGACAGGCCGTCAACGTCAAGCCCGGCCTGCGCCTGCGCAAAGGTGTGCGCGCCCCATTCGCCGATGCAGCTCGTGTGGAAGTCATAGTCGCCGCGCCAGCCGCCGCTCACGTATTCCAAGTTGAAGGGCCGCCACGGGCAGGGCCCGAGCCAGATGTCCCAGTCCACCTCGTCGGCGGGCGGCTGCGTCTGCGCCTCCTTCCAGGTGTGCGGCATCTTGGCCGCGTCCCAGGGGGCGATGTGCGCATAGGCGGTGTGAATCTTGCCCAGGCGGCCGGTGCGCGCCATTTCGATGGCGAACACATGGTTCGCCTCGCTGAGCCGCTGCGTGCCCGTCTGGTAGACGCGCCCGTATTTCTTTGCCGTCTCCACCACGGCCTGCCCTTCGGCGATGGTCATGGTCGAGGGTTTTTCCGTGTAGACATCCTTGCCCGCGCGCATGGCGCGCACCGACGCCTGCGCGTGCCAGTGATCGCCCGTGGCAATCAGCACCGCGTCGATGTCGGGGCGAGACGGCAGGAACTCACGCAGGTCGCGGTACATGGCGCAGTCTTTGTTGCCGTAATGGTCATCGACAAAGTCCTTGACCTTGATGCGCTGCTGCTTCCAGATGTCGCAGATGGCCACCACCTGCACGTCCTTGTTGCCGATGATCCACTGCAAATCGCTGAAGCCACGGCCGTGGATGCCGATGCACCCCACGACAATGCGTTCAGAGGGCGCCACATTGCCGTCGCGCCCGAGGGCCGAGGCGGGCACAATGTACGGCATCGCCACAGCGGCGGCCGCCCCGGACAAGAAACGTCTGCGGGTAACCTTGGAATCCATGCGAATGAGACCTCCTGATGCTGCCGACCCGCCGAAAGCGCCCGATCTTTCCGGAAACATTCGGCGATGCATTCTGACGGTAGGGAGCGGTTCGAGTCAAGAGCCGTACAACGGAGTCCGCAAGTGAGCGCCGTCTTCTTTTTGAGTGCGGTGGCCATGCCGCCGCTTTTCGTTTGCGGAAGCCATGCTTGCGCCGCTGGGGCATGGCCCCGTCGAAGAAAAGCGGTGGCATGGCCACCGCA
>CAITNO010000125.1 GCA_903893795.1 Candidatus Hydrogenedentota bacterium | reverse complement strand
CTCCTTTGGGTTGGTATACTCTAGCATATATGCTAGAGTATAGTTTAACACGAACCAACGCAAAAAGCAAGGGGTTTTACAAAGACCGTCTAAAATCTAGATAAAGGCCAAACACCAGGCACGGGCGTCCCGCCCGTGAGGACCATGGGCAGGATGCCCATGCCACCGGATAAGCGGCGGCATGGCCACCGCAGTAAAAAGGGGCAATGCCGGTGCCCCTGAGGCTATGCTTAGTCCCCGGCGCGAAATTGGATGCCCGTGCCACAGAGGTTTTCCCGCAGCGAAGCGAAGCCTAGAAGACCCTTGTGTGCCCGAGTACAACTTGGGAACGAGAAGAAGGAGCAGCAATCATGTCCGTATTCGTGGCCGCCCACATTATATTCTTGGCGAGTGTTCTTCCGGCCCCGACCTCAATCGATGGCCTTCTGCTCTGGTTTGACGCGTCTGACAAGGCCTCGCTCCAGTTGGAAGGGGACCAAGTGCTGTCATGGAGTAGCAGGGCGTCTGGACGGGAGTGCGCTGCTTTGGGCGCAGCCCCCCAGCGGCCGCGCTGGGTGTCCCACGAAAACACACCGCTTCGTCCGGCCATCTTCTTCGACGGGGATGACGATGTATTGACCATTCCCGCATTCGCGCATCAAGCGGACACCTGGACGCTGGTCGTGGTGTGCGCGCCGCAGCAGCCCGCCAAAGGCGGTGCGCTGTGTTCGGCCTGTCCGGTTAAGGGCGACGATTTTGATCCCGGATTCACCGTTGACCTGTTTCAGGCATCGGCCGCGTTTGACCAGGTCAGCATTGAGGGGGCGGGACGTATCGGCGGACAGAAAGATCAGATGGAAGACAGCTATCCCTGCGGCGGGGCGCATGTGGTTGCGGTGGTGCGCGCAGCGGAGGCAGTGCGGCTGTACATCGACGGCAAGCTGGAAGGAACCCGTCCTGCCACGCCGGCGAAGACCATTATGGAGGAATTTCGCATCGGTGCGCGCCACTATGCGGGCGCGGAGCGCAGCTATTTTCACGGCGAGATTGCGCAGGTGTTGCTCTATGGCCGGGCGCTTGGCGATGATGAACGCGCAGACATCGAAAAGACTTTTGCAGTGGGCGACGCGGAACGTGTGGCAGGGGAGACGCAGGCCGTGCAGGACGCAAAGCACATGCAGGAGGAGCACATGAAGAACCGGATGAAGGCGCCGAAGGTGGTCCAGTCCTGGCCCACGGTGCGGACCTTTCTGGCGGACGCCACGCCCCCGTTCGACCTGGCCACCCTGCCGGTGCGCACGGACCTGCACGAGGCCATCGCGCTCGGCTCACAGCATCTGAACAGCCTCTTTGACCGTGACCGCGACAACGAACCCTTCTTCTACGCCAATTGCCAGGCCGACGGCACCGGCAAGATGTTTCATTCGGTCAACATCGGCATTCCGCATGTGGTGGGGCGCTGCCTGGTGGGCTCCATGAAAGCCGAACTGCTGGCGGGCGTGCCTTTTCCCTCGGACGGGTTGCCGATCCTCGAACGCTACCTGAAAAGCTCTTTTGACAATCCGGACCATCTGAATTCCTATTATGACCCTGAAAAGGGCGGCGCACGGTGCATCGAGTTTCACAACATGCGCGAGGGGCTCTACGGCCTTTGGGCGTTGGTGGCGGGGCGCAACAGCGCGTGGGCGCGTGAGACGGGCCATGCCATGCTGGAAACATTGGACCGCATCACCGACGCCGACGGACGCTGGTCGGTGGAGCGTGTTGAGCAGTTGGGCATGAAGGACCGCGCCTTTGGTGTGGCCGTGCCCAACACCACGCGGCTGGTAGACCCGCTGCTCGCCTACCACGACTGCACACAGGACCCGCTGGCGATGAAGCTGGCCGGGCTCTACGCGCGCCGCGGGCTGGAAACGATGTACACGCCGGAGGGCCATTTCGCGCCGATGGACCAGTCTTCCGGTCATGTCCACTCCATCACGTCGTCGCTGAGCGGCATCGCTGCCTATGCGGTCCGGGTTCATGATGCGGCCATGCTCGAGGCCTGCCGCCGCATCATGGAGGTGGGTGTGCCCGACTACTTCAGTTCCTGGGGATGGGGTGACGAGGTGTTTCCGGACCATCCCGCGGACGTGCCCGGCCGGGGCGAAATCAACCAGACCGGCGACGTGGTGCGCGCCGCACTGATCCTCGGTGGGGCCGGTTATCCGCAGTATTACGAAATGGCCGAACGCTACCTGCGCAGCATGCTGCTGCCGACCCAGCATCTTGAAACGGAGATGCGGGCCTACTTGCGCGACAAGGAAACCCCCGCCGACGATTCAGAGCGCGACGTGGTCAGGCGCTCTGTCGGCGGCTATGCCATGCAACTGCCCAACGCGCGCATGCACAAGGGCGACTGGCCTGTCACCACGCTGGACATAACTTCCGGCGCGGTCCATGCCATGAGCGAATGCTGGCGGCACCGCATGGAGGCGCTGGAGGGAACCGCGACCTTGAATCTGCTCTTTGACGGCGACAACGAACTCATCACCGTCAAGAGCGGCCTGCCCTTGGAGGGTCGCATCGCATTCACCACGAAGAAGCCGTTGAAACAGTTCCGCATCGCCCTGCCGGGTTGGCTGAACGTTGACACCGTGAAGGTGCTGGTGGACGGCAAAGCGCGCGAGGTGCGGACGGGTTCTGGTTTCCTGGAACTGGGCGCGCTCGACATCAATGCCACGGGAACCGTTGCCTTTGACCTGCCCTGCAAACAGGAAAAGGAAACGGTGGACGGTGTCGAATACACCACCACCTGGATTGGCAGTCAGCTTGTTGCGATTCTTCCCCGCGGCGAAGTTGGCCCGCTGCCGTTTTAGAAAGTGCCTTCAGGCCGCCGGATTCTTTCGGAACACGGCCACCAGCACCAGCACCCATGCCACAGCAATCAGGCAGGAGCGGATTAGCCCCAGGGCCGAGTAGATTGTCCGGAAGCCGATTCCCCCCAAATCCATTACGCGGGGAAGGAACTGGGGAAGCACGGCATAGATAACGCCGAACGCCACCACGTCGAACAGGCAGATCACGCAGGCCAGAAGAATCAGCAGCGCCCCCCGGGGATTTCGCTGCCAGAACACCACCGCCAGCACCGCGCCCAAGAGCCAGACGGCAAGCAACGGAATCTGCACCCCAATACTGGTCAAGAATTGTGTGACTGCGCCCGTGATTGGCATGCAGGTCTACTCCTGGCCCTCCCGTTGGGAGAGATATTTCTTTGGCGGCAACCCAATCCTGCCGCCCGCCCATTGTTTCCAGCAAGGCAGACAACTCATCCGGCAAGACTGATTATGGAACACAGCGCCGCGCCATGCAACCCGCGGCGCGGAGACGGCTCTTTCTTTGTTCACGGCGCTCCAAGTATACTTTTCACCGGCAGATGCGCCTGTAACGTAGGTGTCCGTATTGGCGAATCCATGGCCATATAAAGGAAATAATGCCGGACATGCGAAGTCGGAGTGCCCTGTTGAGAATTGCGTGCACCGATTGGTGCATTGTGGCGTTCCTGCTCTTTGTGGCTCTGGCGTCGGGTGTTTTCTATCTCTTCGTTCAGCCCATTCGGCTCCATGACCCATCCTATCTGAATCAGTCACCGGGGGATTGCGCCCCCAATCTCGCCGTCTGCGTCATGTTGGCAACAGGAAGGGGTTTTGCGGTGCCTTTGGAGGGGGATGACGCCAGCGCGTCCTACCCCGACGCGCCCAAACTGGTCAAATTCCTCCGGCGGGAAATCACACATCTCACTCCCGACCAAATTCCGGACGGCCTGCGCACCTGCAAACCCCGTTGCGATTGGGACTACCGCCATCGTTTCCTGGTCTACACCATAGGTGCACTCTGGCGCTTGTTTGGAATCTCCTGGCACGTGGTCACCGCACTGCGGGTTGCCATGTTCTGCGCGATGATTGGGGCCATTTATGGCCTGATGCGGCTCGGAATGGGGCGGCTTTGCAGTATTGCCACCACGCTGATTCTGGCGTTGACCCCGCTCATTATCGGCGTGAACCTCAACGTGCGCGATTTCGGCAAGGGCCCCTTCATTCTCACCGCAATGCTTATCCTTGGCTGGCTTATCAAGTTTCCCCTGAGACGGGTACCCTTCTTCGGACTCGCGGCATTGTTGGGTCTGGTCATAGGCGTGGGCTTTGGGTTCCGGGCGGACCTGTTGATATGTCTCCTTCCGGCGCTGTTTGTCCTGGCCTTTTGCCGCAGGGCCTGCAGGGGCTTCGCGGTCGGGGAGCGTTTGGTGGCCATGGCTTTGTTGATGGCGGCCTTTTACGCGCCCGCGTCGCTCATTATGGGCGTGTACGGCGGCGGCAGTCTCTTTGCGCACGACGTCCTCATGGGCTTTGCCACCAACGCAGACGACATGCTCGGCATCAACCGCGCGTCCTATGAAAAGATCTACATCAAGCATGACCTGTTTGTCGCGGGCGCTGCGGCTGACTATTGCAACCGCTCCCTGCCTTCGGGCGCAGCCCCGGAGGTTTCGACCGATGAGCGCCCCCTCCTCCTGCAAATGGCGCGGACATTTCCGGGTGACCTGCTGACACGGGGATATTCCGCCGTGCTTTGGGTGCTGCGGGGCAGGGCTGCGTCGGTTCCTCTTGCGGTCTTCATGACTGTCTGCACGGCGGTGGCGCTGCTGATCATCGCGTCCCGCGATCTGCGCATGGCCTGGATGGCACTGCTGGTACTTCTTTACTTCTGCGGTTACACCAGCCTTCAAACAGAGGTGCGCCATGCCTTCCACCTTATATTCATCCCCCTGTGGATGGTTGGATTCCTCTTGGACAAGCTAATCTTCCTTGGTCGGAAATTCGTAGTGGCCGTGTTCAGCAAGGACGGGCCAAAACCGTCCGGCAGGGGATGGAAGTCTCCGGCGAAACGCATGGTTCAGTTTGCCCTGTCCGCCGTGGTGCTTCTGTTCGTTCCGCTTCAGGCGGCACGGGCCTATCAGGACGCCAAACTTGGCGGGTTGCTTGATGCGTGCGAAACCGCCGACCTGATTCCGGTGGAGGTCAAGACCCGCCCCCTGGATGGCTGGACCATGCTTGACTGCGGCACCCCGCCGCCGCCGCATTCCGGTCTGCCCGTGGCGCCCCGGGGTTTCAATGTGGAGTATTGGGTGGCCGAGTTCGCGCCCAGCGCAGAGTGGCGGCGCATCTGGCTGCAGTATGAAATAGGAACCCTGAACCCCTCGGAGGACTGGTTTTGCCATGGCCTTTGGGTCGCGCCCGGCGGCAAGAACGATTCGGGCAACATGAAGTACTTTTTCCCGGTCGTTGAGCAGTCCCGCATAACGCCGGGGCGGTGGGCCCTGTTTGCCGGCATCGCGCTGCCCGAAAATCAGGCGGGAGACTTCCGCGGACTCTACAAGGTTCGCAACACCAGAGACTTTCCGCTATTCCTCAATGTCGCCTACAACGGGGACCGGGCCTCATTTAGAAGCCACCAAACGCTGTATGGGGAAACAACCGCACGAATTGACGCCGAAGCGGCGCGCTTCTGGATAGACCGGATGCCGCTCTACCGAATTCCCTCGGCGGGTGACATTCTGGGGGACAATGAGACGGAAGAGGCGGTCAAGACGTACAAAGGCGGTCTCGCCGTGAGCAAAGATGATGCACGGCTTCGTCTGGGACTCGCCGCATGCCTGGAGTCCCGTTCAGACAAGGAGACCGCTCTCGCCGCCTACCGCGAAGCCCTGTCAGCCGATCCGCAATTCTTTGTTCCCTACCATTACATTGACGATTTCTTCAGACGTCACGGAGAGATGGCCGACCGCATAGCGTTTTGGAAAGAGACGGCGCGTGACCATCCGGACAATTATCTTCCCCAGTTTCACCTGGCCATGGCCCTTGTGGAAGCGCACGATGTGGACGACGCCATTGCGGCGTACCGAAAAGTCATGGAACTCAATCCGGACGACTCGGGCACCCTGGCGGATATTGGGGGGCTGCTCCTGGGCAAGAACGAAGTGGATGCGGCGATTGATGCCTATCAGCGTGCGTTGCAAATCGACCCGCTCGATATTCAGGCCGTACACAGTCTGAATGCCCTATTGGCGCGCCGGCAGGCTTCCTGACATGCGCGGCTACCATGGCGCCCTTCTGCCGCTTATTGGAACGTGGAAACGGAAGTGCGGGCCAATTCAGGCCGGATTGGCGAGTCTGGTTTTGAGGATTGTGGAGGTGGTTGTGTGAAAAGACATCCTCTGGCGATTAGCTTTGCCATCGTTTCACTCTTGTTCTGGATTGTCGCGTGCGCTCTGCTGCTGGAATGGGGAGAGCGGTACGTCACGCCGAGTGGGGGCGTGGACCGCTACGCGTCACCCCTCATCGGCCAGGCAGAGAAGCGGGACCTGGAAATCTACGAGGCTACCGCGGCCACGGCAGCCCGCCCGCCCGCAGAGGTCTCCGCGAAGTACCCCGAACTCAGTGCGCTGGACACCGCCAATGATCCTGCGATCGCGGGCCTTGCCGAACAATGGGAGGGGGTCATTTTTCAATGCGACAAGGAAGGCGGCATTCTCAAGCGCCATGCAATGTCTGCCCCGGGCCTTGCCGCGCTTTTGGCAACCAAGACCGCCAGCGTCGGCAACATCTCGGGCATACCGCCGGGCGAGCGTCCTGAATTCGGAAGAGACTTACTGTCGAAGCTTCAAAGGTCCGTGGATGCGTGGCGCAATCCCCAGCCCCGCCTGCCCCATATGGTCGGGTGTGAATCGCCCTGGGTTGATTATGAGGTTCCACTGCCCGATTACCCCCATGCCGGTTTCCGTTTCATGTTTCACCCGGTCCCGGCACCGGAAAAGTCTGATCCGATTATCTATACGGTGGTGGTCCCGTGGCGATGGCAGGCTGTTTTCGGCGGGTTTCGCCACAATTACTATGAGCGCGACGCCTATCCCCAGTTTCCGCAATCGGAATTCTGGACCAACAGCCGGGGGTTTCGCGATCAGGAACTGACGGTTCCCAAACCAAAGGGCGTTTACCGCATCGTCTGCATCGGCGGCTCAACCACCCTGGAAGGGCCAAGGAACGACCTTAGCTATCCCAAAATCCTTCAGCAAATGCTGCGCGAACATTTTCAGACCGATGCCATCGAGGTGGTGAACTGCGGGGTGGACGGGGGAACCATTCTGGGGCAAGCCTCCCAATTCGACGAGTGCCTGGCACTCCAGCCCGACCTCGTCATTCATTACAACTTCGTCAACGATGCCAGCATACTCATGGACAATGTCCTCAAGGCGACCATCATGGGGACTGCATGGCGTCAGAGCGTCATGGGAGCGCTGTGCAAGTCAGAGTTCCTGGCGCACCGCTGCCGATGGCCTCGGTCTCTTGTCATGCCCAAGGTGCCAGACTATCGCGCGGAAATTGAGCGCTACCTGATGCCACCCCTTCGAGACCTGTGCGAAAGGGCGAAGAAGTCTGGAGCGCGCTTCGCCGTGGCCAGTTTTGCGGTCCCGGACATTTACAACCTTCCCTCCAACGAACGGGCCTGGTTCCGCAATCATTTCTGGTTTCATCAGGTCACCGAAATTCAGCTCGATGACTTTCTCGTGGCGGCGACTGCCTTCAATGAGTCAGTCCGGTCTTTCTGTGGGCGGGAAGGGGCGATCTATGTGCCAGTCGCCGAAGAGATTAAGGGCGGCCTTGAAACCTTCACCGACAACTGGCACATGCACGTTCCCGGCATACGGCGCAAGGCCGAAATTATGTTCGACCATCTTTCGCCAATAATCGACCAGGACTTGTCAGGCCGGAAACAGTCTGAACCGGCACAGCAATGACCCCGAAAACATGGTTGAGCGTCTGCAGCCTGAAGAGAGAAGCGGGGACTGCCGGGTCTTCTGCCCCTCCGCCTATTGCGGACGCTTGATTGATTTCCTTGCCCTCTCCAGACGGTCAAGGAGATAATCCAGTTTGGGATTGAGCGCAAGCGCGCGCTCATAGGCTGCGGCGGCATTGGCCGAAGCCCCGGCGGAGGCAAGGGCGTCGGCGGCCATGACCCAATAGGACCATTCCTCCGGGGCAATATGCTGCGCGGCGCTGAACGCCTCGTTCGCCCCGTCTATGTCGCCTGTGGCCGCCCTGGCGGTTCCGCAATACACGGCCACGAGCGCGATCCCAGGGTTGTCCTTCCAGATACTTTCCCAGACGTTCCTGCGGTCTGCGGGGCTGCTTTTGGCCAGGGCCTTTTCCAGAAACAGCATGGGCTGGTTGTTCTTTGGGTTTAGCGGGATGGCCTCCCGGCAGACACCCACGATGCCTGTCAGGTCGCCTGCGTTTTCAAGCCGTGTGGCTTCGTCCATGAAGAGTCCCTGGAACTTGCAGGCGGTGCTGGTGTTTTCTGGAAGGAGACGGAACAGCCTGCGCAGCACGGTCATGCGCGTTTCCGCGTTTTCATCATGCTGGGCGCCCTGTTCCGAGTCAGGCTTGGCCTGCTCTGCATGCAGATGCCGCATTTCCTCGTTTGCCTCAGCCAGGCGGTCCGCCTCACAGAGCGCGATGACAAGCTCCTCGACGGCACCGGGGTCGTCGGGGGCGAATTTCAGACTGCGGCGACATGCTTCGACGGCACCCGAATAGTCCCCCTTTGCGCGCAGGACCCGCGCAATTTCATATTGCGCCCGTGGTCCGGGCCTCAGCTTGAATGAGCTGCTGAAGGCGGCCAGGGCATTGTCACACTGCCCGTCTTGGCTGAGGTATTGTCCCAAGTCCACGTAGGTGTCCGCATCATAGGGATTCCAGTCGAGCATTAGGCGTGTTTCCGCAATGGCCCGGCTCTTGTCTCCCACAATGGCGGACGTTTGCGCCACCAGACGGTGACCCTGCCAAGAGTATGGGATGTAACCAGTCAGGATCCTTGCCTGTTCAAGCGCACCGCTGGGGTTCCCTTTGCCAAGTAACAACCGGGCATATCGGGCGCGAACGATTTCGTTTAGCGGGTCAAGTTCCAAGGCATGAAGGCAGTCGGCCTGTGTGGTGTCTTCGGTTTGCGCGGCGACCTGCGCATCGAGGTTGGCCAGGGCGCGATTCAGTCCTTCTCCGCAGGGATTCTTTGTGCGAAGGTCCGGCCTCGCTGTCAACCAGAATTGATAGCGGCGGTCCGCCAGCGTCAACGCAAGCCGCTGCCGGCATTCCTCCACGGAGGGTGGGGCGCCTTGGATGCCCAGGTGCGGCTCCGTCCGCGCCAGTGTTTCCAAAATGGACCCGGCAAGGACGCAATTGCCTTCGAAGGACAGATGCACATGGTCCAGAAACATTTCCGGCCCCTCGACCCCGTGCGCGCTGGCATCGGACAGCGACTGCGCCGCGTCCACCAATTGGACCCCATCCTGTGCGCGGGCGGCGGCGATTTCGCGGATGATGCCGTTGATGCGATCTCCCGCGCGGCTGTGCAGGACGTCCAACTCGCGCGTCCGCACGAACCAGGTCCGTGCGTCGGCGTATTCACCCAGCGCATAGTGACAGCAGGCGATTCCGTAGGCAAGCCCGGCATGACCGGCATCCATGTTCGCCGCACGGCCGTAAGCGGCCAGGGCTTCCTGATACTGCCCCTCTTCCCTGAGCCTGTTTCCCGTCTCAAAGGCCTCTTTCCATGGTGGCTGTGCCTTTGCATCCGCAGCCGGGATATACGCATCCTCCGGTGTCCATTCACGCAGCCGCGAGCCCACCGTGCACAGGGCCACCTTTGCGCCCGCCGACCTGGCGAAGGAGCAGATATCGTTCACATTGGCCCGGTAGTATTCGTAGACGCGCTCGGGCTCGCGGACATTCTCCTCGCGCCCATGGGGGCGTTCCAAGTCGGCCGGCCCCGTCACGCCGCGCATCAGTTGAACAAGCCTCGAATCGTTCAGCGCGATGTTCAGGTGGAGCAGCCGCAACGCCAGCCAGGGCGGAAACTTGTCCCAAACCATCGTTTGCGTCACCGAGGGGTTCAACTCGTTGTTGCCCATGTACACCACGAAGAGGTCCGGTTGACAGGCCGCGCAGGCCTTGGCCGCGGCGCGCATCACGTGCGAGTTCGAGCCCGACATGGCCATGCTGTAGATTTCCGTCTTGCCCCCGTGACGGGTTGCGCGCAGCATGCTCCCCAGAATGCGCCAAAAGGAGAAATCCGGCGAAGGCACCCCCACGGCCGCCGAACTTCCAAAGACGAACACGCGGTATGTGTCCGGGGGCTTTGCCGCGGGCATGGAGAATTCGTTCAGCGCCGTGGTTATGGGCATGGTGTAAAACTGCTGGTAGAAGAAGCGGTTGGCGGTGCAGACGGTTTCCCCGTTCACCTTTTGTGAAAGAAGGGGTTGCGTCGATACGCCGCTTCCGGCCAGCCGCAGGCCCGCTTCAGCCATGCAAAGCAACACCGGAGGAACTATCACCCAGGTGATAAACAGTTTCCACCCCAAAGAGAGCCGGTTTATCCGCCTGTGTGCGGCCGCGTCAATCGATGTTTCGATTGGCTGATGGGCTTGACGTTTGACCTTGTGCAAAAAGGACAACGGACGGTTCTCCCGCATGAATCCCGGTTAGATGGGTGCGCCCATCGATTATGCAGGAAAGTCTAACACAGTGGGAATGCGCCACTCTCCGGGTTGGTGTCCTGGCCTGGCCGAGGTTCACGGACCGTCACGACCGGGCGTGCCGTTTCGTGTTTTAATGTTCCCGTGTCCCGCAACGAGTGCTGCATCGCCCACGGTCAATGACCGGCACCACACCCGCCTACAATCGTGATGGAGGTGTCGAAGCCGCTGGAGGTCAGGTAGTTGAAATACAGGGGCCCAAGGTCGCGACCGAAGACAAGTACGGTGAAACTGCCCAGTTTGAGTGCCACCGTGTCCTGCACATCGCCAAAGGGGCAGGCGCTGGTGTCTGAAACGAAATCAGACAGTTTGCCCTTCGCCGGGGTGACGGTAAAGGAATTTCCTCCAAATGCGGTGGTAAACGATTCGCCGGGCCTGAAGGACAGCGGGGCCACTTTTTGGGCTGAAGCCGCTATACCGGGAAGCAGGTAGAGGTCGTCAAGCACTGTATAGTTGTACATCCACCCATTGGCCTGGGCCACGTAGGTATAGGTGACCTTGTCGTTCGCGGCATGGTCGATGACCATGATCTTCCAGCAAGGGCATCCGTTGATAGTGAAGGCATCGGTCACCTCGGAACTCTTGCCGCTACTGCCATTGGTCGCCCATTTGTTCCCCACTGCAAAGGGATAGTAGTCACAGAGAGAGAGGGTTTTCGTGGCGATTACCAGATTCACGGAAGCACCGGGTGCCAGCGATGCCCCTCCCGCAGGGTTCTGGCTGATCACGCTTCCCTCCGCCACCGTGTCGCTGTAATCCTGCGTCACTGTGCCCACCGTCAGAGCTGCGGCCGTAATGGCCGCCTGAGCGTCCGACTGGGCCATTCCGGTCACATTGGGCACGGGCACCGGCTCCGGCCCCTTGGAAACAACGATGCTGACGGCGGTGCCCGGAATCATAACTGTGCCGGCAGCCGGGTCTTGGCTGATGACACTGCCCGTCGGCACGGTTGCGCTCCACGCCTGGGTCACGGCTCCCACGGAGAAACCGGCCCCCGTAATCGCAGCTTGGGCATCCGCCTGGGTTCGTCCGACAATATTTGGCACGGGCACCGGTTGGGGCCCCTGGGAAACGGTCAAATCCACCGGTGCCCCGGGCAGCACCATCGACCCGGCAGCCGGGTTCTGGCTCATTACTTGGCCCGAAGGCACGGTTTCGCTGGACCCCTGCGCCATGCTGCCGATGGAAAGTCCCGCGGCGGTGATTGCCGTCTCGGCTTCCGCCTGCGTCCTGCCCGTCACATCGGGCACGGCCACCGGTTGAGGGCCTTGGGAGACAAGCAGGTTTACCGCCGCGCCCGGCACTTCAAGCGTCCCCGCCGTCGGGTCCTGGCTGATTACAGTGCCTGCTGCCACCGTGGTGCTGTAGCTTTGCTGTGTTGCGCCGACGGTAAAGCCGGCCGCGGAGATGGCCATCTGCGCATCGGTGAGCGCCCTGCCCGTCACGTCCGGCATGGCCGCCATTTGCGGTCCCAGAGAGCAAAGCAGGTTGACTGCGGCGCCGGACTGCACGAGTTTGCCCGCCGCCGGATCCTGGCTGATGACATTGCCTGCGGGAGCGGTTCCACTGTATGCCCAACGGATATTCCCCGGTTTCAGGCTCAGGAGGAGCAAGGTCGACTGGGCCTGTCCCAACGGTATATTGGTGATGTCAGGAACGGCCAAGGAGCCGGGTTTGGCGCATCCGCCTACCGTTGCATTTGCGTAGGTGTTTGTCAGTGTCAAAAAACGCAGTATTGGACTCTGGCCCGTGGTGCTTACCGTGGAGGTGGTGGTTGTGGAGCCAAACAGGGATATCGGGCTATCCCCCCCCGTAATCAGCGGGGTGCTCGTCGTCTGCGCCGTGGTCAGGGGGTCAGGAAGAACCAGGGCAGTGGTCGCGGAACATCCGCCCACCGCCATGGAGACAACCAAAACTGCCAGCGTCAGGGCCAACTGCCTGTATTTTGAGGAAATGAACATGCCCGTCTCCTTACTGCCTTTAATCCCAGTGTTGGCACCGATACATGCCTGCCATCTGCCACGGATGACGAAATATATTCTATCCTAAAGTCAGGGTCGAGATTGTGGTACGGCCACCAATTCCCGTTTTTGACACCATAAAACACCCGCACCGCGCTCTTCTATTCGGTCAGGCGCCCTCAATCCGGCCGAGTCCCTGCCCGCCGTCCACCGGAGGGGGCGGTCATGCCTTCCGTATAAACGTAAGCAGCGAAACATCTTAAAACACATTCTAGACGCTTCGGGATGAGATTTCCGACCGGCCGCGGGCATTTGTCAACAATACCAATACCCAATGCATCCCATTTTGTTGACAAACGTTCCAGTGCCGGATGGAGCGGAAGGCCAGCTCTGAGAATGGGGTGCCGGTGTTGGGGAGGGAATCCGAATGGAGAGGAGCGCAGCCGCGCGGCGCGCAGGCTGAGCAGGTAGGTTTGGGGAAGGGGGACGTGAGGCAGATGGTGTGCCGTACGGGTCCCGCCGCCGCGCTCCTCTCTGTGAAATCCGGCCGGTTTCCCGAAACGAGAGAGGGGGGCCGCCAATGACGCAGCAGAGCAGGTACTCTTGGGGAAGGAGTGACGTGAGGCAGATGGTGGCTTGCGTACCGCGGACCCGCCCTCTCTCTTGGGAAACCCGTGTATAGGACGATGAGGACAAAGGAGGCGGAACGTGGCGCTGGCAGAGCAGGTACTCTCTTGGGGAAGGAGTGACGTGAGGCAGATGGTTGTGGTGCTGCCGCGCGCCCCCGTCGCCGCCTCTGAAGGGCAAAGGGATTTGGACCGGATTTCACATCGGATTCAACTGTCTGGAAAAATTAGGGGCTGGTGACCGCAACCTCCGTAAACGGAGTTTCGATGAGGCCCGTGGTGTAGTCGGGCAGCACGCTGATGTGCAGCACACTGTTGCCCGCGAGCAGTGCCGGGTCCGGCACCGCGACCGTGCAATTGCTTGAGGACTTGTCGATAAACACGGATGAATCGACATGCGCCTTGAACAGCGGGCGCATATTATTGTCCGACACGTAAACGTCGTAGCCCGCATGGCTGGTGAGAAACGGGTCAAGTTTCCATTCCAGATGGATGGCGCTCACCGGTTCGCGTTTGGTCTCGACAACGAAAACCTGCTCCGCCCGGAACAGTTTTCGCGCCTGTCCCTGGGACTTCCTGTGGAAGGCCAGCGATGCCGCGGTGTCGGGACGAAGCGTCTCGGCCCGGGCAACCAACTCGCTCACACTCACCTTCTTGGCGGCCAGCACCTTCGTTTCTGGCGCCACCAGCGTCTGCTCTCCCGCCTCAAGCACGGTAAAGGTGTTCTCATTCTCCACCTGCACCGCGCCCTTCACCACCGTCACCCGGGTCGAATCGCTGAGCACCTCCACGCCAAACACCGTTCCAAACACGGTAATCAGGCCGTCGGGTGTGCTGATGCGGAAGTAGCGTTCACCCTTGCCAATGCTGCAGTGAACCGACCCCGATTCAAGCCGGAATTCGCGCGCGTTGTACACTTTGAGCCGCGCATCGGGAAAGACGCGAATCTCCGAATCTCCGTCCAATCCCAGTATAAGCCCGCCGTCATGACCCGTCTCATAGCGCACCGGCGTGGTAATCGAGTCGCTCGGATGCACACCCAGTCTCAGGGGCTTGGCATCGGTGCTGGCGCTCACGACGCCCTGCTGCAGGAGCACCATGCCCGCGTTGCGTTCCTGCGCTGGCTGGTTAACGGACCACGACGCCCACAGGACCAGCCCTAGCGCAACCACCAGCACCGGCGCAAACACCGGCAACCACGTGCGCAGATGGCCGAAAGCGCCCTGCTCTTCCGGATGCTTCGCGCGCTGGGTCAGGGCGTGGTTCAGCGCGTGCGGCAGGTCCATTTCTGGGAGATGGGCCATCACCTGCGGGGCCAAGTCCTTGCGCAGCCGGTCCGGGTAGAACGTTTCGTATAGAAAAGCCGCCGTGGCGCGGGTCGATTCAAAGGCACTGCGGCACTCGGCGCATTCCTGAACATGCTGTTCGAGGATGAGCCGGTCTGCTCCGCCCGCTTCTCCGTCCAGATAGACGGTGAACAGGTTCTTTACTTGCCCGCACGACGCCACGGAAAATCTACCTCCGATATGTTCCGCTGCGCGAGAATCCCGCGCAATTGGCCCAAAGCCCGGTGGAGAATTGCCCGAATCTCATCGGGTGTGTCCCCCGTGAACCGGGCTATTTCCTCGTAACTCAACTCCTGCATGTACCGCAGCACCACCGGCAACCGGTAGCGGTCCGGGAGCGCGTCAATCGCCTCATGCAACTGTTCCTGCCGCTCCGCGATGCGCAGCGCCTCATCCGGTCCGCGGCGGGCGTCCTCAATGGACAGCGTCCATCGGCGCGGCACCGGGGTTTCCTGCTGCACCCGGGCTATGTGCCTGCGCAGCCAGTTCGCCGCCTTCCGGGTGGTGATGCCCCGGAGCCACGGACCAAACCGGTTGTGGTCCTTGAGGGAGCAAAGATTGCGGTACGCCGACCAGAACGCCTCCTGCGACACATCCTCCGCCGCGCCGTATCGGCCGACATAGTAAAACGCAGTGGCGTAAACGGCCGCCTGGTAGCGTTTTATCAACGCCCCAAACGCCTCCGCGTCACCCGCCAGGCATTGGATGATTTGTTCCGCATCCTCTGGATGCATGCTGTTTCCTTTGCCAAGGTCAGCTTCCCATCAAACAAACATGCCGCGTTCAAGATGGCACTGAACTATTAAAATGTTAACCATAAGTGGAGTCTGGGGGCAAGAACGTTGCGGAATGTTCCAAAATGGAACGGGTGCTTTGGATTAACCGCTCCCCAGAAGCGTTAATCTATACCTGCCGGACTTCGGGAACATAGTAGACCAGCACGGCGCCATCGCCCTCAATGGTGTATTCGGGCGCCCCACCGGGCACGAGCACCGCCACGCCGCGCCGTAGTGTAACAAGTCCGGAAGAGCCGGCAGGGATGCTCCCGCCTTCGCGGGGGTGACGGGCGCTCCCAGTATGCACCGTCAAGCCATCATCCATGGCGACGAGGAGGTGGAAGGAACCCGTTCCTTTCTCTCGCGTCCAGGAGCGGGAGACGTTGACCCGTTCTGCGGTGAAGTATCGGCAAGAACTCAATACCTCCCGGCTTTGCCCATCGGTGGTCCCCGTCACCGGTTGCGATGGGCCGCCATGGGTGGACTCGAAGTCGATGGACTCCATCGCCTTGTCCAGATGCAGTTCCCTGGGGTTGCCGTTGGCATCGGTCCGGTTCCAGTCATGGACCCGGTAGGTGATGTTGCTGTTCTGCTGGATTTCGGCCAGCAGTATGCCGCCGCCGATGGCGTGGACCGTGCCGGCCGGCACAAACACCGACGTTCCCGCCGGGGCGGGGAAACGGGTCATGCACTGTTCCACACGGCCTCCGGCCACGGCTGTGGCAAAGCTTTCGCGGGTGGTGCCCGGCACGAGCCCGCACACCAGTTCGGCGCCGGGGTCGGCCTCGAGCACGTGCCACATCTCGGTCTTGCCCACGTCCGGCTCGCCGAGCCGCAGGGCCGTCGCATCGTCGGGATGAACCTGCACGGAGAGCGCCTCACCCGCGTCGATCAGCTTGAGCAGCAGCGGGAATTGCCTGCGCGGCGTGGGCCGGGCCTGCGTGCCCAGCAGGTACTCGGGGTCTTCGGCCATGAGTTGTCCCAGCGTCCTGCCCGCCCAGGGGCCGCCCACCACCACGCTCTGGCATTCGTCATGGTCGGCGACAAGCCATGCTTCGCCGATGACTTTGCCCGGCGGCACGGCGCGGCCCAGGGTGCCGCCGAAACGCTTTCCGCCCCAGATGCGCTCAAAATAGCTTTCCCCAAAGCTCAGCAGTTCGGGCCGTTCTCCGCTCATCTCAGTTCACCTTTTCCGGGTTTTCCGCCGCAACGGGGAAGTAGCGCAATACGCCGGCTTCTGTGGCGGAGCGCAACAGTCCCTGGGCCTCCAGCAGTTCCGAATGGCCCACGGCCACGGACATGCACAGGAACAGCATGTCGATACCCATGCGGGGGTAAAGGTGCCGCGCCGTTTCATAGGGCGTGGCGCCCGCAGCCGGCAGCGATGCCAGCAGGCGTCCGGTGCGCTTCTCGTGGGTGGAAAGGATGCGGTCCACCACGGGGTGGTGGTCTGCAAAGGGCGCTCCGTGGCCTGGGAAACACCAGCCCATTTCAAGCGCCCGGCAGCGGCGCAGCGATTCCTCAAACTGTACCAGGCTCCGGCCCCGTTTCATGCCGTTGGGCGGACGGCGCAGGAGCGGATTGGGGGTGATGCGCTCCAGAATATGGTCGCCCGTGATGCTGAATCCCTGGGCCTCATGGACAAACAGGGTGTCCGTGGCGGAATGGCCCGGCACATGGCACACGCGGAAGCCGTCCACAAGTGCGCCGTCGTCCAGGGCACGGTCCAGCCGGTCCACCCGGTAGACGAGCGGCTTCACAATCGGACGGCGGGCAACCAACTGTTCGACGAGGTCTTCCGGCACGCCCAGCCCGCCCAGCGTTTCCCGCATCCACGCGTTGTGCGCCTCGTCGTAGGTGTAGGCCAACCCCGCCTGCAGGGGCATTTCGGGATGTCCGCAGACTTCAGCGCCCGATGCAGCCACCACGCGTCCCACCAGACCGGTGTGGTCGAAATGGTGGTGGGTGAGGATGATGCGGCCGATGTCGCCGGTGCTGCGACCCCATGCCGCCAGTGCGCGCTGCAGCGCGTCCCACGAGTCGTCCAGGGGAAAGGCTGCGTCAAAAAGCGTGAGGGTTTGGCCGCCGTCATAGAGGTACATGTTCACCTCGCCCGACTGAAACGGCATCACGACAGGTATGGCCTGCAGGCGGAATTCCTCGAATGGGGCGTCCATGGGCGCCTTACCGAATCACCATCACCGAGGAGGAGGGGCTCAGCGCCGCAACGTACCAGTTGATCAGTTCGGGGCCGAAAAACAGGTAAATGATGCCGGCCACCGCCAGGTACGGGCCAAAGGGAAGGTAGTGCCCCTCCAGCGTGATTTCCTCGTCGGGGTCCGCCGCGTCCTTCTTGGCGGCCTTTTCCGCTTCGGGCTGGACAGGCGCGGATTCCGTGGCGTCACCCCGTTTCCGGTAGTACAACAGCACCGAAATGCCCACGAAACTGCCGATGACCGACGCCATCATCAGCGTGCCCAGCGTGCCCTTCCACCCCAAAAACGCCCCCAGCATGGCCAGCAGCTTCACATCGCCCATGCCCATGCCCGGCTTCTTCAGCAGCAGCACCGTGATGCGGTCCAGCAGAAAGAGGATGCCGCCGCCGATAAGCGCGCCCAGCAGCGCGTCAAACACGCTCTGCACCCGCAGTCCCGACGCCTCGCCCCAGTACATGCCCGCCAGAGACAGCGCGATGCCGAAGGGCAGACCCGGCAGGGTAATCTCGTCCGGAATAGTCCAGTCCGCCAGGTCCTGGAAAGTGATGATGACCATGGCCGCGCACAGGGCCATATATACAGGTGTGGCGGGGGAATAGCCGAAGCGCCAATAGGCCGCCAGGAACAGCAGCCCCGTGATCAGTTCCACCGTGGGGTAGATGATACTGATGGGCAGGTCGCAGTTGCGGCATTTTGCCCGCAGCAGCACCCAGCTCAGCAACGGAATGTTGTCGAACCAGGGAATCTCATTCATGCACTTGGGGCACCGCGACCGCGGCTTCACAATCGAAAGCCCCGCCGGCCAGCGGCTGATGCACACATTGGCAAAACTCCCCACCGCCGTTCCCAGGACGAACGACATAATCAGGAAGAATCCCTGCAGGGACTGCAAATATTTCGGTAAAGGCGTCATAACTTTTTCCCATGATACGGTTGTTGCCGCGCAAGTATACCCGCCCCCGCGCCGCGCCGCAAAGCGGCGGAACGGTCCCCCGAACAAGAATCTGCCACCAGTGTTTCGACCGGTGCCAGCGGGATGCGCGGCCTTCACGAAAATGCTACTATGCTCGGCATCGCCACGATACTGGAGACAGCCATGAACAAGATTGCTTCGACCGGATTCATCCTGGTCATCCTCGCAACGTTTGCCTTGGTCCGCGGCGCATGGGCCGCTGCGCCGGAACCCTGGTTCAAGACGCTGAACGTCGGCCTGGAGGTGGGGCCGACTGGCGCGCAGGTGGGATGCGACCCGGGGGACATGGAGTATGCCTCCAAGTTCAACGGCCGTGACATCGTGGAAAAGGCGGTGGCATCCAATGCGCAGTACCTCGTCATCTGGGCCAAGGACAGCGAGTTTGCCCATTACAATTCCAAGGTGGCGCCGAAGTGTCCCGGCATGGGAGACCGCGATGTGCTGCGAGAGGCGGTGGATGCGGCCAAACCCCACCATCTCCCCGTCATCGCCTATTGCGTGGTGCAGGGCAACGGCTATCCACTGCGCGACCATCCCGAATACAGGATGATCGACAAGGACGGCAAGCCGTTGGACCGCATATGCTTCAACAGCGGCTACATCACCCATGCCAAACAGGTGGTCGCGGAGATGCTGGAATACGGCATCGCCGGTTTCCACATCGACATGATCGACGAGGGATTCGGGCCGCCCTACGGTTGCTGGTGCGACAATTGCAACAAGCTCTTCGAGGCCGAGTACCACAAGCCCATGCCCAAGGGCGTGACGTGGGACGAAGACTGGGACCGGATGCTCGAATTCCGGTACAACACCAGCCAGCGCTTTGAGAAGGCCATGCGCGGCTACATCCACGACCTGAAACCGGAAGCGACGGTCGATTTCAATTATCACGGCTATCCCCCCTTCTCCTTCGAGGTGGGCCAAAGGCCGGTGCAGCACGCCGTCAATGCCGACTTCGTGACCGCCGAAACGGGCGTGTGGGGCTTCGGCGCGCTGGGCGTAAGCCTGACCTCCGAGTTTCTGGAGGCATCCACGCCGGGCATGCGCTACCAGGTGGCCATGTCGCGCCATGCGCGCATTTACCATGACAACACCTGCCGCCCGGTCAACGACCTGCGCTGGGAGCTGCTGACCTTGCGGTCGCATGGGTCCCAAGTCACCATCGTGGACAAGACCGGCTATGACGGCTGGCTCGATCCGGTCGCCTATGACCGCATGGGAGAGGTCTTCAAAGAGGCGCGGGCAAAGGAGGCCTACTTTGGCCATCCCCAACTGCCCGAGGTCGGACTGTATTACTCGGCCCGCAGCCGTGACTGGTACGGCCGCGAGACGCCCTCGAAATACCAGCAGGCATTCAACGGCGCGCACAAGGTGATGTTCTACGAGCACCTCCCCTTTGGCGTGCTGCTCGATGAAAACGCAAACGCCGACGCGCTGAGGCGTTTTCCGGTGGTGCTGCTGCCCGGCGTTCCCATTCTGTCCAAGGCGGAAGTGGAACTGCTGCGGGGCTATGTGGAGCAGGGTGGCAATCTCATCGTCACCGGTATCACCGGCATTCTGGGACCCATGGGCGAAACACTCGACCACTCGGTGCTGGAAGACTTAATCGGCGCCAAGTTTGTGGAACGGCTCGATTCGGCGGACAACTTTGTGCGCTTTGCCGCAGACACGCCAGAACGGCTGCGCACGGGCTACGCCGCCGACTGGCCCTTCCTCGTGGAGGGTCCGGGCATTGTGTATGCGCCCACCACGGCCGCGGCCGTCGGCGAACTGATAAAGCCGGCCCGCACAGTGCGCCAGCGGCAGGGCAAGGAACCCATCTATCAGCCCAACTCGGCCGACAAGGCTGTAGGCCCGGCACTGCTCATCAATAATGTCGGCAAGGGTAGGGTCGTGTGCATCACAGCTTCTCCCGATTTCGCCGCAGCGGGAGAGCATCCCATTCCCGAAGTGCGGGCACTGCTGCGCAATGTGGTGCGCTACCTGCACCCGGAACACGTGGTCGAAGTCTCCGCCCCGCAAAATATTGAGTCTGTCATCATGGAAAACACTGCGGACAAGGCCCTGTATGTGCACCTCCTCGGCTACCAGTCGCCGCCCCAGTGCACCCCATCGCAAAACCGGCCCTTTGTGCTCCCCGCCCTCATCGAGGAGCCACCCATGTACGCCGCGCGGCTCACCGTGCGCCGCCCCTTCAAAACCGTCACGGCACTCAATCCCAAGACCACCATCAAGGTCGAGGACCAGACCATCAGCCTGGTGGTAAACGACATCCATGAGGTGGTGAGCATTCAGTAAGCCCCACCTGCCTGGTAGCCGCCAAACGAACTTGGAGCTCTGGCCATCATTGCCTCTTGGGCTCTGCGGAGATCCTTTGGCAAGCCTTTCTGCCCCTGAAGGCCGGCAGCAACCCCGTTGATTTTGCCCGTTTTCTCACACTACGTCATAAACATTGCCAAATATGGGTAAGAACACGTACAATGGCGCGAACCTAACTAACGGTAGGTACTCTATATGGAACAGACCCACGTCGAGACAACCAATGAGGCTGAAGCGCGCTTGCTGGAAAGCGCGCTTAACCTTTTCGCTGAAAAGGGATACGAAGGCACCAGTATCCGCGAAATCATCGAAGGAGCGGGGGTCACCCGACCGGTACTTTATTACTATTTCCACAATAAAGAAGACGTGTTTCGGCGCCTAGTCCAACCCTTGTTCACTGAACTCATCCAGACCATCAGCGAGATTCCCAATCACTATGCGGAAACCGTCGGGCGGCTCAAGGCCATCATGCGGCTTGCCTTTGCCACGGCGGAGCGCAACCCGCTGTCGATCCGGCTTATTCTTCAAATGTACTTCTCGCCCCCACAGAGCGGGCCGGAATTCGACAAAGACGAGTTTCGGCGCGTCCGCTTCCTCACGGTGGAGAAAATCATTCAGGAAGGGCTTAGCCGGGGAGAACTGGCCGGCGGCGACGCGCGCAGCCTGACGCTGGTGTATATCGGGATTCTCGACACCCACATCATGGCCAAGTCACAGATGCCGGGCATACATCTCACCCCGGAACTGGCCGAGGGCCTGGTGGACCTGTTCTTCTACGGAACCTGTTACAAAGACAACCCGCCGACCTCGCTGGTAAGCCCCTTCTTCTACGCCTGAGTCCGGGACACCGGCGCGCAGGTGACCCAAATCTTGCGCCGTCGCGGCCCGTCAAATTCACAAAAGTAAACGGACTGCCAGGTGCCCATTTTCAGTTTTCCGCCCTGCACGGGCACGGTCACGCTGAACCCCATCAGACTCGCCTTCACATGGGCCGCACTGTTCCCCTCGGCATGGGCGTAGCCCCCCTTCCAGGGAACTATGCGTTCCAGGATTCCGGCCATATCGGCCACCACGTCGGGGTCGGCATTTTCATTGATGGTGATGCCAGCGGTGGTGTGCGGCACATGCACATGCGCCAGACCGTCGACCATCCCGACGTCCGTGATGGCCTGTTGAATTAACCGGTCGATGTTGACGAACTGGGTGTGGGCATGGGTTTCAACGGCCATTTCACGCACGGGCGTTTTCTCCTTGGCGCTGGGGCGTTTCGTTCGTCATCGCGAGCAAAGCGAAGCAATCTCTTGTATCCATCACCCAATATCTGGGGCATAGCGGGCAGGAGATTGCTTCGCTTTGCTCGCAATGACCGAGATATCCGCCTCAGAATTCCATGTTTTCCAGATTCTTCAATCCCAGGCGCATGGGCACAATGACACTGACGACAGTCACCAATGTGTCGAACACCAGCACCGCGGCCAGGGCATACCAGAACCACTGCGTCCCGGCAAAATGCTCCACGGCGCGCCATTGCAGGATGAGCGTCTGGGTGCCGACCATGAGGGAGATATAGCCCACGCTCAAAAGCAGATTGAGCGTGCCGCCCAATCCGCTCACGATGCGCGCCGGGTTGTCTTCCGTAAAAGTGGGATAAAGTGTGCCCAACCCGACGGCCAACCCCGCCAGTCCGAAATTGGCCAGGGCAACGGTGTAGACGGTGAGCCAGAAGTAGACGGGTTCCAGTTGAAGCATATACCCCGACAGCACACCCAGCCCGACAGTAAACAGCGAGGTGGTGCACACGCTGAGCCAGAATTTCTGCCACACCACCTGGCGAAAGGTCAGCGGTGCCAGGCCAAGTATCCAGAAGCGGCGCCCCTCCAGGCTGACCAGCGGAAAGACAAAACGGCTGGTGAGCGTGGCCAGAATCAGCGTGACCGACCCGACATTGAGCGAGGCAATCCAGCTCCGCCACATGGGCTGCTCGGTCAGGGCCGTGCTGTTGCGCAGGTTGGCTATATAGATTGCCATGACGCCAAAGAAAATCACGAACTGCGACCACTGGGTGGGGTCGCGCCAAAACAGTTTGATGTCCTTTACCGACAGCGAGCGCGCCGGGTCTGGAACACGGCGCAGGAGCGCCGCGAGACGGTTGAGCACCCCGCGGTTCATAGGCCGGAAACGCTGCCGGTCCTGTCCGGCGAGATAGGACCAGCCGGGATAGAAAATGCGGTTGGCCAGCCAGCCGCAGGCAAGCAGCGCCATCAGCGCCGTCGAGACCAGCATGGCAAACCAGTACAGGCAGGCGCCGAATTCCCTGCGCGCCGCCGCCAGAATACCCTGGGCCACCCAGTGGCTGGGCAGCAGAAAAGACTGGGTGCGCCCCGTGGCCGCGAGAAAGACCGGCAGCACGGTGTCGTCCGAAATGCGCTGGCCGCGCAGCACGTTGCGGATGTAGAAGAAGAAGGCCCCCACGGCAACCGCGGCAATAACAGCCATGACGGACGGCTTCAGCCTTGGAAAGACGCGGACGAGCCCCATGGAAGCCGCCGCGCCGATGCAGGCGGGGATAATAATCGCGGGCAGGAAAAACACCACGGAGGCAAAATAGAAGAGCGCCGACACCTTCATGCTCAGGCCGTAGGCCAGAAACAGCGGCGAACCGAGGAAGGCCAGCGACCAGGAACTGAAGGCGACGCATTCGAAGAAACGCGCATAGAAGAAATGGTCGTAGCGCATCGGCCCCTGCAGCAGATACACCACCTCGTGCGAACGGTACAGCGTGGCAAAGGCGACCAGCACGTTGGAAAATATGAGCAGTAGGAAGAGGGACAGCGAGAGAATGCTCAGCAGGCGGCTCATGAGCAGTTCGCCGAAATTGAATTCGGCGCTGGCGCGTCCGCCGAAGTTAATCACCCAGTCGAATCCGGCGCGAAAGAAGAAGTAGGTGCCGATCCACAGTGCCAGCGCGGAAACGGTGATCACGCCCACCTTGAGCCGGGACTGGTTGCGCACGCTGGCGATTTCATGGCCGGCCATGCGCAGTTTGGCGAGGATGACGGCAAAGACCTGGCTCATGGGGCCGCAACCTCAGTCTCAACCACGTCGCGGGTGATTTCGAGGAACACATCCTCCAGCGAACCGGGCCTGCGACTGAGCGCCTTGATTTCCGAGACAGACCCCAACTGAAGCAGGCGCCCGTTGTGGATGATGCCTATCTGGTCGGCCACCTCCTCGGCGATGGACAGCGTGTGGGTGGACATGAACACGGTCAACCCCTCCTCGCGGCACTTGCGGCGCAGGAAGTCTTTGACGAATCGGATGTTTTTCGGGTCGAGACCCACCCAGGGCTCGTCGACGATCACGATCTTCGGATCGTGCAGAAAGCACGACGCAAAGGACAGTTTCTGGCGCATACCGTGGCTGTAGTCCTCGATAAGCTGATCGGCCACGTGGGCGATCTCGAACATCTCCAGGAGAGGGGTGCAGCGGGCATCAAAATCGCGCGGTTCCATCCGGTACAGCCCGGCCACAAAGCGCATGAACTCGTTGCCGGTGAGCTTGTCGTAGAGGAAGGGATGGTCCGGCACGTAGCCCAGCAAACGCTTGGCCTCAACGGCCTGTTTCTGGATGTCGTAGCCGCCCAGCACTGCCCGGCCCGAGCTGGGATGCAGCAGACCCGTGAGCATCTTGATGGTGGTTGTCTTGCCCGCGCCGTTGGGACCGAGAAAGCAGAAGAAGGTGCCCGCGGGAATGTTCAGGTCCAGATTGTCCACTGCCAGTTTGGCGCCGAAATGTTTGTTCAGGTTTTCAGTGATGATCATGGTGTGCGTGGGGGTTCCGGGTTGGTGGAGTGGACGATTTTGGGGAGATTATGGGACGAATGGGACATATGGGACGAGCGCAAGGCAATGGACAAAGGGCCTAGCGGAATGCTTTTGCCCCCGGCAGGGGTCACCCAACCGGTTGTCTTTCCTGGGAACGCCAATCTCCCGATTGGCAGGTCTTGAACACAAACCTGGATGCCCGCCTGCGCGGGCATGACGTCGCGTCTCTTGGCTCTGGTCATCACGCGATCCATCTCCCCTACTCCGCCTCCAACACTTCAATGCGCAGACTGCCCACGTACCCGAGCAGACGCGGCCAGTCCTCAATGCTGCCGTCGAGCAGCTTGATGTGCGTGGCGTCGGTGGCGCGCTCGCCGAAAGTCGGGTCCATCGGCAGCCAGCGCTGCACAAAGACCTCCGTCCAGGCATGGTACCCGAAGGCCCGCATTTCTTCGCTCCAGGCAAGACCGATGGCCACCCGCGCGGGGATGCCCGCGGCGCGGAGCAATGCGGTAAACAGCACGGCATGCTCGTTGCAGTCGCCCTGGCGGGCGCGCAGCACGTCGAGCGCATTCGGCATGCTCAGGGTGGGTTTCTTCTCCAGATGCTCATAGACCCAGCCGAGCAATCGCACGGCCTTGTCCCAGTCGTCCTGCCCATCACCCGCCACTTCCGCGGCGAGCGCCTTGATCTTGGCGTGGTCGGAGGTGATGAACGCATCACTGGCCAGGTATTTCTGCGCCTCGGGGCCGGTGATCGGCTCGGCCTCCTGCGAACGTTTGGCGGGGTCGGGTTCGATGATGGTCCAGATGTCGCCCTCGCGCCGCTGCACGGGCGTGTCGGGCGGCATGCGGTCGGCCGGAACGCCGGAGAAGCGCACCCGCATGCGCCGCGCATCAGGCGATGGCGAAAGGCCGATCGGCTTGATGGAAACCGTGCGCAGCAGGTCGGCGCCCTCACCGGGGGGCAGCGGGGCCACGGCCTCGTCGGCACTGATCTTCTGCACGGTGATGCCAAAGGAGGTCTCGGCGCGCACCACCTCCTGCTCTTTCGTCACCCAGGCCTTCGTGGTGGTTCCGGCGACGGTGGTTGCCATGACGATGGTGGACACGGGCTTGCCGCCCACGGTGATGGTCTGCGCCTCCAGCGCCTCAATGGTTGCCGGGACCACGCCCATGGTGGAGGGGTCGAAGGTGTCGATGGTGGCCGACTGTCCCGGTTCCAGCACGGGCATGGACATGGATCCCAGGCCCATGCCGCCGCCGAGCAGCAGTTCATGGCGCACGGGGATCTTGAGGGGATAGCTGTCCTCACCGGTATGGACGCGGGCATCGAGCGTGTCGTTTGCGACGGCGCCCTCGATGCGCATCTCGTTGTCGCCCGTTCGCAGCGAAAAATCGAAATCGCGCAATCCGTAATATCCGGACTGCCACGCATGCCCGTTGAGGCTGAGGCTGGCGGACTGGCCGAAGAGCGGCATGGTCATTCGGGCGAGCACGTCCAGACGAAAACCGGCATCGTCGCCGCGCGTGTCGGGTCCGGTGGTCCAGTGGATGAAGCCGACGCGGCGGTCGCCGAAGAAGAGGCCCATCCACGCGTTTTCAGGACGGTTGACGCGGCTGACATCAAGGCGCGGACGCAACGCGGGCACCACCGCCTCGCGGTACAACAGCGTCCCCATCATCACCAACCAGAAGAGGATGATGGCGGCCGGGACTAGAAATTTTGCCTTCCGCAGCACTTCTTGTGTTTCTTGCCGCTTCCGCAGGGACACGGATCGTTGGGGCCTGCCTTTTCGGCGACGCGTATGGGTTGTTGCCTGGGCTTTTCCTCTTCCGCCGCCCGGGCCGAGCCGCCGCCCTCGTCAAAGCCGCGGTTGGCCTGGCCGCCAAGCACAAAGCGGCTCGTGTCGAAGGAGGAGAAACTGCTGTCCGCCTCCTTGTCCGCCGCCGCGTAGCTGTATTCCTGAAGGTCCTCAAGCGGATTGGTGCGCTGCGCCACTGTGGGCCCGGTCTTGCGCGTCGCGGGATCGGTGTAGCGGTACAGGAGCTGGGTGACCGTCTCCTCGATGTTCTTGATCATGTTGCCGAACATCTCGAAACCCTCCTGCTTGTATTCAAGCAGGGGGTCGCGCTGGCCGAAGGCGCGCAGCCGCACGGACTCGCGCAGGTAGTCCATCTGGTAGAGGTGATCGATCCATTTGTCGTCCACCACCTTGAGCAGCACGCCCAGTTCAAGGCCCTGGGTGCGGCGGCGGGCGATCTTTGCAAAGTCGATGTGGCTGTCATCGCCGCCGACCTGCTCGCGGTAGGACTTGCGAATTTCCTCGGCAAGGACCGTTTCGCGGCGGCGGTATTCGCCGATGGCCTGGTCGCGCAGGCTTTCGAAAAGCTCCTTGGGCTCCTCGCCCTCTTCGGGCTCGAATTTGAAGTCGAAATCGAAGTGGCCGCGCAGCTTGCGCGCCATGGAGTCCACGTCCCAGTCCTCGGGCAGTTTCTCCTTGGGCGCGTACTCTTCCATCACGTCGGTGATGATGTTCTCGAACATCTCCTCCAGGCGGGCGGTGATGTCGTGATCCTGAAGGACGTCGCGGCGCATGGCATAGATGTACTTGCGCTGCTTGTCCATCACAAGGTCATAGTCGAGCAGGTGCTTGCGGATTTCGAAGTTGTGCTCCTCCACCTGCCGCTGGGCGCGCTCGATGGAGCGCGACACCATGCGCTGGCTGAGCGGCTCGTCGTCGATTTCCTGGCTGCCGAAGAAATCGAGCATGCGCTTGACGCGGTCGCCGCCGAAGAGGCGCGCCACCTCGTCCTCCAGGCTGACATAGAAACGCGTGGTGCCCGGGTCGCCCTGGCGGCCGCAGCGGCCGCGCAACTGGTTGTCGATACGGCGCGACTCATGGCGCTCGGTGCCGAAGATGCACAGGCCGCCCAGTTCACGCACGCCCTCGGCGAGCTTGATGTCCGTGCCGCGGCCGGCCATGTTGGTGGCGATGGTGATGGCCGCGCGCTTGCCCGCATTGGCCACGATGGCCGCCTCGCGCTCGTGGTGCTTGGCGTTGAGCACCTGGAAATCGGCGATGCCCTCCTCTTCCAGAAGCTTGGCGACCACCTCGGACTTCTCGATGGACACGGTGCCGACCAGCACAGGCCGACCCGTCTCGTACACGTTCTTGATCTCGCGCACGACGTATTTGAACTTGCCGTGCTCGGTCGCGAAGATGAGGTCGGTCAGGTCCTTGCGGACCAGCGGCAGGTTCGTGGGCACCTGCAACACCTGCAGGCCGTAGGTCTTGTCGAACTCGACGGCCTCGGTGGCCGCCGTGCCGGTCATGCCCGCCAGTTTGTTGTAGAGGCGGAAGTAGTTCTGGTAGGTGATGGTCGCGATGGTCTGCGACTCAAAACGAATGGGCACCCGCTCCTTGGCCTCGATGGCCTGGTGCAGCCCGTCGGAGTAGCGGCGGCCGTCCATGACGCGGCCGGTGAACTCGTCTACAATCAGCACCTCGCCCTCGCGCACGATGTACTCGTCGTCGCGCTTGAAGAAGTTGTGCGCCTTGAGCGACTGCTCGATGATGTGGACCAGGCCGATGGTCGCGTCGGTATAGAGGTCCTCAATGCCGAGCATATGCTCGGCGGCCTCCATGCCCTCGTCGGTCATGATGATGGAATTCTGCTTTTCATCGACCGTGTAGTGCGTTTCGTTGCGCAGGCGGCGCACCACGTCGTCCACCTTCACGTAAATGTCGCTGCTGCGCGTGGGCCGGCCCGAAATGATGAGCGGCGTGCGCGCCTCGTCAATCAGGATGGAGTCCACCTCGTCCACGATGGCGTAGTTGAGAGGACGCTGCACCTGGCGTTCGGGGCGGACGGCCATGTTGTCGCGCAGGTAATCGAAGCCGAATTCGCTGTTTGTGCCGTAGGTGATGTCGGCGCGATAACCCACCTGCCGCTCGCGGCTGTCCATGTAGGTCTGGATCAGGCCGACCGACAGTCCCAGGAACTGGTGGATGGGGCCCATCCACTCGGCATCGCGGCGGGCCAGGTAGTCGTTCACGGTGACCACGTGCATGCCCAGGCCGGTGAGCGCGTTGAGGTAGCAGGGAAGCACGGCGACGAGCGTTTTGCCCTCGCCCGTGACCATTTCGGCAATGCCGCCGCGGTGCAGCAGCACGCCGCCGATGACCTGCACGTCAAACGGGCGCAGGCCTGCCACCCGTTTGGACGCCTCGCGCGCCGTGGCAAATGCCTCGGGCAGCAGGTCGTCCAGCGTGGCGCCCTGGTCGAGGCGCTCCTTGAACAGGCCGGTCTGCGCGCGCAACCGGTCGTTGCTCATGGCGCTGATGGCCCGCTCGTGCGACCGGGTCGCCTCCACCAGCGGCAGCAGCCGCTTGATGTCGCGCTCTGTGCTCGTGCCGAATATTTTCTTCAGGAAATCGGTAAACAAAGTAAGGGAAAGCTCCTAAATGCGGCAGGAACGCCGCATTGGGATAATAACAGACAGGCCGAAGCTAAGTCTATTGATCACGAGGAGAAACGGCCCAACGAGTGTCGGGGATGACTTAATTGGGCCGCAAAAACGCAGTACACCCTGTACCTGGCTGTCGGCTTGTCTCCAAGCCCCCGATCGCGCGGCCACGACCATTTTGCCAATGCGGTACCTGGATTCAGGAATGGATTCTCCCCGTTCCTGCAACTCCTCCAGTCAAACTGGACCGTCTGGTCACTGCGACCAATTACGCAGAAGCCCAACTCCGTACCGCAGGCGCCTCGCCTGCCTTGTCTTTCCTTGTCGTCACCCCGGATTGTGGACAAAACCAAGGCAGGCGAGGCGCCTGCGGTACGGAGTTGTGCCCCCGCCGGTTATTTCTCAGGGTCGCCCTCCAGTACCCATTCCTCATTGAACCTGACGTGCTTGATGGTGCTTCCCTTAATGTCTTTTCGCGTGTGGGAATAGGTGGCGTGGATGCTGCCGTCCTTGGCCTGGATGACGGATGGATAGGAGAAGGAACCGTCGTTCTTGCCGGGCTCGTTCTCAAGCCGGCGGAACTTGGGCCAGGTCAGACCCTCATCCTCGGACAGGAACACCGTCAGCCGGTTGCGTCCGTCGCTGGTGTCGTTGCACACCAGCGCCCAGCGCCCGCTCTTGAGGGAAATCGCCTCCACGCTGGAACCGGGGTTGTCGATGGGCAGCGTGCCCACGTCGGACCAGGTCGCGCCCAAGTCCTTGGACGTGGCGGTGCGCACCTTCTTGGGAATGCCGTTGTCGCGCATAAATGCGGCAACCTCACCGTTCTTGCGCTGCACGAAACTGGGCTGGATGTTGGAAATGTTGCGCAGTTCGGGGTCCAGGATGGGCGTGCTGAAGGACCAGGTCTCGCCCCAATTCTCGGTCCAGGCGGCCAGCGAGCAGTTAAACACATCAGAATAAAGACCCAGCAGCATGCGATTCTCGCTGACCATGACCGGGTGGAGGCGGGTCATCCAGCCGATGCGCTGGTACAGCTTGTTCCCCGACTTTTCCTTGGCCTCGATGGCCTCTTTCTTGAAGTTGGAAAGTTCGGGGACCGAGTCCAGAATGGGGCCCAGCACTTCCAGCCCGGCATCCACCAGTTTGGTAAAGCGTGACTCAAGGTCAACCGGACGGGCGTGGATGATATCCTGCCAGCGCCATTTCGGCGGACCGTCGCCCAAGAAATCTTCCGACAGGCGGTACTTCAACAGCGAACCGCCCCACTGATTGTCCTGCACGGTAATCCAAATGAGCCACAGGGTGCCGCGCGGGTCGATGAACAGCACGGGATTGCAGTCCGGCAGGTCGGGCGTGTCGGCCATTACAAAGGGCTCGCACCACTGTCCACCCGGACGGCGCCGCGCGCCCTGCACCATCACGTCGTCGCAGGTGCGTTCACCCGAACCGTGGAACCAGGCCGTGACCAGTGTGCCGTCGGCCGCCTCGACGATGCTGGAACCGTGGTTGTGCTTGTCGTTGGGCGGGAATATGAATTCGGACTCATACACCGGGGCATCGGCGGCGGTCGCCGCAATGATTACAAAGGCAAGGCTTGCCAGCATGAAAACTCTCCTGAGGGTTGGTCTGCACAAAACGCGCGCCAGCATAGCAGACCAATCGCGGCAGGGCAAACGCGGGGCTGACCGTAAACAATCATAGGAAATGTTTTTAGGAAATGTGCTTGCAATTGGTATTGTTTCTCAATTGGGACAAATAAATACAGCTTGACAGATGGGCAATTAAAATGATAATTATGAAAGAGTCCAAGGGGTAGTGCGAGCACTTATACGGTCTGGTCAGGTGAAAAGACTGGACATTCCGGCAGTAAGTTAGGGGTTTTCCCCTGTACTGAATCTGACATTTGAATGGTATATTTAGTTAGATTTGCAGTGTTCGCAGATAGGAAGTCGCCGTGCAATGAGTGGTGCACGGGTGGTCTTTGCCATTAAAGTGCCATCGATAACCCGCGTTGGCGCGGTAGGTTCTTTCGCAAGGTCGCGGCGGGACCGCTTTACTGGGTTGGGAGAACTGCATTATGAATTATCGTTCGAAAAAAGGCTTTACCCTGATTGAACTGCTGGTGGTCATTGCAATCATCGGAATTCTGGCGGCCATCCTGTTGCCCGCCCTGGCCCGCGCCCGCGAAGCGGCGCGGCGGTCAAGCTGCCAGAACAACCTCAAGCAAATCGGCCTGGTCCTGAAGATGTACTCGAATGAGGCCGGTGGCGGCCTCTTTCCGCCGGAGAAGCTCTTCGGTTGCAATCCCGCAGGCGGCCAGCCCAGTCCTGACTTCGTGCTCGACGGGCTTTCGGTCTATCCTGAATACCTGACCGACCCGAAAATACTCATGTGCCCCTCCGCGACAAACGGGACCGACCTCGCCAAGGTTTTCCACGAGGCGGACAATCTCGCGACGGTCATCACCAGCAATTCTTTTGACCCCGCCACCCCGACAGTCGGTGTCGGCCCCACCTCCGGCGTGCCGAACAAGAATTTCTATCCCTGCGAGATGGACAGTTCCACAGTGAGTTATATCTACATCGGCTGGATGGCCGATATGCCCGGAGTGACCGACCAGTCGGATACGGCCATCAACCTTTCGGGCATACCGCTCGACAGCAGCGGTTCGGGCGCGGCCCAGATGACGCTGGCCGTGAGCAGTTTTGCACCAATCCTTGCGGGAATGGCCGGCATATCGGACGCCAGAAAAGACAAAACGGCGCGCAACCAGGACGTCAAGGTTCCTGCGGGAACCGTTCCGACGGTGCAGAAGGATGTGACCATGTACCGTTTGAAGGAGGGCATTGAACGCTTCCTGATTACGGACATCAACAATCCCGGCGCATCGTCCAAGTCACAGAGTTCCATCTGGGTTTCGGCGGACTGGATTGACGTGAATCCCGACGAGTACAGCCACATTCCCGGCGGCTGCAATGTGCTGTACATGGACGGCCACTGCGAGTTCATCAAGTTCCCCTCACAATGGCCCGTGAACAAGGTCTTTGCCGCATTGAACAACCAGCATTGGTTCTAGGCGCGAAGCATTTCGGCCCCTTGCGGCCGGATGACCCAAAACAAGCGGGGCGGCGGTTTCCAGAACGGTAACCGCCGCCCCATTTTTCTAAAATGGCTTGCCGCTGCCCGGCTATTTCCCCCGGATATGGAAAGCGGCCAGTCCAAGGTATTCCTTGAGCGCGCGCGAACCACCGTCCAGGGATATGGCATCGGGCATCCAGAGCAGCGGGACGGGCTTGGGCTCGTCGGGAATTTCGTAGTCCGTGGCGGCCGGAATGACCTCCAACCCGAAAGAGTCAAAGATGGCCTTTGCCCGGCGCATGTGGAGCGCCGAGGTGACGAGCAGGATGGTCTTCTTGCCGCGGGCGTCGAGGAGGCGTTTGGTGTACAGCGCGTTTTCGTAAGTGTTCCGGCTTTCCGATTCCAGCACGATGTCCGATTTGGGAACGCCCAGGTCTTCCAGAAACACGCCCATGGCCTCAGACTCGGGCTGTTTATCCTCTTTTCGTGCCCATCCGGGACCGCCGCTCAGCACCACGATGGGGGCCTTGCCCGCCTTGTGAAGCCGGGCTGCATGCCAAACCCGGTCGGCGGCCAGGCCCAGGTCGGGATGCAACCGTGGGGGTTCTGTCGTGGCCATTCCGCCGCCCAGCACCACAATGGCATCGGCACTGGGCAGTTTGTCCAGAGACACAGGTGGATAGGCATGCTCCAGGCTGCCCCGCACCCTGTCGGCGGTCACCGGTGCGGACCAAAACCACAGCCACGACACCGAGAGCAGGATCAGGACCATGCCCAGCCTGCGGAACCGCACGAGCAGCAGCAGGAACGCAAGGAGCAGCAGGGCCACGGACAAGTCCAGCGGGTAGACAAGCTGGGTCAGCAGTTTAATCAACAGCATCGAAGGCTATCCTTTCGCTATGAGGGGTTGTCGGCGGAGGGCGGTGGGGCGAGTTCGCGGCAGGCATCGGCGCGCCTCTGGGCGTCCGTGACACCGATGATCATGTCCGACCTGCCGGACCGGCTCAGGCCCAGGTTCATGGCGCCGGGCTGCAAGCCTTCCACCGTCTCGCGAAGCGCCTGACCGCGCGGGGTCAGGTAATGCACCCGCTGATTACCGGAACCGGTCAGCGGGTGGGTGCGCGGGATTTCCTGCCGGTAGGGACCGTCCGCAAGAATGTCGATGCGCTCCAGCAGTTCCCGGCGAACGAGGTCGGCCCGGAGTTTCTCAATCAGATACCCCGTGTACACCAGCACATTCCACTCGGGTCGGGAGGCGCGCAAGCGGTCCAACAGCTCTGCCAGGGCCTGCGCCTGGTCAAAGGGTTCCCCGCCGGAAATGGTCAGGCCGTCCAACGGTGCGGCGATACGCTCCAGCCGCCCGGCCAGCGTGGCAATGGGCAGTTCCTCCCCGGCATCGGCGGGCTGCATTTCGGGGCTGATGCATCCAGGACAGTCCCGTGGACACCCGGCCACCCAGAGCACGGCACGATCTCCCGGACCCAGCGCCGTCACCGGCCAAGCCAGGGTAAAGAGGCGCAGGACGCTCATCCGGCCCCTATCCGCACCGCCAGTTCAAAACGGGTGGGAGCATCCTCTCCACGGTCAATGAGGTCGAGCACGCGCAGCCGCGTGCCGGAGGGCACATTGCCGTCGAACAGCACCCGGCTCAATGGGTTGACCAGCGCAAAATCGACGGCATTGCGGATGCCACGGCCGCCGTGATGAAGATGGGTGCGCGCATGGTCCACCAGTTTGTCGCGGGCGGCCTGCTCCACCACGACAGTGATGCCGCGCGTTTCTAGCGCGGCATGGGCCAGCTTGCCGATCAGCAGGTCCACAATCTGCTCGTCCAACGGCGGCTTGATGAAGTCAAACACCACGAAATTGTCACCAAACCGGTTGAGGATTTCGGGGCGGCCCAGCACGAAATTGAAGTGATCGCGGATTGCCTGGAGCACCACGTCCTTCATGCGCGTGTAAGGCATGTCGGGCGTGACCAGCACCTGCGAGGCCTCGCCCTCCGACCGGGACACTGTGCCGAGGTTGCTGGTGAAAATGATGATGCACTCGGAGAAGTAGACCGTCTCGCCCCTGCCGTCGGTCAGGCGTCCGTCGTCCAGAATTTGGAGAAACTTGTCGAAAATGCTGCCGTGGGCCTTTTCGATTTCATCGAAAAGAAGAATCGAGAAGGGGTTGTTCTTGACGGCGTTGGTGAGTTGGCCGCCCTCCTCGTAACCCAGGTAGCCGGGGGGCGCGCCGAGCAGGCGCTGGTCTGAATTGGGCGAGGCGTACTCGCTCATGTCGAAGCGGAGCAGCCGGTCCTCGCGCCCGAAGAGCAGTTCGGCCATGGCCTTGGCCATTTCCGTCTTGCCGACGCCCGTGGGCCCCGCAAAGAACAGCACACCGCGCGGCCGGTTGGACTTGTCGCTGTCCCCCGCGGCGATGCCGATCACGGCACGCTTGACGATGTCGATTACACGGGCAACGGCTGTCTCCTGGCCTTTGATCCGCGTGCGGATAAAGTCCTCCGCCCCGCTCAGGCGCTCCACGCCGATTTTGTCCCATTCACTCTCGGTCACGCCGTACTTGTACATTTCCGAAATGCGCTTGACATTGGACACGCCCGTGCCGGGATCGACGACGGGGATGCGCCCGCGTACGGACAGATTGACCAGGCTGCGCATCTCGTAGTTCGTGAGCCCCTCGGTCAGGTCGATAAACTCTTTCACCACCTGCCTGGGCGGCGGCTCCTGCGGTCCCACGGCGCCATGGAAGTAGCGGTAGTAACGGAGGATAAAGCGTTGCCGCTCGTCCCGGTCCGGCGGTTCAATATGAATGGACCGCGCACGCGGACTGTTCAGGTAGAGAAATGCAGGCAGGTCGTTCAGCTTCTCGCAGATGAGAATGATCAGGTTGTTCCAGCGTCCGTCCTCGCGCACCACCTCGCGGCTGGCCATGGTGGCCTTGAGCAGGCGGGTCATGAGCATGCGCTCGTCGCGGGGCAGGCGGTCGGGGCTAGAGGTCAGCCGTGACGCAAAATCAATCACAAACGCGCAGGGAACCGCGGTGTTTTGCAGGCCCAGCCCAATGCGGTGCACCACCGTCTCCCAGTCCACCGCGCGCGGCTTGCCGCCGCGGAACTTGTCCGCAGCCTTGCTGAACATGCCGCCGGACTGCTGCTGGTTCATGGAGCGGCCCTGTTCCAGTTCCGGCCGATTCTTGTCCGCCTCCGTGCACGGCTTGTCCTTGTCTTCAAGTTCACCGCCCCGCTCAATCTTGTGAAAGAGAACCTCCATCTCGGGGGAGACAAAGGAAAGGTCCTCGACTGGGTCCGCCCAGGCGACCACCTCGTACTTCATGCCGAGCAGAAAGCGGCGCAGAAATCCGGGCAGATCGCTTTCGGTCCAGCGCAATTGGTCCGGGGCATCGCCCTGGACGGGGAACGACACAAGGTCATACACGTTCCCATAAATGAAGAGGACATTCTTGATGCAGACAAAACGCGCCATTTCCCGCAACCAGCGGGACGACTCCTCATTCACCACAATCATGGCATGCTCCCTTTGAATCAAGGCCTGTGTCGATTGTAGACGGAAAGAGGGCGGGGGCGCAAAGTGTGCCTGCGCCGCAGCTCTGCTGTGCTACAATAAAATACCAACGATATGGGAGGCTTTGTGCATGAGCGGCCACGTCATATTTACGGAAGTTGTTGTTCCCTCAACGAACTCGATGGTCTACTTTGCCGCGGGAGGCGCCGCGGCGGCGGCGGCCATTGGCATCGCCGCCAGTGTCAAGGCGATAGTCGATGACTGTCTCAGCAACGCGGAAAAACACCGCGACGCGGAAAAGACGCGCATTGCCGAGTGGCAGGCCTTTGTCCTGAGGCAGCAGCAGGAAAACCGGGAAGCAGCCGCGCTGGAGCAACTGCTGGTCGCTTCGGAACAGAAGCTGGCCGCGATGGAACTGGGCGAGGTGGCCAAGCGGGTTGCCGGGGCGGAAGACGGCGATGCGCCTTCGGAACGGGCCCGGGCACACCTGCAACTGGGCCGGGAACGGCTGGCGCTGGAGCGCGCCGCCGCCCTGCTGGCAGAACTTGCCGCGATGCTGGCAGCGGCCCCGGCGGCGTTTCGCACCGCCGAAGGCGACCCCTGTGGCCGCCTGGAACGACAGCACGCCACGCTGGCCGCGCGGTTGGCGGCAAGGGAGCCTTTGGACGCTGCGGACATCGGCGGGTTGCGGGAAGCATACCGCGACACGCTGGCGGCATTCCTGGCCGCGACGCGCAACCGTCGCGAATGGCGCGCCACGCTTCACACCCGCATCGAGACCGCCCTGGACACGGTGCTGTTTGTCGAACAGGTGGCAAAGCGCTTTTCGGCCGAACTGGCCGTGCAGGCGGCCGAACTGGGCAGCCTCCGGACGCGCCTGGTCAGCCTGTGCGGCGCGGACGAGCCCGACGCCGAGGAACTGGGCACCATCGAGCGGCGGCTGGAAACGCTGCGCGGCGAGATTGACCGCGACAGCATGACGGCGGCGCAGCGGCGCGGTGTGGCCGAGGCGGTCACGCGCATTCTTGGCGAAATGGGCTATGAGGCGGTGGACGATTTTGCCTTTGAAGAGGGCACCTCCATGGCCGTCGCCTCCATGCGCATCCCCGGCGGGGAAATTGTGCGGGCGGCGCTGCACCAGAACCGGCAACTGGCCTTTGAGGTGGTGCATGAACGCCCCGCGGGGGCCGATGCCCAGGCGCCCATGAGCCTCTCCGAGCGGGTCCATCTGCTGCGGCAGGAAAAGAAATGGTGCTCCGACGCGCACGAACTGTTCCGGCGCCTGGTGGCCGAGGGGCTCCAGTACCGCGTAAGCTTCGAGCATGACCTCAAAGAGGACAACGTCAAGGTGGTGGTGGTGGAAACCGCCGCCGACATCCTGCGCGATGAGGAGGAGGCCCAGGAACGGGACGAAGAGCAGAAGAAGTATTTGGGGTAGGGTGCGTGAAGTGCCGCGAAGCGGCACGCAACGCACCACCGCCACGAACGCAGTTGCAGGAATGTGCCGCCGCTATGAGCACAGACAGGAACGGTGCGTTGCTACTACGCTGCTACTCCCGCCGCAAATCGTCTTTCACCATCCCAATCTCCGCAAAGGGAATCCGCTCGAAACCGGGAACTTTCCTGTAAACCTCTGCATCGTCCTTGAGCGCGAAGTTTAGTGCCTTTTCGTCCACAAATCCCGGGTCGTTGCCGGTGACGTAGTTGTCCTTTTGTTCCCAGTCGCCGTCCAGCAGCATGGGGCAGCGCACGACGATATTGCGCTCGGAATGGTTCATACGCGGTTCGCCATGGAATTCCATGAAACCCTTCAATTCGGGGTACTGTTCGCTGTAGGGTGGCTTCGAGATGTCCACCTCCTTCAGCAGGCGGGTCTGCCACAGTTCCTCGTCAAGCCATTTGCGCCAGCCTTCGTCGTTCCACCGCACCTGGCGCATGGCCGCCTTGCAGTCGATGAAGATGTTGTTGACCACGCGGTTGTCGTGGCCGCCGTGGACAAACACAGCGCCGAAACTGCCGCCCGCCGCGCGCAGGAACACATTGCCAAAGACGGTCTGCCCCCCTGCCCCGTCGTCGAAATAGACGGCGCAACTGCCGTGCGAACGGGGGCCGCCCGTGTCGTGCCAGAAGTTGTAACGCAGCACCGTGCCGCGTTCGGACGGGTTGCGCCCCATGTAAAACGCGCCGCAGTCGTCCGACTCCTGGCAGATGCGGAACACGTCGTTGAACTCGATGACGTGGTTGTTGCCAGCCAGACCGATGGCCTGGTGGGGCGCATCGTGGATGCTGTTGTGGGCCAGACGCACGCCCACGCCGCCCAGATGGACGTTGTAGGTGGCGGTCTTCTGGCGCCGGGAAACGTTCCAGATGTCGTTGTTCACCACCTCATGCCCGCAGGGGGTGAGCGTCTTGCGGTCGCCTCCTTCTACGGTTACCCCGTTGGTGCCCGTTTCCGAGATGCTGCACGCCTCGACATGGTGTCCCGTGCCGTCCTTCACGACCACGCCATCGCGGCCGGTGTTGCGCACCTCGCAGGCCAGCACACGCACGTCCTCTCCCCCATCGACCTGCACGCCCATTCCGGCACAGCAGGCCACGGTCAGCCCGCGAAGCGTTATATGGGCGGCATCTTTGATTTGTATTGCCGGTTCCTTGAGCAACGAAAGCACGACGTTGTCCACGCCGATGGGTGCTGGCGGCCAGAAGTAAAGGCGGCTGTTTTCCCGGTCCAGGTAATACTCGCCGGGACTGTCAATCTCCTCCAGCAGATTGATCGCGCAGAAGCGGCGCTCGCCCTTGTTGCCCGAGCCGATTCCATAAACATGCGGTTTGGCCAGGGTAATATGGTGAGCTGCCGTCTCTATGGACTTCACGCGTATGGTTTCGCTGGCCCAGTCGAAACACCAGTACCCATAGAGCCAAACCGCCGGGGCCGCGGCCCAGCGCGCGGGCCGGTCTCCCGAGTATTCAAAGGTGCCCGTGTCCTGCGACGCCCGATTGCGCCACGGGGCCGGACCGCTGTCCACCACCGAGGCGATGGTGGCCCATTCGTCCCCATTGGGCCAGCGGGCTAGCGGCATGCGCTTGCCGTCGAAGAACAGTTCGGGCACCACCGGCGGCGCGGTGAACTGGTCGGGAAATTCACCCAGGTCGGTGATGCCCAACGCGCGCAGATCCACACACCGGACCGTGTCGCGCGCGGCAGGGTCGAGCTGTTTCAGCACCGTGTCGTCGGTGACGGGTTGGAAGGCATCGGCGGGCAGCACCCGCCCGCCCAGCAGCACCGGCGTTTCATCCTGCGCGGCGCGGTACACGACCGGTCCCTGCGCCGTGCCGGCGTCGCCTGCGTCTAATGTAAACGGTGCATTTCGTTCATAGGTGCCGCCGTGAACCCAGACGGTGGCGCCGCCTGCAAGGGACGCGGGATCTTTCCCACGCATCTCGCGCAGCAGATCGCGGGCACGCTCCAGCGTGGCCAACGGTGCCTCGGCCGTGCCGACAGCGCTGTCAACACCCTTGGGTGAGACGTGCAGTGTGACTTCTGCCCCGGCTGTGGTCATGGCGAGGCACAACACTGCCGCCAGAACCGCTGTCAGATCTCTGAAATTCATGCAGGCACTCCAATTCCGTCCGCCCCTCCGTTGCGATTATCCCCATCGAAGCATGCGCCGTGCAAGAGGTTCGGAAAACAACCAACGCTGTCCGCCGATTCCGAGTATTTCAACGATGCGGGCAACCGGGCCAACAACACGGTCGGCGCACCCCCTCTTTTAGTTCCGTGCGCACTCTCTCGACATGGTTGCGCCTTGTCTCTGGTTTCTTGACGGATATAGTCCAACAGATCCACTCATTGCGCGCAAGCGGGGTGAGATCCTCCCACGCCGCCAGCGCCGCTTTGTCGGAAGCGAGCGCTTTGTGCAGATCTTCCGGAACACTGTGCACCACACCGTCGGAGATGTCTTTCTTGGCCATAAGATTATGTTATCAATTCTTCCATTGAAAAGCCCAACGGCTTTGGCGATTTGCGCCGTCGCTTGGACGCCTGGCCATCGGACGAAATCGCCATCGATGTTGATGCGTGCTGCATACATCAGACTGGGACTCTCCATCCAATCCACCCATGAATGCTGTCCCCCGCGCAGTTTCACAGTATATTGCCTTGCATGCACAGACGACCTTCTGCCTCGTCACTTCTTCTGACCGGAACGCGGTACAGGCGGTCGCGTTGCGTTGCATGCTCACGGCATGCCATGCTCTTTGTATTGGCTGAATCCTGAAGATCAAACGGACCCTTAACCCATGCGCGCATATGTGATAAGACGCCTGCTGCTGATCGTGCCGACCTTCATCGGCATCAGCATCCTCACGTTTGCGCTTATCCAGTTGGCGCCGGGCAGCCCGGTCGCGTTCAAGTTGCGCGGCTTGCAGGGGGAAATGAAGTCCAACGCTGCCACACAGCAGATTATGGAGCAGACCAAGGCCCTCTACGGGCTGGACAAGCCCATCCCTGTGCAGTATGCAAAATGGCTGATGCGGCTCGTAAAGCTCGACTTTGGCAACAGCATGAAGGACCAGCGGCCCGTCATCAGCAAGATTGCCGAGGCGCTGCCCATCACCATCCAGCTTAACCTGTTGTCCATTCTCCTCGTGTACCTGATTTCGATTCCATTGGGCGTGTATTCAGCCACCCATCCGGGCTCCAAGACTGATGCGGGCATCACTTTTTCCCTGTTTCTCATGTACAGCCTCCCCACCTTCTGGGTGGCCATGCTGCTGATTCTGTTTCTGGGCGGCGGCGACTATCTGAACTGGTTCCCCATCTATGGCATCAACTCGCCCGGCGCGGACAGTCTCCCTTTGGGTCGCTGGCTGCTGGATAGGCTTTGGCACATGGCGCTGCCGCTGTTCTGCTTCACCTACGGCAGTTTCGCCTTCATCTCACGCTACATGCGCGCCGGCATGCTCGACGTGCTGCGCCAGGACTACGTGCGCACGGCACGCGCCTACGGCTTTTCCGGGCGCGTGGTGGTGTGGCGCTATGCCATGCGCAACGCGCTCATCCCCATCATCACGCTGCTGGGCGGACTGCTGCCCTCGCTGATTGGCGGCAGCATCATCATCGAAAGCATCTTCTCCGTGCCCGGCATGGGGCGGCTGGCCTTTGAGGCGGTGCTAAGCCGCGACTATCCGCTCATCATGGGCGAGGTGACCATTGCCTCCATGCTGACGCTGGCCGGACTGCTGCTCAGCGACATCCTCTATGTGGTGGTCGACCCAAGGATCAAATTCGAATGAGCGCCGCAGCCGGACAGAATGCCAAACAAAGCTACTGGCGGCTCGTGTGGCGCCAGTACCGCCGCAACCGTCCCGCCCTGCTGGGCATTGTGCTGGTGGCGTTCATGGGCATGCTGGCGCTGGCCGCGCCCTTTCTCGCGGGCGATGCGCCCATCTTGATGAAAAAGGGCGGCCACATATACCTGTTTCCCAACCTGTTCAACTACGCCGAACTGAAGGCGGAGAACCTTTACAACAACTTCGACCGGTGGGAACCCGGCGCGGGCGAATGGGGACTTCGTCCACCCATCCCCCACGGCCCGACCCGGCAGGACCTGAAGCACCGCCTCGAAAGCCCCAGCCGGGAGCATCTTTTCGGCACCGACGACCGCGGGCGCGATGTCCTCAGCCGCATCATCTGGGGCGCGCGCATTTCCATGTCGGTCGGGTTCATCTCCGTGGGCCTGGCGCTGCTCATCGGCGTGGTGCTGGGCGCGCTGGCAGGTTTCTACGGCGGCTGGGTGGACGTGGTGATCCTGCGCCTCATAGAGATATGGATCTGCGTCCCCTCATTTTTCCTGATTATCACGGTGATGGCTTTCCTGGAGCCGAGCATTGTCAACATTATGGTCGTCATCGGCATCACCAGTTGGCCCGGCGTGGCGCGGCTGGTGCGCGGCGAATTCCTCAAGCAGAAACAGATGGATTACGCCACGGCGGCGCGGGCCACGGGGCTGACGGATCGGCGCATCATGTTCCGCCACCTGCTGCCCAACGCGATCACGCCGGTGTTCGTCGCCGCCACCTTCGGCGTGGCCGGAGCGATCCTGACCGAGTCGGCCCTGAGTTTCCTGGGTTTTGGCGTGCCGCCGCCCACGGCGAGCTGGGGCGAGATTCTCAAGCAGTCGCAGGGCTATGTCGATTTTGCCTGGTGGCTTGTCATGTTCCCCGGCATTGCCGTGTTCCTGACCGTGGTCGCGTTCAATCTCGTGGGCGACGGTCTGCGCGACGCGATGGACCCGAGGCTAAGGCAATGAGCGGGGAGACGGGACGCATGGGAACACACCCCCCGGCGCTTCGCGCCACCCCCCTCAAGGGGGGACTTGAGACACCCCCCTTGGCGCTCCGCGCCAGCCCCCTCAAGGGGGGACTTGGGAACGCTTTGCACTACAGGTTTGGCAGTTCCCGCAGGCCTAATTCCTGTGAATCCCCCCTTCGGGCGGGCGACCACCGAAAGGTGGGTCGGAGGTATTGCCTTAGGTCCCCCCTTGAGGGGGCTGGCGCGAAGCGCCGGGGGGTGTTGACCTTCACGCAGACCCGAATGCGCGGGACACGCCCATGACCATTTCACCTGATATTCTCCTCTCCGTGCGCGGACTGCGGACCGAATTCCACACCGACCAGGGGGTGGCGCGGGCCGTGGACGGCGTGTCTTTCGACCTGCCCAAGGGCGGCACCCTGGCGCTGGTGGGCGAGAGCGGCTGCGGCAAGAGTGTCACCGCGCTCTCCATCCTCCGGCTCATTCCCGACCCGCCGGGCCGCATAGCCGCCGGTGAACTGCTGTTTGACGGGAAGAATCTGCTGGCTTTGGACAAACACGAGATGCGCCACATCCGCGGCAATGACATCTCGATGATCTTTCAGGAACCGATGACCTCGATGAACCCCGTGTTCCGCATCGGCGAACAGATCGCCGCGGTCATCCGCCTGCACCGGGGCCTGTCCAGGGCCGAGGCCCGCCGCGAGGCCGTCGCGCTGATGGACCGTGTCGGCATTCCGGCTGCGGCCAGCCGGGTGGACGACTATCCGCACCAGATGTCGGGCGGCATGCTCCAGCGCGTCATGATTGCCATGGCGCTGGCCTGCGGCCCGCGCCTGCTTATTGCGGACGAGCCGACAACGGCGCTCGATGTGACCATTCAGGCGCAAATTCTCGACCTGCTCAACCGGCTTCGCGCCGAGACGGACATGTCGGTGCTGCTGATCACGCACGACCTGGGCGTGGTGGCCGAAACGGCCGATCAGGTCGTGGTCATGTACGCGGGAAAAGTCGTCGAGACGGCCTCCGTCCATGCGCTCTTTGCCGAGCCGAAACATCCCTACACCCAGGCGCTCTTTGCGTCGCTTCCGGCCATGAGCCGGGGCAAGCGGCTGGTGAACATTCCGGGCGCCGTGCCCGCCGCGACGAATTTCCCGGCAGGATGCCGTTTCCACCCGCGCTGTCCCCACGCCATGCCGGTCTGTTCACGGCGGGAACCGCCGCTCCTCGACACAGGTGCGGCGCATCAGGCCGCCTGCTGGCTGCACACGCCCGACCAGGGCGCGTCCGGGGAGGACACCCCATGAGCAACGACCTGCTGGTGGTGCGCAATCTGGTGAAGTATTTCCCCGTGAAGCAGGGGGTGTTTTCAAGGACGGTCGCTTCGGTGCAGGCCGTGGACGGCGTGAGCTTTTCCATCCCCAAGGGAAAAACGCTCAGTCTGGTCGGCGAGAGCGGCAGCGGCAAGACCACCACGGGACGGCTGGTGCTGCGCCTGATAGAACCCACCTCCGGCGAGATCATCTTTGACGGCACACCGGTGAACACGCTAAAAAAGGGCGAGCTGCGCCGCCTGCGCAAACGCATGCAGCTTATCTTTCAGGACCCCTTTGGCTCGCTCAATCCGCGCATGACCGTGGCGGCCGTGCTGGGTGAGGTCATCCGCACCCATGCTGGGAGGGCCGGCATCCCTGCCGGCTTCCTTTCCAAAACAGCCGGCAGGGATGCCGGCGCTCCCAGTGAGCGGGACCGCATCATGGAACTGCTCGACCTCGTGGGCCTGCCCGCCGCCGCGGCGGACCGTTATCCCCACGAATTCAGCGGCGGCCAGCGCCAGCGCATCGGCATTGCCCGCGCGATTGCGGCCGAACCGGACCTCATCGTGGCGGATGAACCGGTCTCCGCTTTGGATGTCTCCATTCAGGCACAGATTCTGAACCTGCTGGAGGACCTGCAGGAACGGCTGGGGCTGACCTACCTGTTTATCGGGCATGACTTGGGCGTGGTGCGCCACATTTCCGACATGGTTGCGGTGATGTACCTGGGACGCATCGTTGAGACTGCCCCGGTGGAGGTCCTTTTCGAGAATCCTGTCCACCCCTACACCCGCGCCCTCCTTGCCGCCGCGCCCGTGCCCGACCCGGATGCGCCGCGCAGGCGCGTGTTGCCGCCGGGCGACATCCCCAGTCCCATCAATCCGCCCTCCGGCTGCCGCTTCCACCCGCGCTGCCCCGACGCGCAACCCGAGTGTTCGCAACGCGAACAGAGACTGATCGAGGCCACTCCGGGCCACTTTGTGGCCTGTGCGGTGCATGTGTCAAAAGTGTAGAACCGATGCCCCCGTTTTCTGCCGCTTGAATGAGGCCCGTCCGGACCGCTAGAATGACACCAATGGAATCCTGTAAACGTGTCAATTTGTGCGCGCTGGGCGGCGGCGGCGAAGTAGGGGCGAACTGTTTCGAACTCTCCTTTGGAGGCCACCAGATCCTGCTGGACTGCGGCACCCATCCCAAGAAAGAGGGCGAGTGCTCCCTTCCGGCCTTTGACCTGCTCAACCGCGCCCCCGAGGCCTACATCATCACGCACGGCCATGTGGACCACTGCGGCGCAGTGCCCTATCTTGCGCGGATGTATCCCGGTGTCCACGGCTATGCCACCCCCCCCACGGCGCGGATCATGGACCGCATGCTGCACAACAGCGTGTCGGTCATGGAAATGATCGCCAAGGAGCGCGGCATCGCCGAGTATCCGCTTTTTGAGCACTGCGACGTGGGCTACGCGCTGCGCTTTCTGGAAAGCTTCAACTACCGCGAGCCCTTCTACCTGAACATGGCCGACCCGGTGGAGGTGCAGTTCATCGAGGCGGGCCATGTGCTCGGCGCCGCAAGCGTGCTCATCCGCCTGCCGGACCACACCATTTTCTACACCGGCGACATCTGCAAGCGGAAACAGGCGCTCATCGGCGGTTACAAGCCGCTGGACAAGGACACGCAGGTGGACACGCTCATCATCGAGTCCACCCAGGGCGCGGCGAACGACGAGACCTACCGCACCTACCGCGAGGAAATCGCCCATCTTGGCGAGGCCGTGGGCCAGGTGCTTCTGGGGGGCGGCAGCGCCCTGATTCCCAGTTTCGCGCTGGGCCGCACGCAGGAAATGGTGAACATTCTGGCCGACCTGCAGGAGCAGGGGATCATTCCGACCGTGCCCATCTACACTGCGGGCATGGGCCGGGCCATCTATGAACTCTACAAACTGTTCTCGGACCATCTTATGCCCCATGCGACCCTGCGGCCCCTTGACCAGTTCGAACGGTTGGGCGACGTGTGGAACCCGGCCGTGGTCGAAAAACTGCTGCGGCGTCCCTGCATCATCGTGGCCACCTCCGGCATGATGATCGAAAACACGCCCTCGGCGCTCATCGCCCAGCAGATGGTGCAGCAGACGCAGCACGGCATTTTCTTCGTGGGCTACCTGGACGGGGACACGCTGGGCCACAAACTGCTCCATTCGCCTGCGGGCACGCCGTTGCAGTTTCAGTTGAACCGGCCCTTTGTCGCCAAGACACTGGAAAACATCCGCCAGTTCCGGTTCAGCGCCCACGCCACCCGTTCCGAACTGGCCGCCGTGGTCGAGCGCATCAACCCAAAGAATGTGGTCTACATTCACGGAGACCCCGAGGCGCTGGGCTGGATGGAACAGAACACGGGGAACGGCCGCCAAACCTTTGTGCCGACTATCGGCCAGACGATCACGCTCGAGGCCTGACCGTGGGGCGCCGCAACCCGCTGCTTCAGGGCTTTCTCACCCGTTTATCCGTCGGATTCTGCCGGCTGACCGTCCTCCTGCCCCTGCCCGCCGCGCGGGCACTGGGCGCCGGCATCGCCAAACTCGCCTACTATGCCGTGCCGCGCATACGCCGCATCGGCATGGCCAATCTCGACCTCGCCTACGGCGACACCCTCAGCCGCGCGGAAAAGACGGCCATATTGAAGGAGTCCGTGCGTAATCTGGGCCTGGTCGCCGCCGAATTTGGGCGCATTCCGCAACTGGCCGGGGGCACCATGGAACACGCATTCCGTGTCCGGGGCGCGGAAAACGTTGACCGCGCGCGGGGCGGCATTTTCATGGGCGGGCATCTGGGCAATTGGGAATGGCTCGCCCCGGCGGGGGGCACCGTCGGCATCAACACGGTTATCATCGTGCGCGGATTTGACGACCCGCGCATGGATCTCTTTGTGGACACCGTGCGAAAAGGCGAGCACGTTGAAACCGTGGAGAAGAATGCCGCCACCGGCCCGATGCTGCACAAACTCCGCGAGGGCTGGATGGCCGGCATCCTGGCCGACCAGAACCCGCGCGAAAACGGCGTGCCGGTGCGCTTCTTCGGCGCGCCCACCTGGGCAACCGTCGGTCCGGTGCTCATCGCCAAGCGCGCCAAAGTTCCCATTTATCCGGTTTCCATGGCACGCGACGGGGCGGGGGTGTACACGCTTGAGTTTCGGCCCGCGCTTGAACTGCAGGCCACGGGCGACCTCCTGGCCGACCTTGCGGTCAACACGCAGCGCTGCCAGGACGCCATCGAGGCGATGGTGCGGGAGCATCCCGGCCAGTGGCTCTGGTTTCACCGGCGCTGGCGCAGCCGCGAACGGCTGGAGCGGGAATGGCAGGAGCGCAAGGCACGACGGGAGACCTAGTTGGAATCAGGAATGCTGAGACACCGCAGGAAAGAGGAATCGCCATGCTGAAGATAGGTTCCTGTGCATTGGGTGAACGGCCGCGGGTGGTCGCCGCCGTGAGCGATGGTGTGCCCCGGAAGGATGCCGAGGTGCTGCTGGCATCGGGCGTCGATATTCTGGAACTGCGGGTGGACAGCTTTTCCCGCTGCGACGAGGACCACGTGGTGGCCGAGGCGGTCCGGCTTGCCGGACTGCCGCTGCTGGGCACCATCCGCAGCGCCGCCGAAGGCGGTGCCTGGAAGGGCACCGAAGCGGCGCGCTTGGCGCTGTTCCGCGCCGTCATGCCCCATGTGGGCGCGTTGGATATCGAGCTTTCCTCGACTGAGATTCTCGGTGATGTCATCGCCGAAGCGCATGCGGCGGCGCTGACCGTGATTGGTTCGCACCACAACTTCTCAGAGACGCCGACGGACACCGACCTGGATGCCGTGGTTGATGCGGGCATCAGGGCCGGCGTGAACATCGTCAAGGTGGCCGCGCGCTGCAACAGCCCCGGAGATCTGCGGCGCCTGGCCGCATTCACGCTGCGCCATGCGGACCGGGCCATGGTGGTGATAGGCATGGGGCCGGCGGGCATGCTGTCGCGGGTGTTCTTCCCCTCGCTGGGTTCGCTGCTCACCTACACCTTCCTCGGCGCGCCGAGCGCACCGGGCCAATTGAACTCCGAGGACACGGTAAAGTATCTTAAACTGTTCTACGGGCATCTGGACGAGGGTAATTCCTGATACCCGCATGTTGCGACAACGGCGAAGAAGGAGGAGCGATGCAAAAAGCGCTGATTATCCAATCCAACGGATCGGGCAAGAGCGAACTGGAAGATCTGCTGTCCAAGGGCTGGCGCGTGGTTTCCGTCACGGCAAACAACGGCCAGAGCTACAACGATTTTCTGATCATTCTGCAGAAGGACTGAAGGGCCGACCGGCCGCAGTAAACCCGCGCATCCGCTGCCCGCAGCAGGTCAAACCGGGAGTTGTGTCCATGCGAAGAGCACTGTTTCTCATCGTGTTTTGCGCGGGCATGGCCATGGGATGCACCCCCACCCGCGCTTCAGACGGCCCCGACCGTGTGGAAGGGGACAAAGAGGGAAGCACCGCACCATGAACCGGCCCGACGTCAGCGTCATCCTTGTCGCGCATAACCGCGCCGAGCTGGTTCCCGTGGTGCTGTCGCACCTGGAACGGCAGACCTTTCCGGCCGCCCGTTACGAGGTGGTGGTGGTCGACAATGCCAGCAGCGACGGCACACTCGACACCGTGTCGCGCTACGCCTGCGGCGCGCCGGTCCGCATCCGGACCGTGCGCCACGAAAGTGGCGGGGAAAATGGGGCGCGCAATCTCGGCGCGCGGGCGGCCGACGGCCGGTGGCTGCTCTTTCTCGACGACGACGTGATACCCGGCCCCGCCCTGATTGAAACCCATGTGTCGGCGCAGGAACAGCACGCCGGAAGGGCCTGCGTCCTGGGCGTGGTGGCGCTTCACCCGCGCCTGCGGCACGGGGCGCTCACCCGCTGGTTTCTGCCTGAAAACCGCATCGACCCGGCCGGCGAGGACCTGCAGTTCTACGAATGGTCCGCCGAAAATCTGAGCCTGCCGAAGGATCTTTACCTGGAGGGGGGCTGCCTTTCCGAGGAGGAACCGTCGCCGCGCTTCGCGGCCATTGAACTGCTCCTGCGGCTCCGCGATGCCGGCATGGCCGTGATTGCCGAGCCGCGCGCCCAGGCGTTCCTGTGGTGTGCCGTGCGCCTTGAGGACGAGCGCAGGCGCTGCTACTTCCAAGGGCGTGCCCTGCACAGGCTGTATGCGCAGGAGGGCTCGCCCCAAATGCTGCGCCACTACTACACGGCGCGTCTGCGGCTGCGCAATCTCCGCGACCGGCTGTTCATCCCCTTCTATCTACGGTCCTGCCAGGACCTTGAAGAGGACACTCATTCCTACGGTTCCATGTATCGGCGCATTCTGCGATATGAACGCCATCTCGGCTTTCGCGACGCGAAAGAGTCGCGGCCGGCCGCCTGGGAAATCGCGCCAGGCCGCAACGCCATGCGCGCCGCCAAAGGCGCGCGGCACTCGGTGCTGTGAGCCGCTGAAAGCGCCATTATCAACGGTCTCCACACCCCTCCATTTCCGCTTCAAGTTGAAACGTCATGGCCAAAACGGCGAAAATGACGCATTCCCGGTAAGCTTCCCCATGCGGGGCGTTCTGCATCCACAGGACCCTGCCCCCGTGAGGGCTGTTTTCCCTGTCCCTGGAAAGGCAACCCATGAGCAATCCAATTTTTGAGCCGGTGCCGACGCCGTTCCGTTTTTCCGCGGCCGAGCACGATATTATCGCCTTCTGGAAAGAGAAGCAGGTCTATCACAAGAGTCTGGAACAGCGCCATGGCGCGCCGCATTTCGTGTTCTATGAGGGACCGCCCACGGCCAACGGCATGCCCCATCCCGGCCACTGCCTGACGCGCACCATCAAGGATATTTTCCCGCGCTACAAGACCATGGACGGCTACTACTGCGAACGCAAGGCCGGTTGGGACACGCACGGCTTGCCGGTTGAAATCGAAGTCTGCAAGCAGCTCGGCATTCTCGAAGGCGGCAAGGCGGCCATCGAGGAGTACGGCGTTGAACAGTTCAACCGCGCCTGCATCGAATCCGTGTTCCGCTACCAGAAGGAATGGGAAGACCTCACAGACCGCATCGGCTTCTGGGTCAACCTGGACGAGGCCTATGTCACTTTCCACCAGAGCTACGTGGAGAGCGTGTGGTGGGCGCTGAAGACGCTCTTTGACCGCGGCCTGCTCTACCAGGGCCACAAGGTGGTCTGGTGGTGGGCACAGGGCGGCACGGCCCTTTCCGCGGGCGAGGTGGGCGAAGGTTACCGCGACACCGACGACCCGGCCATCACGGTCCGGCTCGACCTCGACGAGGCTTCGCACGCGAAGCTGGGCCTGGACTGCCGCGCCAGCCTGCTCGTGTGGACGACCACCCCGTGGACGCTGTCGAGCAACTGCGCCGCCTGCGTCGGCGCGGACATTGACTATGCGCTGGTGCACCGGATCGAGGGCGACACCCGGTCCGTGTTCATCCTGGCCGCTTCGCTGGTGGAGAAGTATTTCGGCGAGGGCGCCGAGGTGATTCGCACGGTGAAAGGCGCCGACCTGCTCGGACTCACCTATGTGCCGCTTTTCAATTACGGCACACCGGAGCACATTGAAGGCGGTGGCGAGTCGGTGCGCTGCTGGGAGGTGGTTCCCGGCGATTTTGTCGACCTCGAAACCGGCACGGGCATCGTGCACATCGCGCCCGCCTTCGGCGAGGACGACTACCGCGTCTGCAAGGAGCAGGGTGTCGGCTTCCTGTGCTTCGTCAAGCCCGACGGCACCTTTGACGAGCGCGTGACCGACAAAGATCCCTATGACGGCGCGCCCATTGCGGGACAGTTCTGCAAGGCCGCCGACAAGGGAATCATGCGCCTGCTGAAAGAGCGCGGCATGATTCTCCGGCATGACCAGTACAAACACTCGTACCCCTTCTGTCCGCGTGCCGATAACGACCCGCTCATCCAGTACGCCCGCAAGAGCTGGTTTATCCGCACCTCGCAGTTCATCGAGCAGTTTGTTGCGAACAACCATGAAATCAACTGGCAGCCCGAGCACATCCGCGACGGGCGCTTCGGCAATTTCCTGGAGAACAACGTAGACTGGGCGCTCTCGCGCGAACGCTACTGGGGTACGCCATTGCCCGTGTGGGTCTGTGAGAAGACCGGCAAGATGGAGTGCATCGCCTCCTATGCCGAATTGCTGGAAAGGACCAACGTGCAGGGCACGGACGTGTGGGCAAAGGCCAAGGCGGCCGACCCAAGCCTCAGCGAGCACCTCAAGGTGCACAAGCCCTACATCGACGCCGTCACCTATCAGAGCCCCTTCGACCCGTCGGCGCGCATGCGCCGCGTGACGGAGGTCATCGACGTGTGGTTCGACGCCGGCTCCATGCCCTTCGCGCAGTGGGGCTTCCCCCACGTGCCCGGTTCTGAGGAACTGCTCAAGTCACACTTCCCGGCCGACTTCATCAGCGAGGGACTGGACCAGACGCGCGGCTGGTTCTATGCCCTGCTGGCCATCAGCACCGTCGTCTTTGGCGAGGAACGGGCGCTCTGGCCTCACCCCTTCAAGAACTGCATCTGCCTCGGGCTGGTGCACGGCGAGGACGGGCTGAAGCTCTCCAAGCGCCTGCGCAACTACAAGGACCCGAACGAACTCTTCGACGCCTACGGCGCCGATGCGCTGCGCTGGAGCCTCATCGGAAAGAACCCGCCAACCACCGCCATCCGGCTCACCGAGCGCAACGTGGAGGAGGCCCAGCGCGAGATGATGCTGCGCTGGTACAACGTGTACAGCTTCTTCGCCATCTATGCGAACCTCGACGGCTTCGACCCCTTTGACGCGCCCGACGGGCTGCTGCTGAGCCTGGGCTGCGCCGGCACGGAGACCCGCGCCAATGCGGGCGCCGAGCGCCCCGCCTTTGCCCCGGCCGAAGAGCGCGGCGAATTGGACCGCTGGATACTCAACGAACTGCAGCGCACCGTTGTCGCCGTGCGCGAGGCGATGGACAACTACGAAACCTATCCTGCCGCGCGGGCGCTGACCGAATTCCTCGACGGCATGTCAAACTGGTACGTGCGCCGGAGCCGTTCCCGCTTCTGGGCAAGCACTTGGTCGCAGGACAAAACGAACGCCTACTGGACGCTTTACGAATGCCTGCTCAAGCTGGCTCAGATGATGGCGCCGTTCACCCCCTTCTTCGCCGAGACCACCTGGCGCAATCTGGCCGGGCCGCTTCCGGGCGCGCCGGACAGTGTGCATCTTTCCAATTTCCCGCAGGCCGACAAGTCTACGCTGGACTGGTCGCTCATCGAGGACATGGCGCTGACCCGCGACGCGGTGAACCTGGGCCTGAGCGCCCGCCGCACGGCCAACCTCAAGGTGCGCCAGCCACTGGGCCACTGCCAGATCATCTTGGCGTCCGAGCGTTTCCGCGAAGCGCTGCTGCGCCATGGCGACCTGTTGATTGAGGAACTGAACATCAAGGAAATCGCCTTCAGCGAAACGCCCGACGAATACGTGACCTACGAGGTCAAGCCGAACTTCAAGGTCCTCGGCCCCAAGTGCGGGGCCAAGGTGAAAAAGGTGGGCGCGGCCCTGTCGCAGGGCTCGGGCGCGGCCTTCTTCGCGCAGATGCGCGACACTGGCGCGATTCATCTCGACATAGACGGCGAGACCATCGAACTCGGCGGCGAGGACGTCGATGTGCGGCTCCAGACCAAGCCAGGCTTTGCCGCCGCGCAAAGCACCAACATGGTCGTGGTGCTCTCCACGGAGATCACCGAGGAACTGCGCCACGAGGGCTGGGTGCGCGATTTCGTGCGCATCGTGCAGGACCTGCGCAAAGAGCAGAACGTCGCCTACGACGCCCGCGTCGAAATCGCGGTGCATGCCGCCGACAAAACGCTGGAAGAAGTGCTGCGCCAGTTCGAGGCATCCATTTCCGAAACCGTCCTCGCCCGCACCGTCCGCTACGTGGACACGCCGCCCGAAGGCGGCCGCACGGGCGAGACCGAGGCGGGTGAAGTCACGGTGCTGATGACGCCGTAAAGAGTTGCCGTTCGGACACTGGGAGCGCCGGCATCCCTGCCGGCTCTTCTGGGGGCCAACGCGGGGCGCTCCGCCCCCTGTCGAGGCGCTCTACGGATCGTATGCCGTCCATACGGGTGATGGCGCATGGTCTGCACGCTAGAGATTTGCTGCCAGGTCCATTATGCAGATTGACTCCCCCTGGTGCATTTCCATGAAAATATGAGAACTTGCAAGTATAACCTCGTCAGCGTGCTGGTTTGCGGAACTAAGAGCTGGCAATTGCTCCACGTCAGGCAGCATAGCGGGCAATCTGGTCATGAACCCAAATGTGTCGAAGTATTCGGAATCCAATACCATGGGTATTGCGTCTTTCAGCATCACCTCTCCAAAACAGAGTAAATCGCCAATTCTCCAAGTTCCATTGCAGTCTTGAGAATGCCTTTCAATCGCCTCGCCGTCGTATCCTCCTCCCAATACGCAAATGTTCCGAGTATCGGAGCGTAGAAACTGCAACAGTCTCTCCTTGAGACAGTATTGCGACACATATCTCCAAACCATCGTGCCGCCGACAATATTGGGGGCCCGAACAATCACATTTTCGGCAAAGTGATCGATTTCCCAGCAACCACCTTCTTGTGAAAGCACGAACTGCCGAAGCTCAGCCGACATGTCGGCGGGAAGAAATGTGTAACACCGGGATATCCGCTTCAGGGAGAACAGTTTCCGAAGTGCGTCGGTGTCGTTGGGCACGTAGCATTCACAGAGGTGGTCGAACTTTGCGCGAACCCGTTCCAAGCCCTCGGATGTCATGTCCGCTTCAACGACGTCGTATGTTTTGTCCCTGTACCTTCCAAACACAACAGGCTCCTCCTCATTACGGGTCTTTGAATAGACACACCATTATCCTACAAGGGGGCCGCGTTTCCACAGCGGTGCGTTCCGTGGCGCTTTGCGCCACTCCACAGCACCCTACAGCACTACCTTGATCCCAAGAAAAGCCGGCAGGGATGCCGGCGCTCCCAGTGAATTACGGCGCCACTCCCGGAGCATAGCCGTCTTCTGTGCCGGACTGCAGGTGGTAGCTGCCATTGGGCGCATTGTAGAACTGGATGATGCGCATCAGTTCCGAAAGGGAAATCGCCCAGTCGCTGGGAATGTAGTCACTGTCGTGGGGGGTGCAACTCTGGTCTCCCGGACCGGCCGCATAACCATCCTCCGTGGAGGCGTCGCAGTGGAACGAGCCGACATTGTGAAGCTGCACCATCCGCAGCACTTCGGACAGGGAGATACTCCAGTCTTGGTTGTAGTCTGCAGAATGCGGCTTGGGCCCTTGGGTCACCGTCACAGCGCCGTCTGCGACACTCAAGGAAATGGCGTTCCCCGCCGCGTCGGAGGCAGTCGTGGCCGTGTCGCGCACCACGGTCGACGCACCCACCTTGGCGGAAGGGCTCACTTGGAAGTTTAGATGGACCAATTCCGCCTGCGGCAGTGCGCTCTGGCCCCCGTAGACAAGAATCACAACCGACTTTCCGTGCGGTTCGAAGTCAAACTGCTTGCCCGAGCCCGACAGCGCCGGACCGGGCGAAACGCCGGACAATGTGATCCAGTCCGCATCCCAGGCAGCATGCAGCACCAGCGTGGAAGGCTCCCCCGCCAACCCCGCCCATGACGCCGTCACCGGCACGGACGCCACCGCGCCGGACGCGGTGGACACGCTGCCAAAGCGGAGCATCACTCCGGACTTTGCCGCCGCCATGGTCGGCCCGGCGGTCAGACACAGGCACACCACCCCCATCGCTCCCAGACAGATGGTTATAGCGCGCCGTGCCTTTACCATGAATGCGGTGCTCCGTTGGACGATTCTCCCGAAGTATAACATTGCCGCCTGTTTCCGCGCGTGAAATCCGAGGCTTTGGCTGGAACAGGTGTCCGTCCCCTGCGGTGTTGGTTTTTGGCTCCGCCCCTGTCCGTGCTACACTTTGCGGACGGCACCGTGTCCTGTTATGGGGACGGTGGCAGGGTGATTATTCCCACGCTGACGGCATCACGACAACACACCGGAACTTTCGCAATATGATCAGGCACTGGATCGCGGCCTTGCTGGCCGCATGGACGATTCCGCTCGCCGCGGGCGCGCTGGAAGCGGGTGCGGGGAAGGCGGACATCACCGCGCCCATCGGCACCCCGCTCAACGGCTACGGGGACCGGATGGGACGCAGTTCGACGGGCGTTCACGACCCCCTGTGGGCCCGGGCGCTGTTTCTGGACGACGGCACCACGCGGCTCTTCCTGGTAAACGTGGACCTGGTGGCCATCAACCCCGAACTGCGCGCGCGAGTGCTGGAACTGGCGCCGGACGTCGTCCCGCGCGAGAACGTCATCCTCTGCGCCACCCACACGCACAACGGCCAGGGCGGCATGACGCCCAACCTCATCATGCGCGCCGTTTCGGGGCGCTTCATCCCCGGAGTGCTGGAATCGACGGCCATCGCCATCACCCAGGCCATGCGCCAGGCCTATGACAGCCACCGGCGCGCCGCCATCGGATTCGGCACGGCCAAGCAGACCGCACTCACTGGCAACCGCCGCGTTTCGGGCGGGCCGATGGACGAGCAAATCGGCGTCATCCTGGTCGAGGACGCCGACGGCAAGCCCATCAGCGTGGTGGCCAACATGGCCGGACACCCCACCACGGTCGGCGACGGGCCGGAGCACTACCAGTTCTCCGCCGACTATCCGGGCTTCTATTACAAGGAGATGGAGGAACTGACTTCCCCCGACTGCGTCGCCCTCTTCCTGAACGGCGCGGAAGGCAACCAGACCGTCGGCAACCCCGAGGGCAAGTCGGGCTGGGGCCGCACCGAGGCGCTCGGGCACGCGCTGGCCTACCGGGTGAAGGAGGCCATCAACAACATCGCCTGCGGCGAGGCCACGCTCAAGATCAACTCGGCCGAACCGAAACTGCCGCTGACCCTCGCCAGCACGTTGCAGCCGGACAAGGTCTTCCTGCAGACGCTGGAGATCAACGACCTGCTGATGACCTTCATCCCCGGCGAACCCTGCGTGGAGATCGCCCTCGAACTGCGCAACCGCGCGCTGGCGCGGGGCTACAAGGCCCAGTTCACCGTGGGCCTGGCCAACAATTACATCATGTACTTCACGCCCAAGCCGCTCTACACCGAGCTGAACTACGAGGCGTCCATGTCCTTCTTCGGCCCGCGCATGGAGGACTGGTTCTACAAGGAATTCACCCGGCTCATGAGCAAGGGCGAAGCCCTTCCAGACCCGCCCATGGCCGAGCCCCCACAGCCCCAGGAAATCAAGGGCGGCCTTTTGTTCAGCCTCGCAGGCGACCCCTACGCGGTCGGCCTGGCCCGCGGCCGGGTCTTCCAGGAAGACCTGAAACTGCGCTACGACAGCCGCATCTACCAGCCCGTCGCCTCGGGCGCGTGGTATCCGCCCGACAGTGTCTGGGCGAAACTGCCCAAGTTCTTCGACCCGACCACGCTGCTGGTGCCGATGATGGGCATGGCGGCGCGGCCGCTGCTCAAGGGCGTGCCCGACACCGCCTTCCGCGAGATCGAGGGGCTTGCCGACGGCGCGGGCCTTCCCTTTGACGCCATGTGGCTGCTGCAAAACGCCACCACCTTTGGCGCGCTTGAAAACAAGACGCCCCTGTTCGCCACGCCGCTGTGCACCATGTTTGCCACGACGGGTGTGCGCGCGGGCGCCGACGATCTGCTGGTCGCGCGCAACCTCGACTGGGCTTTTGACGAACAGCCGGTGGTCACCCGGGTTTCGCCGACCGAAGGCCACAAATATGTGCAGGTCGGATTCACCTGGAACGCCGGGGTGTTCACCGGCATGAACGATGCCGGGCTCGTGGTGTGCGTCGAGCGCATGCCCGGCGTGCCTGCACCGGCGAAACAGGGACCGCCCATCGAGATGGTGCTGCGCGACATCCTGCAAACCAAGGACAAGTACGAACCCGCGCTGGCGGCACTCGTAGCGCAGGAGCATATCCGCGGCGTGCATGTGCTTGTGGCGGGCTTCGAAGGGAAAACACCCAAGCCCTACGCCGCCGTGGTCGAGTATGGGGCGACCGTGACGGTGCGGCGCATCGAGAAGGAGGGGGTGCTGATGGGAATCGACCCGGCCTCCTCCTCGGCGGACGAGGCGGCGCGCAGCCGCTACGCGCGCGTCCTGGCGATGGCGTCGGAAAAACGCATCGTGGGCGACCGCGAGATGCAGCACATTCTCGGCGACAAGGAGGCCGGCAAGGAGGGGCTGTCCACCGTGTTCAACAGCCAAACCCGGCACAGTGTGGTGTTTGTGCCCAAGAGCGGCAAGATGTACGTGGCCTTTCCGGGCAAGGACGGGGCGATCGGCCCGTACAACACGATCTCCGTGAAGGAGTAGGCTCCCATGAGTGACGTGATTCGCAATTTTTCCATGGGCGGCAACCTGCGCAAACGGCGCCGCGATTTGCGGCGGCGCGCGGCCGGACGCATCGGCCGGGGTGTGCTTTTTCTGGTGTTGCTGGCGGCGGTGGCCGCGCTGTGGCTCAGCCGCGACAACTACGCGATGGGGTCCCTCATTCCCAAGACCGCCCGTTCCAGGCCTGCGTGGTCGATGTGATGCGCAAGCAGGAGATGCTCGGCGCGTCGCGCCTGTGGGAACTGCTGCCCGCGGGCGACGCCACCCGCGCCGGGTTTGCCAAGCTTTCCGCCAATCCCCCGCTGCCAAAATGGCTGCTCAACAATCTCAGCACCGGCATCAGCCACTGGTCCAGTTCCCGTCCCGACGACTTCAGCGATGTGCTTGTCGTCACGCGCATGACCCGCATCGGTTGCCTGGCCGAGCAAATCATCCATTTGCTGCCCATGGTCAAATCGGACAACGCGGGCGGCCTCCATCTGCGCGTGGTGCCCGAGGCGTCGCTCTACTATGCCGTGCGCGGCCGGGTGCTGCTGGCCAGCCCGTCGCGCCGCACCCTGGCCCATGCGCTCACGCTGGACGCCGAAGAGGCCGCGGGCCAGGCGGCCGTGGCCGAATGGTCCAAGGCGGCCGCGGGCGCCGACCTCTACGGCCGCGTTGACCCGGCGGCCGTGCCCGAGTTGAAAGGCACCTTCGACACGGCGCAGTTCTCCCTGTGGCTGGAACCGGCCTCCGTCCGCGCCTCGGTGAAGGCGCAGGTCGGCGACGCCTGGAAACAGCGCTTTGCCGGACTGCTGGAAGGGGCCACCCCGCGCGACCTGCGCGCCGCGCCGGACGGATGCGTCATGCTCTCCGCCGATTTCGGCAAGCCCCTGAACGATACGCTGCTCCAGTTGGCCAAGGCCTTCGGACAGGAGGACCTGGCCAACCTGTGGCTCGGCACCGCCCCCCCACCGGTCTCCGCCGAATTCGCGTCTGCGGCCGCCCTCGTGCAGGGGATTTTGCGCGGCGCGGGAAGCGGTCTGCGCCTCTCCTGGACGGGCATCGACCTCAATGACATGATGCCCGTGCCGATTCTGGCCGGTTCGGTGGACGGCGGTGTGGTCGCCCTGGCGGCGTTGATTCTGGCGCCCCCAACCGCACCCGCCGAAACACCCTCCATTGACACCGTTCCCCGGGTCGATGCGGAGAAGAAACTGGTCTACCTGCCCATGGTCGGCGGTCCGTCCATGAAGCCCAGCTTCGCCGTCCAGAAAGACGGCGTCCTCTTCAGCACCAGCCTCACCACGGTGACCGAAATGACCGCCGCCCCCCCGGCCGCCAATCTGGAAACCAAGGGCAACCTCTACCTTTGCGTGCGGCCCAAGCCTGCGGTGCAGGCTGTCGTGGACATGGGAAAGGAACTGGCCCAGTTCCACCTCATGCGCGGACAGACTGTGGAAAGCTTCCTCAAGACCGCCCAGCCCTACCTCGACAGCGCAGGCCACGTCAAGGAACTGAGCCTGCTGGCCGCCTGCGAGAACGGCGAACTCCGCGCCGACGCGAAGCTGGATCTGCCGTAAGCAGCGCACGTTCTACCGTCATTGCGAGCGAGGATCATCATTGCGGCCGCAGGGGGACTGCCACCATTTCCAACCAATGGCTCGACTTATTCGAACAGGTCGCTGCGTTGGAAATGGTGGCTG
>CAITNO010000124.1 GCA_903893795.1 Candidatus Hydrogenedentota bacterium | reverse complement strand
CGGTGTTCTTGTCTCTCTTGGCTTTGGGTTTCGTCATGATGTGTCACTTGCTCCTCGTGATTGGTGGCACGGACCGCAGGGCTTGTGTCGTCTCGGGGCCGAGGCGGTCGAGCGCGACGGCGACGGCGACATCGGTCGCCTTCTCGGCGGCGCATCCGGCCAAGCGGCCGAGATCGACGCCCGCGACGGTGTGGTCCGGCCGGGGTGAATAGCGATGGCCCAAACCGCACGGTTCGGGCTGTTGGGACTGGGTCTTCGACTTGCTCAATGTCGGGGACTCCTTTCGGATTTGGGGTTGTGGGGACAGGACGGGGAGGTACGGGTGTTAGCCCATCGCGTCGATGAGCCGCGCGAGGGACTCGGGGGCCAGCCAGGGGGCGTCGGGCACGACAATGGTGTAGCCGTACTCGTTGTTCATGAGGACGACGGCCACGAAGCAGCCGTGCTCCAAGGTCGCCCCCTCGAACAGCGCGTCCGACAGGGTGCTGCCCATCAGGCCGCGCCAGTCGTTGTCGGTGTCGCCCAGTTCGGCCAGCACGACAGGGCCCTCAGTGTCAGGGTTGTAGGCAAGCCCCGCGCCGGCGTAGGCCGACGTGAGATCGCCCATCACCCGCTCCAGGGTCAGCCGCCAGCCGGGCTCCAGGTTCTCTGCCGCCCGCACCTCCTCAAGGGAACGAAATACGCGCATGGTTGCCGCTCCTCATGCTCCGGGCACCGCATGGAATCAATATGCGACTGAGAGGGGGAAAGATACGGCTGGGCGGGGCGGAGCACAGAAAAACAGATCGGAGACCCGCCGACAGCGTGGCAAAAAAGGCATCGAGCGCATATTTCCCTTGGAGGGAGCCCAGAGGAAGAAAGCACCACCATGCGGACAGGCAGCGCGCCGCCCGCGAACCAAGGAGGACACGACGATGGGCTACACGAGGTACTGGTACAGGCCGAGAGAGTTGAATGCGGAACGCTTCAGCGCGTTCGTGGCGGCATGCAGTGAGGCGTGCGCCGAACTGGCGGAAAGCGCGGCCGACGTCGCCTTCACCGAGGAGGAGGTCCGCTTCGAGGGCAGTCCCGGCTGCGAGACGTTCCTGATTGAGCGCGTCTCGACAGGAGGCCGGGCTGAGGAGCCTGTGTTCGAGTTCTGCAAGACGCAGCGGCTGCCGTACGACGCCGCAGTCGAGCGGTGCCTTCAAACCCTGAAGGAGCACTTCCCCGAGGTTGAGATTCCCGAGCCTGCTTGAGCCATGAGAGCCGCGGCGAAGCGCCGGAACCCAGCACCGGGTTCCGGCGTTTTGCCTCTGGCGGTCATCCCTGGTTGGTTATAGGGAATGCGTCTTTAGAAACGATGTGAACCGGGATAAGAAGAATGTCACAGTCTATCCGATCGTGCAGTTCCACCTTCAACGAAGCATCGAACTCCGGACACCCCTTGAAGGAAAAAGTAAATGACTGATTGGAACCCAACTTTTTCACCAAGCACCCGAAACTACTGCGCAGGTCACTGACCGGCACGTTGACTTGCGTCCCGAAATGCGTTCCGTTGCACCAGTAGCCAAATGACACAGTGTGCGCCATCCCACCGGCGCCTGCCGTCACACCGCGCTTCACGCATATGCTGGCGACGGCGATAAACTGGCCCCATCCGTCCGTTTCCCCCGGTGCTATATCCACAGAAATTATGTCTCTCCAGTCATGGGCGAGTGTTACGGGGCCATCGTGTCCCACACCGTTGTCTTCCCAGTGCAGAATATAGAAATTAGAATATCTCTTCGCCTCCGGGTGGTTTGCCAACCTGTCCAGTTCCAACCCGCTCAGCGCCGACTGCGCCCCAGTAATCACAACCTCTTCTGCCATTGCCTTGCCTCCTAAATTGCGAAGTTTGCACTGCCTCATAGCCGCACCACACTGTGCTGGCATGGATAAGAGGCTACACAGTTCGGCAGGGAAGTGCAAAAATACAACAGAAACCGAAACCCAATGGCGGGTTCCGGCTTTTTCTTCAATGCACGGTGACCGTTGTGCTGCTGTGTCCCCGAAGCCGGGCTCCAGGTTCTCCGCCGTCCGCACCTCCTCAAGGGAACGAAATACGCGCATGGTTGCCGCTCCTCATGCGCCGGGCACCGCATGGAATCAATATGCGACTGAGAGCGGGGAAGATACGGGGTGGGCGGGGCGGAGCACAGAAAGAAGTCGCGCCCCCTTATAGGCAGGGAGCCCCCAATCATCTTGTCCTCTCCTTTGTGGATCTGCAGGGCAATGCGCGTAAAAATCGGTTATTTGACAATGCCGAGCAATCTACTGAGAATATAGGCAATCTTTGTTAAGCAACTCGGTCAGAGACGGGGCAGCGTAGGAGAGCGCGGGGACTTATTCTGCGTCAGAATGTGGGTCGGCGCCCGTTTCTGCTCGGTGGTGTACGGTACGAAACCGGTCTAATTGCGAGGGTGTTCTCTATGACTCCGAACACGTCCGATGATGACAAGTTGTCAACGTTCCGTGCTCCAGATGCGAGGCCGACCGACGCGATTGTGGTCGAACAGTTTCGCATGGTTTTGTTCTGGCCCATCTATCTGCAAACTATCGGGGTTGGAAAAATCTCGAAGCCCCCTTCCCCGGACGATGTTTCCAAGTATCTTACCCTGGACGGAAAGGGGAGTTGGGTACAAATAGAGCCCGGTCTGGACCCTTTGGGATTCGATTCTGCTGAAGAGAGGTGGGACGCACATCGGTACAGCGAGTTCGTCTACTTCCACCCATTTGTCCAGCACCTTTTTCATTCCACCGAGAAGGATGCGCCTGTTCTTCGTTTCCGCCGCTCTGATGTAGGCTACCTTCACTTGAAGGCCAAACGGAATGAGGATGACACGGATACAGGCACCGAACATGCGAGCCCATCCCACGATTTTAAGGCTGCCCGGGTCGATCTGTATCTTTTCGGCGGGACTGTGGCCATTATGGCCGTGGAGTTGGCCGCGTCAAACCACATGACCTTGGGAGAAGCCCTGCTATATCGGGAGATTGCACGACGAATCTATCCCCCATTTATAGTGGAGGAGAAAGGCGGGAAACACTCAATGCCAGGGGAATTTCCTGGCAGGGCATATTGGAAAAGCCACAGCGGCCATCAAATTGGTGATTGCACCGACGAACACTTTACCCGCTACATGGATTTCGCATGCCATCATCGTCAATCCCCGGTGGCTCCCCATTGGGGTTGGCTGGTATCCCCGCTAACAACGCTTGACAAGGTCCAATCCACCCCGGGGCCAAACAGCGGTTGGCTCAAGAGGTGTTTTGCGCAGAAGACAGACGCTCCCCCTGCCCCAATTCGGTTCACGCAACTGGGTGACGACAGAATGTTCATCATGAGCTATATGGCGGTGGACGATCCTTCCAATATAAGCGCGTCCGACTGGACTCGAATCGCTCTGGTAGAACCCAAGGGGGATGATCGCAAGTACCCATATGCCGACAAGTTCCTCGCAAACTTTGAGCGGGACCACTGCTATGACCGGTTCTGGCAGGGAGTCAAGGGTGACTGGCGCAACACACGGTACACTTTCTGCAACTATGCCTTTACTGCCGTGGGCCAGAGCAAGGGCGATAGTGTCGCGGGTCGGCACAAAGAGGACAGTTTCTTCGTGACGACCTTTTTTCACCACTTCCAGCGACACTATTTCTATCTGACGCTGCTGGCCGTGTGTCAACGAGCCGCCATGCTTGTCTTCCGCGAACGGATTGCCAAAGTGTGCATCGCCTACACGGACGAACTGACTGATGGCGACGCATTGGAGCAAAAGGAGTTTCGAGCCGCCTACCAGAGGGTTCACCGGGACTACCTGTTCTTCACCAGCACCTACATGGCCCCTGAGCTGTCCGGCCAAATCCAACCCTCGGAAATGTACGTCTTCATGCGAAAACACCTGAGAACCGGTGAACTTCAGGAAAGAACGCAGAAAGACATCGAAGCGGTCGCAGCATTTCTCGACGACCGCGACAGTGAGCACGTCAGCAAGCATTCAAGGGCGCTAAGCCAGGCCGTCCTGGTTTTCGCCCCTGTTGGCATATTCTTGGCATTGTATGCGCCTGTAAAAGAGTTCGTTGAGAATGCGCGGTCTTTCTCATACAGCCTTGCGTGGATAGACGAGTTTCTGGGCCTGCGGGTCCTTTCCCTTGCAGTATCCGCAGTTCTTGGAATGGCTGTATTCTGGTACATAAAGTGGATTACCAAAGCTGACGGCGATTGACACGTGTTTTCAAAAGGTGCTTCAACAGAATCGGAGACGGCGCACATGTCCTGCTACATTCGTGTGGAAGCGGTGAATCTCGACAATCTAATCGGGGACACGCAAACCCTGCATGTGATTCGCGGGGGAAGCGCCCTCATCACAAATGCAATTGATGAGGTGGCCGCCAAGTTTGGGGGGCAAATGCGTCCGATCTTTTCGGACGCTTCCTCTGGCGTCTTCGAGGCGTCCGGTGCCGCCATGGACGCATCAACTGCGGAGTCGCTCTGTGAAGATGTCCGTGGGCATTTGCGGAGCGGCATATTCCGCCACGCCACTTTTGTGGTCGCGTTCGCGCTGGAAGACATCACTTCGGATCATTCCTTCGGCGCCGTATGCGAAGAACTCCTGGCCAAGAATCGCTGGCAGCAGATGCAGCAGCCTTCCCTGTCGCTCTCCTGTGTGTTCGGCGCGGGCGTCGCAGCTGCGCGGCTGTTCTGTGAACTGGACGCCATCAGGCCGGCCACGGAGAAGTATCGATCTTCTTCCGGCAGCAAAGACATCTGCGCTGTGTGCCACGACCGGATTACCCTCGGCAAAGACACCAAGGAGAACTTCTATGAGAAGGAACTCGGTCCCGGTGTCACATTGAAGAGCGGCTTTGCCCAGAGTTTCGAGGATATCAGCAAGGTTGAACCGGCTGCCCTGGCGGCAAAAGGGGTCTCACCCCGACTGGCGGACAAGATTGCCGTCATCTACATTGATGGAAACGGCATCGGCAAACTGATGCGCGGGTTGGACGACACCGGCAAGGTGGTCGAAGCCTCGAAGGACTACAAGAACTACCGAAGGCAGTTCCTCAACGAACTTGTCCTTGGTCGAGTGGAAACGGACCGCGACGGTCTTTGGACAGGCGGGAAGGCAAACGACAAGTACAACCGAATAGAACTGCTCATGTGGGGGGGGGACGAGATGACGCTTGTTGTCCCCGCATGGAAAGGATGGGAGACGCTGTCCCTCTTCTATCAGTTGTCCAAAGACTGGCAACTCAATGGCCAACTCCTCTCGCACGCGGCCGGCATGGTGTTTTGCAGCCACAAGTCCCACATCCATCATCAGGTCAACCTTGCGCATCGTCTCGCGGGCGAGGTTAAAGCATGCGCTTCTCCGGGCAACCGTTTTGCCTGCCAGGTGTTGAACGGTTTCGATTACGTCGATGCCGATCTTGATGCCGCCCGAAGACCCCTGTGCGGGGAATCCGGGGAATCCCTGCTGCTTTCAGGACTTGCCATGCAAGGAGTGACCGAAGGGCTGGCCGCCTTGCGCGAGGCAGTTTCGCGGGTTCAAGTGTATGACCTGGTGGAGGAACTGGCGACGGACAGCACTGCGGCGGCGAGCGAAAAAGCCGACAAGCTTATGGCAGCATTGACGGCGCAAGTTCCCAACCATGCCGAAATCACGGATTGCCTGGGCAAAGGCAGGACATTCTGGCTGCATTTGCGCGAGTTGTGGAATTTCATACCTGTGGATTCGTCTCTGGCCGCCGGAATGCCGGCGGGAAAAGGGGGTGCCCAATGATCAAGCGCACACTGAACGTAACGCTGACTGTCTCAGGGCCGCTGCTCACCCGCGCAGCCGCGGTGGGTCCGCTTGGCGTGGACACTTCTGGCGCGAGCAGAAAACGGCCGGGGGGCGGCGCCGCGAACGACAAGGTGCTCTATCTTCCCCAAACACTTGTGGCGGGAAAAATCCGGGAGGCCTTCGTGCAGCTTTCCAGCACCACACCGGCATTTCCTGCCGCCGCCGAACTGGACGCGCTGTTTGGAAAGGAGACCGGCAAGGGCAGCGAAGGACTCCGTGGGGCGCTCAGGGTGTCCGACTTCTACATGCGGGCCGAAGACTGCGAGAGCCTCGCCCAGAGCCGCGGCCGACGCCACCGCATCGCCATTGACAAAGACCGAAAGTCCGTGCAGCGGGGCAGCCTTGAAGTCATGGACTGCCCGGTGCCTGCGGGGATGACGGTCGAATTTAGCGGCACGCTAAGCTATTTCGGCCAAGATGACGCCCAACTGGGCCTGCGCCAGGCCGCCCTGCACGCATCACTGTGCTGGGTGGCTCAGCTTGGCGCAAACCGCACTTCGGGCTTTGGCCGGCTTCACGATGTCCTGCTGGAAAAGGCTCCGGACGCCGGAAAGGCGGCCGGTGGCGGGAGCCTCAAAACAGAAGATGCGTCGCCGGCGCGGGTCGGACTTGTGCTCACTTTCCCCGCGGGCGACCCGTTCTGCGTTACCGAGCGGGCAAACAGGAACTACTTCGAATCCGGTGAAATACTCTCCGGCGCGGTCATACGCGGCGCCCTCGCCGCCGCGCTCAACCAGGCCCGTGGTGGCGGCGTCAGGGATTGCATTGATGAGAATCTTGCTGGCTGTCCGACGCTTGGCAGGCATTTTGAAGTGTTGCGGATATCTCACCTGTTCCCGTCCGTTGGAAAAGAAACAGGATTTCAGCGTCCCATCGTCCCGCCGCTGTCCCTGGTGAAAACGAAAGCCGGCGAGGACTTCTGCGATGTGGCGCTGATTGACAACCCGGGCCTGGTCAGGGTGGCGGGGGACGGCAAGAAGAACCATTGGGCGCCCGAATTCGATATAGATTGGAAGACCAGGGACAACATGGACAGGGCTTTTGGCTGGCCCAAGCGGCTTCCTCGCGAACTGCGGGTCCATAACCGGCATGACCCCGACCGGCGTCGCGCGATGGATGAAAAGCTCTTCGCCCACCTGCTGACCGTGCCTGAAGTGGGCCACTGCTGGGTCGGATGGCTCGATTTGGAAAACTTGGCAGAACAAGAAGACCGCGAGAAGCTTGTCGAGGATCTGTTGGGCTTCCTGTCCACAACCGAACTGCAGATCGGCAAGACCAAGGCCCCCGCCCGGCTGCAACTGGTCGATGAGACCCGCATCCAGGAGCCCGAAAACCGCATCACTTCCGCCACAGGGGAGAATGCGGACGGAAAGACCTGCTGGGTGCTGACCCTCCAGTCACAGGCGATCCTGTGCAACCCACATGAACTCTCAGAAAAGGAACTGCTCGGCGTCTGCGACGCACAGTTCAAAGCATTCGGTCTTGGTTCCGATATCCAACTGCTGCGTGTCTTTGCGCGGCAGTCTCTTGTGGGCGATTACATCGCAAACCGATATCGGGGGTCTGGAAAGCCCTTCCTTCTCTTTGAGCCTGGATCCACGTTTGTCTTCACGGCGGACAGTTCCAACGCGGAGGCCGTCGATGCGGCCAACAAGCTGTTTTATGCCTGGCAAGGCCACGGACTGCCATTCCCGGATTGGGCGAAGGAGGCCTACGCCCGAAATGGAAAGGGCGGGGACCATTGGTCCAACTGCCCCTACATCCCGCAGAACGGCTATGGTGCGGTGGCCATCAACATTGACACGCACGTTTCCAGGAAACCAACCATGAAAGGGTGCGATTCATGAACTGCCCGTTTCGCTGGCGCATCAGTGCAACACTTACCACGGCATCCCCCTTTCACTTGGGCAGCGGTGGCATAGCGTCGCGTACCGGTCTGAACTCGGGAAGCGCCCCCGGGGACCGTTCCGTGAAAATACAGGCTGTTTCCACTACCCCGGATGCTGGCGGGGAAATCCCGTACATCCCCGGCAACAGCCTCAAGGGCGTGCTCCGGTCATGGCTGGATGCAAGTGTTCCCGATGAGGACCTCAAGAGGAAGATTGCGGATATCTTTGGGACACGCCCGCAAGATGAGGATGCATGTGGCAGCCGTATTGTTTTCTGTGACGCCCTGGCCGTCCGTCCAAAACCCGCCGACATGGCCACCTTCGGGAAGCTCCCCTGGTGGGAGGAAAAGCGTCTTGCCGCCGTGGAGACCAACGTGGCCATAGACCGGCGCACCGGCACGGCCAGTGACCAGAAACTCTTCCACACGGAGTATGTGCCCTCAGGAATTGATTTTGCCGTGGTTGTAGATGGGGAAAGCGAGGAGGCTACATGGGAGCAGGATGCGCAGATCGTGCTCCTGGCGCTGCAGCAGTTCCGGGGAAAGACGAGTGACTTGTCCATGGGTGCGAACACGGCCAACGGCTGGGGCCGATTTTCACCGAAGGGCAGTGTAAGAATTGAGGCGTTCGACCGGGCGGGCATGAAAGCATGGCTGAAGCGCTTTTTCGAGCAGGGGCAGGGACACAAGCCTGCCATGTGGCACAAGTCCATGACGGAACTCGAACAGAAGGAGATTGAGACGCTTGCCAGGACTGCGCTAACGCTGGCTGCCGGGACGCCGAACTGGCTTGAGGTCAACGTGACGTTGCAGTTCAGCGGACCATTCCTCGTGAACGCTCCAGAGAAGACCCACAAGATTGAAGGCGACGAGAAGCCCAACCACGCGCCGCGCCTGACCGCCGACGGCCGGGTGCTGCTGCCGTCTTCCGGGATGCGCGGCGCGCTGCGCGCCCAGGGCGAGCGCATTATCCGCACGCTCAAGGCGGATGCCGCCTGCCGGGTGTCGGATGAAAGCGATGCCTGCAAACCCGTTCACTCCGTCGAGGACCTCGGCCGTGAGAAGCCACCCTGTCTCGCCTGCCTGCTCTTTGGTGCGTCAGGGTGGAAGTCGCCCATTGAGATAAGCGACTTCGAGTCTGACACTGCCCACGCCAGTGAGAACCAGGAATTCGTCGCCATCGACCGCTTCACCGGTGGCAACCTGCCCGGCGCCAAGTTCAACGCCAAGTACGTGCATGCACCCACCCTGACCGGGACCATCCGCATCGAACGGAGCCGCACCGAGGACTGGGGGTGGGGGCTACTGGCACTGCTCGCCCGCGACCTGGTCGAGGGTGACATCCGGTTCGGCTTCGGCAAGACAAAGGGCTATGGCGAGTGCCTGGCTCAAATCACTGTGAAAGGAACCCCGTTTCCTGGAGGCATCCCCGATCCGCAGAAGGAAGTCGTCAGCAAAATGGTGAAGTGTTTCCGGGACATGCTGGCCAAAATACAGAAGGAGGCCGTCTGATGGAATTCCTCAATCCGTACCACTTCGTGCCATTCAAGGACGCGCCGAGCACCGGCGTCATCCCTCTCGGTGACTTCAAGAACGGGATACCGGAGCACGTCTTCCATGACCGCTATGTGCCGGACACTTTCTCGGGCCGGATTATTTGCAGTCTGACCACCCAAACCCCGATGGTCATCGGTGGAAAGCAGGAAAAGCCCGATCCCGAAGGTCCCAACATCGTGGACCCTTTCACGCTGCCCGACGGAACAGCGGCCATTCCCGCCTCCACGCTGAAGGGCATGTTCTCCTCGCTGGCGGAGGCCGCAAGCAACAGCGCCATGCGGTGCCTGGACGACACCAAGTACAGTTATAGCGTGTGGGACCCGCAAAGACGGTGTTCTTCCCGACGCAATTTGCCCTCGCTCTACGCGTTCTTCAAAAAGGGCAGGCTGCCTGAACTGCTCCCCTTCGACTCAAGCCAGCGCAGCGGTTTGTCGCTTGCCGAGCAAATGTTCGGAATGGTGGACAAGAAGGAGCCGGCTCCGGGGGACGACCAGCCATCCATATCTCTTCAGGGGCGGGTTCATTTTGGCACGGCGGTTCACCAGCCTTCGGCGGATGATGCAGGCCGCTCTCCGTTTGGCCCCCCGAAGAAACTCAAGATACTTGCCGGACCCAAACCGCCCTGTCCGGCCCTGTATTTCAGCAGGAAAGGGTATGTGCCGAAAGGGGAATTGACGGTCAACGACCTTCCCAACGGCCGAAAAATGTACCTGAACCACAATCCCGCGCCGGACAGACAGGATTATGAAAGCCGCTGTGACGAGAACGACCACCTGAAGGCGCGCATCACCCCGGTCCTTCCCGGAACACGCTTTGTGTTTCATGTGGATTTCAACAACCTGACCCGCCTTGAACTCGGCCTGTTGTGCTATGTGTTGCGGCCTGCGGGAAATTTCTCCCACAAGCTCGGCATGGGCAAGCCGCTTGGTTTGGGTTCGGTGCGCGTGGACCCGCTCGCCATTCTTCTGGTTGATCGGGGCGCGCGCTACGGCCAGGATGATCCCCTTACGGCCAAGCGTTACCAGACAGGATGGCAGAACCAGAATGAAGAGCTGAACACCGTGCTTTCCCGGTCGGCTTACGCCCGTGATGCGGAACAAGTCGAAACATTCGGAGAAGACACCAAGGCGTTTGGATTCAAGGCATGGCGCGACTTGGCATTCAGTTGCCTGGCGGATAACGACATCCTGGCGGCGATAGAGAAAATCGGTGCGCCTGTGACTAAGGTTCCCGTCAAGTATCCCCAATTGGACCGGGCACCCAACCCGGAACTGGAACACTTCAAGTGGTTCGTGAAGAACGACCGGGACTGGCATCTTTATCTTGAGGAGATTAGCGCAGCCAATCCATATTTCACAGGACTCAGATCGCAGTGACATCCGGCAGGAACGCGCATTACCGATTCTTTCTCGGTGGATACGACCTGGAAATGACGGCCATTCGCGACCTGCTGGCGCGCCATGCGCCCGGGGCGTTTTGCGACCGGCGCCTCGCATGGGGAGCACGCGCATCGGCGTACCGGCGTGAAATCGCCACGGCATTGGAACGGGGCGAGACTCCCGTGCTGATTGAACTCGCCGACGACCTGGGTATGGCCGCTAGGGGTGCCATCCTGCTGGACCACCATCAGGAACGGGCCGGCGAGACAGCGCCAACCTCCTTGGAGCAGGTCTTCACGCTGCTGGGGTTGGACGCGGTGGAATGGACCCGCTGGCATGCGCTGGTGGCGGCCAATGACCGCGGCCACATTCCCGAATTGCTCGCTTGCGGAGCCACCTCGGAGGAACTCCGCCGGATACGCGAGGCCGACCGGCGCGCCCAGGGAATCACGCGGCGCGAGGAGCGCCAGGCTACGGAGGCCATTCGCCGCGCCTGCCGTTTCGCGGACGGCCGTTTGACGGTCGTACAAATCCCCCACACACGCGCCTCGGCGGTGTGCGACCTCATGCATCCCGCGCTGGGCGGAGGCGGTTATGAAGTGCTACTCGTGGCCGGCCGGACCCGGCGGCGTGAGCCGGGCGAACTGAACGGCTACGGTCCGGGCTGGGTCATCCAGAAACTCAACCAGCGGTTTCCCGGTGGATGGGTGGGCGGTGCACTGCCCAAGTATGGATTTTGGGGCCGGAGTGCCGCCGCGTTGCGGCCTGTGGAGGACTACCTGAAAGGGCTCTTGCATACCGAGGCGGGGAAGCCCGGATTCACGGAAACACATAGATGATAATGTGCGTCAGAATAGACAGGCATACGCGAGGAATAATTGAAAACAGCAGTTATTGCACCGTCCAGATTTTCCAGTTTATAGGGCCTAACTGGCGCAGAAAGGTGACTTGCGAAAATGCCCACAAAACGGCAGGTTAGAACCTGTTCATTTTGCTTGACTTACAGCGAAAACCGGGCTAGAATCACAGTGAAAAAGCGATTGTTGACAGAGGTTAGATTTTCATACCACCTAACCCAAGCTACGACAAGTACTTAAAATCGAGTGGGTCGGCCGACCCAGCCCTCGAACGGGGGATTACGACTTGGACGTATTTCTCCCTAAGTTGTGTATGTGCCATAAAGTCGGCCGACCCAGCCCTCGAACGGGGGATGCTGGGGAAGGCTGACGTTTGAAGGCTGAAGGGGGAAAGGAAAGGGAAATTGAGATGTGAGACCCGGGACAGGTGAACCCGTGCCCAGGCCATTTCGGCATCGGTGAGAATCGGTGCAATCTGTGGATAGATTTCGGGAACGGAAATGTGTGGTTGGACCTGGTGAATGACTGAAATAGGCAGGGGCGTGCAGTCTGCAGGGACGGTGTTTAATAGGGTGGATTGATTGCCTGGCATGGTGAAGGGTGGAGATAGAACCGTGGAGGTGTTGCATGGGGCTGCTGAATGAACTCTTTTCCCTCGACCGTCTGGAGGAAGCCTGGGGCCGGGTGCAGGAGAACGGCGGGGCGGGCGGCGTGGACGGCGTCTCGCTGGCGCATTTCGAGGCGGGACTTTCCCAAGAACTGGCCGCGCTGGCGCATGACTTGACGCAGGGCGTGTGCCGTCCCCTGCCCTACCGCGCGGTCTACGTGCCCAAGCCCGACGGGGGCCGCCGCCGGCTGGTGATTGCCGCGGTGCGCGACCGGGTGGCCATGACGGCCGCGGTGCTGTGGCTACAACCCCGGCTGGAGCCGCTGTTTCACCCGTGCAGTTTCGCCTATCGACCCGGCCGGGGCGTGCATGACGCGCTGGCCAAGGTGGCCGAATACCGGGACCGGGGGCTGGTCCACGTGCTGCGCGCCGACATCGAGTCCTTTTTCGACACGGTGGACCATGAGGTGCTGGCCAGCCTGCTGGGCACCGCCGGCATCGATGACGCAGTCATCGCCCTGCTGCGGCAGTGGCTCGTCTGCGCCGTGGCCGACGGCGAGGTCTGTGCGCCCGCCACCATCGGCCTGCCCCAGGGCCTGCCCATCGCGCCACTGCTGGCCAATCTATACCTCACCCCCTTTGACCGGGCCATGATCGACGGCGGCTGGAAGCTCACGCGCTACGCCGACGATTTTGTGGTCTGCTGCGCCGCGCCGGAAGACCCGCCGCGCGCTCTCCTGAGCGCGATGCAGGCCCTGGCGCCCCTGAAACTGCGTTTAAAAGACTCCAAGACCGAGACCACTTCTTTTGACCCCGGATTTTCCTTTCTCGGCGCGGGCTTCGTGGGCGACGACATTCTCCCGGCCACGCCCCACCCCTATGAAGAGGCCTTTGCCCCGCCGCCAGCGTTCGTCCCGCCCCGCGACGTGCCGCCTTCCGGCGTGCCGTCCGTGCGGCTGCGCACCCTGTACGTGCAGCAGCAGGGCGCCTATGTGGGCCGCCATGGCGGGCGGCTCGTGGTCTCGCGTGAAGGACAAACCCTGCTCGACCTGCCCGCCCACCAGATAGACCAGGTGTTTCTCTTTGGCCGCGTCCATATCAGTTCCGCGGCCATGGCCTTCTGTCTCATGCGTCGCATGCCGGTTCACATTTTCAGCGGCACCGGCCGTTATCACGGCGCGCTGCTCGCCGTGGACGGGGCCGAATTCCACGTGGAGCGCGCGCAGTACCGGCTGCTCGACGACGCCCCGCGCCGACTGGCCGCCGCAAGCGCCATGGTGCACGGCAAGATCGCGAACAGCATGGCCCTGCTGCGCCGCCACGAACGAAATCACCCTGACACCAAGCTGGCGGAGGTGTTGGCACGCATGGAAGACTGCCGGACCCGCGCTGAAACGGCTGCCGACATGGACACGCTGCGCGGCTTGGAGGGAGCCGCCGCAGCCGCACACTTCGAGGGCTTTGCCCGGTGTTTGCGCGGCGCCTGCGCCTTCAGCCACCGCAACCGCCATCCCCCGCTCGACCCGGTCAACAGCCTGCTCAGTTTCGGCTACACCCTGCTGCTCTACCAGATACAGTCCTGCCTGGCCGCCCGGGGAATCGATCCCGCCGTAGGCATCTTTCACGAGTCCGGCCGGGGCCATCCCGCGCTGGCGTCCGACCTGGTCGAGGAACTGCGCGCCCCTGTGGTCGACAGCCTCGTGCTGGCCGTGGTAAACCGCCGCCAGTTCGTGCCCGACGACTTCTATCGGGCACCCGGCGAACCCCAGCCCTGTCTCCTTAAGGACGAGCCGCGCGGCCGGTACCTGCAGGCCTTTGAAGAGAAACTGGCCGAGACAGTGCCCCATCCCGAGGCAAACGGGCCGGCCGACTGGCGCCATGTCATCGAATTGCAGACCGGCCGGTTGCGGCGCTATATTCTGGGCGAGTCGGCCGCGTACGCCCCCTTTATGATGGAGTGAATGCCATGGATTCCCGGTTTTGGGTCATTTCCTACGACATTGCCGACGCCAAACGCCTGCGGCGGGTGGCCCGGCTGATGGAGCGCTTTGGAACACGGCTGCAAAAGAGCGTGTTCGAGTGTTGGCTTGCCCCGCCTGACGAACGCGCCCTGGAGGACGAACTGGTCCCGTTGCTCCAGTCTCCCCCGGACAGTGTCCGCTGGTATCCGCTCTGCGCCGACTGCCGCGAACTGGCGCAGCGCGAGGGAGGCACAGAAATAATTGAAAAGCGCGATTTTTACATAGTATAGATTTTCGAGTTTATAGGACCTAACTGGCGCAAAAAGGTGACTTATGAAAACACTCACAAAAGGGCAGGTTAGATCCCATTCATTTTGCTTGACTTACACCGAAAACCGGACTAAAATGACATCGGAAAAACGATTGTTGACAGGGGTTAGATTTTCACACCGCCTAACCCACTGGAAAATAAGGACTTAATTTCGGGGGTCTTGATCGACCCCGCCCTCGCTCGGGGGATTACGACAATTCATACTCGTAGCGGAGGCCTTTCCAGTCCCAGTCGACTTGATCGACCCCGCCCTCGCTCGGGGGATTACGACACTCTTCACGTTCACCTTTCGCTAGTACTTCCGTCTTGATCGACCCCGCCCTCGCTCGGGGGATTACGACATCGTATTCGACGAAGTCCGGGGGCAGGACGAACCTTGATCGACCCCGCCCTCGCTCGGGGGATTACGACTGTTGCGAAGATTGTGGATTAAGCCGACCGAACTTCGGCTTGATCGACCCCGCCCTCGCTCGGGGGATTACGACAAGAACCACAGGCACTGAGCTGACCGTAACGGACGCCTTGATCGACCCCGCCCTCGCTCGGGGGATTACGACTTACTCTCCAGTATCACCATATTGACTTTGTTTATTCTTGATCGACCCCGCCCTCGCTCGGGGGATTACGACTGGTAAGTCCATTTGCCATTTTCTCCCGATTTGGCCCGCTTCTTGATCGACCCCGCCCTCGCTCGGGGGATTACGACATGGTAGCCAAATGGAAGTTGTCATCCATCCAGTACTTGATCGACCCCGCCCTCGCTCGGGGGATTACGACATCCCATTGACCACCCAATGATCGAATACATAGCCCGTGCTTGATCGACCCCGCCCTCGCTCGGGGGATTACGACACCGCATAACGGATCATCTCCTGGAACATAACGACTTGATCGACCCCGCCCTCGCTCGGGGGATTACGACAGTGTGCTCTCTGCCATGATGCAAATCCTTTCGTTTTCTTGATCGACCCCGCCCTCGCTCGGGGGATTACGACAAAGAGGTCCAATCGGTCATAAGCGGAATCGCCGGAACCTTGATCGACCCCGCCCTCGCTCGGGGGATGCGACGGGGACAGTGTCCCAGCCTGCGCAGCACCACGCCTTTGCATGGCGGGGCCCGCGATTATTTGCATGGACCCCGCCCTGCCTTGCTACCCTATGTTAATGGATGTGTCCTTTCTGAATGAGATTGAGGCGTTACCCCGGCTGCTGTGCTTTTCCGGGGTGGATTTCGGAGTGTCCCTGGCTCAGTTACGGGGCGTGTGGGGCCGGGCGCTGGGTTTGGTGGCCCCCCGGGCTTTTGCGCAAGTGTTTGACGGTGCTCTTGACGATGCGAACCGCGCTTCGCGGCCGGGGTATGTGCTGGCGGACCAGGGCACGGACAGGGATGGCCTGCGCCGGGTGCGGTGGACGCTGCTGGGCCGTGATGCGTTGGCCCATGACGCGACCCTATGTCTTGCATGGATGAGGGCGGGCCAGGCGGGTGTGGGCGACCACGGCAACTACGCGAGCTTCGCCGTGCAGTCAACGGCCCTACTGGGGCCGGACGGCGCACCGTCGGCCTGCGGCACCTCCTGGCGGATGGACGCGCTCCGCTGGCCCCTGGCGGGAGACCCAGTGAACACCCCCTGCCAGCTCGTGTTTCCCGGCGGACTGTGCCTGACCAAGAAAGTGAACGGCAGGAAAATTCGCGTGGTGGCCAATTGGCCTGAGATAACCCGGACCACCCGAAACCGCCTGCGCACCTGGTTACCGGAAACATCCTGGCCGGCACTGGATGCGGCCAAGGAGGAGTGGGACCGGAACGTTTTGGACCACCCCCTCGTGGACCACACCACCGAGGTGGCGCTGTCGGGCTACTCCCGCCGCCAAGAGAACGAAAGCGGCGACGGCCGCAAGACCTATCTGGTGCGAGAGGGCACTCTCGAATTCCCTGCCGGCCTCGGAGAAGGGTGGCCCCTGATGCTTGCCATGGGCTGGCTCGGCCTGGGCGATCATTTCACCGAGGGCATGGGCTGGTGCGACGTCAAGCCCCTGTGAGTGGGATTGGGAAAAGCCCGACGGTTCGTTTGTGCGCCACGGGGAAAGGAAGAGCGCCGACACCCAGCGAAGGGTTCCCGTGCCAACCCGCTCACTTCGAAGGCAGACCTGTTGGCGGATGACGGTGACCGCCGGGTGAACGGACAGTCCGCGCCGGGCTGGTGTAGAAGCGTGGGATGCAGTGCGGATGCCGTGACGCATTGGCCGCTCTGCGAGTCCAAGCCATGGTGTCGGTGGCTTGTGAAACTTACATCCCGCGCGCAACTGCACGCCGTTAGGTTCATCGGACTTTGTGATGCCAAACGCGCACATTCGGCGCATACGTTGGAAAAGTCGATGCGGAGCAAGGCCCGGCAGGCCGTCTGTGATGCGCGCTGAACGGACCGGGCGGGGACCGGGCAAACCGCATAAAATCCGATGTCCGCATCCAACGGCCCGCTTGCCGTTGCAAACAAAGGAAAAACTGGTGGATGGGGCGGGGCTCGAACCCGCGGCCACCGGATTAAAAGGACGTGGAACAAAACCTATCGGGGTAATAAGAATAAGGCAGCGGGGATGCCGCGTGGAGGGAAGAAAGGACCGGAGCAAAATTGCCCTGATGCGGCGTGCATCAGAGACTGATGTGCTGCAAGGAGATGGCCGCGCCGCCGGGCATGTGTTGAATATTCGCGGGGGGGACCGGGCGGGGACCGGGCTAAAAAGTGGTGGATGGACCGGGCCGAATCCGATACACTGGCCGCAGCGCCGCGCAGGCACATCGAACAAGGCGCCCCAATTGCGCTACGGGTCATCCGAGGTCGCGAACCGTGCCCGCTGGTGGCGCCCGCGCCACCGACCCACTCCCGCACGCGACCACACGAGACAACCCGGCTACCGGTTGTCCTCAAGTGCCGGGGCTCGGCACGGACACAGCAGGCGGCACCCCAGCAGCGCCCGATGCTGGCCCAATGCGGTGCTGACCGAAGTCCAAGGCATCGATTTTGCCGCTTGCTGCCTGGCGTGCAGTTCATCCGAATCATCCAGAGTTGTCAAAGGACAACTCTGGATTCACGATCTCCAGCCACAAGTCGCAGCAGCACCCGAACCCGCGCCTCGCTGAATCCGGCTTGAATCTTAGGAAGACGTGTGCTATCATAATTTTGCAAACATGTGGAGCAGCGGCGCCGATAGCGTCAGTGTTGCATGTGTGTGGATATTGCGCCCGCTTTCAACAAGAAGGCGGCGTGAACCACAAAGCACAGTTTAGTTTTCTCCGGAGGCAGACCCGAGAGATACGGGTTTTTCCGCTCCTTGGAATTGAGAGCGGAATATCATGACCTTAATATGAAAGGTCATGAAGCACCTCCAGACGCAAGTATGACCACTGATGTATGTGACTCACCGATTGAGTGACTCACGATCAGTCTTCGAGTGGTCAGCGGGATTTTTTTTGGAACGTGCACAAAGTGCATCGGCATCGGTCGAGGACAGCCCCCGTTATGGAATGTCCGAGATTGATTAGATGGAAGACTTTTGTGCGTTCTGAGTTTTCCCGTCAATTGCATCTGGGGTGCTTTGTTATTTCCATACCTTGCAGGACGTCATTCTGCGTCGTGGCGTAAACCATTCGGGCGTTAAGTGCTAGTCACACAAACTCCCGGCTGATAGCGCCAACCCCCAATAGAATCGGGTCACCGTATGGCTCGAAATCTAGGGGGCATGCTCCTATGTGCATTAGTGCATAACACTAGGAGCGACGTAATGTCCAACCTAAACGTCCCGCAGCAAGCAACACTTCCTGCAGACGAACTGTCTGAGAATGCCCCAGGCAGCACGCCCGACGGCAAGGTCCCGTGCGACCTTGTCGCGAATCCGCCGGCACAGCCAGTGTGCGCGACCGACGAGAAGCTGAAAGTCGAGGGCGCGGCAGCCGTTCATCCGGCCAAGCAGGCGCCGGGCATGGTTCAGTCCGTGAACCTGCTCGACCTGATGAGCCCGGACAGTGACCTGTAAACGCCGGTCGAGAAGTGAAGCACCCTTTGTGGCGGTCGGGAGCGCGCACCCTTGGTAATCTCTGTCTGTTTCGTGGCATTGGGCCGCGAATGGACACGGGAGCAAACAAGGAGTGTTTCGAGACATGGAACAAT
>CAITNO010000123.1 GCA_903893795.1 Candidatus Hydrogenedentota bacterium | reverse complement strand
TGGGCGCAATCAATCGGAATCGGGGGGCGCCTTCCGTCGGAATGGGGGGCGTGATCAATCGGAACAGGTGGGCGCGATCAGTCGGAATGGGGAGGCGCGATCAATCGGAATCACCGGGCGGGATGGCTCGGAATACTCAGCGAAGGCGGAGCACAAACGCCACAGCAAAGACAGTTCGCTGAGGCTTGCGGAACGAACTGCTTTGTCCTTGTCCCGCAGACTCGAAAGAACGGCATAACTGTAGAGAAGGATGGGGCCGCTGGCCGGGTGCTGGCGGTCTCATCCTCACAAGCCAGTAGGAGAGGTTACCCATGCCAGACAACTTAACCATCGAATGAACAGCAACCACTTGGAATCCCCTGACGGGTTGATTGAAACCGTCGTCAGGATGCCCGTACTGGGGTGGGCAATAATGCAGAACGTTCATGACCCAAGTGGCATCGAAATGGCTTACCGGGCCTGGAAGAAAGCACAAGCTTTCGCGGCCACCATTTACGTGTGAAGTGAAGGACCAGCGGGCGAGTCATGCCGTCCAGAACGTCTCATAAGGCCACTTGTACAAAACGATGACATCACATCGCTGCGAATTCATCGTCACACATTACGTTGTTATGGGTAGCGTCTCTTGTTGAGCAATGTCGCTTGCCGGTTCAGTGCTTCTTGCGCGCAGTTCAGAAATGACATTTTCAAAAACAAAAAACAACGAAGTTATTTGTGCGGTAAACATTTGGAAGGCTATAATACCAGTACTAAAACCCACCCAAAAAGTCTGTCGTATGTCTTGGTCCACCGCCTTCACATTATCTAGCCAATCCATGGGAAACCCAGAAGGAATATATGTTCTGGAGGCTATCCAACTGTTGAACTCCGTTGTAGTGGACCCATAAACAAAGTATCTGAAAACTATCATTGAAACAAGAACAATTAACAATGGAAGATTAACATAAAATATTTGCTTTGCTTCTCTTTTCATATTTCCCCGTGATACAAGGTAGCCTTCAACCGTGGCGCACAAAGCAAATAATAATGCTAACGGTTCATCCACAGTTAAGGGACCTTCGCCCATACCACGTACGCATACCCAACCGGCGCTTAGAGCAAGACAAATCGCACAGGCTCCGCCAAACACATAGGCATAGATTGGTTTATCCGCTGTGACCATTTCTTTATCGTCAAATGTAGCCAGCAAAGAAATTGGGTGTCCAACAAAGGTAGCAACGAGACTACATCCATAGAGAATCATAATCCACAAACCATATTGGCTGGGGCATTTCTGAACGAAGTTACTCATATAACCATATTTGAAGATAATCACCCCGATGCAGACTACGGCAACTATTTGAACAATAACAAGCCACCTCGCAAGTTGTTTCTTGTTCATGCCCTACTCTCCTTTGCCCGTCGGGGATAGGTTAACCGCAACGCCTGGTTCTGATTCTTCATCAAACAGCCATACCTGACCATCAATAGTGTAATTCACGGTATTGTCACGAGCGTAAAAACGAGCCCCTTCGGTGTCGTCAAGAAGAACATAGGCACCATTCGTGGCGACAATACTCAATGGAAATCCTTCTCCTGAAACTAGGCATTCAGGTCTAAATACGAGCGTATATCTGCCATCAGGCAGCGCTTTATCTATGTTGTAAACATGATTCTCTGAATTAATACGAGCTATCAGGCGACATTCCTCCTCGCTTGCCTCTATAGAGCATCGCCTCAGGACGTTTACGGGAAAATTGACATTCAGAAGCGCATCAAGTGACCTCGCATTGTCAAACATATCGCATAAGCACAATTTACTAACATCTACGTTGCTGTAACTCTTGGGCAAAACAAGAACTTCGTCAGCGACCGTAATTAATTCATCGCTGTGATGGGTCACGTAAAACACAACCAGTTTCTCTTTTCTGGACAGTTCTCGCAATTCACTGAGAAACTCCATGCGAATATTGATCGGCAATCCTGTGCAAGGTTCATCAAGCAGCAGAATATCCGGTTGTACCGTAAGTGCACGTAACAGTACGAGCCTTTGCACCTCACCACCACTAAGACTACGGCAGTCCTTCTCTAGGTCAGCAAAGTCCAAGCATAGCATGGCACTCCAAGCGTCGAACTGTCCGGACTTCTTACAGGCTAAGACCTTGTCACGACAACTCCTGATTCTTTTGAAGTACAGAGCGTTGTCGATTGTTGATAGGTGCTCAAACAGCACCGGTTCTTGTGGCAAATATGAAATACGTACGCCTTTATCGATCAACACATCACCCGAAGAAGGCTTGATAATACCCGACATCAATTTAAGCAGCGTGGACTTGCCTGAGCCACTAGGTCCCATAATTGCAATTACTTTTCCGTTTGAGGTGTGAGGGAATGTCAAACTCAACTCATCAAAGAGAAGTTTATCCTTGGTGTACCCAAAAGAAACTTTCCGCAATTCAAGAAGATGTGACATTGGACACTTTTCTCCTCGCTAGTTTCTCATAAGCATTGCCGATTGAGTACAACAAAAGAACTAGCACCAGTGGAACTATGAGAACCGCAATCAACTGTGCCGCTTCATCGTAACTTGCGTTGCGGCCATCTACCCTGGACCGTAACTCGCGTGAAAGTAAAGGGACAGATGTAAGAAGGCGTGAACTGATTGCGGATTCCGTCCACACAGTTGCGGCTAGAAATACCGTTATTAGGAAATATTGGCTCACAAATCTTCTTACAAATGATTCCCAAAGTTGTTGATGCATGGACACCTTGTGTACTCGATGAAAATCAAGCTCATCGGTGGATACATGCCAGTACAGCCATATCATAAACGTACACGCAAGAGGCATAATATATAAGGCCACGGCGCCGCACCATGCTGCATATTGGAGGTTAGGATAGTGTACAGCCATGGATGGTAGATAGATAAGGGCGAGAAAGGCAATGCCAACTGGTGGTAGAAGCTGGAGGATATTGAGTACAACTAGGTATGAGAATGAATAGAAATTAGGCCCAGCCAGCCAGCTTACTCTTTGCCGTCCCAGACTCGCTGTAAGTACGGATATGACCATTACAATAGCTACTGGGGGCAAGACTCGCCAAAGAGAAGAGAGTGGTTCTAACATCCACCCCAGAAAACGAAAAGATAGAAATGGAACCAACGCCCTAATTGGAACAACAATAAACGCCACCATACTAAGTATAATGATACACCGTAAAATGCTCTGTTTGGGTGGCGAGATGCGAGATAATGCGCGTATGGTCAGATAGGAACCTTTCAGCACGATGAACGAAGCGGGAAATACCAAGATAAGATTACATATCATAAAACCGGCAGAAGCCGCCAATCCAAAGTCTTTTGCTCTGAATAGGTCTTGGTTCTGAAGAATTAGATATTGTTCACTTAGCCAATGGGTGTAGAGCTGCGTTCCGGTTGCTTGCGAGGGCTTAAAAAGCAGGAACCATTTCATTTCTTCGTGCAAACTATGGATTAGCGAAAAGAGTACCAAAAGTACGGTAAGTTTGCTTGCTGCAGGCCAGTAGAAGTCAATCAGCTTTTCGCGAGTTGTAGCTGCGTTTTGAGTAAGGAAATATTGCTTTTCCGGAGAGAGCGACCTTAGGCACAGCCAGAGAAAGAAGAGGGAGAAGGCTCCATACTGGCATGTTTGTACCAACAGAGCAATGATGCCGATAACCAGTGGTGACCGATCGGCAATCAGACTTCCAAATTGCTCAGCAGCAAAAGCCGATACCGTATTGTGCTGAGCAAGAAGCAGCTTAATTATGAATATGTAAGCAGTATCACCTATTAGCAAAGGAAGCATCAAGAACGGCATGAGGTATCTGGCAGGAGATCCTGCGTGTATTATCCATACCGCCGCAATAAATGCAATTGAGAGCTGCAAATAAGATACTGCGAAGGCGAAGAACCAAGTGCGCATGAAACAATAACACAACTCCAATGTAAATATATCTGTAACGGAAAAAGAATTGCCATTTAGGCTCAATACGAGAAACGCGATCATGACCAGCGGAATTGCTGCTATGTACACGATTCTTGTCATTGTTTCTTAAGCGCTTTAGCGAGTGCTTCAAAGATCTTCTGTCTCTCAACAACGATTTCCGTTTGCGCTGTTTTCAGGGCATCTTCCACGTTCAGTTGCCCCATCCAGATCATTTGCAGGTACTTCGTCATAATCGTCATTATTGCATCCCCATCTGGACCAGCGTCAAGCATGTATGTAGCCCGGATAAGCGAATCCTTTAGCGCTGTGGCATAGGGTATGTCCTTCACTTCTTTCATATCGTATACCGTCATCAGAGGAGAGCAAAGTCCTTGCTGCATCAGTTTTGCTTGAGATTCCGGTTTGAGAACATGCAAGATATACTCAATTGCTTCTTTTGGTCGTCTAGATGATTTATTCACCATGAAGATGCCGCCACCTATCATCGACTTATTTCCTGGTATTGGGGCAAAACCAAACTCTGAGGCGTAACTCTTGTTGGCATTCTCGCCGTAAAGGAAATTGTATGCCTGATCGCTCCACAATAGAGCCAATGCGGTCTTTCCTTTACGCATGAGGTCTATCTGCTGTTGCATTCCAGTACTAAAGAAATCCGTGCTAGCGTTGTACTGTTTAAGACTGAGCCAGAACTCGGTTCCCTTAATGGTTTCTGGCGATGCGATAATAAGCGGTATATTGGGAGAGCTTTCCCAACCATAGTCCTTCTTCATCACTCCTCCGCCGAATCCAAATGCATAGTTACACCACTCCCAATATAGCCAACCTCCGTCCTGACCTTGCATGCAGATACCGGACAGTCCCTGGATGGACCCAAAATATTCGACTATATTGTGAAATTGTTCCCAAGTTTTGGGTACATCCAGAGTTTCTTTATACTTGGCTTGGAAGTTGGCTTGGTGTGTAGCATCTTCAAATAAGCTTTTATTATAGCATAATAATACGGTATTGGCTGCGAAGGGATACCCCACTGGTTCAGCCTTGTCTTTGGATGAAAGACGATACCATCCAACCTCCTTCCAGATATTTGGAAAAAAACTAGACTCGGTCGGAAGTAACTGTGTGCTATCAATATATTCGGAATACTTAGAGGATGGTAAAATCAAATTTGAGCCAACGTAGGTGGGCAATGCAAATGGATACTGTAAAGAAATATCGTATAGCCCTGTTTGGGAACCAAAGTCCTGATTTGCGTTCTTTATGAATTCAGCGTACGGCGGCTTTTCGAAAGACACGAACACTTTTGCACTGTTTTCGAACTCATCCTTTAACTTCTCCATCGCATCCAGATTAGATGTTGCCTCACCGAGGACTGTTATCTTATTGCCCGAAGAGCATGAAACCAAGAGGGAAAATACGCACAACAGAACCCAAAGTGTATTCCTTTTCATGACATCCTCTATTCTCGGCGCGCACGCCAAGTTTGCATTTTGCCCGACACCTACCCGAACTGATAAGAGTAGGATAATCTAGGAATGTGCGAAGTTGCAAATAGTAGCCCTGTGAACCATATCCTGGAATGGTAGCTGAGGTAGCCAAACCGACATATGAAACAAACAAGGTTCGATAAGTCCTTCTGTTTCAACCGCAGTGCGCGCTCCATAAAGAACAGAACGATTCGGGCATGATTCTGGCTAGGTTGACATCTACTGCCAAATCTGCTATTTTCTGCCAAACGCCGTCTGTAAGTTATAGAGTGTGCAGCATTTAACACATCCTACGTTGGGAATCCCAGCGGGAGCAGGTGATAATCAATGGCTCGGAACTGGGAGCGGGTAGTCTCTGACGAACCCTTCAAACGAAACATCGTCCTAAGATCTCGACTCATCAACCAAATTCGCCAGTCCTTTCTGTCTCATGGTTTTCTAGAACTAGATACACCCATCATGGTCACCTCGACGGAGTTTGAACCGTTCTTTAATCCGTTCGTGACGCATTTCACAAGTCAGTCAGGAAATGACCTTAGAACTTTTCTTGTAACATCTCCTGAACTCAAGATGAAGATGGCTGTGGCGGCTGGTTTCGAAAAGATCTTCCAGATATCGAAATTCTTTCGTAACGGCGATCTTGGGGTCAAGCACAATCCTGAATTCCTCGGTGTCGAATGGTATCAAACAAATACGAACTATCAAGATCAGATGACTTTTATTGAGAATCTCATCCATTCAGCTGTTGGAGAACTTTTGAATACGTGTTTCACCTACCAAGGCGTCGATTTTGACTTTACCCCTCCTTGGCCCCGGGTTACATTCCAAGAACTCATCCTTAAACACTCCGGGGTAGATGTGCTCGTAAATAAGGATAAGACATCTTTATTCAACACCTTAACCGAAATGGGGCTTCCAGACCTTAATGAGACATCCACTTGGGAAGAACTGGTAGAAAGACTTCTCGTTACAAAGATAGACTCTGGACTGGGTTGGCAAAAACCCTTGTTCGTTGTGGACTATCCAAATGACAGTCAGTTTTCTCTCATGGCCAAAACTAACCCAAATGATGCAAGGAGTGTTGAGCGTTTCGAACTTTACATCGCGGGCATGGAGATTGCCGGTGGCTATAGCGAACTAAATGACCCAATACAACAACAGGTGCGCTTCGAGAATACGAGGAGTTTCATGCGCGGGCTAGGGAAGCAGGACCTTCCGGAAGTGCCGCTGGACTATTTGCGGGCTTTGCAGCATCTGCCGGACACCTCTGGTGTAGCTATTGGCTTGGACCGTTTGGCAATGTTTTTCTGCGACACGCGTGATATCCGCGATGTTCTCCTGTTCCCCTTCTCGGAGGATTTCACAGATCCCATCTCATGATCGTTTGCTGGGCATTGGCTTTCGTGACAATATCATCCTAGGGGTATGAGGTGACTTTGAACGTGTTCATTACGAATTCAGATCAATTGCATCAACTCGGGTATCTAGACGAGGAGTCCTACCGAGTTTCCAAGCACGTCGAGGAATTGTACCCGATCAAAATTCCCTATTACTATTTGGAACTGGCGCAAAAGAACGATTCTCGCTGTCCTATACTTCTGCAGTGCGTCCCTTCCTCCGCCGAGATTGCCGCCAACATGGGTGGGATGGATGATCCAATCGGTGACAATGCACATGAAGTTGAACCTGGCCTACTACATAGATATCCCAACCGCCTTCTGATTATTCCTACCCGAGAATGTTTTGCCTACTGTCGTTTTTGCTTCCGAAAGAATTTGAAAGAACGAGGACAAATCGCTACCACAAGCAACGCACTTCGGTACCTGGAAAAACATCCAGAGATTACTGAAGTCATTCTTTCAGGTGGTGACCCCTTGTTCCTAACAGATAGCGTACTGGCAGATTGGTTCTCTACGATTGAGTCCCAACCTGCCATAGAGAGACTTCGAATTCATACTCGTGCACCAGTCGTTTTTCCCTCGCGGTTTGACGAATCCCTATATGCAATCCTCAAGGCAGCGCAAAAGCTAGTCACAATATCGATTCACATAAACCACCCTAAAGAATTGACAAAAGAACTAAAGGGCATACTCGTTAGGCTGCGAAGAATGGGAATTCTGACAGTCAGCCAGACCGTGCTATTGCGTGGCGTTAACGATTCTTCCGAAATTCTTGGGTTGTTATTTGATAGCCTACTGTCCGCAGGGTGTACACCTTATTATCTTCACCAATTGGACTCAGTACGCGGTGGTAACCACTTTGCATGTAAGATTAGTGACGGAGCGAAAATAGTATCAGGTCTATGGGGCCTCATCGCGGGCGCGGCCATCCCCACCTACGTGGTTGACATACCTGGTGGTTGGGGCAAAGTTCCTGTTGATATCCAACGGTGTGAAAACAAGAATGGGTCCTACAAAGTCCATGGTCTTGACGGCTATATAGGTTTTGTGGACGACATCATATCAACGAGAAGAGGGGAACCCTACGAGGAAGAAGAAACATTGGAGCCGTTGTAATGGCAAGGTTCCTAGCGCACATCTTACCGGCGAAAACGAAAAGCAATGACACCGTATTGTTATGATTAGACTAACACCATTTCTGAGGAATAGGGGAAAACACCATGTTAGTCATCATGAACACATTTTCAGCGCCTTTCTTGTTAGTCAAAGCCGTGTAGAGCGGCTCCAGACTAACACCATGAATCACAAAAAGAATGAACGGCAGGAACACTGGAGCCGCAACTCCGTTCCTGCCGTTAATCTCGGTAAATAGCTGCGTTCTAACATATTACTTCTCCAACCCCTTCACAATCGCCAGCAGGAAGTCCCGGTTGTCCGCGGTCACATAGCGCATCTGGCCGCCCATGCGGTTGAAGCTCTTGTTGTAGCGGAGGTAGTAGTCGGGATTGTCCATCGGCGGTTCGCCCTGCGACCAGTCCCAGTGTGATTCCTGCAGATCCACGATGACCATGAAATGGTCGTCAATGTGCTTGCCCTGCTGTATCCACAGGTTCTGCGACATGGACAAGGACTTCTCGAAGATCATGGGCGACATGACGGCGGAGCCGATGCTCATGAGCACGCCGCCGTCGAGGTTGTTGACCTGGTTGGCATAGGCCAGAAAGTCCCGCTGTGCGGCGCGGCCAATGGCAGCACCCTGATTCATCGGATGCACATAGATGATGTCGTGGCCGATCATCGGGTGACTGGTGAAGGGAATGTTCAGCCGGTACGCGGCGGATTGAAGTCCAAACTGCTTGAACGGGTGCGGCACGGCCAGCCATCCCGGCTTCAGGTCAAAGGCCCGCACCTGCGTCAGCAGGTCGGCCGCTGCGGCGGCCTGCTGCGGGTCGCTCTCCGCCTTTTCGCGAATCTCCGCCACAAGCGCCTCCTGCGACGGAATCTCCAGTCCCTCGCGCTCGACGAAAGCGCCCACGCTCTCCCCATACCCCATCCCGCGGTACGCGCCCACGATGATGGCAAGGTTCAGATAGAACCCCGTCTCCTGCCACACGCCAAACTGCCCCCGGTCCACATTGGCGCGCACGTCCTCGCTGCTGTGCCCCTGAAACGCGAATTCCCAGTCATGAATGATTCCCGCACCGTTGGTGGCCAGATGGGTAATCCATCCGTCCTCCATCAGCTTGATGAACACCGGCGCCAGGCAGTTCTTGATGGCGTGGGCCCCAAAAGTGAGTATGCGCGATTTCCCGTTTTCCCGGGCCCGCTTGATGCGTTCCACCGTTTCGGCAATCACCTTGGCGCCGTTCTCATTCAGCGGGTGCGACAGCTCCGCCGTCGGCAGCACGTGGTCGCGCTCGATGTACACCTTGTCCTTGCGGTCGGCCAGCGGCTTGATGTTCAGTTGGAAACGGTCCAGTTGCGGGTGCGGCATGACATAATCCTTCCTGGGAAAAACACGGTTTAGAAGCTCAGATCATAATTCATCGACCGGCATGTCCACAATAGAAAACCCAAAGAAAAGCGGCAAGAATGGGGGAAAGGCGCGCTCAAGGCTTGCCGGCGTCCCTTAACCCGGATATAATGCGAAAAACTGGACTCATTTTGAAAGGACGCCTCCATGGCACACCAAACGCTCAGGTCCGCCTACGACCGGCTCAGCGATCGGCTGAACAAGTTTCCCCAGGGGGCGCCCCCAACAGAACTGCTCCACCAGATACTCCAACTCCTTTTCAGCGAAAAGGAGGCCGACCTCGTTTCCCTGCTGCCCATCAAGCCCTTCACGGCAAAGCAGGCCGCCGACGCCTGGAAAGTGGGGGAGACCGAGGCCCGCAATAAGCTGGATGCCCTCGCCGACCGCGCCATCCTGCTCGACTTCGTCAGCAAAAGCGGCAACCGCCGCTACATGCTCCCGCCGCCCATGGTCGGATTCTTCGAATTCTCCATGATGCGCGTGCGCGAAGACCTCGACCAGAAAGCCCTCGCCGAGTTGTACCACCAGTACGTCGTCGTGCAGGAGGATTTCGGCCGCGAACTCTTCTCCGGCGGCGAAACCCAGTTCGGCCGGACCCTCGTCCGCGAGGAGGCCCTGCCCCAGGATGACGCCCTGCGTGTGCTCGACTATGAGCGCGCCACCGAGGTCATCAACACCGCCACGCACATCGGCATCGCCATGTGCCATTGCCGCCACATCGCCATGCACCGCGGCCACGCCTGCGACGCCCCCATGAACATTTGCATGACCTTCAACACCGGCGCAGACACCCTCATCCGCCACGGCCACGTCCGCCGCATCGACAAGGCCGAATGCCACGACCTGCTCCAGGAGGCCAAGGCCCACAATCTCGTGCAGTTCGGCGAAAACGCCCAGCAAAATGTCAGCTTCATCTGCAACTGCTGCGGCTGCTGCTGCGAAGCTATGCTCGCCGCACGCCGTTTCGCCGTCATGCGCCCTGTGCACACCACCAATTTCCTGCCCGAAATCAACGACGAAGCCTGCACCGGTTGCGGCAAGTGTGTCTCCATTTGCCCCGTCGAGGCGCTGAGCCTTGTCTCCGCCCACGACCCGAACAACCACAACCGTAAAACGGCCCAATTGCAAGAAGACCGCTGTCTCGGATGCGGCGTCTGCGTCAAGCCCTGTTCCAAGGTGGCTATCACGCTCACGCCACGTAAAGAGCGTGTCCTAACCCCGGCAAACTCCATCCACCGGGTAACGGTCCAGGCCATCGAGCGCGGCAAACTGCAAAACCTCCTCTTCGACAACCAAGTCTACGAAAGCCACCGCGCCCTCGGCGCCGTCCTGGGCGTCATCTTCAAGCTCCCGCCCGTAAAACAGGCCATGGCCAAACAACAGATGGACTCCCGCTACGTGGATAAGCTACTGGCAAAGCAGCAGTAGGCACCACAATGCCGGCGTCAAAGTAGAACAGGCTTCCAGCCTCTTTCGTTCATCGGCCGGACCACGCAGAGAAAGAAGAATAGGTCACGGCAAAGACGGCGTGTTTCTTTTGCATCGGCCGCTTGCGCGCGCCCTGGGCGCACCAAGAACGCGGCAGGATGACGCGTCTACTTTGCGCCCCGCCCCAAAGAAAAACGCGCGGCCAAAGGAGCCTCTCCCTTGGCCGCGCGAATACTAGCTCTCTTCGGCTACTTCGCCAACCCCGCCACCACTTCGGCCACCGCCGCCATCGCCGCCGGCAACCCGGCCACATTCTTCCCGCCCGCCTGCGCCATGTCGGCGCGGCCGCCGCCGCTGCCTTCTACCAGCGGCGCAATCTGCTTCACAATTTCGCCCGCGCTGATGCGGCCGGTCAAGTCCTTCGTCACGCCCGCAATCAGGGCCACCTTGTCCTCCACCGCACTGCCCAGCACCAGCACGCCCGACCCAAGCTTGTCCTTGAACTGGTCCAGCGCGGCGCGCAGCGCCTTCGCGTCCAGCCCGTCAAGCTGAAGCGCCAGCACCTTCACGCCGTTCACCTCCACAGTGCGGCTCAGGTGGTCCGTGCCGCCGCCGGTGGCCGCCGCCTGCTTCCACTTGTCCACCTCGCGCGACAGCTTGCGGTTCTCCTCCATCAGCGCGCGAATGCGCTCTTCCAGCGCATCGGGCCGCGCGCTCAGCAGGTGCGCCGCCGCCATCAACTGGTCGTCGCGCGACTGTATCGCCTCGATGGCCGCATCGCCGCACACCGCCTCAATGCGTCGCACGCCCGCCGCCAGCGCCGCTTCCGATGCCAGCTTCAGGCAGCCGATGACACCCGTGCCCGGCACATGGCAGCCGCCGCACAGTTCAAGGCTGATATCGCCCACGCGCACCGTGCGCACCACGTCCTCGTACTTCTCGCCAAAGAGCGCCATGGCGCCCTCGGCGCGGGCCTCCTCAATCGGCTTGCTCACAATGACCACATCCTCGCTCTGGCGGATATAGTCGTTCACCAGCCGCTCGATATCGTGCAGCCGGTCCGGTGCAATGCCCTCGAAATGCGTAAAGTCAAAACGCAGCCGGTCCGGCCCCACATAGGAGCCCGCCTGGTGCACATGCTCGCCCAGCACCTGGCGCAGCGCCGCCTGCAGGAGGTGCGTCGCTGTGTGGTGGTTTTCAATGGCCCGGCGCCGCGTTTCATCCACCCGCGCCTCCACCTTGTCGCCCACCTTCAGCGTGCCGCTGGCAATGGTCACAACGTGCAGCGTCATCTTCCCCACCAGCCGCCGCGTGGCCGAAACATGGGCTGTCGCCTCCGAAGAATCGAGCGCGCCCGTGTCGCCCACCTGGCCGCCCGACTCCGCGTAGAACGGCGTCTTGTCCAGCACCACCTCGCCGCTTTCGCCCTCAAGCAGCGCGTCCACCGACTCGCCGTCGCGCACAATCGCCTTCACCGTCGCCGTCTCATGCGTGTTGCCGTAGCCCGTGAATTCCGTGTCGCCCAACTGCTCGTTGAGCGTGCGGTAAATGGGCTCAATGGCCTGCTGGCCGCTGCCGGCCCAGGCGCCGCGCGCCTTTTCCTTCTGGCGGGTCATCGCCTGTTGGAAGCCTTCCCGGTCCACGCTGAATCCCCGGTCTTCGGCCATGTCCGTCGCCAGGTCCAGCGGGAATCCGTAAGTGTCGTGCAGTTTGAACAGTTCCTCGCCCGAAACGACGCCCTCGCCCGACGCCTCGACCTTCTCGAATATCGTCGCCAGCAGGTCCATGCCCCGCGCAAGCGTGCCCGCAAAGCGGTCCTCTTCCACGCGGATATGGCGCGCAATCTGGGCGCGGCTCTCGACCAGTTCGGGATAATGATGCCCCATCGTTTCCACCACCCGCGCGCTCACCTCGTGCAGGAACGGCTTCTCCAGCCCCAGTTCCCGGCCAAAGCGCGCCGCGCGGCGCAGCAATCGGCGGTACACATAGCCCCGGCCCTCGTTCGACGGCAAAATGCCGTCGGCCGTCATGAAACTCAGCGCGCGGATGTGGTCCGCAATGACCCGGTACGGCACCGGGTTCTGCTCATAAGGCACGCCCGCAATCGCCTGCGTCGCCTTGATCAGTTCAAAAATGCCGTCCGTGTCAAACACGGTTTCTTTGTTCTGCATCAGCAGCGCGATCCGCTCCAGGCCCATGCCCGTGTCAATGCCGCGGTTCTTCAACTGCGGACGCGAACCGTCCAACTGCTGGTCGAACTGCGGAAACACCAGGTTCCAGAATTCCAGGAAACGCTCCTTCGGATCGTTTTCCGGCGTGGCCGTCGGGTCAATGTCCACGCCCCGGTCAAACAGCAGCTCCGAGCAGGGGCCGCAGGCCCCCGTGTCGCCCGCCGGACCCCAGAAGTTGTCCTTCGCGCCCAGCCGCACAATATGCGCCGGGTTCACGCCGATTTCCTTCTCCCAGATCTCCGCCGCCTCGTCGTCGTTGGTAAACACCGACACCCACACCGACTCCGCCGGAAACTTGAGCACCTGTGTTGTGAACTCCCAACCCCAGGCGATGGCCTCACGTTTGAAATAGTCGCCGAACGAGAAATTGCCCAGCATTTCAAAAAATGTCAGGTGCCGCGAAGTCTTGCCCACCTCGTCCAAATCATTCGCCTTGCCGCCAGCCCGCAGGCATTTCTGCGACGTCGTCGCCCGGCGGTAAGGCACCGGCACTTCGCCCGTGTAATAGGGTTTGAACTGCACCATGCCCGCGCTCGTGAACAGCAGTGTAGGGTCGTTGCCCGGGATAAGCCGGTCACTGCGCTCGACCACATGGCCGCGCTGACGGAAGAACTCAAGATAAGATGCCCGTATTTCGTCACTCTTCACAGCGTATAACTCCCGGTAGCAGTTGGGGTTCAATGGGAGCGCAAAGGATAGCAGATACACGCAATCCGTTGCATCTGGAGCATGGCAGGCTAATCGCATTGATAGACCTGTGCGCCTGTCCCAAGTCCCCCTTACCGAAGGGGGCAGCCGCGAAGCGGCAGGGGATGTGGGGCACAAATCAAAACCAACATCCCCCTAAATCCCCCTTCGAAAGGGGACTTAAAGCGCCACCATGCTTGAATGTAAGTACGTCTACTGAGCTAAAGTACGACCCAAACTGTGCCGCCGGGGGACTGCCACCATTTCCAGCCAACGACTCGAAATCTCCTCCACAAACGATGAAATGGAAATGGTGGCTGTACCAGTGCTCGCCTCAGCCCGGCCTACAGCGCCCCGTACTCGCTCTTCCGGTCCACCCGCCGCGCCACCTCGCTCGCATAATTCCTGCCCAGCGCATCGGCGTGCGCTTTCGTCCATTCCGTCAGCTTCGTATTCCCGGCCGGGGGAGATGTCGTGTACAGCAAATCCGCCATCAACCCCTCAATCTCGTCGCGTGTGATGGTCACATCACCGGTCCATTTGCCGATGACCCACCCCGCAGCGTATCCCAGCCATTTCGGCACCGGCACCACCGGCCGTGGACAGCCGATAATGCCGCCGATGGTCTTTGCCAGTTCCCGATAACTGAAGGTCTCCGGACCAATCGCATCAATGGTGCCGTCCTCCGTCCGGCCCGCCTCCGCCACCGCCAGGTCGGCGAAATCCTCCACATGGATGGGCTGCAACCGGTAATTCCCGTCACCGAACACGCCGAATACCGGAAAGCGCCGCAGCGTCCACGCGATATTGTTAATCAGGATGTCTTCCTTGCCGAAAATGACCGTGGGGCGCAGAATCGCGTAGGACATCCCCGATTCCCGCAGCGCCCGCTCCAGCACCGCCTTGCCGCTGAAATACTCCAGCGGCGAGTCCTCCGACGGGTTCGTGATGCTCGTGTGCACAATCCGCCGCACCCCTGCCCGCTTCGCCGCCTCAAACAGCGTCAGCGTGTTGCGCACCGCCTCCGCATGGCTGAACAGCCGGTGGTTAAACCGCACCCAATAGGTGTTGTACAGCACCTCCACCCCCTCCAGCGAAGCCGCCAACCGCTCCGGTTCGTCAAAATGGAAGGGATGAACCTCCACCCGGTCACCAAAAGGATTCGCCCGGTTCGGAGAATTGGTCAGCGTCCGCACCGTCACCCCTGCGGCCAGCAACCGCTCCGTGATGTACTTCCCCGTGTACCCAAACGCGCCAGTTACCACATGTGTTGCCATGTGCAAATCCCTTCTTGGTTTGAACCGGTGGTTCCGTATGTTAGACACTTGAGTCGAAGAGGCAGTTTCGCCGGAAACGCCCATGCCGAACATTTCCGGACGGATAGTGTTAACTGGGAGAACTAGGGCTTGCCAAATGAGAACTTATCATTTTACGGCGGTGGTCGAGAGGGAAGGGAACGGATACACTGCATTGTGTCCAGAGTTGGAGATTGTCAGCGAGGGCGCTACACTTGATGAGGCGTGCCGGATGCTCAAAGAAGCAGTCACACTGTTCTTTGAATGCGCAGGCACAGAGGAAGTGAGCGAGCGGACACGAAAGCAGTGCCACATCATTCCCATGGAGTGCTCCATCGAACAAGACCGATAACCCTCCCAGAAAGCATTCTGACGGTGCGCACAGCCAGGCGCCTTCACTCAAATGCCACGGTCGGTTCGTTTCTGTCGCCCACTTCAATTTCCTTGACGCCCAGAATCTTGCCCCTGGAGAATCTCTCGTACACGACGACAACGTGCCTCCCTTCCGTACACGGAATTGATAATACATGCTCTTCCGTCGCCACCTTGTGTGCGAGGCGGGCCGGATTGTTCTTGACCAGGAACGGTATTCGGTCGAGGGGAACATCGGCGGGAAAAACGCTAATTCCCACGTGCCTGCCGTCTCTTTCAATCGGGATCTTCACCCGAAGCTCCCGACTTGCCTCCTTCAAATCGATTTGCAGGGGCACCTTTGTCGACTCGCCATTCGGCAGCCAGAGAGTCTTGCTCCAGGGTTTCCGCCCCGAAGCCGAATAACACACTGCTTCAGCCAACACATCCCCCCTGGGAAACGGAGAGAACGAGAAATGTCCATCTTCGATGCCGGTGTTGCCGGTCATACAAACGTCTCCGGAAGGAGACAGCGCCGTGTAGTGAATCGCCTGCAACGAGCTGTCGTGAATCGGCTTGCTGTTCATTAAAACTGAACCGGTCAGGTCGCCCTCGACAGCCGGGGCATCCATGGTGCAACTCGCCGCCCTTTCCGGCTGAACTTCGACCCCGGCGTAGAAGTCCCTCTCCGCTTTCGGGCACATAACAACCGTCTGGGAAGAGTCGGGGTCCCCGCCTTTGTCGCCAAACCGGTAGTAATCCCGCCATGCTCCGTCCTGAAAGTACTGCTGTGCCCTGATCGCCGCTTCCCCGGTGGGGAATTCCGTGAATTGCGCCTCTCCCTGCGCGTTTGTCTTCTGTGTCGCGTGCCACCAGGAACTGTCGGGACTCTTCTCATGCGAGCACGCCTCGGCAATAACCCATAACCCCGCGATGGGTTTGCCGCCGTCAAGCATGCGGCACGCAAGCGCCCCGCTCACGATAACGAACTCCATTGAGTCGGAGACGGTGCAGTGGCCTACGCCAAGTCCTTCCTTGAAGGCCTTGACATCTTCAATGAAGGCAGGGATATCCGGACATTCGAACCCGCCATCCTTGCAGGTGTGCGCCACAGCTTCCGGCAGGGAAGAACCCTCGATGAGCGGGCGCATCTCGGTGAGTATCAACGCATCCGCTACGGGCCGTCCTGCGGCATCACGGACGGTCCCCTTCAGGTTCGGTCCCGGTTCCAGTGCCAGCACGCTTTCGCCGAATCTCAGCCAACTGGACCAGCTCAAGTCCGACGGACGCAACAAATGCGGGCGATGGCCCGATGCAGCAAACCACACGTCAAAACGGGTCAGGTCTTCCCGCTCGATGGGGTGGATGGTTTCGTGGACGGTCCGCCTGATCTCCGGGCTGCGCCCCCAATTCGAATCGGGACGGGAATGGTAGAAGACGAAACATTCGTCAATTGTATTGCCGCTGGACTTGTCCACCACCCGGACGGCGACGTCCTCAACACCCCCATATTTCACGGCCCAACACACTACTACCATTATCAGCGCCACAGTTACCAGAAACAACGTGCTTCGCATTTTGGAACCACCTCCCTACACTCTGTGACTTCACTATACACACCCCCTTGCCTCCAATCCACTTGCCCAATATTCCCCGAAAAAAACACCGAAACGGCACTCCAAGGAGCGCCGTTCCGGTGATCAAGAACAGTGGGGGAGAGCGGACTACTTCTTCTCTTTGTGGATCGTGTGCTTGCGCAGGGTCGGATTGTACTTCTTGATTTCAAGACGCTCCGGATGGTTGCGCTTGTTCTTCGAAGTCGTGTAGCGGGACGTGCCCGGCGCTTCGGTGCAGTCCAGAATGATGTTTTCGCGGTTTCCCTTGGCAGCCATGTCAAATTCTCCTGTCGCTTTGCGGTCGCGTGGTTGGTCAGTTATTTCTTGCCGTAGACCTTTTCCGGGTCAAAGGCTTTTTCATGCTCTGTAAACGTCAGTGTGTAGCCGTCCTTTGCCGCCTCGCCCACGGGCAGCGCGCGGAAGAAGCACGAACGGAATCCCGTGTGGCACGAAGCCCCGCCGATCGCCTCGACGCGCATCCAGATGGCGTCCTGGTCGCAGTCGATGCGAAGCTCATGCACCTTCTGCACCAACCCGCTCGTCGCGCCCTTGTGCCACAGTTCCTGGCGGCTCCGGCTGTAGTAAACCGCCTCGCCCAGTTCCATGGTCTTCTTCAGTGCTTCGGCGTTCATATACGCCAGCATAAGCACCTCGCCGGTCACATGGTCCGTCGCCACGGCGGGCAACAGCCCGTCGGCGTCGAACTTCGGGGCCAGCTCCGTGCCGGATTCAACCACAGCTTTTGATGCGCGTTCTGCAAATTCAGGCACAACAGCATTCCTTCGCCGCAACGGCGGGGTTCAGCAAGACACCCGCATCCGCAACAGCATCGGCGGACAGGGCTCTTCTGCAAAAGGGCTGGTAGTATACACAAAACCCGCGCCCAAAATCAGCTTTTTCCCACAGTGCTTCCAGTTCTCATTTTCGGCGGCACTGTGTTAGTCTATAGCAGTCTCGAATTCCTGAAGTTTTTCACTGGGGCAAGCATTCCACGGAGGTTTGAGAGCCATGGCACTGACATTTTACAACACCTTTTCACGCTCACTGGAAGAGTTCAAACCCATCGTCGCGGGCAAGGTGGGACTTTATACCTGTGGACCCACTATCTATAATTTCGCCCATATTGGCAATTTTCGCGCCTATGTATTCGAAGACCTCCTCCGCCGCTATCTGGAATACAAGGGATACGACGTTTTCCATGTCATGAACCTGACCGACGTGGAGGACAAGATCATCAAGGCCTGCCGCCAGACCGGACAGCCCCTCAAGGATGTTACCGGTAAATTCGCTACCGCCTTCTTCGAGGATGTGCGCGCCCTCCGAATCAAACCCGCCCACCTCTACCCGGCGGCCACCGACTACATCCCCGAAATGGTGGAGATGATTAAGACGCTGCGCGACAACGGCCACACCTACGAAATCAGGGGCAGCATCTACTTCAAGATCAGCACCTTCCCCGAATACGGCGGTCTGAGCCACATGAACCTCAACCAGCTTCAGGCGGGCGCCAGCGGCCGTGTCGACGCCGATGAATACGAATCGGACAACGCCCGCGACTTTGCCCTCTGGAAAGCCTGGGATGAGAACGACGGCGAGGTTTTCTGGGAAACAGAACTCGGCAAGGGCCGCCCCGGCTGGCACATCGAGTGCAGCGCCATGAGCAACAAGCACCTCGGACCCCATTTCGACATACATTGCGGCGGCGTGGACAACATCTTCCCGCACCATGAGAACGAGCTGGCCCAGTCCAAGTGCGCCACAGGCGAGCCCTTCGTCAATTACTGGCTCCACTGCGCCCACCTCGTGGTCGAGGGGCGCAAAATGTCCAAATCACTCGGCAATTTCTACACCCTTCGCGACCTTCTCGCCAAGGGCACCGACCCCCTCGTGCTCCGCTGGGCGCTCATTTCCACCCACTACCGCCAGCCCAACAACTTCTCCTTTGAAGTGCTCGACGCCGCAGGCCGCGCCATTAGCCGCATCCGCGATTTCCGCCTCAGCCTCAGTCATGTCACCGGCACCGGCTCTGACCTCATCACCCAGTGCGAAAAATGCACCGCCGAGTTTGAGGCCGAGATGGACAACGACCTCAATATTTCCGGCGCCCTGCGCGCGATCTTCAATTTTGTCCGCGATGTGAACAAGGAAATGAGCGGCGGCGGCGTCAGCGTCCAGGGCGCGGCCAATGCCATTGCCCTCCTCGACCAGTTGGATGCCGTCACGGGCATCTTCCGCCCCGGCGCCGAAGACGAGGCCCCCGCCGAGATCATGGAAATGATCGTGGCCCGCCAGCAGGCCCGCCGAGAACGCAATTTCGCCGAATCGGATCGCCTCCGCGATGTCATGCAGGCCGCAGGATGGCTCGTCGAGGATACCGCCAAGGGCCCCCGGGTGAAAAAGGCCTGAGCGCACTCCGCACTTACCAGCGAGTATGCTAGCGGGCTTCGCCGCCTAAAGCTCAATACCGTAAACCGCAAGACGCTTGTAGAGCGTCACCCGGTTGATCCCCAAAGTGCGCGCCGCCGCGCTCACATTGCCCTGGCTCGCATGGAGCACGGCGAGAATATGCCGCTGCTCCACCTCGGCCAGCGTGGCAAGTTTGCCGTCCACGACACAACAGTTGGGAAGTTGCCCGCTCAACGGGAAATGCTGCGGTCCCAACTCCGGCCCGTCGCAGAACATCACCGCCCGCTCCACCGCAGCCTTGAGTTCCCGCACGTTGCCCGGCCAGCCATACCTGCCCAAACTTTGCAGCGCCTCGGGAGAGACGCTTTTCGCCCCTCCCGGTGCCAGACGGGAGGAACTTTGCAGGAAATGCCTGGTCAGCACGGCAATGTCCCCGGTATGCTCCCGCAGCGGCGGCATCGTGATGGAAAGCCCGTTCAGCCGGTGAAAGAGATCCGCGCGAAATGCCTCCGGCGTAAGCGCCCGGTTCGTGGCGGACACAATCCGCACATCCACCGCGATATCCCGCGTCCCACCGACACGGCGGAACACCCCCGTTTCCACGGCGCGCAGCAGGCGCGCCTGATTATCGGCCGAGAGGTCAGCCACCTCGTCCAGCAGCAGCGTGCCGCCGTGGGCCTCTTCGAAACGGCCGACCCGGCTCCGCGTGGCGCCCGTAAAGGCGCCCTTCTCATGGCCAAACATTTCACTCTCAAAAAGTTCCCGGGGGATGGCGGCGCAGTTCAGCGCCACATAGGGTCCCGCCGCGCGGGGACTCAGGTCATGGATCAACCGCGCAACCAGTTCCTTGCCCGTGCCCGTTTCCCCCAGCAGCAGTACATTGATTCGCCCCCCGGCCGCGCGGTGTACCAATTCCCGCACCTCGCGCATCGCCGCGCTGTCCCCCAGTAGTTGGCCCGATGTGACGCCCCCAAGCCGCTGCAGTTCGCTGTCACGCCTCACCTGTTCGGCATGGCGCACCGCCTGCAAGTGCGGCGCCGTGGTCGCCGCGATGCCCAGCGCAAACTGAAGATCCTGTTCCGTGTAGGTGCGTCCCGGACTGCGCCCCAGCAGCGCCACGCAGCCGACGCATTCCTGCGCGTGCAGTAGGGGCAGGATCAGCTCCGTTTCGCAAACCTGCCCCAAACTCTCCTTCCGCAGACGCGGAACGAGCACCCCCGTGCAATCCCTGACCGCACGCTGCATGCTGTCCAGCGGTGCCCCCGAAGGCGGCCCGCAATGCTCCGCAGGCTGAAAAAAGAGTTCGCCGTCCTTCAGGCACGTGGCAATCCAGAGGGTTTGCGGCTGAAAATACTCCACCAAGGCACTCTCGATAACCGGGATAAGTTCATGAAGCGAACTGACCTCGCCCAGTCGCCGACCCAGCGCGAAAAGGTCATAAAGTTCGTGAATCGTTCGCGGGTCCGCCCGCAGCAATCCCGCGGCTGACGTGTCGCGGCTGTAAAGCCCGTTCTGAACCGCCACCGTCACGGCACCGCTGTCCCCGCTGTGTCCCGGCCCCGATGCTTCCGCTTCGCGCTCCGTCACCAGAAAGGTCGTGCTGCCAATGGCCAGTTCATCACCCAGCCGCAGTATTGCCTCTCTAACGGGCCGTCCGTTGACCAGTGTCGCATTGCTGCTGCCCAAATCCCGCACGCGGGCCTGTCCGCCCGCCTGCCACACCTCGCAGTGCCGCCGCGATATCACCGGGTCAACCACACGGATCTCACACTCCGCGCTTCTCCCGATGGTGAGCGCTACTTCGCCGATGGGCCAGCACGCGCCGCGCTGGCCCCCTGTATTCACCGCAAGGTGAAGCAAAATAAGAATCTCCTCAGGCTATCTTGCCAGAACCCCCAAGCCTCCGCAACACTTTCTCAGTCCTGTTATCCCACGGCCAAACATCCCCCAACCCTTGCGCCTGTAGGACACGGCGTGGGGCTGGCCCCACCCGCGCTAAGTGTAATACTCAGACCGAATGATTCCGGTCCGAGGCGCTTTGCCGGTCACACGCTATGGGTGCATACCCACCTTCACGATTCGGAACCCTGAAGGCCCGTAAGGTCCACGTCGACTGCGTCTTGCGCGCCAGTGTCAGCTTTCACTAGCTTAGTTTTTCCGTTCAGAGCGCTGAAAGGGCGGTACAAAGGGTACGAAGCCTGCCTTGGCTGCATTCGGGACAGGCCACAACTTCAGCCTGTCCCGCTTCACCTCTCCGCGCCCTATTGGGGCGCTTCCAACAGGTACGTGGTAACATAGCGAAGCCCCCGCAGCATCCCCTGACGGGGCTCCTGCGTCATCATCCTGACCCGGTGGCCTCGCATAACGACCAACCACCACGCGCGGAAACGGGAATTTGTCCTCACTTGAGACCCCATACTACGCCCTGACTGTCCTGTTGCGCGTTCCCATGAACTTCTGTGAACCTGTCCTCTGTGTCTCACCGGAGATGCCATTCCTCGCCAAGAAACCCGCAGCCCCCTGCGGTTTCTGACAAGAACCCCTTGTCGTTCTCCATACCATCGTTTGCATAAGTTGGCTTTCCTTTCCTGTTTCGGGTCTGCTTCCGCCGAGGTCGAAAGCACCGTGCTTACGGTGCTCTTCCACCCGTCTTGCCTGTCCAGACCGGCAAGCGCGGCGCGAAGCCCTTTTCAAGCCCTATTGCAGGAATCGTGCCAATTCAATAACTTTCCTTTTTCGCCAGCTTTCTAACTCATAACCCACTAACAGCGTTGACTTTAAGAACATTGTTATCCGTTCGCGTGGCTAGGTGGCGCCGCAGGCAAAATTGTATATTCTGTTTACAAAATAAACACCCAAAATGTATATTTCGTAAACAGTGCCTGAAAAAGGGGGGGGGGACCCCGCCTCAGCGGCGGAAGGGGAGGTAACTGTCGGGAGGACGGATATCGCAGACAAGACGGGCATCCCCGTGTATGTCCAGACGCCAAAGCTCATCCCCCTGAAGGCGGTCGTTGGCGCAGAAATAGAGCCCACCCGGCGTGGCGCTGAACTCATGCGGAAGAGCGCCGACCAGGGGAGCTGGCACGATGTCGCGCACCATGACCGTATCCCGCTCGTTGGTGCGCCAAAGTTCCTCGCCATGCACACCGTCGTCGGCGCTGAAGTAGAGCCAGTCGTTCCACATCCGCAACCCCCGCGGATTCCACAGGGGGGACCGCGGTGATGGTTGGACCGTGCAATGTAGCTCTCCAGCGAGGTTGACCGAGAAAATGCAGTTCCCCTTGTCTGCGTAGGTGTCAGCGTGCGCAACGAAGTAGAGGGCCTTCTGGCCGTCCACGGTCATCTCACGGGGGGCCGAACTCCTCTCCCGGAAATTAATGTCCGAGACCATTCGTGTGCCGTCTTTTGTGCCGTCACTGCACCAGGGCTCCTCTCCATAGTTTCCGTCATTGGCGGCAAAATAGAGCAGCCCGTTGAATGCCGTCAGATAATGGGGGTTCGAGCCGGGTGAACCGGGATAAATGTCCCGCACAAGCCGCGTCCCCGTCTCCGTGCCGTCCGTGGCCCATAGTTCCGTGCCATGCTCAATGTCATTGGCGACAAAATAGAGGAGCGCCCCCGCCGGGGTCAATTCCCGCGGCGACGAACTCGGATTGACCTGCTGCCTTGTTTTGATGTCCTTCACGAGCCGCGTGCCCGCCTCCGTGCCGTCGCTGCGCCACAGTTCGCGCCCGTGACTGGGGTCCGTGGCCGCAAACAGCACAAAGCCCTTCATGGCAACGGTGCCCTTCGGGCTTGAATCCAGCGGACCGGGGCAGATATCCGCTGAGCGCCGCGTGCCGGCCTCCGTCCCGTCGGAAACCCAAAGCTCCTCTCCAGACACCCCGTCCGTCGCACTGAAAAAGAGCCGGTCGCCCTCGGCGCAAAGCGCATAGGGCTCCGCGCTCCGGTAGCCGGGCAGAATATCCTTGGTAATGTGCGTTCCTTCCCCGGCACCGTCCGTCACCCACAATTCACGCCCGGACTCTGCGGTCTCCGCCGAGAAGAAACAGAGTTTTCCCGCCACCGTAAACGAATAGGGGCTGGACCCCGGGACACCAGCGTATATGTCTTTCAGCAGTCTCGTGTTTTCCGCGGTGCCGTCCGTGCGCCAAAGTTCCTTGCCGGCCTGTCCGTCGTCATAGGTAAAAAGCAGGGTGTCTCCCAATCGGGCAAACCCGGCCGCCGGATCGATTGCCCTCCCGGGTCTGTTTTCCTGCACGGTAAGCACACGGGCCCCCGTGGTGTCGGAAATCCAGGCTTCGTTCTGCATGGCGAACGCAACCCGGTCGCCAAGAGCCGTAAGATTCTCAATCCCTTTCTGTAGTTCTTCTTTGCGCCTGAAGGTGCCCTGAGCGGTGCCGTCGCTTTGATAAAGACTGGTCCGTTCACGGCTCGCGAGAAACAGAATACCGCTGTCGCTTACGGTCCAGGAGGTAAAGACGGTCGGAATATCCTCAAGATCAAGCGGATAGGTACCGTCGTGTGTCCCGTCACTTGCCCAAAGGTTGTACGGTCTGTTTGCGTTAATCACGTTCAGGAACAGGCGGTCACGCATAATGGTCAGCGGTGCCGCGAGGCCTGTTACTCCCGGCGAGAAAGAGAACACCCCCTGCGTTCCCTGCTCCGTGCCGTCCGTCCTGTAGAGCGTCCAATCCTGTTCCCGCGTTCGCGCGACAAACAGGAAGAAACTGCCCACGACACCGCCTCGCTCGATCTGATAATCAGCGCCTCGGGGTCCCGGTTCAAGGTCCTTCACCAGTTGCGTGCCTTCGTCCGTGCCGTCACTTTTCCAAAGTTCACGGCCATGAATGCCGTCGTCCGCTATGAAATAGAGCATGTTTCCGGCCACTGTCAACTGCTCCGGGTCTGAAGAGGGGACCACCGCCTCTTCCTTTGCCCATACCCGTGCCGTGAAGGCGAAAAGCACAAAAAACAGAACCCATGCCCAAAGTCTCACCGTGCCTGATGCTTCACCTTTCATGGCTGCGCCCCCGCGTTGACAAATTGCACAATCATGCCGTGCAGGACATCCTCAAAGTTGGGATAGCCCCACTGGCAAATAGGTCGCAACTGCGCGGGCGTCTCCCAGTCCACCAGCGTCGCATTCATCCGCCAGGCATGGCCCGGACGCGGCAGCGCCATGTCCCGCAGCGACGCGGACGGAATCAGCACCTCCGCGTTCCAGTTGTCCCCATCGGCGGCACAAGCATACTGCCAGTCACACTCCCAAGGGGCCTCATGGTTATCCACCATCAGCCGGGTCTCCGGGGGGGCATCAGGCTGCCAAACCGCCAGGGCCAGTGCCGAGGATTTGGCCGGAATCCCCAATTGGGGCATGACACCCAGTTGCAGTCCGATGGGGCCCCCATGCTTCCCGGCAAGCCGAAACGCCAGGTAAAGCCCCTTGGGCGTCGCCACGGCAAACAGCTTCGCGCCCGCCGTTTCCGGCCGGCCCGAACTCAGCCCAATACGCCCGCTGGCCCCGTAATAGGCCCGTTGCCACACATCCTCCTCCAGGTGCCCGTCCATCGTAAAAGCCCTGTCCTCCGTCAGGCAGGGCACCTGCAGCCGCCCCCCCGACACTGCCGGCAGCAGCGCCTCAAATCGCCGCGCCCATTCCCGGTCCTTCGGCAGCAGTTCCAGATACACCAGCGGCATCGCCGTCGGCGATTCCTCCACTTCGTACAGGAATTGGGTGTCGCTTCTTGGCTCCTTGCTGCGCGTGCCCATGGCCGCCAGCCGCCGCACCGTGTTGTCCGAAATGTCCGTCAATTCCAACTGGAACGACATGGACTCGCCCCGAGGCACCCAGCGCCCCCGGCCCTCCACCCGCGCCTCGTGGCAATACTGCCCCGAGGGCTCGCTGTACTCCGCCAAATCACCTGAGATTTCGAAAGAGTCCTCCGCGCTGTTCTTTAAGACCAGCCGGTATATGCCCCGTTCCGTCGCCGCCACAACCGTGTCGTCGCCCCCGGCCTCACCAGGAACAATCATCCACAGCGCGTCAAGCCCAGAATCCTTCTCCAGGAAACGCACATCGTAAAAAGAGCGTCCGGCACTCTTTGCCCGCTGGGGAACTGCAAGCAGTTCCTCCGCCGAAAGCAGACGGGTCCGCGCAAATCCTTCCTGGCTGTCGATACCCGCCACCGCACCTGAAATTACAGCCCCGCCCTCCCGCCCAAAGACCCCATACCATACTCCGACTGCCGCGCAGGCCAGCACCAAAACACCCGCCAGCACCCCTTGGAAGAGTTTCTTCGCCGAAGGAAAGCGCCGGACCTGTGGTCTCCAGGCTCTCCTGCGCTGTTTCGGAATATGAACCGTCGCATCCGATTCTATCCCCTGCGCATCGTACTCCGGAACGCGCCGCAACCGTTCCAGCGCAACCCCCGCATCGGCCGGACGCAGCGCCGGGTCCCGGTTAAGCAGGTCATCCACCAGCGCCCCAAGCGGTTCCGAAATATCCGGCACCAGTTCGCCAATGGGGCGGGGGGCAGCGGCCACCATCTGCCGCATAATCTCCAGCGGCGTGCTCCCGTTATAGGCAGGACGGCCCGTCATCGACTCATACAGCACCATGCCCAGCGAATACACGTCCCACGCCGGGGTGCATTCACCGCTGTCCCAGGCCTCCGGCGGCGCATAGCGCGGCGTCCCCAAAAAGAACCCCGAAGAGGAGGTGCCGTGAACCTTTGACTCCAAATGATGGGCATAGGCCTTGGCCAGCCCGAAATCGGTCAACAGCACCCGCCCGTTCTTCCCCACCAGAATATTCCCCGGCTTCACATCCCGGTGAACGATCCCCTCCGCATGGCACTCCGCCAGCGCCTCCACCACGCTGCGCAGCAGTGCCACCACCCGGTGCGGCGTCATCACCTCCCGCAGCATCAGCCCCGAAAGCGGCTCCCCGTCGATAAATTCCATGTCGATCGTCGCATGCCCCTCGATTTCCTCAAAGCTGTGAATGCGCACGATCCCCGGATGCGCCCAGGCGGCCACATAGCGGGCCTCCGTCCGAAAACGGTCAATAAATTCCTCATCCATCGCCAGCGCCGGATAAAGCATCTTAAGCGCCACCGGACGCCCCAGCGAAGTGTCCTCCGCCAGATAAACCACCCCCATCCCGCCGCGTCCCAATTCCCGAACAATGCGGTATTTACCCAACAAACGGCCGACCTGAATGGGCACGGTCCTCCCGGGAGCATCGGAAACCACCCTGTCAGCATGCAACATCAGTTCTAACCACCTCATGGACGCACAGATTTACACCAAATAAGATTACCAGATAATCAACGTGCTCACAAAGCGAAAGACCTGACAATTCGCGGTCGAACTGATATTCCTGACAAAAGCTCTCCGACAGATGGTCGGTCACCCCCCCGAACGAATACGTGTGCTGACCTGACAACGGGCGGTCATCCAAGAGAGCGCATGCAATTCAGTCCCCCTTCGAAGACAGGGGGGGCCGAACTCTTAGGTCCCCCCTCCGAGGGGGGAAGGCCCGAAGGGCCGGGGGGGGTAAGCTTCCGCTCTTAGGTCCCCCCTGCGAGGGGGGGTGCTGCGAAGCAGCGGGGGGTGTTGCACTTAACGACACGACCGACGAACCGCATCCGTCTATAATCTTCTTGGTAAGTGTGGCGCAATGCCCTACCTCGTCTGCACCCCTGGTGCCGTAAACCATGCCCCAAGAAACTGCGCCATCGGTCCGTCATAAACGGCCCGTTTGATGTTCATCCAGGTGCGCTGGTCGCCCACGGCATAATACACATGCGTCTTGCCGTTGAATTCGACCATGTCCAGGTCGGACGCGTTAATCCCGTCATCCGCCTCGTCCGGCGTGAGCACCGGATTGGTCCCGCTCAGTTCCCAGGTTTTCAGGTCCTTCGAGCGCGCCGCATACACCTGGAAAAACCAGCGCGGTGTCCGGTGTTCGGTGTAGAGCACGTAATAGTAGCCGTCGGCATAGCGGATGCACGGACAGGCCACATAGCGGTCCGCGCCCAGAATCGCCCCGTCTTCCTTCGTCCAGTTTTCGAGGTCCTTGGACCGCGCGAATTTAGCTGTGAAGGCCGGCCATTCAGGGGCGTTGGTCTCATAGGCCATCACAAACCCGTCCGGCCCCGCGCACACCGATGAATTGAACAGGTGCTCTGTCTTCTCCTGCTTGATGACCACCTTCGATTCCCACTGTTTCAGGTCGGACGACTTGAACAGCGTCACATCGTTCCAGTTGTCCTTTTCAAAGCGCGATGCGAACACATACAGCGTGTTGTCGCGCACAATGGCGCAGCCCAGGCTGTGTCCCTGGCCAAAACGCGCCAGTTCAACCCCCGACTCCACATCGGTCAGCGTGAGGTAGTAATCCTCCACCGAGCCGCCGCTCGCCGGGCGCACGCAGGCCATCAGGCACAGCTTTCCCTGCCAGACCACCGGCGTCACCTCGCACAGGTCCCGGCGCACTATGCCCTGCTTCACCAGCGCGGGCCGCAGGTCGGCCGGTTTCGGCGGTGCCAGCATCGCGAAAATCTCCACGGGCCAGTGGTCCAAACGGAAGAAGCCCGCAGGCACCTCCTGCTGAAACTGCACATAGGCCTTGCAGTCGCCCTTGGTCGTGTATTTCAGGTCGCCCGCCGTGTCCTTGTCCACCTTCACGCCGAACACTTTGTATCCCATCAGCGTGCTGTCCTCAAAATCCACCGCGAAATGCTTGCCCGCCTGCACGCTCTGCACGATGCCGTCAGTCGGCGTCCCCACAGGCTGCGAAAAGTTGAGCGTAATCAACTGGCAGCGCCGCACCAGCGCCCGCGTATAGGTCTTAAACCCGTAATTCCCGCCCTTGAGCGAGCACTGCGGACCCACCATCACGCAGTCCTCAAACAGCACGTCGGGCCGCTCGGGCATGGTCTGGTTTTCAATCCGCACATAGGCCCCCGACGTGTCGCCCCACCAGTCCAACGCCCACAGGTGGCAGCGCCGGTACGTAATCGGCTCATCAGGCCGCGACAGGCAGTTGCCCACGCCCCCGCCAAAGGCGCGCCCGATGGAAAAACAGTCCTCCACGACCACGCTAAACGGTTCCACCTTGTCCGTCGTGTCGAAAAAGATCCCGCCGTCGCCCCCCGTGGCGTAAAGCCGCCGCAGTTTCCACCGGTCCCAGCCGATGGCCGAGAAGGTCTCCTCCGTGTGCTCCTTCGACCACCCCTTGCTGTACGAACGGATATTGCCCCACCAGTCGTAGCTTTTCATGCCCTTCTCAACATCGCCGCAATCCATCACCGCCCAGCCCGACGCCCCCGACCCCAGCGCCCCGTCAAAATCACCCACCAGCTCATTGTACGCCCCGGCTGCGCCCTTCTGCGCCGGATAGAGGTTCGCCTCCATATACGTGTCCGGCCGAATCGCGATTCGGTGCCCACCCTTGTCGTCCGGCACACTGTCCAGCGCCTTCTGAATCGTGTTGAAAGCTTTGGCCCAGGACATCCCGTCCGAATTGTCCCCAAGTTTCGACACATACAGCGTCGCGCCCCAGCCCTGCCCGGCCGCCACACAGCACACCACAGCCAGCATCACAACACGCTTCATAAAAAGGACCTCCCATAGGGTTTTCGCCAGTGTACGCCACACACCCCGCAAGTACCAAACGCCCCGCCAAGCCTCAAGAATGCCTAAAAAAGTAGAAGAGGCTTCCAGTCTCTTTCTTCCATAAACCCTGCCCACCGCAGAATTATCAATTGTCAATTGTCAATTATCAGTTGCAAACTGTCAACTAAACAGCTTGCAGATTTTGGCAGATTTCTTTATAATGACCGTTAGGTCTACCCGAAACATGTGTGTACGTGTGTGCGCAGATACGGGTAATTGTGTCAAGCGGAGAGAAGGAGTGGTCTATGAAGCGGAAGAGTTGGGCCTTTTTGGCGTTGGCAGTGTGCCTCGCCGCCCTGTCCGCCACGGCAGAACTGCAAAACGTTGAAATCAACGGGCAGTTGCGCATTCGTGGCAATTACATCACCAACTGGTCGGCAACGCCGCCTGCGTTGCGCTATTCGCCCCTGTACACCGGCGGCCGCGCCATTGGCGGCCCCTTTGCGCCGGCCATCCTGAGCCCCTACAAGTGGGACCGCAAGGGTCCGGACTATTCGGCCGTCGAGCAGCGCACCCGCCTCGGCGTCAAGGCCGATTTCACCAATGACGTCAGCGCCGTCATCGAGCTCGACTCCTACGGCAACTGGGGCACCAACTTCCGCTCCAATTACCTGACCGGCATTGACGGACGCGGCGCCGCCGACGTCAGCCTCTTCCAGGCCTATGTCAACATCGACAAAATGTGGTGCACGCCCCTCAGCCTGCGCGTCGGCCGCCAGGAGCTTGCCTTTGGCAGCCAGTGGCTCGTCGGACCCCGCGATTTCGGCTTCTTCTGGACCGGCATCTCCTTTGACGCCATACGCGCCACCTACAAGGGCGACTCCTTCACCGTCGATGCATGGGCCGCCAAGCTGGCCGAGAGCATGGGCAACTGGGGCAAGGGCGACACCGACTTCTACGGCGTCTACGCCTCCTGCAAGGCCATCGAGGGCCACACCTTTGACGTGTACTGGATGCTCCTGCGCGACAACACCGTCGCCGCCGGTGACACCCTGCTGAACACCGCCGGCCTGCGCGCCGCGGGCAAATGCGCCGCCTTCGATTACGACATGGAAGTCGCCTACCAGTTCGGCGATGCCGACGCCGTCGGCTACACCTTTGGCGACAAAAACGCGAGCTTCGACGTCTGGGGCGCCAAGGCCGACTTCGGCTACACCGTTGACATGGTCCTCCAGCCCCGCTTCTTCCTGTCCGGCCGGTACTACGGCGGCCAGGACAAGCGCGACGTCAGCTTCTGCGACTGGGTCAACCCCTTCCATTCGCCCCAGGCCAGCGTCAGCTTCAACCGTCTCTTCTCCAACGAGATCAGCAACGGCTACCTGGACCTGACCAACGACCTCTCCAACGCCTGGTGGGCGCGCCTCGGCGTCATCATCGCCCCCTGCGAAAAGGTCCACAGCGTCATCGCCGTCACCCACTACGAGTCCGTGGCCGGCTTCGACCGTCCCCTGGTCCCGATCCTCAGCTTCATCACCAAGGCCAACAGCAAGGACCTAGGCTGGGAATTCTTCATCTTCAATGAATACCAGTACAGCCAGGACCTCGCCTTCGAGTTCGGATGGAGCCACCTCTTCGTCGGCGACGGCCTGAAGCAGGGCAACTTCTCCACCAGCAACGGCCTGGTCTTCAACGGCGGCTCCGGCAGCGCCGACTGCGACTACTTCTACGGCGGAATGAAGATCTCCTTCTAAGTCCCGAAACAAACGCACCGAAAAGACTTACGCCCCGCGGAGGACACCAAGCGCCTCCGCGGGGTTATTGTTTACGGACACCGGAGCGGCGCGCTTTCCGCCCATTTTGACTGCGGTGGCCATGCCGCCGCTTATCCTCCCGCAGGCATGGCCTGCGGGCTCCGGAGCGTCAGCGCATTGGCGCAAGCGCGTATTCTACCGCACCGTGAGCCGGTCCCACTGCGCAAACACCTCGCGCACGTTGTCGGGCTTCGCCGCCGCGCCGAACTCGCACTGCGCAATGCACCCACCGTTCTTCCACAGCAGCGTGTGTACCCGCTCCACCGCCTCCCCAATGTCCCCCGTGCTTCCCTCCGGCAGCAGATACTGCCGGTCAATCTCGCCCCAAAAGGTGATCTTTCCCGCAAAGGGCGCCAGCTTTTCCAGGCCCATGCAGAAAAGCTGTGTGTTGAAGGCATCCAGTCCGAGTTCCACCATGTCGGGATAGATGTCCAGCGTGTGCCCGTCCGAGTGCATGAATATTTTCTTGCCCGCGCCGTGGGCAATTTGGATATAGTCCCGGTACAGCGGCTTGAACACCTCGCGCCAGACGGCCGGGTCGATGAGCAGGCCCTGTTGCGAGCCCCAGTCATCCATGAACATGAGCCCGTCCACATCTGTCTTCGCCCAAAGTTCCATCTGCTCGCAATAGAAGTCGTGCATGAGCTTGAGGAATGCTGCCATCTCCGGCGGCTGCACCAGCAGATCCACATAGAATTCCGCCGTCCCCCGAAGAAACTGCATCTGCTCAAAAGGCCGCGGACAGCACCCCGCCAGAACGAACTTGTCCGACCCGGCGCAGAACTGGTTGACCTGGTCCGTGTCCACGCTCAGCCATTCGCGCGGCACATGCACCTTCTCCACGTCCGTGGGCCACTCGCGGATGAGCGGGTTTTTCACCTCGCCCACCAGCCCGCGCTGTATGTTGGTGAATTCAGCCCCCCAGTCGTCAAAGGACACGCCCAACTCGCAGATGTCGCCCTTTCCGAAAACGGCTTCCCGAAGAAAGCCCGGCGCGCTCTCCATGTCCGGGGGAAAGGCCTCGCGGATTTCGGCCAGTTCGGCGGAATGATAGATTTCCGCCCAGGGCAGCCACCACAACTGCCGCGCCGCGCGGACCGGACCCTCGAAATTCAGCGTCTGCAACACAAGTTCACGGGAGCTGGCTGCCATGTTCCTATTCCTGTAAGGCCGCGGGGGGGGCTGCGTATCTATCCGCCATCTTCCTGTCTTATTGCGCGGAACTTCGCGGCATCTCCCAGGCCTTACAGTCCGGGGCGCTCAATGTCGCGCTTGCAACGCTCAGCAGGTTGTCAAGACCTGTCCACTTGCCATGCCCGCCGACTTCGGTCTCATTCTGGCTTCTGAATTCTGGATTCTAGATTCCTTGGTTGCGGCCAACGGCCGCACCAAACGGTCACCCGGTGACCATGAAACTGCTGTATTTGGGCTCCCCGCTTTCCAGCTTGGCTTCCACCGATTGAACCAACGCCATGCGGGGACCCTGCCAGCACCACGCCTCCATCGCGTCCAGCGCGGCAGCCGAGCCCTCAAACTCCGCCTCCACCCGGCCATCAGGCAGGTTGCGTACCCAGCCGTTCAGGCCCAGTTCCCGCGCCCGGTCTTCTGCCGCCCAGCGGAAACCCACGCCCTGCACCCGGCCGGCCACCAGCACATGGAGACGCCCGGTCATTCCTCGACGCGCATTTCCAGCAGGCGCGTTCGGAAGGCGGGCAGGGCCAGCGTGGCCACTGTCTCGCAGGCGTCCAGCGACATCCGCTTGTCCACATTCTCGATGTTCGGCTGCAGGATCGGGATGAGCCGGGCGTTGCCGATGTCGGTGAACAGCTCAAACACCTTCTTCCTCGCCTTCACGCTGTCCGAACGCAGAATTTCCTGAAACACCGCCAGCGTGGACGGATCGCCGTTGATCAGCAGCGCCGCCGCCGTATCGGCGCGGTAAATGAGATTGGCGTCCGTGGGGTCCTCACGCCGGGTCAGGCGCGTGCGCAAGAACTGCGTTGCTTCCCAGTCGGCGTTTTTCGTCAAATACAGCGCCGCCTCCGGGGCCAGCGTCGGATAGTCGTTGAAAATCTTCTTGAGTTCTTCCAGTCCCGACGGGTCCTTCATCTGGTACAGCACCGACACCACCCGGAACTTGATCATGCCCTCTGTCTCACCCAGCTTCTTCTTCATGTCCTGCAGAACATCGTCACCGCCGAGCCGCACCAGCGAGAACACCGCCGCCTCGCCCTTCTTGTCGTTCGACTCTTCCAGCATGGCCACGAGCCGGGGGATGATTTCCCGCTCGCCCAGACGCGCCAGGGCGCGCGCCGCGGGCGCCGAAAGCTCCACCGCGCGGTCGCCAAAGATCGGCTTCAGCAGCGGGATGCCCGTGGTGTACTTGGTCAGCCCCGCGAGCGTCGCCGCCAGAGCCCGCGCCTTGCGGTTGCCGCTTTCCAGCCCCTGGCGAAGCAGCGTGTCCGATACCGGTTCGCCGATAAGGTAGAGCGCCTTCGAAGCGGTCAACTGCACGGTGATGTCATTGGTCTCGGCAAGCTGCTTGAGGTATTTGACGGCGTCCCGGTTCTTGTTCAGCGACAGCAGCACCGCCGCCTGCATTTTCAGTTCCTGGTCGTCGTTCGCCCCGACAAAGATCTCCACGGCGCGCGCCATCGCCCGCTCCACCACCCGCTGCTGCTCCGGACGGAGCACCTGCAGGCCCTCGGCATTAAAGCGCTTCTCCTCGACCTTGCCACCCTGCACCTGAACCTCCTCCACCAGTTCAACGGGATAGGGCTCAATGTCACCCTTCTGCGTCTGCACGTTGATGACGTTGGGCAGTGCCTCCACCACCTTCAGGTTGCTTATTTTCGCGCCCGAATCCTTGAGCACCAGCGTCACCATGGTGTCCGTGCCCACAAGGTCCTTGACCGACACCGCCTTGGCGGTGCCCGTAACCTTCACTTCGCCCGCCCCGGCCCCAAGCGCCGCAAGCAGCACAACAGCCGCCAACACACATATCTTTTTCATTTCATCTTCCTTGTGCCCTGCACCGGGATGAGCCCGCCTCCTGCAGACGGGACGGAACAGGATGTATTAGGCCACGCGCGCCGGAAATACCCCGGCACACCATAATCTTAATGACTTTGCGGTGGCACTGTCCAACTGGATGAATCCACCCCTCGCTTTTACCCTTCGGAAAACCCGGAACACAAGCCTCAATGCAGGTCAAACGACTCCAGTTTCGTGACTTTTTCCAGGTATTTGCGCGCCCGCACCACCGAGTCCACAAAGGGGTTCACCGCCAGCGCCTGGTGGGCGCACTCGAAGGATTTTTGCAGATGCGCCTCAATCGTCAGCCGGTCGCTTTCCTTCACCGCCCAAAACACACCCTTGAGAAAGCGCGGCAGCGTTCCCACTTTGCGCGGTTTTATCCCTTTGCTGCTTACAAGGGCAGGCACTTCGACACTGCTTTCATCCGGCAGGTCCCGGATGGACCCATTGTTGGGCACGCACACTACTGTGTTCACGCCCTCGCTGCCCTCAAAACCGTGAATCAACGGCATGATCGTCTCTTCGTACCATCCCGCATTGCGCTGCCGCGTCAGGTCGGGCAGTGCGCACAGGTACGGGTCTTCATACATCCTCAGGATCTGCTGCTCCGCCTCATAAAGCACCTCCGCCCGGAAGCGCGCGCAATTCTGCTGCTTCTTCAGCACCTCCGCCCGGTGGAAATAGATGCCGGTCTCATGCGTGGGAATCATGCGGAACAGCTCGATCAGGTCATAGTCGAACTCTTCCTCCTGGCGCGATTCCAGCAGTTCCAGCAATTGGCTCATCTTGCTGCGGCCGTCCACCTTCACGTCCTGTATCCAGCCCAGATCGTACAAGCCCACGTAGTCCACCGTCAGCGCCGCCGGTTCCAGCCCCAGCACCGTCGCAATCTTGCGCGTGTACACGCGGGGAAGGTCGCAGGCGCCCACCACCGTCAGCTTGGTAAGTCGGGAAAGCGCCTCCACGATGATGCCCGCCGGATTGGTCATGTTGATCACAATGGCCTGTGGATTGACGCTCTCAATGATGCGCGCGTGTTCCAGCACCACCGGAAGCGTGCGCAGCGCGTTTGTAATCGCGCCCGCGCCCAATTGCTCGCTGCCCACCAGGTTGAACTGCGGCGGAAGCATCTCATCCCGCAGCCGCGCCTTCATGCCGCCCACACGAAGATGGTTGATGATGTATTTGGCGTTGGTCACCGCCCTGGACACGTCCGTTTCGGCGGTAATCTTGATGGGGAAGCCGGCCTTTTCGATCAGCCGGATGCAAAACGCGCTCACCACCTCCAGTTTGCGGCCCGGACGGCCCTGAAGCACGATTTCTCGCACGGGGAGATTGTGTGAGATGACGGACAGAATGAACTCGGGGATGTAGACGCTGCTCCCACCAAGGATCGTTATGCGATCAATCATTCCTGGACATACTCCGCATGTGCCGTTCCCCGTAATTCCGGGGCCAAAGGCGGGATGAACGCAAGACGCCTCCGTTCCATCCTTCGGCACCGTTGAAACTACAGGTTTTCAATGCTCAATGTCAAACAACACCACAGGCTTCATTTCCATTCACCGCCGCACCGCGCCATGGCCCTGTATTTGCGCCATGATCTGCGCTGCGCGGTCCTTTCTTCCCGCCTCCGCCATCACCTGCGCCGCAAGCGCGTTGCGTCCCGCGAGAAGAAAACGCTCGCCCACCGCCGCGAGCAGCGCGGCGCGCAGCTCCGGGTCGCCCTCCTCCGCCAGCGACGGGTCGTGCAACAACTGGTAGCACTGGTTCGCCGTCTGCTCCTGCGCCTCCTGCGGGGCACCCGATTCGTCAAAGTACCGCGCATAGGCGGAAAGGGCCTTGTCCATCTTGCCCGCTTTCGCCCATGCAAACGCCGCCTCGCCCACCATCCCCGCCCGCGCAAAGCCCTGCGCCGCCTGGGACATCTTCCCAATCTCCATGTAGAAGCGCGCGGCCGTCACATAATCCCCGCAGCGCCACAAAAGCCGCGCCGCCTTCCAGGTATGTCCCGATTTCGCCAGTTCCTGCGCCGCGCGGTCATACTGCTTGTTCTTGGCAAACCAGTGCGCCGCCTCGGCCGGTTCGTTCATGACGGAAAGTATCTCGCCCATCCGCCCGTAGCGTTTCTCCTTGCGCAACTGTTCCAGCGTCGCCTTGGGATGCTTCAGCGCGTCCAGTTCCTCCGTGAACCGGAGGTCCTTGTCTGCAAGCGGATCATAAATCACATGGCCCTTCATCGACTTGCGGAGGCGGCGGCCGTGAAGGTAATTGGTGAACCGCAGGTAGGCTTCATACAACGGCAGCAGGCACAGCAGCGTGAACCCGGTCTTCCATACAATCGCCGCAGCCCCTTCCTGCCGTGAAATCCCAAGCAAATCCTCGACACGGTTGAGCAGCCAGCCAAGCAGGCCGTCCCAATACCAGTTTATCCAGTCAAGCCAATAATGCATTCGTCCGTTCTTCCGTCCATGGCCCCTGAGGGGACCGCACACACAACCACTTCAATTTTACACGACACGCGCCGCTTTCGTGTAACCGCTTTTCCAGCATCTTCACATTTTGTCAAAGCTTCCCGCTACTTCGGAAGTAGTCGATATTCCAGAAGCAGGGACTCCGGCGCGCTGGCGATATTCAGGACTATCCCGCACAGTTCCGCACCTTTCATGGTTTTCACCGGAGTGGGGGAGTAGCCGGGCGAAAGCGTCACCGCATAGTCCCTGTCAGGCTCGATTTCGCGCAATGCGCAGGTGAACCCGGTGTAGGGCGATTGATGACGCCGGAACGCCATCACCATGCCGTCGCCCTCGGCGGGACGGTGGTACTGAAGCACACACCAGTCTTTGGGGTTGGTCGTTATATCCGTCAGCGCATATTGGTTGCCGAAATAGTATTTCCGGATGCGCTTTCCTTCAGCGATGGCCGCGCGCAATAGTTCGCGTGGGTACGATTCGGGACGGGTGTCCTCGCAGAAAGAAATGCCTCCGTTGAACCCGCTGCGGAAGTTGTACGGGTCGGCGCCCATTTGTCCGCTGGCGCTGAAGGGCACATAGCGACCCCATCCTGCGGTCATCACCTGGTTCTGCAACGCGGCCTGGTGGAAATCCCTGTTCATGAGCGGCGTGATGGTGGCATCCGTGCGCCACAGCGGAATGGCGCGCGCGCACAACTCCAAATCAATGCGGCCACCGCCGGAGGCGCAGTTGTCGATCGCGATGTCCGGATGGGCGGCCCGCATATCGTCCCACCAGCGGTAGAGCCCTTCCACATAGCGGATTTCCGCCATGCCCACGCGATCCGGCCCGGCCGCCCCGTCCAGTTTCTGCCATAGGGGCGCGTAGGACACCGCATTGTCGATGCGCACCCAACTCAGCCCATAGTCGTCAATCAGAGAGCCAATGTAGTCGGTGATATGCTGTCGCGCTTCGTGAATGCCCAGATTGAACATGCCCCAACCGCCACCGTCGGGAAAGACCACCCATTCGGGATGTTCGACGGCCATGAGCGTCCCCGCACAGATCCGTTCCGGCTCAAACCACATCAGGAATTGCAGTCCCGCCCGGTGTACCGCATCGGCCACGGGTTTCAATTGGTTGGGAAAGCGGCTCTGGTTGAATCCCCGTGCCATCGGAAGAACATAGTTGCCCACCGTGGGAAAATCGTCTTTTCCATAATAGGCGTCGTACCAGTAACACTCGAAGCCAAGGTCCTTGCCCGCATTCAGGTGGTCCAGTGCCTGCGCCTCGGTGCATTGGTCCATTTCATAAAAGGCCGTGCTGAGATGGGCAATCGGTGGCGTAACAATCTCGCCGTGTACCCGGGGGGAGATGTGCCGCAGCATCGTGGCCCGCCAGAGGTTGTTGGCCTGCACAGGGTCGTCCCCCGTCCAGCGCATCAGCAAAATGCGCGGCGTGCGGATAGATTCGCCCGGATGCAGCGACAGGTGCAGGTTCTGCATCCCCGCCTGCAACGCAACGCAGCCGTTGCGGTTCTCCACGGCCGCACACCATTGGCCCGTCCACCCAATCCCCACAACCACCCCGCCGCCCTTCCACTGCACGTCGAAGAAGGGGCAGGCGCCCAGGGAGGAGCGCCCCGCGCTCGGTGCAAAGGCATGCCGCTGGCCGGGAGCCAACGCTTCGCTGAAGGGAAGCCAGTCGTCAACACCGCAGGTGCTGCGCAGGCTGTGGAAAGTGGCCTCAGCACCGGGCTCGCAAAGGAAGGACGCGTCCAATGCCCGCACCTGTTCCAGCACGGGCGCATCCACATCACCCTTGTTGGTGAAGTGAACCGTCCAATCTACACCGGGACTGTCGGCAAACGCGGTCGACACCGCGCGCACTTCCATTTTTGTGGCCGGGTCGGTCAGCACAAGGGTGCGCCGTTGTCCCCCCTCGACCGAATCGGTCTCCACCCGCCGCTCCCAGGTGGCAAGCAGCGCCTCCGAGGCTTGCCCGCCATAGACGAAGGAAAAGGGCCACTCCGCCTCGATGTCTTCACCGCGTCCCAGCGCATCAACATAGATTTCCGACCCATCCGCCAACAATACCCGCGCGTCGGCCCAGTCGGCCTGGTCAAAGGACCGGCCATCGCCGCCATTGTCGACGATGAGGTCGAACTGCCGAGCCCCTTCCAACGGCACGTCAATCTCGCGCGGCTCAACCCCGGGCCGCACCACATCTGTTTCCAGCAGGGTGCGCCCCACCGCTTCCACATGGAAGCGCACCGAGGCCACTGAATGGTCCACATTTCGGTCCAGCCCAATGGTGGCGCGAAAGGCTTTTCCCGGCTGGGGCAGCGTCACGCCAATCGCCGAATGGGAATTGACGCCGATTCCGTGTTCATAGGTCTTCTCACCCAGTCGCATCGGCCCGCCCGCCGTGCCTTTGCGGAGCTTGGTGTCTCCCGGGCTGTCCTCGTGCTGAATGTCCATATGGCCCGACGGCGCCAGCATAGCCTTTTCCGCAAACGCCCGTTCCGCCCAAGTCACATTCGACTGCACATCATCCGACGCAGCCGACAGCACCACCATCGCCACAACCGTCATCGCGGAAATCATATTGGTCCTTTCTCTTTCAACATGTAGGACAGCCGCCCTCGGCTGCCGGCTTGCAGCGAGAGCCAAAGCAATATGTGGCACAGCCGCCCTCGGCTGTCAAGACTTCTACTTCGCACCAAGCACATCGCTGTAGGGGTGTAACGCAAACCATCGCTGGCTTCCCGATCCGAGAGACGTAACGCTGAGACGGCAGCCTTGGCCGGGTGCGACAAGGTCGCAGGGCACGCCCAGATAGAACAGGCCGGCCGTGTCTTCCGAGGTCGAACGCCGGGCCACGAAGCTAAGCGAGACGCGGTTAGCATCATCGTGCCAGAGGCCTCGTCCGCGGCACACGTCAAAGCGGAGAATCTCTTTGCCGTTGAGGGACAGGGCGAACCCGTCGGTTGACGGCTGCGAAATCCACCCGAGGCCGCCGGCGAATACAAAGGTTATAGATCCACCCGATAGCGGGTCCGGTGCCGGCGCGCTGTCCCACTCCACGACATGACCGGCCTCGGTCTGCCGAAGTGTTTCCGTTTTGTCCCGTTCGTTGCGGTACGTGAACCACTTGCCCGTCTCGCCTTCATTGCGCAAGAGGCTCGCAAAACCCTCAATGAAGGGCCCGCTGAATTTCGGCGCTCTCACGATACGCTCGCGGAAGTAGCTCTCCGGAATCGCCGCGGTTGGCAGGGGAAAAGTTGTCGCAGGGTCGACAAGGCGCGCCGTAAGCCATTCGGCGGGCGGGCAGGGCGTACCGTCAGGCCGTGTCGCGTCGAGGTTCAGCCCGCAGACAACAACGCGCCCCCTGCCGACGGTGGCCTGAAACAGCATGGATTTGTTGCGGCAGACACCGGCAACCTCGACTCCGCGGATGATCTGTTCCGGCTGCGCCGGGAGTTCATCGACCAGGTATCCGTCGCTTCCCTCCAGCAGCGGATACCAGGACGCATCGCACCAACCCTCGGGCGACATGGCGCGCGTGACGGCGTGGTCGTACACCACCGTGCCCGCGTTGTTGTCGCCCTCATTGCCGAGCCACCATGCGGTCTTGAAACGCGTCGTGGCGGCCGGGAGCAGGCCCTGCGGCTTGAACAGGATAAGGGACGCACCGGCCGCAGTGGCGTCGATCAGTTCCGGAGTCACCTGGCTGGAGACATAGACGGCCTGGGTGGGGTAGGGCTTCTGCGAAGGCAGCACCTTCGCGCCGCGCGCTTCCAGCCAGGGTAGCAGTTCGGTGGAGGCAAATAGCGGTGTTGTGGCTGCGGGCACCTGCGCGGGATAGACCCATGTGGACCACTCGTTGGTGAAAGTCGCGCCGCCAGACACCAGCCGGACCTTGACGACGATTTGCTCTGGGAGGCTGACCTCCGGCAGGGGCACATCCATTCTGGCCAGTTCGGTGAGCGCACCCTGAAGCGCCTTGGGCGCGGGCAAAGATTGTTCAGCGATGGAATGGCCGACCTGATAGGAGAGTGTGGCGTTGTCGAGGGCAGAGGTTCCGAAATTGGAAATCAGCAGGGTTGCCTTGAGATGTTCGCCTCCCCGATAGCTGAGACCGATGCCGTCCTGGAGCAGGACCACGTCATTGTTGAACTGGCGCATGGCGTCACGGTCGATGCCCGGCTTGACGCGCATATAGGTGTCCACGATGCCGTTTGAGGTGGTCCAATAGTCTTGGAAAAGCCACCAGTGGTACCCGGACAGGAATGGACTTTTGCGGATGGCCTCAATGTCTGTCTTGCGCAAGAGCGTGTAGAGTTTTCCCGTGTTCTCGGCCCAGCGCGGCACCTCGTCGAGCAGACCCATCTTCTGAACTTTGTCGCGCGCTGCGATCAGCCAGAACGGTTTGAAATTGTTGCAGAAGAGATAAATCTGATCGAGCAGCGGAAAGGTGACGTAGTTGCCCGTCTCGTGCGAGATGACGGGTTTCTTCGGCGCGGGACAGCGATAGAGGTCTGGAATGTCCAGTGGATTGTTGGAGACGTCGAACTGGGTAAAGTACAGGTCGAGCGTGTCGCGGTCGCGTGTGCCCTCGGTGAAACCGGCCTGGGGCACGCCGTCCGAATCAACGACGGGACGCGTGCCGTCCAGTTCCTTGGCGATGCGGTAAAGCTCCGGCGCAATGGGTATGGAATCATACATCTCATTGCCCATGCTCCAGTCGAAGATGGAGGGATGGTTCCGGAAGCGGCGAATCGCGGCGGCCCACTCGGTCTTGTACAGTTCGAGCGCGGGCCCCTTCGCCTTGTTGTAGAAGGTCTGATAGCCGATGGTCAGTTCGGGCGACACCAGCATGCCCAGTTCGTCGCAGACGTCATAATACTCGGGCGGCAGGAAATGGCTGTGGTGGCGAACGTGGTTGAAACCATATTCCTTCGCCATGCCTATTTTCTTTCGGTAACAAGCCTCGTCCGAGGGGGCGGCCATGGTCTGGGGATAAATGGCGTCGTCGCCGTAACCGCGCAGGAAGAAGGGCTGCCCGTTGAGCAGTATACGGGTGCCGTCTATCGTGATTTGGCGGAAACCAAAGCGCGCTTCCAGTGCGTCGATGATTTCTCCGCCCTTGACCAGCGACAACCGCGCCCTGTACAAGTTCGGTGTGTCGGGCATCCAGAGTTGCGCGTCGGCGGCCTCAATCTGAATCGCGCCAAGAGGCGACCGCGCCGGGGCATCCCCCTGGACCAGTACCGCCCCTGCCTTGTCGAGGATATCGAGATGCAGCGCGGCGCCTTCCGGCACCGTGCCTTTGACCGAAACCGTCACGCGGCACCGCGCCGGCGCAACGGCAGGCGTAACAAACAGGTCCTCCAAATAGGCGGCGCTGCGCGCCTCAAGCGCGACATGCCCCCAGATCCCGCCCCAATAGGTGTCCATGTAGTCGATGATGTCCCACGCCCCGATCATCGTGTCGATATCCCAGCGCTGTTCCGAATCAACGCGGATGGCAACCAGCGCCGACGTGCCGGGCGCGGCAAAGTCGGTGATGTCGTACTCGAAAGGGGAGAGGCAGCCGATGTGCTCGCCGAGGACTTTTCCGTTCACCCAAAGGTCCGCATAGCGGTGCACACCGCCGATGCACAGAAAGACGCGCTTCCCGGCCCAGTCGGCCGGCACGCTGACCTCGCGCTTGTACCAGCCCTTGCCGATGAAGTGGTGGTGCAGTTTCTCCGTTTCCGCACCGAAGCCCTGGGCTTCCCATGCACCGGGCACCTGAATGCTATCCGTGAACGCCACCGGCGCGGAAAACCACTGCTCCGCCTCGCCCACATGCTTCGGGTCCATTTGGAATGACCACGGACCGTCCAAACTGGCTGTCGGTCGCGCCTGCCCAAAGGCAGGCAGGCCAATAAGGCAACACAGCATCAATGCGGGCACTACCACCCGATTCCCATACAGGCATCCAAGGAGCATTCCTGTTTCCTCCTGAATCCGGTTGTGCTTACTGTCCAATGCGCTTGTAGGTAAACAGCTTCGACCCCGGCCGCGCGGTGATATCCACCGGCAGTCCCTTGTCCAGCAGCTCGGCACCACTCATCTCGCAGGGGTTGTCCGGGGTGTCCAGGTCAGTCACGGTATAGCGCGCGGCGCGGTCAAGACCGCGCAGGGCCAGGTCTACACCGCGATACACACTCGCCGCCCGGCGGAACGCCTGTACCATGCCCTCACCGGCCTCCGGTCGGTCAAACTGCCAGGCAATCCAGGCGCTGTTGTCCAGACTGTAGGGCGTCAGCGGATAGAAATCGCCGCCGTAGTTTGGCGCGACCTGCTTCCATTGCGAAACAAGCCTGCGCAGTTCGTCCCAGTTCAGGTCCGTCCGCCGCGCATCCCACAGACAGTTGGGATAGGGCGTCATCATGCTGCGGAAGAGGTAGGCGTCGGGCTCCTTCACGCCCGTGCCGTGGAACGGAACCCACGACGAGATGCCGTAGGTGCAGCCCTGCGTGCCAATGGGCTCCATGATGTAATCACTGCGCCATAGCGGCACGGAACGGCGCAGCGTCTCCAGATCGTTGCGCCGGCCCCCGCTGGCGCAGGTGTCTATGCGCAATCCCGGACGACGCCGCAGCAGTTCGTCCCAAAACGCGAGATAACCGGTGATGTGGCGTATCTCCGTGATGCCCTGCCGGTCGGGAGCGTCGTTGTTGCGCCAATAGTCCAGCGGGTCCATGTTGAAGTCCTGCCGGTACAGGTCAATCCCTTCGTCCGTCATCAGCTTGTCCACATGGTCCGTCAACCACTGCCGCGCTTCCGGATTGCCCAGATCAAGCAGCTTCTGCTCGCCATCCTTGCCCAGCAGCCATTGCGGGTGGGTGTCGTAGAGCCATGTGCCCGGCGTGACGCGCTCCGGTTCAAACCAGACGATGGTGTCAATGCCTTTTTCGTGCGCATGGTCGGTGATGGCCCGTAGACCGCGCGGGAACCGCTTTGTGTCCACCTCCCAGGTGCCCGTGTTGGGCCAGTCGGAGGCAATTTTGTACCAGCCCGCATCCATCCACCAATAGTCGATGGGGATCTTCTCCTCCACATACCGGTCGATGAATTTGAACTGACTGGCCTCGTCGGCATGCACCATTTCGCCGAAGAAATGGGACGAGCAGCCCGATAAATGCGTCGGCCGCAGTTGACCGTCCACACGCGGCACGTTGTGCGCAATCATCCACCGCCGCCAGGTGTTTTGCGCGTCCACGGCATCGCCCTGCCAGAACTGGAGCACGATGAGCGGCGACCGCACTTCCTCGCCGGGATGCAGCGTGAAATGGGTCAATTCCTGTCCAGCGACCACATGTAGCCCGGCACCCTCGTCACGGGTAAAGGTCGCATTCCACTGTCCCGGCCAGCCCACCACGGCAATCACGCCCCCGCCGGGCCATTCAATATTGAAGTACGGAAAATCGCCGTTGCTCCCGCGACCGCCAGCCGACGCGAGTTTCTTCGTTTCATTGCCCTTCAGGACCGATACATGCGGCTCATAGTCATTTGGCGCACAGATACTGCCGATGTGGTGGTGCAGGGTGAACTCGCCCTGCCGGGAGAAGCGGCTGTAAACCTCGTCGGCAAGCCGGCTGAATTGCGCATCAAGCGCCTGAATCTCTGAGAGAATGGGCGTGTCATTCGACCCGGTGTTCTTGAAATGAAGCGTCCATTCCACTGTCGGATAGTCCAGATACTCGATGGCGACACACCGCACTTCCAGGCCGGTCGCAGCATCCCTATAGAGCAGTTCATGCTGAACACGAGCATCGTCAAGCCTTGTCGTGGCTGCCTTCTTCTCAAAACCGGGCAACAGTTCGGCAAAGGTCTTCCCGCCGTACTTGAAGGAAAAGGGCGGTTCCTTTGTGAGAGAAGCCGCCGCCGCCGCCTGCCCCTCCACAATGGGCAGGTCGCCCAGCCACACAACACACCCGTCGGCCAGTACGACTTTGGCATCCACCCAGTCGGCCTGGTCACAGCCGTTTCCATCGCCGCCGTCGCCCACCAGCAGGTGAAATTCCGTCGCACCTTTAAGACCCACCGCAACGGGCGCGGGAACCATGCCCTCCCGCAGCACGGACGACTTGAAAGCCTCCTTGTTGTCACCCACCGCCACGCTAAAAACAACCGTGCCCCGGCCGCCGCGTGTCTGGTCATTACTGTCCACACCCACCGCCGCCGTGAATTCCTTTCCCGGTGCAGGGAGCTTCACCAGCACATCGGCAGGCGCATGAGTAAAGAGACCGCGCCGAAACTCCGCCGAACCCAGCGTGAGCGGCCGGTCCACCCGGCAGTTCCTCCACACCACATCAAAGTGGCTCAGCAGCGTCAGGCTGCCCGCAGGCGCAGAAACGGCCGCGTCCCCAAACTTAGCCTCCACCCAGTTCTGCGCCTCGCCCATCTCGGCAGGCGTCGCCATGGCTCCGCAGCACACGGCGGCAGCACACACGGCAAGAATTCCCATCGCAACAGCTTTACGCACAGCGTGACCCTCCAGGTTGGCAGACGAAATCAGGATACCCGAATCATAGTATCAGGTTAATGAAGCGCAGTCACGGGCTCAGGACAATCGCGTTAGCATGCCGGCGGCCCCGTGTAGGGGTCGTGGGCGGCATCGGGGTCTGCAATGCGGTGCCAGTGCCAATACAGAGCCTATTATATATACGAGTTGCGCTACCCGTCTGTTATTAATCCCCCTTTGAAGGGGGAGGCCGCGAAGCGGCGGGGGATGTGGAGCCCGAAGCAAGACCAACATCCCCCTAAATCCCCCTTCGAAGGGGGACTTAAGAGCCAACCAGGCTTGAGCTTATGCGTTTTTCCTCACTTTGGTACAACCCCGAGCAAGCATGCACCAAAGCACGCTTCAGCCCTCGCAACCACCCGCCAGGCAAAGCCCAACCGCGCTACTCCTCCCACACAACGCGGAACCCCACGTTGTACACCGGCTGATAGCTTCTATACGCCAACCGATACGCCGTCCGCGCCAAGGCGGGACTGTCATGCCACGACCCACCCCGCACCACCTTGCTTTCCGAGGCGGAGCCGTCATTCCGCCCATCGCCATCGTTGTAGGGGTAGGGCTTGTAGTCACTGCGCGTCCACTCGCACACATTCCCGGTCATGTCGTGCAGACCCCATGCATTGGGCTGATACAGTCCCACGCCATCCGACAAAAAGCCGCCGTCATTGAAGCGCGAATCCTTGGGAATCCAGTCGTCATACTTGCTCGCGGCGCTCCAGACTTCGCGCTCTTTCTTGTAGGTGTGGCACACAAACTCACTCAGCTTGGCATCGGCAAGATTGGCATAGGGCGACCAGTCCGTGTCCAAGTTCCCGTAGAAAAACGGCGTCGCTGTCCCCGCGCGGCAGGCGTATTCCCACTGCGCCTCCGTCGGCAGCGTGACCTGCCCGCCGGTCTGGGCGCTCAGCCATGTGCAAAAAGCCGTCGCCTCGTTCCAGGAAACGCGCACCACGGGCTGGTCCGGCCCGTTCACATAGAACCCGCGCACGCCGAACTGCATCGAAAACTTCGACTCCACGGCGCTGTCATGCTTCGGGTCGAAACACGCATACTCCCCATTCGTAATCTCGCAAGTGCCCATCCAGAAAGCCTTGGCCACATGCACCGCATGGGCCGGAGCTTCATCCGCCAGTCCGGCGGCATCCCCCATCACGAAATCACCCGCCGGAATACGAACAAGATGCAGCAGTTGCCCGTCGCCAAGGTCAAGCGTCTTTTCAGCGGGCCCATCAGCCTCCTGCCGCCGTTTCGCCTCCTCCGCGCCAAAAGGCCAGCCGTCACAGTGAACCGCCGCCTGCACCGCTTGGGTCTGGTCCGGAATAATGGGTTCGATGGGGGCGAGCGGCACATTCAAAACGGCCTCGGGGTCAACATCCATCCCGGCATACTTCTTGAGTAGTTCCCGCCGCCGCATCGCGGGCATTTCGACCCGCTCTTTCCCGGCCAGTTCCGTCCAGGTGCCCTGAAAAGGCGCATTAAAGTCAATCCAGGTAATGATCCGGTCCCATGCCTCACTGTCCAGTTTAACGCCGTGATGGCCCTTGCGCAGCATCTGCACCAGTTCGGTGGAATCGGCATGGAACTCCATCGGCGTCAGCATGTGATAGTCGCTCTCCAGCCCCGGCCGCCGCACAAAGCGGTGCAGGTTCGCATAGGACTGGGAGAAATGCGCCGCATCCACGCCGCCGTTGTGAAACACGCTGGTGTAGTCCGTGATGTGCGTTCGGTCTTTCAGGTCGGGAATGGGGGAGCTTCCGTCATGACAGCCCACGCAGTACCTGTCCAGCACGGGCTGCAGTTCACGGTCGTAGTTATACCCCCGCGCCGGTCCATGCCAGGGCGTAATCTCGGAGGCTTCCCTGCCGAAAGCAATGCTTTGGTGCTGCTGCGGGGCCGAATTCTGGCTCTCATGGCATCCCACGCAGGAAACCACCTCGCCCCGCTGGCCCGTAAACCAGCTTCGCATGAGCTGCAGCGCCTTGCCTTCCCCGTCCAGCGGCTGCACCGAAATAGGCGTGTTGGCCGGCACGCGGAAGTAGGCTGAACCATCCTCCTCCACGGGCACCGTCCCCAGCGTGCGCCGCATGTCCCACGGTCCCTCCATGCCCACCACCGCCTGCGGCCCGCCCATGCCGGGATAGAGGAAATGGTAGGTGAACAGGCGCAATGACTTGACCTCGCCCCGTGGAATGCCGCGCAGGCCGCCCCCAGCATAAACGTCCGAAAGATACACCAGCGCATCGTCGCGCTCCGGCTTGACCACGTCCGGAATCACCGGCGGGCGCGCTGTCTCGCGCAACGGCACCGGTTCGAACAGCGCGTAACCGGGCTCCTCCCGGAGCAGCAGCATGTTGTCGAAGACATCAACCAGATAGAGCCCCCACAACGCATCGGGCGTCGGCTTGCACGACACCAGGAAATACTTGTCGCTCAGCGGGAAGGGGTGCAGGAATTTCGGCCACGAGGCATCGACAAGGTTGTCGGCGATCAGGGGGGAGTCATAGCGCGCATCGGCGCCCCATTCAATCTTCTTTCCCCAGCCGGGGATGCGCTGCACCGCCCCCTCGCATTCGCGGCGCCCCCGCGTGACGTCGAACAGCACCAGTTCACCCATGCGCGGCACCCCGTGATGGCCGCTCACGATGCCCACGAACTGGTTCGGATGTTCCGGGATGGGCCGCGCATAAAATAACGAGTTGGGCCAGTAAGAGTTGCTGCCGTAGTATTCCATCTGCCCCGTGCCGTCCGGGTTCATGTGAAACAGCACCCGGTCATGCGTGTGCGGCGTGTCCGTGTATTCCCAGCGCAGGTATAGCACGCGCCCGCTCGGCAGCACCGTGGGGCACCAGTTGTGTTCCTGGTCGAAACAGAGCTGGTGCATGTTCGCGCCGTCCCCGTCCATGCGGAAAAGGTTGGCGCAACGGGTGGACCCGTTCACACAGGGCACGGCCGTAAAATAGGCCGTCGAACAGAACATGACGCGCCCGTCCGGCAGGTAGCACGGGTCGTAGTTGTCTACGTCCGGATCGTCGCCCCGCGTCACCTGCCGCAGTCCGGACCCGTCCGTGCCCACTTCAAAGATCTGCCACTGCTCATGGCTGCCGATGGATGAAAACAGCATCTTGTCGGCGTCGAAGTTCAGGTCCACATCGCCCACAAAGACCGGCTTCTCCGGCCGGTACACCGTAGTCATCTGTCCCTCGGGACTCACCGGCGAAAGCTGCGCGATTTCGTTGTCAAATCCCTCGCGGGGAAGCGCGCAGTTGCTCTGCCAGTTCTGCACCAGTCCCAGCGAGGGACTGGTCACACTCCGGCGGACGAAGAGCAGCTTGTCGAAATCGAGCAGCGGGTTGCTCAGCAGGATTTCCTGTTGCAGCTTTAGCGCAGCATCGGCCTCTGTCCGGGAACTTTCATCACACCGCGCCAGTCCGGCCCTAATCTCCGGTGCCCGCCGCTCCAACTCGCCCAGCCGCGCGGCAAATTCAGCGCCCTGCCTGTATTGGTCCGGATAGGTGGACCCAAGGTCCTCCACGGCCAGCCGCAATGCGGCCACATTGATTGCCTCCACACTCCGCTGGCAGGCCATGAAGGCATCGCGTGTTTTCCCTGCTTCGTCCACCAACGCCAGCCAGCGCGTGTCCTCCGGCGGCGTGTGCGACACCGTCAACCCATCAGCCGCCGCAGCGCAACGCAAACCACCGGATGCAATAAGCGTCTTTTCAAAGTCACACTCCGTGGCCTGTCCAAACCACTCCATCGGCTTGCGCTGTGCCGCCGCGGCCAAACGGTCCAAGCGACCGCATTCCTCCGGAAACGCCGTTTCCATGGCGTCCCAGATTTCCGCCGAGGCCCCGTCAGCATGCTGCTTCACACCCACCTTTGCCGCCCAGGCGGAAAGCGCCCTGCGCGAAGCCAGCATGCTTTCCGGCCACGTCGCTTCCGTCACCAGCACATGCTGCGCAAGAAACACCCCCCATTTTTCGCACAGATAGCCCTCCACCCGGTCCCGGGTCGGCCCGTCTGCCGCCCCTTCGCAAAGGATAACCTCGCCAATCTCCCCCTTCCAGCCCTGCTCCGCGCCAAACCAAAGGCCGATGCGCAGTTCGTTGGACAAGCCGCCGACGTTGGCATGCTCCGCCTCGCCGATCAGCGTGCCGTTGCGGAACAGCGCGAATTTCGGCCCCTGTTTCACCACGGCATACAGGCAGAGCCTTGAATTGGCGGGGGAGAGGGTGCTGTTGACGCCCGCACCCGCCGCCAGTTCCAGATAGCTCGTGCCGTTGCCCGTGGTTCCCAAAGACCACCAGTTCTCCCGGCCCTCCCCAAAGCGGTTGCCTATGATGCCACGATAGTTGGCGGGCGTGTCGGCATCCAGGGAGGCCACCACAAAAAGCGTCCAGTCCGTCCCGGACCAGTCGCGTTTCAGCGGGGTGACCAGGAAATCATCCCCATCGAAACGCACCAAGTGCCGCGCGTCGGGGCCGCTTTTCTCGCAGCTCGGCTGATGGCCAGCCTCGGTCTGCACGGCATCGCCGCCATGCCCCGAACGGTCCCGCCACACGGCCACGGGCGTGCCGTCGCCAACGGCGTCGGCCCCATCCAGCCAAAGCACGCATCCCGGAATTTCACCGGGGCTTTCGGCAAGACCATGGGGCGCGCAGAAAACACATGCGAACAGAATCATGGAGAATATGACGCTGAAATGGTTCACCTGTTGGGTCCCTTTCGTTCAGTGAGGTTACACCACGGCGCCCGGCCGCACAAAGCGCCCTGTTCGCCCTTGCAGGCATTGCCCCGTACCGCAGGCGTCCCCCCTGCCCTGTCCCTTCCCCTGTTCCCCGACTTGATTTTTCAAAAAGCGGCAAGTTATGCTTAGTATTAGTAGTTCGCAAGGGAAGTACAGGGAAAGTTGAAGGGTTGGAATTGAACGCGCCGGGGGACAGGCCGCGTATCAACAGGCGGTGCAGCGGGGGCAATGCAGTTCGGCCATAACCTCTCTCACCATCGTTCAAAGCAAGCCTCCTCCAAGCAAGGGCAAGCTTCCTCCGAGGCAAAGTAAGCTTCCTCCGAGGCAAAGTAAGCTTCCTCCGAGCAAGAGCAAGCCTCCTCCGAGCAAGAGCAAGCTTCCTCCGAGCAAGAGTAAGCCTCCTCCGAGCAAGAGTAAGCCTCCTCCGAGCAAGAGTAAGCTTCCTCCGAGGCAAAGTAAGCTTCCTCCGGGCCAAAGTAACTCTCCTCCGTGGCTGGGAAAGGTCCCTGCAACGCGGAGAAAACCCACTGGACATAGGAGTAAGTCCAGCAACTACAAGGAGATAGGTCAATGGCACAGTTTCCAAAAAGTGAGGCAGAGATTCTAATGCTGGCACAGGCCATCGTCAACGGGCTGGAGACCAATGCGACGGTCTACCCGGCCCCGCCGGTGACGTTCACAAACCTGAGCACGGCGCTGGACGCCTATGTGGTCGCCAAGGACATCGCCACCACCGCCCAGGCCACCGCCCAGGCGGCCATCGGCACCAAGGACGCGGTGCTCCAGACCCTGGTCGACGACATGAAGGCCGACCTGCGCTACGCCGAGACCAAGGTCAATTTCGACGATGCCAAGCTGAAACTGCTCGGCTGGGGCGGGCGCACTGCGGCCGTTGCGCTCACGCCGCCCGGACAGACCCGCACCCTCGAAGCGCCCCGGCAGGGCGAAGGCTGGATCTTCCTGGACTGGAAGGAGCCGGTCGACGGCGGTGCCGTCGCCACCTACAAGATTCAGCGCCGTCTGCGGCCCGACGGTGCCTGGACCGACGTCGGCCTGGCCATCGACAGCGAAACCACGCTCACCGCGCAGGAGCGCAACAAGGAATGGGAGTACCGCGTCAGCGCCGTCAACAAGGCCGGCGAGGGCGCACCCAGCAACACCGTCATGGCGGTATTGTAGAAGGATGAAGGATGAAGGCTGAAGGGTGAAGGGTGAAGGCTGAAGGCTGAAGGCTGAAGGCTGAAGGCTGAAGTTTGAAAGCTGCGATGCAGACCCCAGACCCCAGACCCCAGACCCTAGACCCCAGACCCCAGACCCTTTAGGAGATTCCATCATGGCCGAGTTTCCAACGACTGAGGCGGAGATTGTCGTGCTGGCCCTGGAAATGGCCTCCGGGCTGGAGGACAATCTGACGCTCTACCCCAACCCGCCGGTGCTGCCGGATGATCTGGCCGTCAAGATGGTCACCTTCGTCATCGCAAAAGACCAGGCCACGCCCGCGCAGGCGGCGGCATTGGAGGCCGTCGCCGCCAAGGACGCCGCCCTCAATGTCCTGGTCGATGACATGAAGTCCGTCCTGCGCTACGCGGAAAACACCGTCCACTTTGACGACGACAAGCTCAAGCTGCTCGGCTGGGGCGGACGGGCCGCGCCCACCGCGCTCGCCGCGCCTGGGCAGGTCCGCGCCCTGGAGGCGCCCCGGCAGGGGGAAGGCTGGATCTTCCTCGACTGGAAGGCCCCCGGCGACGGCGGGGCCGTCGCCGCCTACCGCATCCAGCGCCGTCTGCGCCCGAACGGTGCCTGGTCCGATGCCGGTCTCGCCATAGAAAGCGAGACCACGCTCACCGGCCAGCAGCGCGCCAAAGAGTGGGAGTACCGCGTGAGCGCGGTGAACAAGGCGGGCGAGGGCGAAGCAAGCAATACCGTCATGGCGGTGCTGTGAAACGATGAACGATGAAGGCTGAAGCGCAAAGGACAAAGTATGAGGGCCGCCTGCCTTCTTCCCCTTTGCACTTTGCACTTTGCACTTCTTTGCACCGTCATGGCCGTGCTGTAGAACGACCAGTACGGCCCCGCATAACACAACCCCGGCACGCCCCGCGCGCGCCGGGGTTCCTTCTTTTTTTGAGTGCGTGCGCCCACGCCGTCGCTCTTCTTCGCCGGGGCTGTGCGTCGTCGGTATCGAAATGGCGATCCCTTTCTGTTAGTCTAGTGTAAATTGATCGCGTCCGGGCGGCTCCATTCCACACGCATTTGGATATCCTCGGACCACCCCTTGCATCTCGGCTTTACTTTGCGAGGGGGGCATGTGGAGCCCCCTTTATTCAGAAGATTAATGAGGGAGTCAAGAGATGGTCGAGAAGATCAAAGGGGTCCGTAACCCACTAACGGTTATCGCATTTTTCGCAACGGTGGCTGAGACTTCAGGCGCGGCTATATTACCACTGCTTTCGGATATCAATCAGCAGACGTACATTTGGTTCTTAATGTTCTTCCCAACCTTCTTAGTTGCCCTCTTCTTTCTCACATTGAATTTCAACCCGAAGGTTCTATACTCACCATCCGACTTCCGGGACGAAGAGAACTACATAAAGATCTTCCAGCCAAGTACAACGGCTGAAATACTCAAGAAGCTTCACGGGGAGGTGTCGGAGGGTACGCAAGCTGGGGGAGATGCACCCGTTAATGTGCCTTCGGGAGCACGCGCAAAGACGAAAGCCCCGAAACTCGATGTCAAGGAACTTATCAAGAATGACCCTACGACACGCTACGGTTTGATCGTGAGCCTAGCAATAGAACATTTTTGGAAGGCGTTGGATGTTGAGGTAAGTAGGAACAGGAAGATTCTAAACGATCATGGGGCTGAGTATGTGTTCGACGGAGTCATCCCGCGCAAAGGCGGGTTTACCGTTATTGAGGTGAAGGTTCTTACGCGGAAAAATATGCCGATGATGGCGCTAGCAGTCGGACAACTAGGCGGTTTCCTTGAATCACTCCCACCGGAAACCAGAAACGCGGCTCGCCTCATCCTTGTCTTTGTTTATGAGATGCCCGAAACGGAAGCGCCCGCAGAGGTGAAAAAGATTATGGAATTGGTATCTGCCTTCGATATTCGGGTTCAACTTAAGACGATTTCGATGCAGAAGCTGCTAGAGGAGCTCGAGACGAAGTAACGAATTCGTCGTTGTCGGTATGGGGCATAACGGGAGGGCTGAGTTCGCAGATATTGGATGACTAACTTCGTTCCGCAAATGGCGCGAATGGGCTGTGAAGAGTTTTCGTGAAGTCTGGGGCAAGTCCGAGGCAGACCACTCTTATGCAGAGCACTGTAGTCAGCCGTCGGCGAGCAATTCACGGTCTGTTCCGCTACGAGCTGATCTCGGGGAGTTCCCATCCTTTGCGGTAGTAGGGTTTGAGGATCTCGTTTGCCCTGTCGTTGTTGGTGAAGCCGGCGAAGGCGAAACCAGCAACACGGTCATGGCCGTGCTGTAACACAGCCCCGGCCCGCCCCCCGCGCGGGCCGGGGTATTCCCAAGCGCCTTGGGAAACAACGAAGCCATTTTCACGGAAGCTTTCATAAAGGAGACGGACATTTCGGGATTTGATCGCCGCAGAACGAGAGAAGTACTCTCACTTAGAATCGGGGTTGAAACAATCTTATGAACTCAACTGATCTGCTCGTTATCATCACGAAATTCTATCTGAAGTCATCCGACTTTAATGGCATGTCGTCAAGGTTCCTAATTGAGCAGTACGGGGTGCGCCAGGTGCGCCGGGATCTTTCCAGTCTGTTGAAGGCGGGTTCCGTATCGCTTGTCTTCGGAGATAGCGCCCCCAATCCTCATATTAAGGCGTTACCACCGGAGCCCGTGGAGGACCAGTTGGCAAAGTTGAAAACGACAATGATAAGCCAAGCTTGCGTCTACCCAACCAGCCGCCATTTACAGACAGTCGTAAAGCCAGCCAAATTCCGCGACAGGCCTTATGAACGGTGCCTTGCTCTCGGAGAACCGCAGTTGTGTCAAAAGAGTTTTGACTTGACGGTTTTGGAAACCTACAGAAACGAGCCTCGTTACTCCTTTCAATACGGTGACCTCTCTGGAAGCATAGCAGTAAAAGACGACGGGATGAGGGAGTCTGACGAGATCCTGCTCAAGACTTTTGGCTTCTCTTTCGACAAAGACGGCAATTTGTACGTAGCCGTATTCCTCCGTTATTTGTCGCAGCTCATTCCGGAACAACAACGTCTGTGGGCATCGGAAGAAGTTAAACGTGAGACCCAGCTTCATCCTGACTATTTTCGAATGCAAATACTTGGCGTCTGGCCGGAGCGAATCTCTCTATACGAGGCGGTTCTCCTTGAGATGAAAACTATAAACCAAATTTCCAAAGCTATTGGACGCAAACCGCTCTTTAAGAAAGATTTTACAGAGGACAGAAGACCCCGAGATTTCGGCTATATCCTTCGGCCAACTCAAAAGGAATACTATGGATTCGCACGCCTGCTTGACAAGATGCTCTCCGACAATATCGATAAAGGCTTTTTTGCAAAAGAAGTGCCCCTTGAGTCTGAGGAGCGACGAAACGATAGAAAGATCGAGGATGAGCAGAAGGCGACAATCACGCTTCTGAAGGATTGGCTAGAATCCACATATAGGGCTGATGACTGCTCGGAAATTGATGAAATGATTGCCACATTTCGTCTCGTACGCAAACATCGCTCAAAAGACGCGCACGTTGTCATGAAAGACGAACATGATCAGAAATATGTCCATAAACAAAGAGACCTAATGTGGTCCGTTTATCGCGCAGTCAAAGTATTGCGAACGATTCTTCAACTTCATCCTCGCGCAAAAGGGATTGAAATCCCTTCTCCTCTCAGAGATGGACTGATATGGCCAATGTGAGGAAGATAAGCCCCACCGGTGCAGTTATTTGGAGTGGTAAATCCGATACAGACCACTCATGTGCGGCGCGCTGCAGTTAGCCGCAGGTTAGTAACCTGCGGCCCGTTCAACTACACGCTGATCTCGGGCAGTTCCCATCCCTCGCGGTAATAGGGCTTGAGGAACTCGTTCGCCTTGTCGTTGTTGGTGAAGCCGGCGAAGGCGAAACCAGCAGCACGGTCATGGCCGTGCTGTAAGCACAGCCCCGCCCCCGCGTGCCGGGGTTCTTCCTTTTTTATTGGGGACCGTCCCCCTTTGCCCCAAAATTGGATCACGCGCAGTGCGCGTGATGGGTGTAAAGAGAAACAGGGCACAGGATAACAGGGCTACAGAACCCAGCATTACGGAGTCCGCGAAACACGGAATCCGACGTCGTGGTACGCGTGGTCCGGGCTGTCGCGGAGGTAGCGGTAGGCTGACCGGCAGTAGTAGTCGTTGTAGTTCCAGGCGCCGCCGCGAAACAGCCGGGAAGAACCCCGAGGACTATCCACCCAGGCCTGGCCGTCCGTAGGGGCGCCCGTATAGCCGTCGTGCCAGTCATCCTCGCACCACTCCCACACATTTCCGCTCATGTCGTATAAGCCGAAGGCATTCGGCAACTTCTGGCCCACTATATGCGCATACGCCTCGATCGAGCAGTTGCCCAAGTACCAAGCGTAATTTCCAATGGCCGTGTAGCTCGGGTCGTCGCCCCAGTAGAATCGCGTCGTCGTGCCCGCGCGGCACGCATACTCCCACTCCGTCTCGGAGGGCAGATAGAACGTCTTGCCGGTATAACTGTTTACCGCCGCCAGGAACGACTGCGCGTTATTCCAAGACACGTACACCGCCGGGCTGTCCAGATCGGCAAGCACATTAGATTGCCCCGTCCACGGCGCACTTGTCATCACCGCCGTCCACTGCCGCTTGGTCAGCGCATACTTGGCCATCCAGAACCCGCCCAGCGTCACCGAATGCTGCGGGTCTTCATACGAGTAGCTGTCCTGCTCGCCCGGGTACCGGCCCATCAGGAAGGTCCCGCCCGGCATCCACACCATCACCAGCGGCACGTTGCCCGGCAGCAGTGCCGTCTCCGTGGTCCCGGCGGCAGGGATCGCCACTAGCTTGATGTAATCGTTGTACACGGCGGAGTAGTTACCCGCGCCGTCCAGGTACTGCACGCGCACCGTGTGGTTGCCCAATCCCGCCGGTAGCGTATAGCCGCGCGTGGCCGTGGGCGTCTCCCAGGCCGTCCATGTCGACCCATTGTCGCTGAATCGCATGCGCGACACCTGGGACCCCGCCCCATCGTCCCACGTCAGCCCCAGCGAAACGGGCAGGCTGGTCGTCGTCGCCGCGCCGCCGTTGATGATAATGGTCCCCGTCGGCGGGGTCGTGTCCAGCAGGATGAAGTCGCTGTACACGGACGAGCGGTTGTTGACTTTGTCGAGGTACTGGACCCGCACCGTCTTGTGCCCGTCCCCACTTGGGAGCGTGTACGGGCGCGTTGCTGCCAGCTCCTCCCATGCGGACCAATGCGCGCCGTCATCGCTGAAGCGCATCCGCGACACGCCTGAACCCGTTCCGTCAGACCAAGTCAGCGCCAGCGTGACATTGGCTGTGTTGGTGGCGGAACGGTTGTTGTTAATGACAATTGTGCCCGTCGGCGGTGTGGTGTCCGCCGCATGCGCGGTTGACTGTGGCAGCCACGAAAGCGCCATGCCTAAAGCCGCCAACACAAAACCCAGACCCCATGACATTCTTTTCATCACGCACGCCTCCTCTGTTGAACTACCCTGCAACACAGCGGTACGAGTTCCCTTTCCACAGGCCGTCGGCCAAGGACAAACTCACACACACCAATATACAGTATGGGCCGACAGTGGATTGGTGTCAACACGGGCACTCCCAGTTGTGGGGTGGTTTCCAGACCACGCCACGCTCTTCTGACCGAAGGTCTCCTCTGCCTTTCGCGGTGCATCCGCCACGCGCCGGTTTTGGCTGCCCACGCCGCATCCATTGCCGTCTGCACAGCGCGCTTCTGGAGACAGCGTTAATAGTACGCAGACGATCCGGAGAAGAGGAGACCTTCGGTCGGAAGAGTGGCATGGTCCGGAGACCATGCCACAACAGGGCCACAACAGAGTGGCCCCGCCGAAGAAAAGCGGCGGCATGGCCACCGCAGTCAAAAGAAAGACGGCTTCATGGTCTGATGGTCTCGCTTTGGCTGGCCTGACGTGCAGAGATTAGCCAAAGCGGCGTCGTTGCCGCCGCACTCCAAAACCGGAGTGCTCCGCGGTTTCGATACACCATCATTAAAGATTCTATGGTTTCGGACATGCTGCTCTGTGATATTCTCCTCAACAACGGGAGCAACTTTGGAGCAATCTTCATGGGCAAATATTCGTGGCTGAGTATCCTTCTGTCCTGCCTCGTTACCGCCCCCTGCATGGCCGCGACGGAACTCCGCGAAGGCGACGCCTTCGCCCGTGTGGACGGTGAGCATCACACTTGGACCATCGGCACCCCGGCAGTCCAGATAACCTACGCCTGCAAGAACGGTCAATTACATCTCGAAAGCCTCCAAAACAAACTGACCGGGCCTCCGCGTGAATACGCGACATCGTCCCTGCCCTTCGGTCTGGAGACTCTCCCGGCAGGCCCCTTCGCCTTTGATACCCTCTGGTCAAAAGTGTTGGGAGCGGGGGAGACCGTGGACCCGATTTCGGACAATCTCCACCTCGACGTGAAACAGGGCGACCTATTGGGTTTTGGCGTGACGACGGGCTCTGACGACACCGGCGCCACCGTGAACTGGGCAAGCACGCTCGACTACGGCGATGGCGACAGCTACAACTCCGCCGAGGACACCGCACTTGAACAGGGCCCCGTGTGGTTCTACTACACCCACGCCCCCGACACCGGCGCGATGGACCTGATGGGCGAACTGTTGCAGCCGCTCACACCGGCCCAGCAGAAAGCCCGTGTGCCCAGCGGTTACCGCGCTCCGGCCGAGTGTTCTCAGCTTGGCGGCACCGCCTTCCACCTGGTTAACGCCTACGAGCTGGTCCGCGTGTGGAAAGCCCCCAAGGACGGCACCGTAACGGTCCGGGGCAAAGCAGAGAGCGCCAACGGCTCCGGCAACGCCCGCCTCGACCTGTTTCGCATCACCGACAGAACCGACCAACCCTTCGAGACCCCGCCCGCAAGTACAGGGTGGACCGTGGAGTCCGGCACCGCCGCGCAGGTGGCCGTGGGAGGCCGTCCGGCCCTTCGGTTGGACTTGCTCCTCCGTCGCGACGGACTGCGCGCCCACCTGTACGTCCAGGCCTATCCCCACAGCTCCATACTCCGCCAATGGGTCGAAGTGGAGAATACGAACACAGCCCCGGTGACACTGGCATCGCCCACCCCGTTGCGCCTCGGCCTCAACGCTGCGGACACCGCAGGCCAGACCAACTATTGGATGTGCGGCGGCACGAGCAGGCCGAACCAAGGCCAGTTGGAAAGCGCAACAGTGGGGGAGAGCTACCACCGCACCCTCTTGGGCGACCGCACCGACAACTATGTCCCCTGGATGGCCCTCACCCGCGAAAATGCGCCCGGTGACGGCCTCTTTGTGAGCCTGGAATCCCTGGGCACCTGGACCCTTGGCGTGGATTACGCCGCAGGACAGGGACTGCTGTCCGCCACTGCGCCCGCCCTGGCAGGGTGCACGCTGGCCGCCGGGGAACGGCTCAAGCTACCCCTCGTGACCCTGGGCGTGTTCGACGGCGACCTCGACGACATGGGCCGCCGCGTCTACGACTGGCAGTACGAATACCTCTGGGACTACACGAACAGCGACTACTACGCCCGAACGAAGTGGGTCGTGCCGTGGTTCTTCTGTTCCCGCAATCTTCAGGAACAGTTTGCCGCCCGTCTGGCACGCCTCGACATGGATGCCGACCTCATGCGGACCATGGGTATGGAAATGCTCTGGGACGATGCGGGCTGGTCCAAATACCCCGGTTGGCCCATCCAGGACTCCTACACCGTGGTCTTCTCGCCCACCCATGAGGGGCCCGATTTCGCCGAAACCCTGCGCTATCTGAGCAAAATGGACATGAAATGGCTCTTGTGGATGGCGGGCCGTCCCTCGGCCGGATTGCTGGACACCAAGGTCGGTTCATGGGGCGACTTTCAGTGGCGGACCGACGGTTTCGGCCGCTTTGGTCCCAAGGCGGAAGATGCCGTGCGCGCCCAAATTGCAGGCTTCCTCGACGCCCATCCCCGCTGCTCTTTCCATACCTGCTGCGGCGGCAGCCGCTACGCCCACCAGTTTGAGGTGGAACGCTACGCCGACGTCAACTATCTGTCCGACATGGGTCGCGGCGACCAGACCAACCACTACTTCTCCTACTTGGAACTGCCCGACAAGTGGCTCGACCTGCTCGAGGCGCTGCTGCAGCCCGGCGGCAAGTACAACCCCGAAACCGGCCCGGGCCTGCTGTCCATGGTCCCCGGCTGGTATCTGCGCGCCGAGGGGCCCGAACAGGACCAACTGCGGCGTTTGATGGAAATCTACCGCTACCTCCGCCAAGAAGGCGTCGCGGGCCGCTGGTCGCACATGATGCACCCGGTCATCGACGGCGACAAGGACTTCTACTACGACCAGCGAACCAGCCACGACGGGAAGAAGGCCTGCATCATTCTCAAGCACCGGGCCAAGACAACCGTCACCATCCGTCCCAAGGGGCTCCTGCCCGAACACGACTACGATGTCGGCTTTGAATGCGCCAGTGAGCGTTCCACACGAAGCGGCGCGGAGCTCATGGCAAACGGCATTGTCCTCACAGACCCCGCGCCGGGCGAATTGATTTACCTCGGTCTGCCCGACCTGCCCCGCACCGGGCGCGCTTCGGCGCTTCCCGGCGCGCCGGGACAGGCCTTTGCCCGCCGCGAAACCAACCTCGGCCACAGCGGCGTCGCGCTCTACTGGTCCTCCGCCAAAGCCGACAACTGGATAAGCTACTACGAAATCCAGCGCAACGGCGACGTCATCGGCAAGGCCAGTGTCGGAACCTACTACTTTGACCATGCTCCCGGTTGGGACGCAAGCGCCCGCTATGCCGTCCGGACCGTGTTGAACGGGGGTGCGCAGGCCAGCGCTTGGACTTCGGCGACACCCATGGCCGACGGCCCCGACATCTACGCCGCCCTGGGCGGCCATTTTGCCGAGGCAGGCCGCGACGGATGGCGCGCCGAAACCACCACGGACGGACTCACCTTCACGGAGATGACCTGGGTGCCGCCTGCCAAGAGCGCCGCAGGCGACACGGGCGGCACGCCCAACCAGCCCGGCGGCGTGGAAGGCTACTGGGAGGGACCGGGCCAAGCGAGAGTGGGCCGGGGCTGGCAGCAGGCTTCCCCCGAGTGCGCCTGCGTGCGCGCATGGACCGCGCCGCACGCGGGAAAGCTGACTGTCCTGGGGCGTGCAATGAAGGAGTGTTACCACCAGGCGATGGGGGAACCGCTCCGCGTCCGCATTCTCCACGGTGCCAAACAGCTCTGGCCCGAGCAGGGCTGGGCCGAGGTTCCCCTCAACAGCCTGCAGGGCGTCACGCACGATTTCACTGTTGACGTCGCCGCCGGCGATGTCCTCCGCTTCGTGCTTGACCGAGGCACCTCCCCTGACACAGACTTCCTCGCCTGGATGCCCCGCATGGTCTACGAAACGGCACAACCTGCCGAACAACTCTCCTGCATCCGCATCCGCTGCGGCGCCGAGAAAGACTACACCGACCATACCGGCAATCTCTGGTCCCGCGATGCTTTCTTCACCGGAGGCGCTCCGACTGCCGCAGACACGCCGGTGTCCGGTGCCACGCCCACGGAGGAGGACGGGGAACTCTACCAACAGGGTCGCACAGGGAACGCTTTCAGCTACACCCTTCCCGTCAAGCCGGGCATCTACACCCTCCGGCTCAAGTTCGCAGAGACCCAATACAAATGGTCTTTCGAGCGTCCCTTTAATCTGGACATCAACGGACGGCGCGTGCTGGACAACTTCGACATCTGCCAGGCCGCCCGCGGCCCAAACCGCGCCCAGGAGCGCGTCTTTCACCATCTGGTTCCTAATGAAGCGGGCAACCTCGTGCTTCGCTTCACCGGCGGATTCGAACCCATGCAGAAGACCGACGAAGCGCTGGTGAACGCCCTGGAGCTCCTGCCCGAGATCAGACCCACCGTGCGCATAGACGCCGGTTCGGAAAAGGAGTTCATCGACTGGAACAGCTTTGTCTGGACCGCCGACGTCGATTTTGACGGCGGAACGGCCCTCCAGTCCGAAGCGCCCGTGGCGCAGGCCTCGCCCACGCTCTACGATCAGGCGCTCTACCAGACCGCCCGCAGCGGCAGGGATTTCACCTATTCCGTTTCCGTTCCGCCCGGTCTCTACACGGTCCACCTCAAGTTTGCCGAGCTTTGGCTGAATGGAATAGGCCAAAGGCCAATGCGCGTTGAGGTCTACGGCCGCACCGTGCGCGACCACTGGGACCCGGCCACGGCGGCCGGCCAGACCGGAATGGCCGCCGACATTCGGGTGGAAGACATCTCGCCGGACAGGAACAATCAGATTGTGATTGGCGTGCACGGCCTCGGCCCCAACGACGCCATCCTGCAGGGTATTGAAATTGAATGACACCAGTTCCCAAATACCGCGCGATGCACCGGAAAGCCCGATGACGCCGCAGGGCGAAAAGACAAGCTGGTCCGCCCATTTTCAAAGGCTCTTCCGCGCACTGGAACACCGGAACTTCCGGCTCTTCATCATGGGCCAGGGACTCTCGCTCATCGGCACCTGGATGCAGTTGACCGCCGTCTCCTGGCTGGTCTGGCGCTTGGGCCACAGCGCCCTGCTCCTTGGCCTGTCCGGTTTTGCCGCGCGCGTGCCCACCTTTGTGATGGCGCCTTTTGCCGGGGTGCTCGTGGACCGGATGAACCGCTACCGCCTCGTCCTGCTCACCCAGGTCCTGTCCATGATTCAGGCGTTGCTGCTTGCGGCGCTCATGTATTCGGGCCACGTCGAAATCTGGCACGTGATTACCCTTTCACTCTTTCTCGGGTTTATCAACGCGCTCGACGTGCCCGCGCGCCAGTCTTTCCTCATCCAGATGATCGATCGGCGCGAGGACCTGACCAACGCCATTGCGCTCAACTCCTCCATGTTCAACGCCGCCCGGCTGGTTGGCCCGGCCATGGCCGGGCTACTCATCGCCGCCACGGGCGAGGCCTTTTGCTTTCTGCTCAACGGCCTCAGTTACGCCGCCGTGATCGCCGGCCTGCTGATGATGCGCATCCCTCCCTACGTGCGCGCCGCCCGACAGACCGCCATGCTGGAGAGCCTCACGGCCGGCTTTCGCTATGCCTTCGGTTTTTCACCCATCCGCTCGCTCTTGCTGTTGCTCGCGCTGGTCAGCATGACCGGCGGTTCCTATGCCCAACTGCTGCCCATCTTCGCCCAGCAAATCCTCCACGGCGATGCGCGCACCCAGGGTTTCCTCATTTCGGCCGGTGCGGCCGGGGCGCTGACCGGCGCGCTGTATCTCGCCGGACGACGCAGCGTGCGCGGGCTGGGCCGCCTGATCGCCTGGATGCCCGCCCTCTTCGGCGCCGGTTTGGTGGTGATGGGCCTCTCCGACAGACTCTGGCTGACCCTGCTCACCATGCCCGTCATAGGCCTCGCTTTGATGATCCAGATGGCCTCGACCAACACCCTCCTGCAGACCATTGTCGAGGACGACATGCGCGGCAGGGTGATGAGTTTCTACTCCATGGCCTTCATGGGCACCGTGCCCCTCGGCAGCCTCCTGGCGGGCGTATTGGCCCACTTTATCGGAGCACCCATGACGGTCATTCTCTCCGGACTCTGCTGCGTCGTCGGAGCGCTGCTCTTTGCCCGCCGCCTTCCCGCCCTCCGCCGGGTGCTTCGCCCCATCTACGTGCGCCGCGGAATCATTTCCGAAGAACCCGAGCCCCTTCCGCCCAACCCCGGCGTCCTTTCATAGGCATCGCAACCCGGGCCAGAGTGCTATACTGGCGCAGTACAATTTCACACCCGGCAGGGGCCTACGAGAATCTCTGCCGGATATAGAGTTTCAACGCTTCCGTGGAGGTCGTCCCATGATAAAGAAAAGCCGTGTCGCGTTCACCCTCGCGCTGCTGTGCTGCTCCGGGCTCGCCTTGCAGGCCCCGACAAATGCCGCACCCGCTGACAAAACCATTTACAAAGAGACCAATCTCTTTCACGTCGGGGGCGAAGGGGGTTGGGACTATCTCCTGGTTGATTCCGCCCACAAGCTCCTCTACGTCCCGCGCGTCACCCATACCATGGTGCTCGATGCGGTGTCGGGCAAGACGGTGGCCGACATTCCCGGACAGAAAGGCAACCATGGCACAGCCATTGTCCCCGAACTGGGGCGCGGCTTTATCAGTGACGGCAAAGACGCCTCCGTCACCGTCTTTGACCTGAACACCTATGCGGTCTTGGGCAAAGTGCCCGCCGCCGAGGACGCCGACGGCATCATCTACGACCCCGCAAGCCGCAAGGTCTTTGTGAGTTGCGGCGACGCCAACAGCCTCGTTGTCCTCTCTCCCGATGTGGACCCCAAAACCGGCAAGGCGGATACGACCGTTCCCTTGGGCGGCAAACCCGAATTCCTCGCCGCCGACGGCAGGGGCAGACTCTACGTCAACCTCGAGGACAAGGACCTGGTGGCCGTGGTGGACACGAAAACCATGACCGTCAGCGCCAAATGGCCCGTCGCCCCCGGCGGTGCCCCGGTCGGCATGTCCATGGACACCCAGAAGCGCCGCCTTTTCGTGGGCTGCCGGAAACCGCAGAAACTCATAGTCATGAACGCGGACGACGGCAAGCTACTGGCCGAGCTGCCCATCGGAGCGGGGGTGGACGCCACGGCCTTCGACGACGGCAACGTCCTCGCCAGTTGCCGCGACGGCTCGCTCAGCGTCATCCGCGAGACGTCGGAGAACACATTCGAGGTTGTTCAGACCGTGAAGACGCGCCCGGGCGCCCGCACCATGGGCGTCGACCTGGCAACCCACCAGGTGTTTCTTCCGACAGCGGAATTCGGAACACAGGTCAGCGCGCAGGGCAGACCCGTTCCCAAGCCGGATTCTTTCATGGTGCTGGTGCTGGGCAGGTCTTAGCGGTCGGCGTGAACTTCACACACCCATCTGGCAGAACCATGTCCTGCCGATCAATCTCCTGTGATACGATGATTGCATCGCAGGCATAACCGGAAAGGAACAACCATGACCCTCAGCTCCGCACAGGCTCGATTTGCAAGCCCGTCCTCTGTTTTGCCAACCCTGCTGCTGCTCGGCGTCCTGAGCGCGCTATATTCTTGCGCTGCCCTTGCGGCCGACAGTGCAGCCGCCGCCCCGTCGCCGGCCCGTTTCGTGCAGGACCGCTTTGCCATCGGTTTCTGGGTCGATCCCCCGCTCGATGATCAGGCCGATGCGCACTACCGGGAAATCGCGGACGCGAACTTCACGATGCTGATCGGTTCCTCCGCCGGAGGCGACCCCAAGGCCATGGAGAAACAGCTTGCCCTCTGCGAGAAATACGACATCAAGGCAGTGATGTTCTGCTCCGGCGTGACACCCGAGAAACTGCCCACCGGCCCGGCCTGCTGGGGCTACGCCCTGCGCGACGAGCCCGGCGCCGATGACTTCCCCGCGCTGCGCGCCCAGGTGGATGCCGTGCGCCAGGCCCGGCCCGGCATGCTGGCCTACATCAACATCTTCCCCAATTACGCCAGCGAAAAACAGTTGGGCACGCCCACCTACGACGAGTATGTCTCCCGCTTCCTCAAAGAGGTCGATGTCGATGTGCTCAGCATGGACCACTATCCCGTCTTCAAACCGGATCAGGCCGACGGCCGCGACAACTACTGCGCCAATCTCGCCGTTATGCGCAAGCAGTCGCTGGAGGCCCGTGTCCCCTTCTGGAATTTCTTCAACACCATGCCCTACGGCCCCCAGACCGACCCGACCGAGGACCAGCTTCGCTGGCAGATTTACACCTCGCTCACCTACGGTGCCAGGGGTGTGCTGTATTTCTGTTACTGCACCCCCGTCAGTTACGAGTTTCCCAAGGGCGGCGCCATCATCGCCCGCGACGGCCACCGCACGCGCCACTGGGAGCAGGCCCGCCAGCTCAACGCGGGCATCAAGAATCTCGGCCCGGTCCTGATGAGGCTCACCAGCACCGATGTGCGACGTGTCACCCCCGACTCCGTCCCCGCCGAGGTCCTTAAAGACACACCCATCCACAATATCACGCGCGACGCGGTGGACCCTCCCAACGACTATCTGGTCGGTCTCTACCGGCATGAGGATGGCCGCCGCGCCGTCATGTTCACCAACTACCGCTTCGCCTACACCGCATGGCCCACCGTCGAGTTCGACGTTCCCGTAGAACAGGTCAAAGAGGTGGACAAAGCCACCGGCAATGAAATTGCCGTGCGCGACGACAGCCCAGAAATGCCCGGAACCCAGCTCTCTCTCGACGCAGGCGAAGGCCGTCTCTTCCTGTTGCAGCCGCGGTGACCCTGTATCGGCGCGCTCATCCTTGCGAATCTCAGTTGACGGAATCGGTGGGATTGCATTACCGGAGCATCATTATGGAAATGGTGATACATCGCGGCGACGACGGGAGAGTTGATCGTATTGAATACGCTCCTCCTCCTTCTCGGATGGCTGCTTCCGCATTGGTATGTATTCTGGGCGCGACATTGATGTTCATAATGTCTCTGTCGGATGTGACGCATTGTTACTTCGCGTATTCCTTTGCATATCTCAGGGATTGGTCCCTAATAGTACGGCTCTTTTCTTTTCCACTGCTTGTCCTCTGTACTACTCTTTTTCTTTCGCGTGCACGACTTTACGCCAAGCTTTTCCGCCAGAAAGCGAGGTTTATTCTCGGGAAAGACTGCTTGGCGTGCGAAGTTCGGGGAAAAAGTTCCTCCATTTATCGATGGAACGATCTGGAGAGAGTCAATTCCTTCAATTACCATTATCAGCTTGTCTTCAGGTCAGGCCCGGGGGTAACCTTGCCGCCTAAGTTTTGGGAATGGCACTGTGGGCGCGAGTTCCTTCAGGAGTTATTGGACGCCACGGTGTTGTCCAAGGTCGCAGAACTTTATGTATATGAGCCGGAGGAATAGGGAATCATGGGTCTGGATCAGCATAGAACCAATTAGGGAGAGGTTGCGCGACAGTGCAAGAGTTCAGACCCAACGGAAAATACCGTGTGCTAAAATAGTCCTCCCTTTTCGTTAACACATTCTAAAGCATAAACTTCTTAGACGATCGTACTTACAAAACAGGGGCTAGTTCCTGTGGGACGAATAGGACAAATGGAATGCAGCGTGGCCGGTGGCGGTGCGACAGAGACCGTTCAATTTCGAATGGCCCGGTTGAGATAATATTTTGTGTCGATGCGCGACAAGGTTGCGCGGATAGCCCAGAAGGGAAGGAATTGCATTGATGCACGACCTGTTTACCGTAGAAAATGCCGTGGCCCTCTTCACCCTGACGGCCCTCGAAATCGTCCTGGGCATTGACAATATCGTCATCCTCGCCATCATCAGCGGCAGACTTCCCAAGGCCAAGCAGGCCAAGGCGCGCCGCATCGGCCTCGGCCTCGCCATGATCATGCGGATTCTCCTCCTGCTTTCCATCAGCTTCATTATGCGTCTTCAAAGCCCCCTCTTCACCCTCATGGGGCATGACTTTACCGGACGGGACCTGGTCCTCTTCGGCGGCGGCCTCTTCCTCATGTGGAAAGCCGTCAAGGAAATACACGAGCACAGCCTCTCCATTGGCAGGGCGGAAAAGCCCGAGATGCCCGTTTATACAGGCAAGCCCTCCCGTTCTTTTGCCGCGGCCATTTTCCAAATCGTGCTGCTCGACATCGTGTTTTCCCTCGACTCGGTGATTACCGCCGTGGGCATGGCGTCCCAGGTTTCTGTCATGATCGCCGCCGTCATCTGCGCCGTGGTTGCCATGATGATCTTTGCCGATGCGGTGTGCAATTTCGTCAACCGCTATCCCACCATCCGCATGCTGGCCCTGTCATTCCTGCTGCTCGTGGGCGTGTTCCTTGTCGCGGAGGGGGCGGGCAAGCACATCGAACGGGGCTACATCTACTTCGCCATGGCCTTTTCCCTCGGCGTGGAAATGCTCAACCTGCGTTTTGGCCACCGTGTTGAGGCGAAGTCGGCAAAGAAATGACCACCTTGGAGGCATAACGATGCGACGTCTTTCGGGGTTCCTCGCACTGGCCTGTTGCGCCGTATTGTGTTGCGGCTGTGCCGGGTTACAGCACGAAGGTTTGGGCGTCGTGGGACAGGGTGCCTTCACGCTCGCGCAGGACGGCAAGCCCACCTGCACCATCGTCGTGGCCCAACACCCCACACCGGCCGCCCATCTGGCGGCGCTGGAATTGCAGTGCCATATCCTGAAGATCACCGGCGCCGAAGTGCCCATCCGCGCCGACAATGAAACGGTCGCCGGACCGCGCGTGCTGGTGGGGGAGAGTACGGCCACAAGAGCGCTGGGCTTCAAGGGCACAGACTTTGCGACCCAGGAATACCTCATCGCCTTTCGCCCCGACACACTCATCCTGATCGGGCGCGACTGGGAGGACACCCCGGCCAACCGGCAGGAACTGGGCCGCCCTATGAACTGCGGCGACACCCTGGCCGACACGCGCCAGAAGATTGACTACTGGAAAACCGTAGGCATGCCCGAACGCAGCGTGGGGGAGATGGAACTGCCGGGCGTGTATGACGACCAGGGCACCTGCCACGCCGCCTATCACTTCATCGAGCAGTTCTGCGGCGCCCGATGGTACGGCCCCTCACAGACCGCCATCATCCTCCCATCCCATAAAACGCTTACAGTGAAGGGCAGGGACCTGCGCCGCACACCCGCCCTCAAAGACCGCGACGCCCTCTGGGCGGGCAACTGGCCCTTCATGCAGGGCCAGTGGGGGCCCGTCACCCGTCCCGAGGTGTACCTCTTCTGGCGCCGCCTGCGCCTGGGCGGGGAAAAATGGGCTGCCAACCACACCTTCCATCCAAAAACCATCCAGACCAAATTCACCGACTCCGCCTACCAGGCCCAGGGCAAGGGACACGGTTCCCAACTCTGCTACACCAACCCAAAACTGGTCGAAGAGGTCGCGCAGATGGCCCGCGACTACTTCGACGGCAAGGCAAACCCGCCCGAAGGCTGGAAGGCCGTGGGGAACTACTTCGCTATCGTGCCCGACGACAACGCCAACTTCTGCACCTGCCCCCAGTGCAAAGAGCTAATAGCCTCGGGCCGAAGAATGGGCACGGGACAGTTCAGCAGCGGAACCATCAGCAACTACTTCTTCTCCTTTGTAAATGCCGTGGCACGGGAAGTGGCCAAGACCCATCCAGACAAGTACATCGCCGCGCTGGCCTACTGGAACTACGCCTATCCGCCCCAGGGCTTTGAACTGGAGCCCAACGTCTCCATCGCACCCTGCCTGCACACCTGCATGTACGCCATCCACAAGGAAATGCGCGAAAACGACATGAAGCTTTACCACGAGTGGCTGCGCCGCACCAAGGCGCTCATATTTCTCTGGAACTACTATCACCACCCCATGGAACCGTCCGTCATCGACAAGTTTAAGTGCTTCCCCAACGTCATGGTCCACGAGTCGGCCAAAACGGCCCGCATGTTCATCCACGACGGCATCCAGGGCATCTTCATCTGCGGTGAGCAGGACATGCTCGAGGCCTACGTGCTGGCCAAGATATACGACGACCCAAAACAAAACGTCGATACGATACTCGACGAGTTCTTCCGGCTCTATTTCGGCGCTGCCGCCGAACCGATGAAGAAGTTCTACCTGCAACTGGAACAGATTGCCACGAACCCCAAGAACTACCCCAAACCCTATTACAGGAAGAACGGCATCGACTGGAAGAACGTCGCCTGGAGCAGCCTGGGCACGGCGGAGCGCATGGAACAGTTGGGCAAATACATGGAACAGGCCAAGGCGCTCGCCGCAACGGATGTGGAAAAGCAGCGCGTCGAACTGTGGAATAAAGCCCTCTGGAAATGGATGACCGACGGCCGCGCCGAATACCTCGCCAAACCGCAGGACAAACCGGCAGCCGCAGCGAAGTAGACCATAGAGGGATCGTTCAATGGACTCAGGGGAAGCAAGGTCAGACTCCTGTTCGAGTGAAGTGTCGCCCGCTTCCTGCGGGAATGAGGCCCCTCTGGACAAAACCCGGAAAGTCTGTCAAACTTTAATCTGAAGATACATTCAACTTGGTGCGACCGTTGGCCGCAAACCAATGGAATTGCGAATCGCAAGCTGTCTTAGGTCCCTCCTCGCAAACTGTTTTGGGTCCCCCCTTGAGGGGGGCAGCCCGAAGGGCGGGGGGTGTCTGTCCCGCACGGACCGGGACCGTCGTGTCTTGCGAATGTTTTGGAACATCGTAATACGGAGGGGTCAAATCATGGATGAACAGAACTTCGGTCTTGATTCCGCGGACGAAGGCCGCACCGAACGGCTGGAGTTGGACCCCGGCGCGGTGCCGTTCATTTCACCAACCCCGCCCGCTCCCGAATTGCGCCCGCACACCGCCATTCAGCGCCGATCAGGCGCGCTCTCCGGGGTTAGTGTCACCTTGGGCGTCCTGGGCATCCTGCTGTCGTTGGCCCTCTTCGGCGGTCTGCTTGGTGTTGCAGGCATCATCGTGGGCCTATGGCATCTGGTGCGCCATCCCGAAAAGAAATTACGCGCCTGCCTGGGGGTGGCACTTTCTTTGGTGGCCATTCTCGTCGCTCTCGGGCAAATCTGTCTCTTCACAAGCGTGCTGGGCGGGTTTGGCTTTGCGCCACACATGGGTGAATTGCTCGGCTTCGGCGGATTCAACCGCTGGGCCGGTGTTGCGGCGCCCGACTTTGAAGTGACCACGCTGGACGGCAAGAAGCTGACTTTGGCCGACTTCCGTGGACAGCGCATGGTGGTGCATGTCTTCGATCGCTGGGACGACGCTTCACAGCGTGAAGCGGAACACCTGGAACGCCTCGTAAAGGAGCACCCCGAGGTCGCGGTGTTGGGTATGGACTCGGAAGCGCAGGAAAAGGTGCGGAGCTACCAGGGCCTCGTGCACAGTCCCTACCCCGTGGTCTGTTCCAGGGAAATGGATGAGCCCTACCGGCGCTTCGCCATGGGCAACGCCTTCCTCTTCATCGACAAGAAGGGTGTCATCGACAAGGTCTTGATGATGGTCCGCGACTATGGGCAATTTGCCCAGGCCGCCACTGCGGGAGACTTTGCGGGAACGGCCCAGCCGCGCCCGAAGGGCGCCATCGCCAACGCGGTGGATGCGCCCCGACTGCTCGCGCTCAACAAAGTCTGGAGCCGCCCGGCCGAGGGGGTGAAAAACATCGCCACGGGCGACTGGAACGGTGACGGGGCCGATGAACTCATTGTCTTGGGCACCGTCAAGGTGGAGTGCATTGACGCCATCGGAAACACGGTCGGCGAATGGGCTCCGCCTCTGATGACCGATTCGATCCGCTTTGGAAGGTGCGGACGGGAGGGGCGCCTGCTGGCCAAGACCATGATGGGAATCTACGTATACAACACCGACGGGAAGGCACTCTGGCATTACGACGGGGGCGACGCCGTGGACGGATGCTGCTTTGCCGACGTGGAGGGAAAGGGCTGCGACAGTGTCCTTATGGGGCTCAACGGTTCCGGAGGGCTGGTGCTCTTCACCCCGGAAGGAAAGGAAGCCTGGAAAGACACGGGCCTGCTCAAGGGAAACTTCTGGAACCAGGCTGCCCTGCGCACTTCCAAGGATGAGCTGTTCCTCCTGACCACCTCAGTGTCGGGAGCCATCAGCAGGTACTCGGCCAAGGGAAGATGCACCAAGGACTACCACGGTTGCGGCGCCTACCTGTCCAACTTCGCCGCATCCGAAATCGACGGCCAGGGGCACGTGCAAATCCTGGGCTGGGGACAGGACGGATATGTTGCCGCACTGGACGGTGACGGACAACTGGTCTGGCGCTGTCTTGCCCGCAGTTCACTGGAAGGAAAGCGGGACGACCAGATGGTCGCCGGAGACCTGGACGGCGACGGCGTGAAAGAGTGGACCGTTCCCGGCGTCAAGGAAATCCTCATCGTGTCGGCCTCTGGCCAAATCCTGTGCCACACCGGCATCAAGAGCGCGGCCCCGGCCATGCTAAACAGGCCCGGCAAGCCAACCCTCTTCGTGGTGGGCACCGACACCGAAATCACCGCCTACGAGGCAACCATTCCCACCGCCGCCCAACCGCAAACCTGAACACGCTGAAATCCAAAGTGGGGGAGAGGCTGGAACGGCACCGACTTACGGGCTGGAACTCGGTTGTGTCGCCCGCAGGATGTACCGTCTCATTGTGCGCACTCCTGTCGTCCGACGCGCCGAAGGCGCACAAGAAGACAGCACGGGGCAACGCCCCGGGAAACCGGGCAGCGTAAAACACAAGCACTGAAAGTGCGAAACAAAGACGCCTTGTTTTAGGTCACTGCCGGTTGGAAGAGTCCTGCCTCCCTCAATGCTTCTCCGCCCGCACCGAAATCACCGGCGCCTCCAGCAACCCTGCCGGGTAAAGCTGATACTCCTGCGACCAGCCTTTCCCGTCCGTGGTCCAGTTCCCCGGACCGTAGCCGCTGGAACGCAGGGGCACCTGGTGGAGCGGGCCAAAACTGTTGCGGCGCGTCAGCACCACCTGCACCGGCAACTCGCCGCCCTGTTGTGTTTCGGCCGTCACATCGGCCTCATAGGGCTGCCACGGGATGATCTTGCCCGGTGCCGCCATCACGCAGGCACCCTCGAACTTGGGCGTGATGAGAAATGCGCGCTGGCCCTTGTCGGGCTTGCCCGTCACCGGAATGCGGTAGGTCACCGCACCGCTGTAGAAGGGAAGCCCCTGCGCCGCCAGATCGCCCACGGCAAGCTGCGCGGGCAGTTGCGTAAGGGTCTTCTTCGTGCCGTCGATGCGCACGCCAAAGGTCCCCAGCAGGAACATCGCCTCCAGGTTCATGTCAGCGCGGAAATCCGCGGTCAATTCAATCGTGTTGGCGCCCTGCGTGAGGCCGTCCACCGGCAGGGAAATGGTCTGTATGGCCGGGTCCACCCACCAGCCGCTGGGCGCGGTGGCAACCGCTTTGCCATTGAGTTTAATGGTGTAATTCTGCGGCTCTTCCAGCGCGAGTTGCACCGGACCGCCGGGCAGGACATCGGCGTTGAAGGCGAACACCATCCGCAGTGTGCCCTTCACCTCGGGCTTGGCCGCGAACTTCTTGCTGAACCACGGCTGCACCATCTCGCCGCCCCGTTCGGGCAGTCCGAAGGCACGCCGAACCGCCCCGTCAATCTTGAGTATCTCCGTGTCGGCTTTCACTGCCTTGTCGCCAATCTGGTAATCGGCCATGTCGAGCACGCAGACGTTGGGCTCATTCAGTTCGTAGGCAAAGGGGCCGCCGCAGGTTTCATGACTGACCTCGGCCAGCGTCTCTGGTTGCCGAACCCCCTCCACCGCCTTGGCGGTGAAGACATAAACATGCTCGCCGCTGGGGACAAAGTCCGTCTTGAACTCGGTCCAGCCGGAACGCTCAGCGGCGACAACGGCCCGACGCTCGCCCGTCAGGCAGTTCCACTCCGTGACAGCACTCACCGTCTTGACGCGAACCGTCACACCGCGCTGCGCCTCGTCCGTGCTGGTATTGATGGCCACCAGAAACTTGCTGTCCCCGTCATCGCGCAACTGGCAGAAGACCTTCTCCACCGACGCGCCGCTGGCATCAACGATTTCAACCGGAATGCGGAGCGAATCCTTCACGGCCGGAGCCAGCGCCTCGCGCTTCCATTCCACCCGCGTTGCCTTGTCGGCCAGTTGCGCAGCGGCGGGAGACTTCACCACGTCCACATACGCAGGCGGCGCCCCTGCAAAGACCACCTTGCCGCCCGCCTTTTGGAACTCCTCCAGCAGCCGCAGGCTGCTGCTGCGGATCGTCGTCATCATCGGCACAACCGCGACGCGGTAATCGGCCTTGCCAAAGCGCAGCACCGGCGTGTCGCCGTCGCGGTCCACATGGCAGAGCCTGCCGAACATCTCCTCATCGCCGTAGTCGAAATCGATGTGCGACCCGGCGAGGAAGAAGAACATGTCCTCATAGCCGCGCTGCAGGTCCTGCAGTTCTTTGGTCTTCGCCGACAGTCCGTCGGCCCAGCCGATGCCCGCCTGGCACCAGGTGCTCTCAATGGGGTTCATCACCAGCACATCGCAGGCCGGACGGCCCTGCGCCAGCATGGTGTTAAGCCGCGCGTAATAGTCCTCCACGAAATGATAGTCGCGCCACCAGCCGCTCTGGAAGAAGATGCTCGCCGGATAATCCCGCTTGGCCTCGCCGGCCATCGTGTACCACGAAAGATGGTGGCAGCGCAGGTTCACGCCAAACAGCGCCAGCCAGTCGCCCACGGCCTTGTGCGACTGGAAATTCATCTGCCACCCCGTGCAGCCGTACACCTCGCAGAGAATCTTTTTCTTGTCAAGCTGCCGGGCAACGCTCTCCACCTGCTTCGCGATCCAGTAATTGCGGTTGCCCTCGGTCAGCAAATCCACCCCGGGGTAATCCTCATACTCGTAGCCCCGCATCAGTGAACCCTGGGGCACGGCCTGTGCGATCAGATTGTCCTCGTGCAGGAAATGGCCCGTGAAAATCATGTGCTCCCGGTCGCACCATTCCCGAATCGGCTTGCACCAGTTCTCCAGAAACATGCTTTGCAACAGTTCCATGTACTGCCATTTGACCGGCGCGATGACCGCACCGTCCTTGTGCAGGAAGAGTTCCGGCAGCCGCTCGACAATGTCATAGCCAAAACGCGCCTGAAAGGCCGCGGGCAGCCCCTCCGTCCAGGGGGTCATACCGCCTGCCATGCTGTTGCCCTGGCCAAAGCTGGAAAAGGTGGATCCATGGTGTGGTTCGTCCGTAAAGATGCCTGAAATCGTCTTGCCCAAGCGGTCCCCGCAGTGCTCCTTGTATTTCTCGTGGGTCAGTTTGATGAAGTATTCGGTGGCCTCCCGGTTCAGCCGGTCCACATCGGTGTTGCCGTTGTAGAAGGACGACGGCTTCGCCTCCTCCACGGTGAATACCAGCACCGTCTTCCCTGCAGGTGCCTTCTCCTGCGCCGCAAGCCGCACGCAGTCCGTGCAGGTGTTCCCGTCGAGTTTGCACGCAAAGGCCGCCACAATCCCGTCGCGCCACTGGAAATCCGCCGCGGGGACATTCTGAAGCGTCATAAACTTCTGCCGAAACTTCGGCTCCGCCGTCACCAGTCCGCCCGCTGTGCCGCTGGGCCAGCGGTCCTCGTCATAGAGCCACGACTCCATCCCCAGCCGCGAACCCTCATCCGCGCAGGCATTAATCAGATTGAACCAGTCCTCGCCCAGATACTCCGTGGCCAATCCCGTGCGCGAGTGCATGAAATAGCCGCCCATGCCCATGTCCTTCAGCACTCCAATCTGGCGGAACAGTTCATCCTTCTTTAGGTCGCCGTTCCAACTCCAAAAAGGTTTTCCCCTGAATTCTGGCCCTGGATTGGCAAATTGCTGCAAGAGTGTCATGGATGCGTCGGCTCCCGAGGCCGCCTTGGATTGCGCCACTGCGGGAAGGCAAACGGCGAAGACAACGGAAACAACAGCAAGTATCCGTGCAGTGTTCATGGCAAGCATGGCGGCGGTATTCCTCTCAATGATGATGGTTTGAAACGTTTCCTGCGGGGGACCACCCCCGTCAAAAGCAAGGCCACGATACGATAGAGGATGCGGGGGCGAAAGCACAAACAAAACCGTCAGGGACGCTGGGGTGGAGCGGCAACTGGAGTGCAATCCACCATTCCCCGACCGGGGCAGAATCGATTATACTCTTGCAAAGCGCCACCAGAACTTCCGGCAGGCAGCATCAGGAACCCCTATTCATGGCCAGACAACACGCCCTGTCCCGCACCGAACTGCTCATAGGCAAGGAATGCCTCGACCTGCTGCGCCACAAGAAAGTCGCCGTGCTGGGTATTGGCGGCGTCGGAAGCTGGTCCGTCGAGGCGCTGGCCCGGTGCGGCGTGGGCCATCTGCTGGTGGTGGACGACGACACCGTGTGCCTGACCAACATCAACCGGCAGCTCTGCGCGACCACGGCAACCATTGGCCGGGAAAAGGTCGAAGTCATTAAGGAACGGGTCCATGAAATTGACAAGCAGATTGTCGTGGACGCCCGCTGCCTCTGCATCACCCCCGCGAACATTGGCGAACTCATCGACGAAACAGTGGACTATGTGATTGACGCCATAGACACCATCACGGCAAAGCTCGCCCTTATTGAATACTGCTTCACCCGCGCCATCCCCCTCATAAGCTGCATGGGCACGGGCAACAAGCTGGACCCGACCAGGTTCGTCGTTACCGACCTGTACAAGACCAAGAACTGCCCCCTGGCCAAGGTCATGCGCAATGAACTCCGCAAGAGGAACGTCACCACACTTAAGGTGGTATTTTCAGAGGAACTTCCTCGCAAACCTCTTGAGGCAGAGGTGCTCACCTGCAAGCTTGCCTGCGTCTGCAACAGTGACAACGGCCGCAAGTGCAGCGAGAAGCGTCAAATCCCCGCCAGCATCTCCTTCGTTCCGCCCGTTGCCGGGTTCATCCTCGCCGGAGAAGTCATCAAGGACTTGGCCGGAATCAACGCTTCTTGCGGCACTTGACGTCAGATGGTCCCACCGCGCGGCACCCTGCCTTGTTTTTCAATGCCGCATGACGGCCACATCGGGTTGCCGTGGCTGAAGCGGATTGTACTCCGGCGCCGTTTCCAGTGCCGACCGTTCAAGCGACAGCCGCAGGAACTGCTCGGAGAAGTTGATGTCCGTGACTTCCTCGGTGGCCACCGCCACGAAGCGTTCGCCGATGAACAGTTCCAACCGGGCCACCAGGCCGCGAATGTTCCAGTCGTCGTCGGCCAGGAAGTCATGCACATGGCCCACCAGCTCCAGCTCCGCATGCACGCGATAGCCGAGCAAATGGGTCAGACTCCTCAGTTGCACCGGGTCTTGGGGCACGAAATGGGTCTCCGTTCCCGGCACATCGCTAACGGGTGTCCAGTGGGGGATAAACCCGTTGAAGTTCACCGTCCGGTCGTAGACCTGCTTGTACAGTGGCGGATCATGGGAAAGCCGGGGCGCCTCGCGCAGCTCCTGCATGGTGTGAAACACCGGAAGCATCTGTTCCACCCAGTCAGGCCGTCCGATGGCTTTGGGTTCAATCAGCACCACCGGCCAGGGGAAATGGACATGGGTGGACGCCGCCATATGCCGCAACGCCCAGCTTCCGTTGTCAAAGTGGAAATCCCGCACCTTGCCAATGGGGCCGTCCACAGCGCGGAGTCGGTATCCCAAAAGAGACTTGAGACTTGTCAACATTCAGGCAACCTCCTTTCTCGAAGTGCCATTCAACTCTTATGATGGAATGAACACTGGGGAAGGGGGGCCTATTCTCGGAACGGGGCAAAATGCACCTCCGGCCTATCGCTTCGGCTCAAAATCCACCACGGTCACCTTGTCCAGAAAAGGTCCGAGAAGCTTGCCAAATTCCTTGTGGGCCGGATGCACCAAATAGGCATCCCGGTCCCGGGCGCTGTCAAAGGTCAGCAGGAAGCAGTGCGTGTAGCCCTGGTTCAGGTTCTCCGGGCTCACATTCGTGCCCCACTCATAATCGCGAACCACGTCTATATTTTTCGGCAGCGCGGCAAACGCCTTTTCCACCGTTGCAACGTTCTCCGGCGTTGCGCTGTCCTTGAACTTGAACAGCACCACATGCCGCAATCCCGCGGGCTTGCCGCCGTTGGCGGCGAAGGCTGACCCTGAAAAAGCCACAAAAGCGCAGCAGCCCAGGGTGATTACAAGAACGATGGAAGTAATGGCGGCGAGTTTCATGTCATGTTCTCCAGCGGTTATGGGTTGGTCCCCGCGGGGATGGTCTCCCCGATGGGTACATTCTACCCCGTTCCGCGCCGGAAAAGTAAACCGGGGTGAAAACGCCGCCGACGGGAGTTGTGTATAATCAAAGTGGTAGGAGGTCTGCCGCACAGGCTGCACATTTCGCCGTGCCCCGCAGACCGCACCGGAAAATGAAACGGTCGGATCACAGGGTTCGGACACATGCTGGGGCGAAATCATGGACGGAAGCAGACACGATAATCCTTGCGGGGCCAATGCGCCGACATCCGGCGAGGCGAACTTTCACGCGCTCTTCAATGCCATGACCGAGGGTGTGGCCATTCATGAACTCGTGCGCAATGAGCGCGGCGAGGCCGAGGACTACCGGATCATCGACGCCAACCCGGCCTACTCCAAGCAGACTGGGATCGATGCCGCACAGGCCAGGGGCGCCCTCGCCAGCGCGCTATACGGGGCAGAAGCAGCGCCCTGTCTTGAGGTGTACAGCCAGGTAGCGCAAAGCGGCGTGTCCACCTCTTTCGAGGCCTACTTCGAACCCCTGCGCAGGCATTTCAAGGTGTCCGCCTTCTCCATGGGGCAGGACACCTTCGGCACCGTGTTTGAGGACATTACGGAGCGCAAGCGGGCCGAAAAGGTGCTGCGCGAGAACGTGGAAAACTTCAAACTCCTGACAGAACGCGCCCCCATACCCATTGCCGTCTCGAACAGGTCCGGCGAGGTGGAATTCGTCAATGTCCAGTTCACCCGCGTGTTTGGCTACTCCCGCGAGGACATGCCCACCATGGAACAGTGGTGGCGGCGCGCCTATCCCGACCCGCAATACCGCGGCGAGGTCATGAACCTGTGGCAGGACAGCGTCACGCCCAAAGAGGGTGCCGGAGCCATCAAGCCCAATGAATACCGCGTGACCTGCAAGGACGGCTCGGTTCGGGTCACCGAGATTTTCGGTGCCCGTATCGGAGCCAAAGAACTTGTGGTGTTTAGTGACATCACCGACCGAAAACGGGTTGAGGAGGCCGTCAGGGCCGACTCGGAACGCCTCGAAGAGGAGGTCGTGGCGCGCACCCACGAGCTGCGCGAGGCCCAGGAGGAACTCATCCGAAAGGAACGGCTCGCCACGCTCGGCCAGTTTGCCGGAAGCGTCGGTCACGAATTGCGCAACCCGCTGGGCGTCATCTCGAACGCCATCTACTTCCTCCAGGCCGTCATCGAGAACCCGGATGACCGGGTCAGGGATTATCTCGAAATGATCGCCCGGGAGGTGCGCAATTCTGAGCGAATCATCTGTGATCTGCTGGAGATTTCAAGAAACCGGCCCCCGGAGAAAAGATTCCTCAACATCCAGGAACTGATCAGCGGGGGCGTGTCACGGCTGGACCCCTCAGAGGGCATAGAGGTACACACCGAAATACCCGAAGACCTGCCCCCCGTGTACGTTGATCTGCGGCAAATGACCCTGGTGCTCGCCAATCTCACCGCCAACGCCGTGCAGGCCATGCCCGACGGGGGGCGTTTGGTGCTGGCCGGGCGGCAGGAGGGCCAAAACGTCCTCCTGGACGTGATTGACACGGGCATCGGCATGTCCCAAGAACTGGCGGGCAAGATATTCGACCCCCTCGTGACCACCAAACCAAGGGGAATCGGGCTGGGGCTGACCCTCTCAAAAAGGCTCGCCGAACTCAACGGGACCCGGCTGGAAGTGGAAAGCGAGGAGGGAAAAGGGAGCCGTTTCACCATCGTTTTCACCGCCCAACCCCAGGATAACACCCCGGCAGACAAATAAAAGTGGGATTCGCCTGAATAAACCGATAATTCCGATTAATCCTTATTATTATCGCCTGTCAACTGTCAACTCTCCACTGTACTTAATGCGTTTGCGCAATACGCGGGATGCGTGGTACTGTTTAACAAACCCAACCAGAGGTGAGACCAACATGGAGAAGACCTGTATTTTTGCGCCCCACGGCGCCCCCGCCGCCGGCCCCTACTCGCACGCCGTCGCCGCCGGACCCTTCCTCTTTGTTTCGGGACAGGGCCCCATGAAAAAGGACGGCAATGGCGTATTGCGCGGCACCATTGAAGAGGAGGCCCGCGCAACCTTCATTAATCTGCGCGACATTCTGGAGGACGCCGGGTCAAGCCTGGAACGGGTCGTAAAGGTCAACGTGTACCTGGCCGACATGAACAATTTTGGCCGGTTCAACGAGATTTACAAGGAATTCTTCACCCAGAACTTTCCGGCGCGCACCTGCATTCAGGCCGGAAGGCTGCCGATGGACATTCAGGTTGAGATTGAAGCGATAGCCCTGGTTGCGGACGCATGACGCTTAAGCCCCTTCCCATCCTGCTGGCCTTCCTTGCCGCGCTCACCGCGACAGTAGCGGCCGTCGCGGCGGACACTGCTTCGGTCGAATTTAACAACGCCGGGGTGCAGGCCTACAACAAGGGCGAATTCGAAGCCGCGATAGGCTATTTTGACAAGGCCAAGGCGGGAAATGTCGACCCGAACGTCGTCAAAAGGAATCTGTGCAACGCGCACCAGAGCCTGGGAAATGAACTGGCAAAGAAAGGGGACTACCGCGAGGCCGTAGGCCACGCCGAAAGCGCCGCGACGCTGGACCCCGTGAACCCGTCCCCCCTGGTGCAGGCCGGTGCCTATTACCTGCGCCTCGATGAACTGAACCGCGCCATCGAAAAGCTGGAAAAGGCCATCACCGTCAAACCCGGCGAACTCACCGCCCACGAAATGCTTGGCTACGCCTACTATCGCGACAACGATTTGTCCTCCGCCCGCGCCCAGTGGGACTACGTGCTGGAGATGGACCCCAAGCGCCCCGAATTGAAGGAGCGCTACGACAAGGCATTTCGTGAGCAGTCCGTTGAAAACGACTTTGGCCGCTACAAATCGCGCCACTTCCAGGTAAGTTATCCCCCCGAGATCCCGGCCGCCCTGCGGACCCAGGTGATCGGAATTCTGGACCGCGCCTTTATCGACATCGGCCGTGAATTTGGGGGTGTATACCCGCCGTCGCCCATCTACGTCATCCTGTACGACGCCAAGCAGTTTGGCGAAGCCACCAAGACCGCCGACTATGTCGGCGCCCTCTACGATGGAAAGATTCGCGCCCCCCTGGCCGACGGCGCGGGAAACTGGCTGCCCATCGACGAAATCCGGCGGCGCCTGACCCACGAATATGTCCATGTTGTGGTCAAGCACATCACCGGCGACGAGCCGCCCTGGTGGGTCAATGAGGGACTGGCCGAAACGCTTTCCCGCACCCTGGATCAGGACCGCATCAAGACGCTGCAAAAGCTCTACCGCGAAGGCGCGCCCCTGTCCCTGAAGGGCCTGGAAACGACGCGCATCGGCAAGCTGGACAAGGATGCCGTGGGCCTGGCCTACGCCCAGGCCCATGCCACCGTGGACCTGCTCTGGACCCGCTACGGCCGGGCCAAAATGATCACACTGCTCCAGTCCGTGGGCAAGGGACAGAAGATGGACGACGCCCTGCGGGAGATCTACCGCAAGACCTACCCCGGCATTGAGAAGGACGTCGCGACCACCTACGGATGATGGGGGCGCAGCCTGGGATAGCGGCATTTCCCCATATGCCACCAACACAATGACCGGGGACAAGAGCCTTCCCACGACGCAACACAACGCTTTCAGCGTAAAGAGGGGAGGGGGGCGCCCGTTACCCGGGGTAGGCGTCCGGCTTCGCTTCGCTGCGCCTCCCGCCAACCCCGGGCTGTGTTCCAGAACCCCGTTGGGGTTCCGGAAGACGGGGCGCACATTTGCCTAATCCCGATCACGAGGCACACATTTTCCTGAACCCGATTACGAGGGCACGCAAATGCCATGCGCCCTATGCCCCCACCCCCGCACCCACGCCCGCCGCATCCGGCACGGCCAGTGCCTCACGCACCTTGGCGGCCAGGTCGGGCATGGAGAAGGGCTTCTGGATGAAATGGGTGCCCTTGTCCAGCACGCCGTGCTGGGCGATCACGCTGGCCGTATAGCCCGACATGAACAGGCACTTGAGACCGGGGTATAGGACTTGGAGTTTCTGGGCCAGTTGGTGGCCGTTCATTTCCGGCATGATCACGTCGGTCACCATCAGGCCGATTGCTTCGTGGTGTTTCCCGGCTAAACGAAGGGCCTCGCCGGGACTCTCCGCCGCCAGCACGGTGTAGCCCAATTCCCGGAGCATCCGCGAACTCAGTTTCAGCACCGCCGCCTCGTCCTCCACCAGCAGCACGGTTTCACCGCCGTGCGGCACCTTCGCCGCCACGGTTTCCGCCGGTGCCGAATCCTCTTTCCCCACGTACCGGGGCAGGTAGACCGTGAACACCGTTCCCTGGCCCAGTTCGCTGTAAACGTTGATGAAGCCGTGGTTCTGCTTGACGATGCCGTAGAGGGTCGCCAGGCCCAGGCCCGTGCCCTTGCCCACCCCTTTGGTGGTGAAGAAGGGTTCGAAGACCTTGTCCATCGTTTCCCTGTCCATGCCGCGGCCGTTGTCGGTCACCACCAGGAGCACATAGTCGCCGGGCGCGAAATCGGGGCGGAACGCACAATAAAAGTCATCGCAGACCCGGTTGGTCGTCTCTATGGTCAGTCGGCCCACATCGCAAATCGCATCCCGCGCGTTGACGCAAAGATTGGTGAGGATCTGGCCGATCTGCGACGGGTCCATCATGACCGGCCACAGGTCCGCAGCCGGACTCCAAACGAGATGAATGTCCTCGCCAATGAGCGGCTGCACCATTTTGAGCATCCCGGACACGGTTTCGTTCAAATCCAGCAGTACGGGCATGACCGTCTGTTTGCGGGCATAACCCAGCAGTTGCCGGGTCAAATCGGCCGAGCGAACGGCCGCCTTTCGGATTTCCTGAAGATCCTCGTAAAGGGGCTGGCAGGGGTCCACCTTGCCCAGGGCCACCTCCGCGTAGCCGAGGATCACGGCGAGCATGTTGTTGAAATCATGGGCCACCCCGCCCGCAAGCCGGCCCACCGATTCCATCTTCTCGGCCTGCCCGAGCCGCTCTTCCAGTGCGGCCCGCTCCTCCTCGGCCTGCTTTCGCTGGCTGATGTCATGCACAAATGCCACAAAACGCCCGTCTTCCCCGGCCTTGTGCTGGACGCTGACCTCAACGTCAATAAGGGTTCCGTTCTTGCGCCGGAGACGGGTCTCAAACCGGTCTTCGCCCTGCGTGATGACCTTCTGGAAATGGGCGGTGCTGATTTCTTTCGTTTCGCTGGCTTCCAGGTCGGGGATGCCCAGGACCAGCAGTTCCTGTTCGCTGTAACCGCTCATCCGGCAGATGGCCTCATTGACCTCCAGCAGGCGCCCCTGCGTGTCCGCCACCCAAAAGCCGTCCATGGCCGTTTGCAGGATGGTCCGGTTCCGTTCCTCGCTCTGCCGCAGCGCCTCTGCGGATTTTCGACGTGACAAAGCAATGGCCACGCTTTCGGCCATGTTTTCGAAGTGAACGATTAGACCGGGTGTGAACCGGTCCGGGTTCCGGTCGTTGAACTGAAGGAGTCCGAATAGTTCCTGACCCGCGCGCAGGGGAACCAGCGCGACCGATTCGTACCCCTCGGTGTTGCACCGGTTGCGTATGTGGGTCTGCAGTTCCGCCTCGCTCAAACAGGGGCGCAGCACCGAGGTGCCGTTGCACCAGAAGCTGCCCCGGTCTGTAAAGAAGGGTTTGGCGGGGTCATAACGCCCCGACAGCACCGTCCCGCAGATGCACTCCAGCAGGGCCGTGCCCGCCCCATCGCGCAGGAATTCGCCGTTGGGAGCGGACGCGCAAAGCCGGCTCTCCTCCCGCACAAAGGCGGACGAAAAGCCGTGGGTCTCATAGTAGGGAAAATCGTCGCCGTCGCGCAGGCGTATGCCCACGGCGTCACAGCCCGACCAGTCCTTCAGGGAGGCGACCAGTCCCGCCATGTATTCATGCAGGTCGCCCGGCGCGTCCACCAGCCCCAGCAGACCCGCCGACAGGGCGCGCGCCTCCTCCAGGAACTTTCGGGCCGTGATGTCGCTGAGCGCAATACGGCAAAGCGTTGCCGCCCCGTTTTCACCCCGCGCAGGCGTTGCCTCCAGTTGGGCCCAGAACGGCGTGCTGCCCTCACGCAACATTCGCATTTCGTAGGACTGCGCTTCTCCCCTGGCAAACAGCGCTTTTCGGTGACGGTAATGAATGTCCTGGTCCTCGCTGAAAATGAAACGCGATACCGGCTGCCCCACCAGCGCGCCCCGGGCCACGCCCAGCAGCGTGGCCGCCGTGAGGTTGCCCTCCAGGATAATCCCCTTCTCGCTGACGGTGACATAGCCCACCGGTGCCAGGTCGTACAGGTCGAAATAGCGCGCCCGCACGGCCTCCAGTTCCACCTGCGCGCGGCGCAGTTCCTCATTCTGCATCTCCAGTTCAATCTGGTGCACATGCAGCTCATGAAGCGTCTGTCCCAGCTCTTCCGGCGACAGGCATTCGGCGGAATCGCGCGCCTGCGCCCCGATCTGCCGCGTGGCCGCCTCTGCGCGCCGCCGCAGTTCGTCCCCGTCATCAAAACCTTTGTTGTTGTTCATGCTATGCCCCCGTTGTTTACCCGTTATTCAGTGTTCCCGCCCGTTCGGTCGTCGCAACCGCATAGATCTGGCCGGCCCCGTTTACCAGTGCGGTGGAGATAATTGAAACCTCCACCACGGCGCCTGTTTTGGTAATTCGCTGGGTGCAAAGGGGTTCAAGAACCTCCGCCCGGCTAAGCTGGTGCAGCCGGGCCAGCGACTCCTCCCGCAGCCCCTCCGGAATCCGGTCGCGCACGTTCATGGTCAGTGCCTCGGCCTCGGTCCAGCCGTACATCCTCACCGCCCCCGGATTCCAGGCGATGATGCGGCCCTCCAAATCCTGCACGGTGATCGCGTCGTGCGCGTCTCGAACCACCACGGCGAGACGCAGCAGGTCATTGGCCTTGTGAAGCGCCTCCCGTGTCCGCACCATTTCGGTGATGTCCACAAAGGTGATTACAGCACCGTCCACCGCGTTGTCCAGCGTGCGGTAAGGCTGGATGCGCATCGTGAACCACCTGCCTTCGGTGGACTTCACCTCCACCTCCACCGGAACCAGGGTGTCCAGCACCGACTGCAGGTCCAGCACCAACCTCGCGTAGCCCGACAGATTGGCAACGATGTGGCCCACGGGCCGTCCGATGTCGCCCGGAATAAGATTGATAATCTGCCTGGCCGTGGGCGTGAAGCGCAGGAGCTGCAAATCATGGTCCACGAACACCGTGGCAATCCCCGTGCCTGCCAGCAGGTTGTTCATGTCGCTGTTGGCCCGCGACAGGTCGGCCACCTTGGTTTGCAGTTCGGCATTGACCGTGGCCAGTTCCTCGTTGACCGACTGCAGTTCTTCCCTCGAGGTCTCCAACTCTTCGTTGGTGGACTGCATCTCTTCGTTGACCGACTGCATCTCCTCGTTGGAGGATCGCAGTTCCTCGTTCGAAGTCTCCAGTTCCTCATTGGCGGACTGGAGGTATTCCTCCTTGGTCCGCAGTTCCAGTTGGAGCGCCTTGACAAGCGCGTGGGCATCCCCGGTCAGGTTGTCCCCGGCGGCCTCGGGGGCATTTTCGCCCTCCCAGGGCGTCGCTTCCTCCAGAATGACAAGAAAAAGGGGCGTCGGCTGGGCGCTGAAACTGTCCTGGCTCACGGGACGGACCGTCAGGTTGACGGGGGCGGAGCCTCCGTTTGTTGAAATATGCAGTCCCCTATGACGAATGGTTTCTCCCGTCCTCGAGGCCTTGTGGAGCGCCGTGGTCAGTTCACGGCGCAGTCCTTCCCGGGCCGTGGCCAGAATATTGTTGACGCCGGCCTCCCCCTCGGCCAGCTCCAGATAGCGGCCGGTGCGACCATAAATGTACAGGATGTCTCCGTTCCCGCTGACGAGCGCCCCTGCCGGCGCGACTTCCTCCAGCAGCGCCTTTTCGGTCAATTCCCGCAAGCACGGTTTTCCGGGGGCAGCTTTGCCTTTGGCGACCCGCGGAAAGCTTGCCTCCACCGCCGTCATGGGCGGCAGAAATGCCGTGACGCTGCCGCTCGGGGTGGGAAGAAACTCCTCTTTGCGCTGATACACCTTCTCCTTTCGGTCCACCGTGTCAAACAGGTCACCGAACTCGCCGACCGTCTCCGAACTGCCCAGAAAAAGGTGACCGCCCGGACAGAGGGCGTAGTGGAAAAGGCGCAGGAGCTTTTTCTGCAGTTCCGAGCCCATGTAGATCATCAGGTTGCGGCAACTGACCAGCCCGAGTTTGGAGAAGGGCGGGTCCCGAATCACGTTTTGCTCGGAAAAGACCAGCATGTCGCGGATGCTCTTGTGAATGCGGTATCCGTTCCCTTCGGCTGTGGCTGTGAAGAAACGGGCCAGGCGTTCCGGCGTTAGGTCTGCCGCAATGCCGGGCGGGAAGAGCCCCGCGCGGGCCGTTGCCAGGGCCCCCGCGTCAATGTCGGTCGCAAACACCAGCACCTTGAAGCTCTGCTTCATGGCCTCCTGGCGTTCGGCCAGCAGGATGGCCAGGGAATAGGCCTCCTCGCCGGTGGAGCATCCCGGCACCCAGACGCGGATCACGTCATTCGCCGCTTTGCCCGCAAAAAGCCTGGGAATGACCCGGTCCTCGAGCACCTTGAAGGCCTCCGGGTCGCGGAAGAAGTTGGTCACGCCGATGAGCAGGTCGCGAAAGAGCGCCTCCGCCTCCGCCGGAGTCTGCTGCAGCAGCCTGACGTAGGCGTCCATGGATTCGACCTGGTGCACCGCCATGCGCCGTTCAATGCGCCGGTGCACGGTGCTGGGTTTGTACTGGGAAAAATCATGCCCCGTCTGGGCCCGCAGCACGATGAAAACTTTCTTCAGTGCCTGGTCGGCATGGGGAACAGTGTTGAGGCGGCGGCCGGAACCGCCGAATGCGTGGGACACATAGGCCATGATTTGGGCCGGCATCTCGGACGGGGCCAGCGTGTAATCCACCAAGCCGGTGGCGATGGCGTTGCGGGGCATGCCGTCGTACTCGGTGGTCTGGGGGGTCTGCGCCATGACCATGCCGCCCTCGGCCTTGATGGCGCGAAGGCCGAGCGTGCCGTCGCTGCCGGTGCCTGAAAGCACCACGCAGATGGCCCGCTCGTGCTGGTCCTGGGCGAGAGAGCGGAAGAAGAAGTCTATCGGCAGGCGCTGGCCCCGGGGCGCGTCCGGTTCCAACAGTTGCAGCGCGCCGTTGAGAAAGGCCATGTCACGGTTGGGCGGGATGATGTAGGCGCAGTTGGGGCGCACGACCATGCCGTCCTGAACTTCAAACACCTCCATGCGCGTGTAGCGGCGGATGAGTTCGGTGAGGATGCTCTTGTGGTCCGGAGCCAGATGCTGCACCAGCACAAAGGCCATGCCCGGATCGGTGTCGGCGGGCATGCGGGAGAAGAAAGCCTCAAAGGCCGCCAAACCTCCGGCCGAAGCGCCAATGCCCACCACGGGAAAAGGGGTAGGGGGTTGTTCCTCGACCGCGGGCGGGTCAACAGGTGCGGCCGTTGCGGGCGCTTTGGCCGCCCGTGGCCTGCCTTTGCTTGGTTTCATGGGGGGTGCTTTCCTGCGTTGTCGACCTTGACCCCTGAACGACTCCCAGTCACTTTGGAGTTCGGGATGCAACTCTCCATCGCGCCACGCGCGAGGATGCTTCCATACCTGGGCAGGAATAGTGTGCGCCTGCAAGCCCTAATATGCAAGATATTTTTTGACGATATATTTGGAGTGCGGCGGCAACGAAACCGCTTTGGCTGTTCGCCTGCGGCAAACCAGCGAGCATGTACCGGAGTCGCAAAGACCTCGGTACTCGGGTACAGCCACCATTTTCAGTAATCGGTGTGGCTTCGCAGAATTGGATCACTCGCTGAAAATGGTGGCAGTCCCCCGGCGGCGCCCGTGCTTTCTTCGCGGCCTACGACCAACAACAGCGCCGATTTGGCGGACAGCGCCGCCGGGGGACTGGCTCCCGTTTCCGCCCATGGCCCAGGGAAAACCGTTACCAACCCCTATCGGAAACGGGTGCCTGTACCCGAGTTGCAAAGACCTCGGTACGCGGGTACAGCCACCATTTTCAGTAATCGGTGTGGCTTCGCAGAATTGGATCACTCGCTGAAAATGGTGGCAGTCCCCATGCGGCGAAGCGAGTCACCCCGCAGCCACCACCTCCAACGGGTTGGCGTAGACCCAGGGGACCCATTCGCCGAGGATGTTCAACTCTGCCTCCACACGGTATTTGCCGGTTTCGGTGGGCTTCCATTCCAGCGAGGAGCCTTCCTGCTGATAGACCTGAATGCCGTGCCGAAGCACGGTAAAACGGCAGGCGAAGGGCGACGCGGCGAGCAGGGTGGTGTCGGGGCCGAGGGCGATTTTCTCGCCCATGACGGCCTGTTTGCCTCCGCCCCGGGCCATCCATACAAAGCCGGTGCTGTTGGCAATCATGTCAAAAGCGACAAATACCCGGCCCTCGCGCAGTGCGTCAACCACGGCCGCTTCGGAAAGTTCCTTGGCCAGAACGTGGTCGGCCACAAAGCGGGTGCTGCGCTCATAGGGGTCCAGTTGGAACCGGAAGGCTTCGGCGCCCGGGACAAAGGGCTTGGAAACGAGGCGAAGCAGGGGCTGGACCCACGCGGGGACCGGAATGTCTTTTTTGGCGGGCGAGCGCAGCTTGATGGAACCGTCGGGCTGCCAGACGCCGTAGACGCCGATGTTCTGATGGCAGTCATTGCCGCAGATGCCCACCATTTTGCGGGTGACGTTCAGGTCGTCCCACACCTTGAGCATCCTGACATTGCGGTCGAACATGAGCCGGATGGTCTGGTCGGGATAGGCGCCAAGATTCATGAGGATATCGGGCGCAAAGCGCAAAATGAACTGCTTCATCGTCCCTTTGGTTTCGTACTCGTCCATGAAATCGGCGTGCAGGTTGTAAATTTCCATGCCGTTGAGATTGGGATCGCTGAAGTCCTTCTTCCCCTCGGGATGCACCACAAAACTCACCCCGCCCTTGTCATGCACCAACTGTGTGGTGATTTCCTGCTTGTCGCCGCACTGCAGCACCGTGTCCGGCGGCAGACCCCAGGGCATGAGGTTATGCGACATTTCGAAGCCTGGAATGAAGAGCACACCGTCATGAACGCCCCGCCACTGGGCGTTATAGGCGTTGCCGCCGTCCTGGCAGTGGTCGGACATGCAGATGAACTGGCGGCCCGTTTCCTGCATGGTCTTCAGAATGTGCTCCCAGGGCACTTCGGAGTCGTGGGAGAGCAAAGAATGGCTGTGGCTCACGCCGCGGTACTCGTTCCAGCCGGTCTGATAGGGGATGGGCACCGGTTTGGACGCGATGGCCTTCCATGCGGCCGCCTGCTTTGGAAAGGTGACAAAGCGGTGGTAAAGAGCGTTCCGGAAGAGGACTAAAAGGCCCAGCATCAGGATAACAACGAGTACCCCCAGGGTCACCAGTAACCATTTGATGATTCTGCGCCAGAGTGGGGGGGTGTCAGTATAGTTATCCACGTAGCACAACTCCTGAACGCCGCCGGGCGGCAATTGAATTGATGAAGGGATGCAAAACCAGTGCGCCTGATGATGTTGGCATACTTCGGTTGGACTAACCAAATCAGGCCGGGTTTCAGCCTGACCTATCCCCAGTTTGGTGCCACCTGCAACGTGACGAGATGCCGTAGCGCTTCCATGGCGTATTCCATGCACAGGCCCTTTTGCCTGATATAGAGATACCCCATGCGTAACAGGTTGATGACGCGCATCTTGCAGGTGTTTGCCTTTAGTGTTCGGTCGTAGCCTTCGGCCTCGGCGGCGGCCCCGTGGGCGCTCAGCAGGATGAATGCCAGTGCCACGATGTAGAACAGGCGTTCATAGCGGCTGTGGTCCTTGAGATGCACGGCCGCAAGGCCCATGCCCCAATCCCGGTTCTTCTTGTCCCGGAACAGTGTCTCTATCCACCATCTGCGGCGGTAGATGGACACCACCTCCTTGGCGGTGACATCGTCCATGTCCGTCACCAGATACCACGGCTCCTTGGCCTTCCTGTCGTAAACGGTGACAAGCCTGCCGTTGATGGCCTCGTCGGTGCCCATGGTTCCCCGTCCCCAGTCCCTGGCCTTGCTTCCCCGGCGCAGGTTCAGCTCCTTGACCCCGCCAATGTGGTGCTCCACGTCAACCTGGAACACGCTGGACAGGCGCTGGACAAAGTGAAAGCCGTGGGATGCCGCCGCCCCCAGCCAGCGCTGATTGCCAAACCCCCGGTCGGCAACGATGATCACCCAGGGCCGCGCGCAGCATACGTCCTTAAGCGTCGCCAGCGCCTCGTTCTCCGCCTGAACCATCTCCCCCTCGCCGACGCGCTTGGGCAGCACCTTGACGAAGAATGGAATGCTGCGCCCGTTGCACGGCAGCGCAAAAACAAGCATCTTGCCGTTGGAAACGTCCGTCCAGTCGGCCAGCACCAGCACGGGACCCTCCTCGGGCGCAAACGCCTCAAACAGCCCTTGGGCAATCGCCTGGCCCTCAACCTGGCTGTTGCCCAGAAAGTCGTTCACGCGCTTGATGTTGTGCTTGGCCGTGGTCTGCGTGCGCATGGCACGCCCCAGCGGAAGCACCCCCACGCCGGACAGTTCCGCCGCCGCAGGCACAATCGCCGCCAGTGTCTTCATCCGAGAGCGCCGCATCCCCTTTACATTCGTTTCAAGCCATGTCAAAATCATCTCTGGGCTGAGCATGTCGGTGGCCTCCTGTTGAGGTTGTCGTTGATTGTTAAGACTGCTCAGCCCATCTTTACACAAAAAATGCGTATTGTCAACTATTACGCAGTTGTAATATCAACAAACACAAACACTTACAAAAACACGGGATCAGTCAGGGGTTTCAGCAATATCCGCAGGGGGTATGGTGACTCGGGTACAGGCACCCGTTTCCGATACACGAAAGTGCTGCCGTCCCGTGGCCTTGGGCGGAAAGGGGTGCCAGTCCCCGGGCACCTTTCTGCCGCGAATCGCTGAAGGCGGTCTGAGGCTCGCAATGATGTGGAGAGACATGCGGATTCAGACAAGCCTGCGTGTTTAGACCGAGGAACAGCCGGCCAGTGGGGCGGGTTATGCGGATGGGCTTTGGTTCGACACGTGGTATAGTCCAATATGTTCGTGGATTTCCTCCCGGACAGTGGTCACATGAAGTAAATGCACGAAAGGGTCAACGCAATGATGAACGGTTTCTTCAACGGTATGATGTCGGGGATAGGCGGTTTTTTCTCGTTCATGGCTGAAATGATGCGCGCCATGTTCCAGTTTATGTTCGGTTGGATGTAGGCCTGACTTTTCCGAATCCGTCTTTGCGCGTCAGGTCAGACACGCAGAGTGGCAGAAAACAGTTGACCCTCCAGCAATGGAGGGTCTTTTTATAATTGCGCGGTTTGAAGGGATACCCTCAGCCTTTGACCGCCACCCCTTGGTACATATAGGCCGAAAACTTGGACGAGCCGGACAGGTAGTAATTCTCGAGCGTCTCGAAACGGAAATGGCTGTCCTGGATCAGTTCCCGGATGTTGCGGTTGAGGTTGCAGCCGTCGGCCAGTATGCGCCACAAGGGGTTGAGCCGGGCCTGGAAACGCTGCACCTTCGGGTCATCCGCAAGGCCGTGCTCCACAAAGTAGAACCTGCCACCGGGACGGAGCACGCGATGGCACTGGGCGAGGGCCCGTTCCGCGTCGGGGATACTGCACAGGGTCCAGGTGCACACCACTGCATCGAAGGAGGCATCCTCAAAGGGCAGCGCTTCGGCACTGAGCACGCGGCAGTCCACCTCGATGGGCGAAGCGGCAATGCGCTGTTGGGCGCTTTTCATCATACCGGGATTAGGGTCTGCTGTGACTAGACTCGTGACTTCGGTGGAGTAGTGGGGGAGGTTCAATCCCGTGCCAAAACCCAGTTCAAAGACCCTGCCCGACACCCCGGCGAGGAGTTCCCGGCGTATCTTGGTCATGTCCTCGGCCGACATGCGCCAGTCTATGATTCGTGGAAATATGATTTGTGAGTAGAGTCCCACAGGCATCCTTTCGCGGAAGACGCAGGATCTTAAACGGTCTGGACACGCTTCCCGGAGACCACGCCGGGATAACGTCTTCCTTCATCTGGACCGTCCGGATCATGCACTTCCCATTGCCACCCATTATAGCATCCCCGGCAGTTCGTGATTCCGAGTTTCCCGAATTTGTTGCCTGAACAGATGGGGCGTCCGCACCATGAGGACGCCTTCGGGCCGGTTTTGTGGTCGGAGCGCCTTCTGGTTGAACACCGCCTCGCGCTGCCCGAATACAGACTATCCACCCCAAGTGGTCGCTTTGTTGCCTACCCTTCCTATCGGTAGGTTGCTGTTTGCCAGAATGCCGGAGATTCCCTGCCGTTACGGCGTTTCAGTTTTTGGCACGTGTATTGCTAGTAATTCAACAGGGTGACGATCGCCTGCAGGCTGGCGTCATTAGGAATTCGTTCCCGACCCTCCTTGTTGGATAAGGATTACAATCCACTTAGGAATAGAACACTAACTGCGTTTCACCGCCGACGGACAGGTCGCAAATAAACAGGAGAAAACAGTCATGAAGCACATAACGCTGAGTTCCATCATTGGCGCCCTTTTGGCCGTCGGTGCCGTCACTTGTGCCTGGAGCGCGGACGCCCGCGCCCAAGCACCGGCGGGTTCGGGAAATGCTTCGGCAGCCACTGTCGCCAAGGACGGCAAGACGGGTATAGCCACCAAGGATGATGCGGCCCTTGTGGAGAAGCAGAAGGCCGCCTACCCCGTGGACACCTGTGTGGTCACCGGGAAGAAACTGGGCGAGCATGGCGAGCCGGTCGAGTATCTGTACAAGGGACGGCTTGTCCGTTTCTGCTGCGCGGGCTGCATTGCCTCTTTTGAGAAGGACCCGGCCAAGTATCTGGGCACACTGGACGAGGCCGCCAAGGCCAAGGAAAAGGCCGGGGCAACCGCACCAAAGGCCCCAGAAGCCGCGGCCGTGTGGACCTGTTCGATGCACCCGGAGGTTCGTGAAAGCAAGCCGGGCAAGTGCCCCAAATGCGGCATGAACCTGATAAAGGCGCCTGAAAAGAAGTAGGCGGCATGCCTGCGTTCCCCGAGGGGGCGCAGGCCTGAACAGGGCACCCGCCTGGCGGCGATGTGCATCGCAGGCTCGGATTCCCTGTATAATGGCCTTTGGGGTATTTCGCTCCGTGATAGAAGCCGTCATAGAGTTTTGCTGCCGCAACAAGTTTATCGTCATTCTGGCCTTCGTGGCCGTGGCGGCGGCAGGGCTGTGGGTGGTCGAGCGCACCCCGGTGGACGCCATCCCCGACCTCTCCGAGAACCAGGTAATCGTCTTTACGGACTGGATGGGACGCAGTCCGAAAGAAATCGAAGACCAGATTACCTATCCGCTGTCGGTGAACCTGCAGGGACTGGCCGGCGTGAAGGCCGTGCGATCCTCCTCCGAATTCAATTTCTCGATGATCAACATCATCTTTGACGATTCGGTTGATTTCTATTTCGCCCGCACGCGGGTGCTGGAACGCCTCTCGCTGGCGGGCAACTTTCTGCCGCAGGGGGTGGTGCCTTATCTGGCCCCGGACGCCACCGCGCTGGGCCAGATCTTCTGGTACACCGTGGAGGGGGAACAGGTCGACGGTGCCAAACTGCGGAGCATTCAGGACTGGTATGTGCGGTACCAGCTCAATTCCGTGCCGGGCGTGGCACAGGTGGCCAGCGTCGGCGGATTCCCCCGCGAATACCAGGTGGACGTGACACCGGAACGACTGCGCGCCTACAACCTGACCCTGGGCCAGATCTATCAGGCCATCGCCAAGAGCAACAGCGCGGTGGGCGGCGGCGTGGTGCAGAAGGGCAACGCCGAGTACATCATCCGCGGGGTCGGCTGGATCAAGGGTCTGGAGGACATCCGTAACACAGTCGTCACCGAGCGCGAGGGAGTCCCCATCCGCGTGGCCGACGTGGCCACCGTGCAGAGCGGGGTGGAGTTCCGCCGCAGTGTGCTGGAGAAGGACGGGAGGGAAGTGACCGGCGGCGTGGTCATGATGCGCTACGGCGAGAACCCGCTGGAAATCACGCGGAATGTCAAGGCCAAGATACGGGAACTTCAGAAGGGGCTGCCCGAGGGCGTGCGCATTGTGCCGTTTTATGACCGCACGCGCCTTATCGAAACGGCCATTGAAACGGTGACCCGGATCCTGGAGCACGAGATGCTCTTCGCCGCGCTGGCGATTCTGCTGATCTTGGTCCATTTCCGGAGCGTGTTTGTGGTGGTGATCACCCTGCCGCTTTCGGTGCTGGTCGCCTTCATTCTCATGCACCTCTTCGGCATTTCGTCGAACATCATGTCCCTGTCGGGCATCGCCATTTCGATAGGCATTCTGGTGGACCAGTCCATTGTGATGCTGGAGAACGCGACACACCACCTCACCAAGGAATTCGGAACGAAGAAGATTACGGGGGACACGACGGAACTCATCGTGACGGCGTGCCGCCAGGTGGGACGGCCCATTTTCTTCTCTGTGGTGATTATGGTCATTTCCTTCCTGCCCGTTTTTGCATTGACGGGTCAGGAGGGCAAGATGTTTCATCCGCTGGCCTTCACCAAGACCTTCGCGCTGATTGGCACGGCGATTATCTCTGTGACGCTGGTGCCCGCGCTGCTGCCGCTGCTGGTGCGCGGGCGGCTGTCGAGCGAGGGCAACAACTGGATTATCAGCAGCGTTGTGGCGGTCTACCGCCCGACACTGCAATTCCTCATGCACCGCCCCAAGACGGTCATGTGGCTTTTCGTCATTCTGCTGTCGGCGGGCTTCCTGGTGTCGCGGCAGCTTGGCCGTGAATTCATGCCGCCGCTGGACGAGGGCAGCATCCTGGACATGCCCGTCACGACACCGCGCGCGTCCGTGACCGAGGTGGCGGACGACATCAAGGCGCGGGATGCGCTGATACGCTCGGTGCCGGAGGTGGAGATGGTGGTGGGGAAGGGGGGGCGCGCCGAAACGCCGACCGACCCGTCGCCGCTGGACATGATCGAAACGGTGGTCACACTGCGTCCCAAGGAAAACTGGATCAAACGCAAGATACTGCTGCCCGATGCGCGGTCGGAGACAGAGCGGGTGCTTGGACTGCTGGAGGCGCACGGCACGGTCGCACTGACCGGCGACGCCCAGGCGCGCAGCGCCTTTTTGAACGAGGTAACCAACGGCGCGCTGGATCGGTACGATGGTCTGATGCGCCCCGAAGTATCACGCAGACTGCTGGAGCAGGAGAGCGAGATTGCGGACAAATCGGTGCGTCTGGTCGTCGAGCGCGTGCTCGGCCAGGTCGACGCGCACGGCGCGTGGGCCAAGCCGTTCACGCCGCCGGAACGCGAGGCATTCCTGTCCGCGCTGGCCGACGCGTGGCGCGCGAGGTGCATCACCGACCCGCAGGTGTATGACGTGGAGGAACTGGTTCATGACGCGCTGGCGCGTCTGGAAAAGGACGGACGCCTGGCAGTGGAACGGGGTGCCGTGCTTGCCCCATTGGAGACGCGCTGGTCTGAACTGGGCAATGCCATAAGGGAGTCGGTTGGGCTTGCTGTGCCAGACTTCCCCATCGCGACAACCTCCGCGCTGGAGGCGTTTCGCGCGAAGGAATGGGCCGGTTGGGCCAAGCAGACCAACCAGGCACTCTTTGACCGGGGCATGGGGCTCTTTGGCCAGGCCCTGCTGGCCGAAATGGAATCGGCCGCGACAATGCGCGGCGTGTGGAAGGGCAAGGACGCGGCCCCCAACATTACGGCGCAGGATATCGGTGCGACTTTCGGCAGGCACGCCTTCCTTTGGGCCAAGACAAAGAACGACCTGATCCGTGAACTGAACGGCGTGGTGAACCAAATCGGATGGGCCAACATCTGGACACAGCCCATCATCAACCGGGTGGACATGCTGGCGACCGGTGTTCGCACACAGCTTGCCGTGAAGGTCTTCGGCCGGGTGCAGACGGAGATACAGGCGGTGTCGGAGCAGGTGTCGGCAGTGCTTCAGGCGATTCCCGGGGCCGTGGATGTGGTGGCCGACCAGACCGTCGGCAAGGGCTATGTCGAGGTGGAGGTGGACCGCGAGCGGGCGGCCCGGTACGGAATCAATGTGGGCGACATCCAGGACACCATCGAGGTGGCGCTGGGCGGAAAGCCCATCACGACAACGGTGGAGGGCCGGGAGCGCTATCCTGTGCGCCTGCGCTATGCCCGCGACTATCGCACCGACGAGGCGGCGATCAAGAACATCCTCGTTTCACAGGGCGGAATGGAGGCGGGGCCGGGCGACGGCGGCGGGGCTTCGATGAAAGAACGTCCGGCAATTTACCTTCGTGACGTGGCGAAGATTCAGGTGGTCGAAGGGCCGGTCATGATCAAAAGCGAGAACGGTCTGCTGCGCTCCTACGTGCAGCTTAACGTGCGCGACCGGGACATCGTCGGCTTTGTGGAGGAGGCGCAGCGCGCCGTTCAGGCCAAGGTGAAGCTGCCGGAGGGCACCTTCCTGGAGTGGACCGGCCAGTTTGAGCACCAGGTGCGGGCCAAGAAGACGCTGCGCGTGGTGTTTCCGGCGGTGCTGCTGCTGATCTTTGTCATTCTGTACATCACCTACCATGACTTCGCCCACGCACTGCTGATGATGATGGCCGTGCCGGGCGCGCTGGCGGGCGGCGTGCTGTTCCAGGCGCTGTTTGGCTACAACTTCAGCGTGGCGGTGTGGGTGGGCTACATTGCCTGCTTCGGCATGGCCACGGAGACGGGCATCATCATGCTCGTTTATCTGCGCGACGCCATCGCGGAGCGGGGCGGGCTGGCGGGGCTGTCCACAGTCAAAGCGCTGGAGCAGGCGGTGCTGGAAGGGGCGGTACACCGGCTGCGTCCGAAGTTTCTCACTGAGGCGACGGCCATTGTGGGCCTGGCGCCGATGCTCTGGTCCACCGGAGTGGGCGCCGAGGTGATTGCGCCGATGGCGGCGCCGGTGCTGGGTGGACTGCTCATTGCCGACGAGGTCATAGACATATTTCTTCCCGTTCTTTTCTACCACGTCGAGGCACGCCGGTGGCGCAAATTGCATCAGGACGCGCCCGCGGGCGGGGTAAAAGAAGGAGGCTCCCATGAGTGAAGAAGCACCAAAACCGCGCTCGTTTCTGGGCAAGGTGTTCTTTGTGTTCAAGTTTCTGGAGATCCGGCTGCGCTTCGTGGCCATCCTGGTGATCACGGCGCTGGTCGTGGGTTACTGGGACCACATTCAGAACTACTACGAGCGCTACCAGCGGGAGCACCAGACTGCGCAGAGCACTGGGAGCGCCGGCGTCCCCGCCGGCTCTTCCGCAGAGGCAGAGTCCGGGACCGAATTCTATTGCGGCATGCATCCTTTCGTCGTTCGCGACCGGCAGGGCAAATGCCCGATCTGCGGCATGGACCTGGTGGAGCGCAAGAAGGGAGCGGCGGCCACGCTGCCCGAGGGGACACTGGCGCGGGTGCAGGTGTCACCGCAGCGCATCGCCCAGGCGGGCATCCAGGTGGAGCCGGTGCTTTACCGGCTGCTGACGCGTACCCTGCGCTCCTATGGCGTGGCCGAGGCGGAAGAGTCGCGCATGTCCAAAATATCAGCGCGCTTTCCGGGGCGCATTCAGGAACTTCTGGTAAATACGGTGGGCGCTGTCGTGAAGAAGGGGGAACCGCTCGCGAAAATATACAGTCCGAGATTCCTGGCAGCGTCTCAGGAGTATGTGCGGGCGCTGACCGCGAACGAAAAGGACACGCCCCCTTCCAACCCCGAAATGGCGAAGCTGGAAAAGGGGCGCAGTGAGCAAATGGCTGCGGCCGCACGAAAGCGGCTGGCGCTGGCCGGGTTTACGGAGGCGCAACTGGACGCCATCGCCGAGAACGGCAAAGTGAATGACAGCGTGACGCTTTATGCGCCGCAATCCGGAACCGTCATTGAAAAGTCGGTGCTGCTGGGCGAATCGGTGGAGGAGGGAACCACCCTTTTCACCGTGGCCGACCTGGGCGAATTGTGGGTGCAAGCGAAGGTGCTGGAGGCCGATTTGGCGTCGGTCAAAACGGGCATGCCGGTGGAGATAAGCACCGTGGCCTGGCCGGGCAGGATCTTTTATGGCAATGTGGAGTTCATCTATCCCGTGATGGACGAGGCCAACCGGACGGTGAAAGTGCGGGTCACGGTGGCCAATCCGGACGGCAAACTGAAACCGGGCATGTATGCGAACGCCGTCATCCGCACGCCTATTGGCCAATACACGGTAGAGGGGGAGAAGAACATCCCCCTAAATCCCCCTTCAAAGGGGGAGTTCCAGCTTCCAACGTCGAAGCAGGAGGATGCGGACCGCTTTCTGGCCTCGCTGGCGGACGGCGCGACCTATTACATCTGCCCGATGGACGCCCAGGTTGTATCCGACAAGGCCGGGAAATGTCCGGTGTGCGGCATGAACCTGGACGCGAAGAAACAGGGCGAGCCGGTTGCGGGCGCGGCGGATGGGGGCGTTCCGAACCTTCCCACGAAGACCCAGGAAGACGCGAACAAGTATCTCGCGTCGATTCCCGCGGGCGCGGCGTACTTCCTCTGCACGATGCACGCGGAGGTGGTCTCGGACAAGCCCGGCGACTGTCCGCTCTGCGGGATGAAGCTGGAGGAGCGCAAGAAGGAGGCCTCCGCGGCTGTTACCGGACCGGAGACTGGAACGACGGAACGCTGGGTGGAGGGCTATGCCTGTCCCATGCACCCCGACGAACTGAGCGACAAGCCGGGGGTCTGCCGGATGTGCAACTGCGGCATGGTGATGAAGAAGTGGAAGGCGGAGCGGGTGCTGAGCGTGCCCGAGTCGGCGGTCATCGACACGGGCATCCGCAAGATTGTTTACGTGGAGACTGAATCCGGGGTGTATGATGCCCGCGCGGTGACGCTGGACAACCGGGTTGGCGCGTATTATCCGGTTATCGATGGGTTGAAGGCGGGCCAGCGCATCGTCTCGCAGGGCTCCTTCCTGGTGGATGCGGAGGCGCGGCTCAATCCGGCCACGCCTAAGGCCGAAGAGAAGAGCGCGCCGGCGGCGCCGACGGCCGGACAGGCCGGGATGGCGAAGATGCCGGGCATGTGATGCGCGGATAAAGACAAAGTAGAGGAGGCTTCCAGCCTCTTTCGGTGCATGCGCAGGCTTGGGCTTAGCAGAACGCGGCAGGATGCCGCGTCTACGTTGCTGGCAGGAGGACTTGGATGTGCTTGTAACTGTTTTGATTTGCGCCGTGTTTGCCGCGCCAGCGGTAGAGGCACCTTCTTTTCATGCGGGAAACGAAGAACTGCGCCAGTATCTGACCGAGGCGTCGGACAGGAACCCGGAACTGAAGGCCAAGTTTGCCGAGTGGCAGGCGCTGCTGGAACGGGTGCCGCAGGTGACCTCTCTTGAGGACCCGATGCTGAGCTACACGCAGTTCATCGATTCGGACCAGCGCAAGTACGGCCTGCGGCTGGAACAGAAGTTCCCCTGGTTTGGCACGCTGCGCGCGCGGGGCGACAAGGCGCTCGCCGAAGCCGACGCCGGGCTTTCGCGCTTTTACGCGGCGCGCAACCAGGTCTTTGCCGCGGTGAAGCGGGCCTATTTTGAATACTGGGCGCTGGGGGAGAATGTCCGGATTACGGAGGAACAAACGAGGATCGTGGCGAATGTGGAGGAACTTGTCAAGTCGCGCTATGGACTGGGGATTGCCAAGCAGTCTGACCTATTCCGGATCGAGATAGAACGGGACAAGCTGGAAGACATGCGCAAAGGGCTTGCACAGTCCAGGGAGGCCCTGTCGGCACGCCTTGCGGCAGCGCTGGGCAGGGATGGGGGCGGTGAGGCGTTGCCCTGGCCTCAGGTGGCCGATTTTCCACCGGCATTGCCGCCGGACGAAGAGGTGCTCAAAGCGGTTCGGGCATCCAATCCGGGTGTTGCCTCCCTCCAGCACATGGTGGAGAGTTGGGAAAAAGAAGTCGTTCTGGCCAAGAAAAAGGGGTACCCCGAGTTCTCCGTTGAGTTCGGCTATGACGACATGAAGGACCAGAAATCCTACGAGAAACGGATGAATGCGGCGCTCGCGTCGGAGTCGGCGAAGATGTTTGTGGAGACGGTGCCCATGAGCGGGGCACCAACCGCGCTCATGGATGTGGCCTACAACGCGGGCAAGGATTTCTACCTGCGGACGCCGGGTGATGTGCGTGACGATGTGATGGTGTCTTTGCGGCTGAGCCTGCCCATCTGGCGGAACCGCATCCGGGCGGGCATCAGCGAGGCAAAGCTGATGAAGGAGTCGGCCCGGCACGACAAACACCGCCTCGAACTGACGCTGGAAAGCGCGGCGAAGGCGGCGATCTTCGGCGTCCAGGACGCGCAACGGCGCTACACCCTGTACAAGGAATCGCTGATCACCAAGGAATACAAGACCTACGAGAGCCTGCTGTCCGAATATGGGGCACAGGTGGACACTGATTCGGGCACCACCAGCGCGGGTGGGTCCAACTTCGTGGACATTCAGGATTCCATGAAGGCATTGCTTGAATTCCAGATGGAGCAGGTCCGCGCCGCGCGCGACTGGCAGGTGGCGGCGGCGGACTTGGAGATGATTATGGGAGCGAGTTGGGGGAATTGACAGTTGACAGTTACGAACTGAGGACAGGGACAGGTGTTGGGGTGGGTTTATTTTTTGCGAGGGGTTTGATTGAAGGGGGTGGGTTTTACTTTGTAGATGAAGACTTTGGGGGGTGGTTGGGAGGGATTTGACAGTGGGGGGCAGGGAGCAGGGGCGGGATGGGAGTCATGGGAAGAGTGGGAGGAATGGGGATTTGGAGGGCCGAACTTGGGGGCTGTTTCCCTTTCAATTGAGGTTGCGGATTCCTGAGTGTCGGCGGCGGGGGACGGGACCGCAGGGGTGGGGGAGGCCTTTTCGGGATTTTCAGATGGCGCTGCGGTGGGAGCTGTTTTTCGGGCGGCATCAGGGTTTTGGGTGAATGTGGGGTGTTGGTATTCGGAGGCGGTTGGGTCTGGGGCGACCTGTGAGTCTTGGGTCGCTTTCGTGGGGTCGGGGCGGGTGTAGGGGGGCACGTCGTAGAAGTTGTCTTCGTCGGCGAAAAAATCCTCGTCGTTCATGTCTATGCCGACTTCCTCGATGAGGTTCTGAATATATTTGGCGTCGTGGAGGGGGTTGTATGGCTTTGCGTCTTCGGAGTTTTTTCCGTTTGCCGAAGTCTTGGAGGCGGGGTCGGGGGAGGGGGGCGGCGGGGTGAGTTTATTGGCGCTGTCTTCGAGGTCCTTGAGGGACTTGCGGAATCGGTCGCGGGACTTGCCGATGTGTTCGGCGAGGCTTGGTAACAGGGGGGCCGGGGCGGATGCCTCCGGGTCGGTGGCAAGGTTGCGCTCGAGACGGCGGCACAGGGTGTGGTGCAGCAGACAGTCCTGCACGCGAAGGGTGAGAAAGGGACTTTCGGTGATTTGACGGTCAGCGAAGTGTTGCTGGAAGGACCGGGCAAGGTCGGCGGCGGTTTGCATTTCTTCTGGGTCCATCCAGGTTTCGCCTTGATGAGGTTGGGTTGGGTTCATGGGTGCTATCCTTGTTGTGTTTTCCATATTGCGTACACTGCCCCTATTAGATTGGCACCGAGAGTTGCATTTCTTTGCTGTGTGTGGAGGGATTGGGGGGAGGATGGGGCGCTGGCGGCTCGTGTGACGCCAGTGCGGCCTCAGTCGGCAGGCGTGGGAGGCATGGGAGGACACCCCCCGGCGATTCGCGCCACCCCCCTCAAGGGGGGACCAAAAGCAGCTTCGCGGCTCCCGCCTTCGCCGGAGGGCTTCGGCGTGGCAAGCCCCCCTCGAGGGCGGACCAAAGACCGCTTCGTGCTCGGGCGAACTGACAGGTGCCGCGCCGTTTACGGGATTCTTTCAAAGGTTTGTTCGTTCGATATTGCGTCCCCCGACCGGCGGGAAACAAGCAAAAGAGACGGTTAAACACCTAAATGCTTGGCGTGAGAGCGGGGGAAAACAACGTACAGAACCATCTCAAGTTGTTTTTACCGTTAGTCTTAGCAGCTAAACCTTTTATTTTCAGTATCTTGTACTTGACAGGCGGCATTTGTCTGGTAAAATTAGTAAGAATAACTTCTGATAAGTATCCGGATTTTATACCGTTGATGCGTACTTCTAACGTTTGTTATTATGCGGGACCGTTGAAATCGGGACGATTTGATATCTGCTTGGGTCTTCGGTCAGATGGAATAAGGTGCATGTATGGAAGTAACTCCCGTCGGCGCTGACAAGTTCGCCGGAACATCCATTGAGAATTGCTATCAATGCGGCAAATGCACGGCTGGCTGCCCTCTGGCGGACCAGATGGATGTGACGCCGAACCAGTTGTTCCGTCTCGTGCAGTTGGGCGAGGTGGAGAAGGCGGCGCGCTGTGGCGCCATCTGGCTTTGCGTGTCCTGCTTTACCTGCACGGGCCGCTGCCCGCAGTCGGTGGAGTGCGTTGAAATCATCGATGCTTTGCGCGAATATGCCGCCGAGCATGACTGCGCGCCGCCGGACCTTCAGCGGATCATCCTCTTTCAGAAGGCCTTTCTGGACAATATCCGCCGCAACGGCCGGATTAATGAACTGGAACTGATTCGTGACTTCAAGACCAAGGGATTTCTTCAGGACCTGAGTCTGCCGCTCCTGATGAAGGACGCCCTGCTGGCTCCCAAGCTGATGCAGCGCGGCAAATTTCACCTGACGAGCGAGAAGGCGAAGGACCGTGAACTGGTGGGCCGCATTTTTGCACGCTGCACCGGGACGCACGCAGAGGGGGCAACATCATGAGCCGTTTCGGTTATTACCCCGGCTGCGCGCTGCACGGCTCGTCCAACGACTTTGAAGCCTCTGTGCGGGCCTGCATGAAGACGCTCGAGGTGGAACTGGGCGAGTTGAACGACTGGATCTGCTGCGGCGCGACCGCGGCGCACTCGATCAACCACACCCTTTCCCTGGCCCTGCCGGGACGCAATCTTGGCATCGCCGAGCGGGACGGTTTCACCGACCTGCTGGCGCCGTGCCCGATGTGCTCCATGGAGCTTATCAAGACGAAAAACGCCCTGACCGAGAGCGCGGCCCTTCGCAAAGAGATTTCGGACATCGTGGAAACGCCGGTCACCGGCGCCACGGAAGTCATCAATCTCATCCAGATTTTCCAGCGGGTGGGTCTGGACCGCATCCAGGCGGCCGTGAAGAAGCCGCTGGAGAGCATTTCGGCGGCCTGCTATTACGGCTGTCTGCTCACCCGTCCGCCGCGCACGGTGGCATTTGATGATCCGGATCAACCCCGCTCCATGGAAACCGTGCTGGCGGCGCTGGGCGCCAAGTCGGTGGAGTGGAACTACGCGACCGAATGCTGCGGCGCGGGCATGACCCTGTCGCGCGAAGAGACGGTGCTGAACCTGACGAACAAGATCATCACGAACGCGAAGGCGCACGGGGCCAACTGCCTTGTGGTGGCCTGCCCGATGTGCCACGTGAACCTGGACATGAAACAGGGTGCGGTGGAGCAGGCCCATGGCGTCAAGCATGACATGCCTGTGTATTACCTTTCCGACCTGGTGGGCCTTGCCCTGGGTCTGAGTGAACGGGAGCTTGCGGTGAACCGGCACTTTGTGCGCGCCGGCGTCCACGCAGCCCCCAAAACAGTTGCTTAAAAAGTGTAGGCGGACCGAAGGTTCGTCGAAGGACAGTGTATGGCGAGAATAGGCGTATTCATCTGCTGGTGCGGCGAGAACATCGCCCGAACCGTGGACGTGAAAAGGGCCACCGAGGAAGTCGAACAGATTCCCGGTGTGCGCTTTGCGATTGACTACAAGTACATGTGCTCCGACCCGGGCCAGACGATGGTCCGCGACAAGATTATCGCCGAGCGGCTGCAGGGGCTGGTCATCGCCTCGTGCTCGCCGCACATGCACATGAAGACTTTCCGCGCCGCGGCCAAGGCGGCGGGGCTGAACCCTTACCTGGTGGAAATGGCCAACATCCGCGAGCACTGCTCGTGGGTGCACCAGAACCGGGAAGAGGCCACCGCCAAGGCGGTGGAACTCATCCGGCTGGCGGTGGGCAAGGTCATCCAGGACAAGCCGCTGGACGCCATCAAGGTGCCGCTGACCAAGCGTGCGCTGGTGATTGGCGCGGGCGTGGCGGGCATTCAGGCGTCGCTCGACATTGCCGAGGCGGGCCACGAGGTGGTGCTGGTGGAGCGGGAACCGTCCATCGGCGGCAAGATGGCCGGTCTGTCGGAAACCTTCCCGACGCTGGACTGTTCGCAGTGCATCCTGACCCCACGCATGGTGGAGACGGGCCAGCACCCGAACATCAAGCTTTACACCTGGTCGGAAATCGAGTCGGTGGACGGTTCGGTGGGCAATTTCACCGTGACCATCCGCAAGAAGGCCCGCTATATCGACATGAGCAAGTGCACGGGTTGCGGCGAATGCTGGAACAAGTGCCCCATGTCGAAGACCCTGAATGATTTCGACTACGGCCTTTCCAAGCGCAAGGCCATCTACCTGGCGTTCCCGCAGGCGGTGCCGGCACGACCGGTCATTGACAAGAACGCCTGCACCAAGCTGAAGACAGGCAAGTGCGGCATCTGCGCCAAGGTCTGCGCGGCCGGCGCCATCAACTATGAAGATCAGGACGAGATCGTGACCGAGCAGGTCGGCGCCATCGTGGTCGCCACGGGCTACAAGCTGTACAGCATCGGCCAGGAACAGGACAACGAGAAATACACCGGGTACGGTGAATACGGCTATGGCAAATACCCGGATGTGATTGACGCGCTCCAGTTCGAACGGCTCTCGTCGGCCTCCGGTCCGACGGGCGGCGAAATCCGGCGACCTTCGGACGGCGCTGTGCCGAAATCGGTGGTGTTCATCGCGTGCGTCGGTTCGCGCGACCCGGCCAAGGGCGTGTCGTACTGCTCCAAGATTTGCTGCATGTACACGGCCAAGCACACCATGCTGTACAAGCACAAGGTGCACGAGGGCACGGCGCATGTGTTCTACATGGACATCCGCGCCGGCGGCAAGAACTACGATGAATTCGTGCGGCGCGCCATTGAGAAAGACGGCGCGAAATACTACCGCGGCCGCGTGTCGAAGATTACCGAGGAGAACGGCAAGCTGATCGTGCGCGCGGCGGACACGCTGGCGGGCGTGCCCGTCACCATCGAGGCCGACATGGTGGTGCTGGCCTCGGCCATGCTGCCGTCGACCGGCGCGACCGAACTGGCGCAGAAGCTCAAGGTGGGCTACGACGAATACGGGTTCCTGTCGGAATCGCACCCGAAGCTGCGGCCGGTGGAGACCAACTCTGCGGGCGTGTTCATCTGCGGCGCCTGCCACGGGCCCAAGGACATTCCCGAGGCGGTGGCGCAGGCCTCCGCGGCGGCGGGCAAGGTGCAGGTGATGTTCGCCCGGAACGAGCTGACGCGGGACCCGGAAATCGCCAAGATCAACGAGCAGAACTGCGCGGCCTGCTATGCCTGCGTGCGCACCTGCCCATACAACGCCATCGAAAAGGCGGAAATCCGCGACCGCCAGGGCAACCTGGTGAAGATGACCGCGCGGGTCAATCCGGGCCTCTGCATGGGCTGCGGCACCTGCGTGGCGGTGTGCCCTTCGAAGAGCGCGGACATCGACGGATTCAGCGAGTCGCAGATTTACGAAATGATCAAGAACCTTTAAGTAATGGTGCGTTCCGTGGCGCTGCGCGCCACTACACAGCACCCTACGGCGCGTAAGGCGGCGAAATGAGCGAGACAGAAAAGACAGCGTTTGAACCGAAGATAGTGGCCTATGTGTGCAACTGGTGCACCTACTTGGGCGCGGACCTTGCCGGCACCAACCGGCTGGAGTACCCGTCCAACGTGCGCATTGTGAGGCTTCCGTGCACGGGCCGCATCGATTTCAACCTCATCATCAAGGCTTTTGAGATGGGTGCGGACATGGTGGTGGTTTCTGGCTGCCATCCGGGAGACTGCCACTACACGGCGGGCAATTATCATGCCCGACGTCGGTGGACGCTCTTCCGCGATCTGCTGGAGACCATGGGCATCGATTTGAACCGGATACATTTTGCGTGGATTTCCGCCGCCGAAGGCAAGAAGTTTGCCGAATTCATCACGGAAATAACCGACAAGGCACGGCAGCTTGGACCCTACCAGGCGTACCGTGAAATATGCGAGTAGCCAATGATTGAAGAAATTCGCCAGACCTGCCGCACACTGCTGGAAGCCGGCACGGTAAATGTGGTCATCGCGTACGGCCAGTCCAATCCGGACGGCCCCGTGCACCCGATCTTCGTCACCAAGCCCGATGACGTTGAGAAGATCGTGTGGAACAAACAGTGCTTTGCCAACCTGACCACCTACCTGACCCGCAAAGAGGTCAAGTCGCTGGGCAAGGCGGCCATCCTCGTCAAGGGCTGCGATGCGCGGTCCCTGGTGGTGCTGGTGCAGGAGTCGCAGGTGGAGCGGTCGGACGTGCATGTCATCGGCCTGGCCTGCGAGGGCGTGGGCGAGCCCGAGCTTGCCGGGAAATGCCGGGTCTGCGAAGTGCACATGCCCGTCGGCGTGGACGTGACCATCGGTTCCACCGAGGCAGCGGCCCCGGAAGGCCAGAACCGCTACGCCCTGGTGGATGAATTCATGAAGAAGAGCCCAGAAGAGCGCATGGCCTTCTGGAAACAGGAATTTGAACGCTGTGTCCGCTGCTATGCGTGCCGCGGCGTGTGTCCGCTGTGCTACTGCAACCAGTGCATCGTCGACAAAAACCGGCCCGTGGTCATTGACACTTCGGCCACGCTAAAGGGCAATTTTGCCTGGAACATCACCCGGGCCTTCCACCTGGCGGGACGCTGTGTGAGCTGCGGCGAATGCACCCGCGTGTGCCCGGCGGGCATCGACCTGCGCATGCTGAACGCATCGCTGGCGCAGTCGGCCGAGAAGCATTTCAACTACCGGGCCGGCATGGACCCCGAAACCCCGCCTGTGATCGGCACCTACAACGCCGAGGACAAGGAGAATTTCATACGGTGAGCGAGACAATTACCCAGCAGGCCCTGCGCGCGCTGGTCGATGAATGGATCGGCGCGGGCACGAAGGTTGCGGGACCAAGTTATGTCAAGAAGGACCTCTGCCAGTACGTGCCCCTCACGTCGTCGGCCGAGCTGCTTCTTGAAGGCTTCATCCACCCGCGGAACTCCGTCAAGGATTTCTTCTTCCCTAGACACGAGAAGATTTACGAGTACACCCTGAAGGGGCACGAAGTGGAACTGGCGGACATGACGCCCGCCTCCACGCCGCAGGTTATCGTTGCGGCGCGCCCCTGCGATACGGCGGCCGTGGCCATCCTGGACGCCGTGTTCAACTGGGGCGAAAAGGACGAGTTCTACACCCAGCGCCGCGAGGCGGCCACGATCGTGGCGCTCGCCTGCGTGACCCATGACAGCCACTGCTTCTGCACCTCCGTGGGCATCGGGCCGGACGCCGAAAAGGGCGCCGATGTCATGCTGCTGCCGCTGGACGGCGGCTTCGAGGTGCGTTGCCTGACCGAAAAGGGCAAGACGCTTTTCGCGGGCCGCACGCAGCCTTCCGACAAGACGGCGGTCATCCCCGAAGGCCCCAAGGTGAAGGTGTCGCCCGAACAGGTGCGCGCGGCGCTTGAGGATTATGACAACCCGCTGTGGAAGACCGCGACGCTGCGCTGCCTGAGCTGCGGCGCCTGCTCGTTCACGTGCCCGACCTGCCACTGCTTCGACATCGTCGACGAGGGCAATGCCCACGGCGGATGCCGCGCCAAGAACTGGGACAGTTGCCAGCTCTGCATGTTTACAAAGCACGCCTCGGGCCACAACCCCAGAAACGTGCAGGGACAGCGCCAACGCCAGCGGACGCAGCACAAGTTCCGCATTTATCCCGACAAGTTTGGCGAGGTGCTGTGCACGGGATGCGGCAACTGTGCCCGCAACTGCCCCGTGAGCCTTGGCATACTGGGGACCCTGGTGGAACTGTGCGCTGAAATGCCGAAAACGGTGGGGGAGAGCAAATGAGCAACATCTACATGCCCGACCTCATGGAAGTGGTCGAGGTAAAGCAGCACACCGCCGACGTCAAGTCCGTGAAGATTAAGTTCAAGGACCCCGAGAAACAGGCGAAGTTCTCCTTCCGCGTGGGACAGTTCGGCATGTACTCGCTGTTCGGCGAGGGCGAGTCGACCTTTAACATCTGTTCCAGTTCCAACTGGAAAGACCATATCGAGTTCTGCTTCCGCAAGACCGGCAAGGTGACCGATGCCCTGTGGCGCGTTGACGAGGGCGACACCATCGGTTTCCGCGGACCCTATGGCAACAGCTATCCCATGGAAGCGTGGGAGGGCAAGAACCTCGTGTTCATTGGCGGCGGCATTGCCATGCCGCCGATCCGCTGCGCCATCTGGTACGCGCTGGAGAACCGCGCCAAGTACGGCGACATCACCATCGTGTACGGCGCGCGCACCCCGCGCGATCTGGTTTTCACCGATGAGCTGGAGAAGTGGGCCGAGTATGACCGTGTCCGCGTGATCCAGTGCGTCGATCCGGGCGGCGAGACGCCGGAATGGAAAGGCGAAGTGGGCCTTATCCCAAACGTCCTGGCGGCGGCGAACGTGCCGGCCGGGAACACGGCCGCGCTGGTCATCGGCCCGCCGATCATGATCAAGTTCACTTTGCCCGTGCTCGACAGAATGGGCGTGTTGGCCCCCGACATCTACACCAGCCTGGAAAACCGGATGAAGTGCGGCGTGGGAAAATGCGGCCGCTGCAATTGCGGCCCCGTCTACGTGTGCAAGGAAGGCCCCATCTTCACTATGGAGCAGCTCAACGCACTGCCTGCCGATTTCTGACGGACCAGATATTCTGACAGCGCCATCACCGCATGCGGTTTAGATGGCGCTTTCTTTTTTTTACGGCCTATTCTGTAACCTTTGGCCCGTTGCCGTATCGGCGTGTCCAGACGTCTTGGTTCCGGAAGGCACTGTCTTTGTCGATTGCGCCGGCGCTTGACTGAGCGCGCGGGCTTTACATGCCTCTTGGGGGGGCAATAGCGCTGAGGTCAGGAATATCGCAGGGGGTTATCAGGGAAACCCTGATTTTGGGGGAAGGAAAGGTGGGGTACACTGTTTTTGACGTGGGTGGCAACCCACCGCCCAGGACTGAGTCACCGGGAGTTTCATTGATCCATACTACTGTGTTCTTGAGTATTCGCAAGAAGCGACGATTCCGAGGGGTGCGGGAGAAACACCCCCCGCCGCTTCGCGGCTGCCCCCCTCAAGGGGGGACCCAATAGATACAAGCCTTCGCCCTTGGGGCTGCTTCATCGATGGAGGACAACCAATAGAAACACCCCCCGCCGCTTCGCGGCTGCCCCCCCTCAAGGGGGGACCCAAGAGATACACCCCTTCGCCCTTGGGGCTGCCTCATCGATGGAGGACAACCCATAGAAACACCCCCCGCCGCTTCGCGGCTGCCCCCCCTCAAGGGGGGAACCAATAGATACAACCCTTCGCCCTTGGGGCTGCCTCATCGATGGAGGACAACCCATAGAAACACCCCCCGCCGCTTCGCGGCTGCCCCACTCGAGGGGGGACCCAAGAGATATACCCCTTCGCCCTTGGGGTGCCTTATCGGGGGGGAACCAATAGATACGACTCCGGCGGGTCGGCGGCATCGTGCCGCGGACGTGCCGTGTGAATGAAGCGGGTACACAAGGAGGTATTACAAGAATGACGAACACAGCTTTCCGGAACAGCGCCATCATTCTGCTGGCCCTTTTGGCGGCCCTTTCCGCCGTGGGGCCGGGTGCCACCGCCTTCGCCGCGCCCAGCAGCGCGCCTCACTCCCAAACCTGGATGACCGACAGTGGAGTCCATTCCATCGTCGCCACTCCCACGACGGTGTATATCGGCGGCGAATTCACGAACCTATATCCGAATCCCTATGGCACCTGGATAGGCCGTGCCGCCCTCGCCGCCATCGACGCCGTCACAGGCCAGGCCACGGACTGGAACCCCGGTGCAAACGGTTTCGTCAATTCCCTGGTTATCTCGGGCACGACGCTCTATGCCGGGGGAGATTTCACCATCATCGGGGGCCAGCCGCGCAATCGTATCGCCGCGTTCGACCTGACCACGGGTCTTGTCACGGACTGGAACCCAGGTGTAGACCAAAGCGTTTCCTATTTGGCGATTTCAGACTCGACTGTCTATGTCGCAGGGGGGTTCAATAAGATTGGCGGCCAATGGCGACACTGCATCGCCGCGCTCGACGCAGTTACGGGGCTGGCCACGGACTGGGACCCCTACTCGGATGACTTAGTCAACGTCTTGGCCGTCTCGGGCACGACGGTTTATGCCGGGGGATACTTCACCACCATCGGCGGGCAACCGCGCACTCGCATCGCCGCACTGGACGCGACCACGGGGCAGGCCACGGCCTGGAACCCCGATTCGGACAGCGCAGTCAATTCCCTGGCACTTTCGGGCACAACTGTTTATGCCGGTGGATTCTTCACCAGCATCGGCGGGAAGGCGCGCAATCGCATCGCCGCGCTCGACGCCACCACGGGCCTGGCCAGGGATTGGGACGCCAACGTGACCGGGGCAGAGGTTGATTGCGTGGCGGTCTCGGGCACCACGGTCTACGTCGGGGGAGATTTCAGCGCCATCGGCGGGCAACCGCGCAACTATATGGCTGCACTTGAGACCGTCACAGGGGTGGCCACGGCCTGGAACCCCAACGCAGACTATCAAAACTCAACCTTTGCGTTCTCGGGCACGACCGTGTATGCGGGGGGCGGTTTTGGATTCATCGGTGGACAGCTCCGCAACTGCTTTGCAGAATTCCGCGACCCGGCGACGGACACGACCGCACCTACGGGCACGATTGTCATCAACAACAACCGCAGCGCCACCAAGTCGGCCAATGTCACGCTGACGCTCACCTGGGATGACTTTGGGGACGGCTCGGGCGTGTCGCGCATGCGCTTCAGCGACGATGGCACACACTGGACCGCCTGGGGTGCATTGGCGTCACCCTACCCGTACACGCTTCCGGTCGGCGACGGATACAAGACGGTGCGGGTGCAGTACCTGGACAAAAAGAACAACCGTTCCGCCACTTTCAGCGACTACATTCGGCTCGACAGCTCGGCGCCCACCGGCAGCATCATCATCAACAACGGCGCGTCGAGCACAAAGACCCGGGACGTCACGCTGAACCTGACCTGGGCCGACACGGGCACGGGCGTCACGCGGATGCGGTTCAGCGACAACGGATCGACCTGGACCGGCTGGCAGGCGTTGGAGGCCGCGCACGCCCACACCCTGCCCGAAGGGTTGGGCTACCATACGGTGCGTGTGCAGTACACCGACGGGGCGGATAACTACTCGCCCGTCTACAACGATTACATTAAATTGGTGAGCCCGTAACCAAAGCGCAGGGAGGATTTGAACCACGGAATTCACGGAATTTCACGGAAAAAGGCATAAAATGTTTTGACATGGATGAACTGGATGCACAGGATAGATTAAAGGTGGGATGCTGCTCTGTTCCTCTGTGCCCTCCGTGATTTATCTTCTTTGAACAGAATGACTTATGGCTGAGGCGAATGAGAATCTTCGAAAAGATGATGAAAATGACAGATAGTAATACGGATTCACCCAGAGCAGTTGGGCTGCAACCAAGAGATATGAGACAGAACCGAGAAGACAAAAACGGCAGACAGGAATGTCTGCCCCACACTGCGGGAGAACACTGCATATTTTGGTGGTGTTGAGACGTCTTTGCTCGAACAATAGAAAGTTGGTGTTCGTTTTTTCGCCTTAATCAGTCGATTTTATTGGGTACTCTCTTCCTCAATTAGAAACAATTCCATTCTATTGACAGTTAGAACTAAACGTGATAGTATCCTTTTAGGGGAAAGTGTACCGTGTGGCGGCAACAAACGCGCTTTCGGGCGCGTTAACTGAAACAAGGATGGTGCTATGAATCGACGGGCAACTGGCGTGTTTCTTTTTGTCTTGTGTGCGTTGGTGGGGCTTTCCTCCATTGCGGGAGCAACGGATCTGGCGCAAACGCATGGCCCCCTGGCGCTCAATGTGGGACTCAGCGCGTGGGGCTATGACACCGGCTGGCTGGGTGCCGGAGCCAGTTTTGGCGGGGTGTATGTTGACCTTGCCTTGAATGTGGGCGGCACGGTGCTGGACATTGGCATGGATGGACAGGGGAAACTGGCGTACCCCACCGGGCTGAATCAGGGCGATTTGTCTTTCTTGGGCACGCCGGACGGCGGGCATGCGTCGGAGAATATGGGCATCCAGGTGAGCGGCAAGTACCGCATCAATATTGCCGGTGCCGATTACACGGGCGACCTGCCCTACATGCCCAACACGGACGTTCGGCTGGCCGATGATAAGACGTTCACGCCGTATGAACTGGGCAACTCGGTCACGCTGTCAGACAGCATTTCCGCCGTGCCTGTGTATACTTGGAACATCGGCGTGAAGAACATCTTCTCCGGCGATATCGGGGTGAGCCTTACGGGCAGCGACAGCATCAAGATCAACTTCAAGAGCCTGCACACGGACAAGGCCGACTTCACGGCCGACGGTCAGTCCAATCCGGTTGCTGTGACGGACCCCACGCTGGCGGTGGGGGACATTTACGAGAATCTCAGCATCGAGCCGACTATGGTTCTGACGCCCAATATCGTTGTGGGGATTACGGTGCTCTACTTCCCGTATCACATCACGATTCCGACCTTCCCGATTACGGTGCCGCTTTCGACCCTTATCAAATCGGACTACACGACAACCCCGGCCCAGAGCATCAACTTCGCGATTCCGCCCAGCGTTTCTGGATTGTCCCTCAACAGCGGCGCCGCATTCAGCGGGGTTCCGCTGGTGACGCTGAACAACAGTTCGTCCAATGCGCCGACGGAATACATTGCGAGCGAGAACGCCGATTTCAGCGACGCAACCTGGCAGGCTTATGCCAGCGCACCGACCTTTATGCTCAGCCCTGGAGACGGTGTGAAGACGGTTTACTTCAAGACCAAGAACGGCGCCGGTGAATCTGTTGCCGTCAGCGACACCATCACGCTGGACACGACGGCCCCCATCGGGACCATCTTGATCGACAGCAACCGCAGCGTCACCAACTCGCTCAATGCTACGCTTACGCTGACCTGGGATGACGGCGCCGGTTCGGGCGCGGCGCGGATGCGCTTCAGTGATGACGGGTCGCATTGGACCGCTTGGGAGCCCTTGGCGGCGACCAAAGCCTACGCGCTGCCCGCCGGTGAGGGCTACAAGACGGTACGCGTGCAGTTCCTCGACAAGACGAACAACCGTTCGGCCACGTTCAGCGACTTTATCCGGGTGGACACGATAGCACCGACCGGCACGATTATCATCAACAGCGGCGCGTTGAGCACGAAGACCTCAGCGGTCACGCTCAAGCTGACGTGGTCAGACGGAACCGGGTCAGGCGTGTCGCGGATGCGCTTCAGTGATGACGGCGCCCATTGGACGGCTTTTGAGACACTGAAGGCCTCGCGGGCCTACACGCTGCCCGCAGGACTGGGTTACCACACGGTGCGGGTGCAGTATCTCGATGCGGGGAACAATTACTCGCCGACGTACAGCGACTACATCAAGGTTGTGGCTCCATGAGCCGTTAGATTCTGACGAAAGCCCCGGTCAGCTTTGCGTTGGCCGGGGCTTATTGTTTGTATGAAGGAAAATGAGGGGGCGTGGGATACGCACGGGGCAGCCGCTGGAAGAAACGAAGACAGAATTGGGAGTCCAGCATTCCGGAGACGAGACAACTTGAATCGCCTCCCTGTGCCGCACTTTCAGGGATCATTTTCTTCGGCACCCCTGACTTGGGCCATTTGGCTTAGGCTATTGAACATCGCGCCTTTGGCACCCAGGCCTGTTCTTTCAGCCTGTTCGCCGGTCTGAATGCCCGGTCTGTTTGCATGCTTTCCGGTCAGTCCCTGTTCACTTTCCCGCAGGGAGCAGTTCCTTGGCGGTCTTGGCCAGTTTGATGAACTCGGCGCGGTAACCGTCGGAGTCCTCTCCCTTGCCCTGGCGGGCAAGTTCGAGCACCATGTCCATCCCTGCCTCACCGTCGAAATTGGAGCCGCGCAGGAGCATGCCGAAGGCGGCCACGGCGGCGGCAAACTTGAACTCTCCGTCGGGCTCGCCACTGGCCGAAGCCTTGACCGGCACGTCCTGGGTGCGCACGCTTTCTGATTTGTCGGGCTGTTTGTAGCGCAGCTTCACCGTCATCAGTTCGTCGGAGCCGTCGGCCTTGGCCGGGGCGGCTTTCAGGTCGAGGCTGTTCGACTGATACTTGAGCGGGTCCACCTTGGGGTCGGCGCTCGGGTCGCCGGGAGCCGCTATTTCGTAGAGCGCGGTCACGGTGTGCCCCGCGCCGATTTCCCCAGCGTCCTTGCGGTCGTCGTTGAAATCCTTGGCCTCCAGCATGCGGTTTTCATAGCCGATGAGGCGGTAGGCGCCGACCTTGGCAAGGTTGAACTCCACCTGAATCTTGACGTCCTTGGCGACGGTGAGCAGCGTGCCCGATGCCTGCTCCAGCAGTACCTTTCTCGCCTCGTGGAAGGTGTCGATGTAGGCGTACTGGCCGTTGCCCTTGTCGGCGAGTGATTCTAGACGGTTGTCCTGAAGGTTGCCCTGGCCAAAGCCCAGCACACTCAGGAACACGCCCGATTTGGCCTCGTCCTGCATCATTTTGACCAGCGTGTCGGTGTCGCTGACGCCCACGTTGAAATCGCCGTCGGTGGCGAGCAGCACCCGGTTGATGCCGCCCTTGACGAAATGGCGCCGTGCCAGGTCATAGGCCATTTGGATACCGCCCTGTCCGTTGGTGGAGCCGCCTGCCTGCAGGGACTCGATGACGGAAACAATTCGCGTCTTCTCTTTTCCTGTGCCGCCTTCCAGCGCCACACCGGCCGTACCCGCATAGGTGACGATGCTGATTTGGTCGTCTTCGCGGACGTTTTCGGCAAGCAGCTTCATCCCGCGTTTGAGCAACGGCAACTTGTTTTCCTCGGCCATGGAGCCGGACACGTCAATCAGGAAGACCAGGTTGGCGGGGGGCCGTTTGCTCGTGTCCACCTCTTTGGCTTTCAGTCCTATGCGGACCAGCAGGTGTTTGGGGTTCCAAGGGCAGGGTTGCACCGCCGTGACCACTCGGAAAGGGGACCCGTCGTTCGGTTCAGGGTAGTTGTAGCGGAAGTAATTGACCAGTTCCTCGACCCGCACAGCCTCGCGGGGCGGCAGTTTTCCCTCATCCAGGAAGCGGCGCACATTGGCATAGGACGCCGAATCGACGTCGATGGCGAAGGTCGAAAGCGGGGCATCCTGCGGGCGAAGGTAGCTGTTTTCCTCGCTGCCCTTGTAGGATTCACCGCTGGGCGGCACCGGCCGGGGCGGCGGATAGATGGCTGACTGGGGCACGCCGGGGGCCGGGGCGAGCGAACTGACCGCAGCCGTGGTTACTCGCATCATGGCCGGGGCAGACATCGCAGGAGGAGGCACGGGTGCCTTGGCCATGGCCTCGGCCTTGGGCATCACCCGCACCGGTTGGACCATGTCTCCCGCTACCGGTTTTGCCGGGGCGGCCTTGTGTGTGGCGCATCCCGTGCCCAGCAGGAAGAGCCCCAACAGCGCCAGCACGATGAGGAGCACACCTTTCCACATTTCCTTCAATGCCGCCATGACACTTCCTCCTCAACGGTTGAACTGCAAGCCCTCGGCCCGCTTTCGCCCGCCTTTTCCGATGGGGCGGCTTTTTGTGGCCTCAGGGGATGTAATCGCCGGGCGGGCAAAAGGGTTCCAAGCTTGGAAAACGGCCGGGCAAGGTGGTACCTTAGCGCTTCGGCGGACCGGGCCATGGGAAACCACAATGGGTTCACCCCGTCAAACAGGACCTCTTCAAGAATCGGGCGGCAGTCATGAAACAAGGCACTGAACTCCCCATCCACCACCGCACCAAGAAGCGGACTGAATTCGGGCCGGCCGTTCGCTGGTTCGGTTGCCTGCTGCTCAGACTTATCGGTTGGCGGTTGGTGGGACAGCACCCGGGCGTGAACAAGTGCGTGGTGGCCTGCGCGCCCCACACCTCCAATTGGGACTTTCCGCTCACCTTTGCCGCCGCAATGGCGCTGGGCATTCCGGGCGTGTTTATGATGAAAGACAGCATGTTCTGGTGGCCGCTGAGCCCGCTATTGCGCTGGATGGGCTGCATTCCCATCAACCGCCGTTCGCCCGTCGGCATCGTCGACCAGATGGTGCAGGTCGTCCAGGAAAGCGAGAAGATATACGTGGTCGTGACGCCCGAAGGCACGCGAAAGGGCGTGGACTTCTGGAAACTGGGGTTCTACCGCATTGCCAACGGTGCCGATGTGCCCATTCTCTTCGGCATCATGAACTATCGGGAAAAATGGATTGGCGTGGCCGACTTGTACCACACCACCGGTGACCTTGAGAGCGACTGGCGGGAGATTTCGGACAAGTTTCAGGGCTATGTGGGGGTGACGCCCAAATACCGCGACGTTGATGTGGCGAGTCTGGGGCTTGTGGCACGGGAGCGTTCTGAGAAAGCTTAATGAAGGGTGAAAGAAAGCAGAAGCAGCAGAAGAAGAGAAGAGAAAGGCGGCAGACAGGAATGTCTGCCCCACACTTTGGGATGTTTGCTGTAGGGATGCTTCAACTTGTGAAGGAGCGTGAAGTGAAGAGGAATGTTCTGCTTTTGATGGTGGTCCTGCTGGGCATGGCCTGTTCGGCTTTTGGGCAGGCAGCGGAAACGCCGGTGAATATTGGGGGACGCCTGGAGCCGCTGGTGGACCGGATGCTCATCGACACGTTGACCAACACCACCCACGCGCCCTGTCCGGCGCAGCCAGGTGAGACGGTCCTCCGTTTCGATGCGCCCTGGGAAGGGAGATACTGCGGGTATGTGACCGTCATCAAGGACGGAGAGCGTTACCGCATGTACTACCGCGGACTGCCCGATGACGGCAAGGACGGTTCCAGCGCGGAAGTGACCTGCTACGCCGAGAGCCTGGACGGATGCCGCTGGGGCAAACCGAACTTGGGGCTTTTCGAAGTGCGCGGCACACGGGAGAACAATGTCATCCTTGCGGACCATGCGCCCTTTTCACACAACTTCGCGCCCTTCCTCGACGCGAGACCGGGAGTGCCCCCGGCGGAGCGCTACAAGGCCCTCGCCGGGACCTCGGAAAAGGGATTGGCGGCCTTTTTCTCCGCCGACGGGGTGCACTGGGACACCCTGAAGGAAGCTGTTATTACGAAGGGCGCTTTCGACTCGCAGAACGTGGCCTTCTGGTCCGAGTTGGAGCAGTGTTACGTCTGCTATTTCCGAACCTGGACGGAGAACACTTTCGGTGGATTCCGCTGGATCAGCCGGACCACGTCCTCCGATTTCCTGAACTGGTCCGCGCCGGTGGTCATGGACAAGGGCGAGGCCCCCTGGGAGCACCTCTACACGAACCAGACCCAGCCCTATTACCGGGCTCCGCAGCTCTACGTTTCCATTGCGGCCCGTTTCATGCCGGGCCGACGGCTGGTTTCGGACGAAGTGGCCGCGCGACTCGGCATCCAGGGCGGCTACGGCGGGGACTGTTCGGACAATGTGCTGATGACAAGCCGCGGCGGCAACCTGTACGACCGCACCTTTATGGAAGGCTTTATCCGGCCCGGACTTGGCCCGGAAAACTGGACCTCGCGCACCAACTATCCCGCCTGCGGCATCGTGCCCACGGACAAGAACGAGATGTCCGTCTACGTGCAGCGCAATTATGGACAGCCCACGGGCCACCTGGTGCGGTATCCCATGCGGCCCGACGGTTTTGCCTCGGTCAAGGCGTCCTATGCCGGTGGTGAAATGATCACCAAGCCGCTCATTTTCGAGGGCGACACGCTGCTGCTCAACTTCGCCACCTCCGCGGCCGGAAGCATGCGCGTGGAAGTGCAGGACGACGCGGGCAAGGCTATAGACGGATTTGCCGCAGATCAGTGCGAGGAATTCTTCGGCGACTTCCTGGACCGGCCGGTGCAATGGAAGAACGGAAAATCACTGGCTGAATTGGCGGGAAAGCCGGTGCGGCTGCGGTTCATGATGAAAGACGCGGACCTGTATGCGATTCAGTTTGGGAAGGGGTGATACGCTGGAGGGAGCAACGGTCCTTCCCTTTCTTGGCCCCGAAGGGGTCATCCAATAGTAGATTCCCACCTACTGGGCCTTGCTCAATGTTTTCAGAAGCCCCTTGTGTCCGCGAAGTAGGGCTATGACAGCATTGGTATCCAGCAAAAAGGCTTTACCATTCACTGCGCAGCGCTTTCTGTTCGCTTAGTGCATCGACTTGCCAGGCAAGGCGCCCAGAAAGCCCGCTGAAATCGTAGGGACTGCCTTTAGTGTCTTTGCACTGGACGGGTTGAACGACAATGACCAAATCCACCTCCTGTTTGGGCAAGGAGGTGGGTATCTGTATTTTCACGTACCCGTTCAGGTCAGTTCTCTCTGTCAGTTCCAAGATTCGCATGGCTTTATGTTCCCAATCTCAATGAGTATAACATGATTGGCCATTTTCCAACGCCCATTTGATGCTCACCCATGACAAGCAGGTGGCCCTTTTTTAATGAAACTCTTGACCGGGGGCGCGGGATTCAGCATCATTAACCGCCATGAAGAAAAATCTTGAGCTATACGGACTGCCCGTCCTTTCGGGCATCCTGTTGTCGTGGGCGTTTCCCCGGTTTCACTGGTTCTGGCTGGCTTGGGTAGCGCTCGTGCCCCTGTTTTGGACGGCCCTGCGCGGCGAGCCGCGCCGTGCCGCGCTCCAGTTCTTTCTGGCGGGCTGGGTGTTCCACTCCATCCTGCTGCAGTGGCTCTGCGCCAACATCTTCTGGGCGGGCGGCTGGGCGATTCTCGCCCAGCAACTGCTTTGCATCACCCTGTCCCTCCACTGGGCCGCTGTGGGTTTTGCATGGAAATGGCTGGAACGGCGTTTCCCGGGCAACGTGACCGCATTGGGTCCCGCGCTACTGTGGTGGGGCATGGAATGGCTCATGGCGCGTTGGTTCAGCGGTTTCGGATGGGGTGCGCTGGGTTACAGCCAGGGGGCCTGTCTGCCCATTGCCCAATGGGCCTCCATCTTTGGTGACGTGTCCTTCATTTCTTTTCTCATCGTGCTCGTAAATGCGTTGCTGGCGCTTGCGTTGTTCGAACCGAAACGGGTGCTTCGCCTCCTCTTGGCGGCATCGCTCGTTTTCGTAATCTTCGAGTTTGGGAGCCTGCGACTGCAAGAACCAGTTCCGATGAGCACCGACACAAATCTGTCCCCCCTCAAGGTGGGTCTGGTCCAGCCCTCCCTGTCACAGGAAATCAAGTGGGACCCCTACTTTGACGACTTCATTATGACCATGCTGGAGAGCCAGACCAGAACCCTGGCCAAAGATACGCCGGTGAATCTCGTGGTCTGGCCGGAGGCGGCCGCACCGGGCGATCTGGGCCGGGAAAGCATCCTGGAACCGCTCCGGCAATTGACCAAGGACACGGGCGCCACCCTCCTTACGGGAATCACCCGAGATGACCGTGAAGCGCACAAAAACTACAACTCGGCCTGCCTGCTTAGCCCGGAAGGCAAAGTGACCGGCGTCTACGACAAAGTCCATCTGGCACCGTGGGGAGAGTATATCCCGTTCGAGCGGTGGTTTCCCTTCCTGCGCGGCATCGCCTATGGCGGGGTCGATGCGGGCGACGAACTCAAGGTGTTCCCCGTCGGCGAGCGCAAGGTCGGGCCCCTTATTTGCTTTGAGGTGCTGTTTTCGCCCATGGCCAAGGAACTCAAACGCAAGGGCGCCGATTTCTTGGTGGTCATTACGAACCTCGCGTGGTTCGGCCAAAGCAATGCCATGCTACAAGAACTGGAATTGGCCCGATTCAGGGCCATCGAAACGGGCCTTCCGCTGGTACACTCATCCAATACGGGCGTTTCGGGTGTGTTTGACGGTTTAGGGCGGTTCGTGCCTGTTTCCGATTTTGTTAGAAGGGATGGGACACTCGTAAAATATGCCCCCGACAAGATTTCCCCCTCCATGGTGCAGGGGCAACGGCTGGTGGGGGCTTTCGATCTCCCGCCTCCTGTCCACTACATCCCTTTCAACTGGCCTTTGCCCCTTGCGGCCTTTCTAATTCTCTACGAGTGGTTTGAACGCTCGCGCAGGAAACTTATCGGCAAGGCCGCCGACAAACCCAAACCATGACAGAACACCGCAAAGACATCACCCGATTCATCGCCATCTTCGCCGGGGGCACCATGCTCAGCCGGGTGACGGGGCTCATACGCGACAGTGTCATGGCCCACTTTGTGGAAAAAGAGGCCCTGGGCACCTTTCTCTTCGCCTTCAGCATCACGAACATGCTGCGCGACATGCTGGGCGAAGGGGCCACCAATGCCGCCATGGTGCCGGTGTTTTCCGAAATTAAGGAGAAGCAGACCGAGGCCGAATACAAGGACGCGGTGGCCTCGGTGCTGGCGGCCATGCTGTTGGTCTTCACCATCATCACGGTGGTCGGTGTCATAGCCATGCCCCTTATTCCCGGCGCACTGGGAAAACTCTCCCCTGTCACGGGAAAGGAACTCACCCAGACACCGGAAGAGTTGTCGGAACTGGTGCGCATCCTTCAATGGACCTTCCCCTATTTCCTGCTGATCGGCCTGACCACCTTTGCCATGGGGCCGCTCTTTGTGGGCCGCCGCTACGGGACGGCCTCCTGGTCTCCGCTCCTGTTGAATGTGGCCCTGTCGGCGTCCGTGGTGATGACCGGTTGGTTCAAAGACCCGGCCTGGGCGCTCGTGATTGGCGCGTGGGTCGGGGGATTGGCCCAGATGGTCGTCCTCTTTTGGGATATGCACCGCCACACCGGCGTCCTCTGGCCCAAGTTCAACCTGCGCCATTCCGCCACGGCCAAGGTGTTCCTGTTGCTCACCCCCGTGCTGCTTGGCCAGGCCACCGGCGAGGTGAACAAGCTGGTGGACCGCTTTTTCGCCATGAACCTGGGCCCGGACAAAGTGGATGCGCTCTATTATTCGCAGCGCCTTATCCAGTTACCCCTGTCCATCTTTGGTATCGCGGTCTCGGTGGCCATTCTGCCGACCATCAGCCGCGCCGCGACCCGCGGCGACTTTGACACCATCCGCGACACCCTGAAGCAGGGCTTCCGGCAGTCCTTCTTCCTGGTCATTCCGTCCCTCATCGGCCTGATAGTCCTAGGGGGACCGCTCATCCGGGTGCTTTTCCGCCATGGCGCGTTCAACGAGGAACTGGCCGCGCAAACGACCGCCGCCGTTTTCTACGGAGCCCTGGGCCTGCTTTCCTTTTCCTGGGTAAAGATAAGCGTGCAGGGCTTTTACGCCGTTCAGAACACCGTCACCCCCGTGGTCGTTGCCACCATCAGCATGGCGCTGAATATCGTGTTCATCCTCCTGCTGGTCCGTCCCATGGGCTACCTCGGGCTGGCCCTGGCCACCACGCTGTCCTATACGGTCAACTTTGTACTGCTCTTCATCCTTCTGTCCCGCCGTTATGGCCGCCTCTGGGACGGCGAACTGTTGCTGTCATTGGGCAAGATGATCCTGAGCGCCCTGCTCATGGGCGCATTGGCGTGGGAAAGCTTCCACACCCTGCAGGGATTCTTGGGGGCGGCATCCTATCTGAGAAACGCCGTGGCACTGGGTGGGGCCTTGTCGGTGGCGGCCGTGGCCTATGCCGGAGGATGCGCGCTGCTGAAAGTGCCCGAATTCTCCCAAACCTTGCGCATTCTAAAGCGATAGTCCTATTTCTCAGGCAGAATCCCTGTTGACAATCCTTTGACCCGCCCATAAACTCTTTACAAATATGGTATAATTTGTTGCGGTGCTGTGCGTGTCCGTGCAGGAATGTAGGAAAACAGACTGGATGCGGCAGTGAGTAGGACCAGACTTTGCGGAGGTCAATGGTTGCGATGAAGCCTTCCAATCCGGACGATGCGCTCAAGGCGTTGGCAGCTTTCTTTGAAAAGGAACAGCAGGAACTCCGAGCGATGCCGGACACCGTGCAGCAGGGGCTGCGGGTGTTGCGGAATACCGTCGAAAAAACGCTGGAACACCTTAACGCGGCGAACCGAACGCGTGAAAACCGGCTGGATGAGGCCCGCTCGGTCATGACCGAGCTGCACGAGGCCTTTGTCGCGGGCAAACTGGGGGGGCCTTCCCCGGAGCTGATCGAACGCATCAGCGCCCTCGAAATGCAGTTGCTCGATGCGGAATTCCAGTTGTCAGACGCGCGGCGGCAGGCGGAGGAGGCGGAACAGCGGCTGCGGGAAAGCGGGTCTTCCAGCGATTCCATCCAGGCCCACGTGGCCGAACTGGAGGAGCATCTGGAACGGCGCGGGGAAACCATCAAGGAGGCGCGGCGCCGCATCCTGCGCATGCAGGAAAAGCTGGAATCGATGGCGGCTGAAAAAGCCGGCAGCGAGGAGCGCATCAAGGAACTGGAAGCCACCCTGGAGCGGCGCAACGCGGCGCTGAAAACGGCGGAGGAGCGTTTCAGCGAACTGCGCCGCAAACTGGAGAACAAGAGCACCGGCGGCAGCGCCGCCGTGCAGGCGCAGGTGCGGGCGCTTGAGGGGCAACTTGAGGAGGCGCAGAAGGTATCCGCCGCCCTAGAGCAGACCAACGCCCAACTTCAGCAGGATTTGCAGAAGCGCACGGCCGAAGACGCCGCCATACGACAGCGCATGGAGCAGATTACCCTGCAACTGGATGAGGTGGAACTGGAGCGGGCCGAGATCCAGCGGCGCACCGACCGCTTCGAGGGGGAACTCCTTCAGCGCAGTGCCGCAGCGGAGCATGCCAGCGAGCAGATCCGCCAGATGACCGACAATCTCAAGCGGCGCGACACTGAGTTGACCGCGCTCCAGAAGGAACTGCAGCCGCTCCGCGAGCAGGTCAACGCGCTGGAGGCAGAGAAACAATCGATGCAGGGGCGGGTGGACAACATGGGTCCGCGCCTGCTGAACGCCGAACTGGACCGTGACCGTCTGCAGGCGGCCCTGGCCGACCTGGCCGCCGAGAATGACCATCTCTCCGCAGACCTGGCCGATGCCCGCAAGCGGGCAGAACAACTGGAGAGGACGGCGCAGGAGCGCGGAGAACGCCTCGGTGAATCCGAATCCAAGCACCAGAGCCGGGTCAGGGAGGCGCAGGCACTGCAGGAGGAGACCGCCGCATTGCGCGGCCGCAATGCGGAACTGGAAAACGTCCTGAAATTGCGCAGCGAGGCGGGCGAATCGGCCCAACGGCACGCAACCGCGCTGGAAGAGGAGGTCGCGGCGGCCCGGGCCGCCGTGGAGGCCGCGCACAACCGCATTGCCGCGCTCGAATCCGATATGAGCGAGCGTGACCGGCAACTCGAGGCGGCGGAACGCCGCGCCGAGGCGGTCGAAGAACAGATGGGCCAGAACAGCTCCGCCGCCACGGAAGACCAGCAGAAGCTGGATGCCCTTGCGGCCGAGGCGGAAAGCGCGCGCGGTGAGGCAGCCTCCCTGCGCGGGGAACAGGAGCGCCTGACCTCCGAACTTGAAGCATCGCGCGCGGCGGAGGAGGCGCTTCGCGCCGAGGCCTCCGGAAAGTCGGACGAACTGGACACGCTTCTCGAACAGGCGCGGCAGGAGGCCAAAGACCTCGCCGGCAACCTTGAAGCGGCGCTCAACGCGGAAGAGGTGCTCCGCGCCGAAGCAGCCGCCAAATCGGCCGAACTGGAAGCGCTCCGTGCCCAAGCCGCCGAGGACGGCGAGGCCTGCGCAAGACTTGAGGAAGAGCGTGTGACACTTGAGGAGGAGACCGCCTCACTTCGAAGCGCAGCAGAGAAGGCCACGGCCGAGGCGCAGGAACTGCGCCAGAAACTCAGCACATCGATTGGCCCGGAAGAGGCGGCGGCGCTTCGCCAGGAGGCGGAACAGGAACGAGAAGAGGCGGCGAACATGAAGGACCGCCTGGAGGAGGAACTCGCCAAGGGGCGCAAATCGGCGTTGGCACAGCAGTTGGCCGACGCCGTCCGCGATGCGGAGGAAGTGCGCGAAGAGCTGCACCAGGTAAAAAATGTACTTGAAAAACTGAAAAAGAGCGGTTCGCAGGCGCCCATGACACTGGATGAGGATTCCATCCGAAAGGTTATCGGGCAGTTGCCCGCGGACAAGCGGCGCAATTTCCTGGAAGTGCTTGCCGCCCTGCACCTGGTCACGCGCAAGCAGTTGAATGACCTTGGCGAGGCGCAGAGGAGCGCCCCCGACACAAACCTGGTTGCGCTCATTCGCGAGAGGCACCTGGTGGACGACGAATCGCTGGCGCAGGTGCTGTCGGCGCAGTGCGGTGTTCCTTTGGCCGAGGTGAGTTCCAAGGATATCCATCCCAAAGTGGCCGACCTCATCCCCGGGCGCGTTGCCAAGAAGTACGTCTGCATTCCCATCAAGGCCGACGCGGAGAGCGTCACGCTTGCGATGGCCAATCCCATGGACCTTTTGGCCATTGAGGATATCGGCCACATCACGGGACGCACGGTCCAGCCCGTGGTTGGACGCTTTGCCGACGTGGAGAACGCGGTCTCGAAGTATTACTGGGAACCCGAATAGGCCCGCGTTTGGGGGCCCTCTATTTCTTCCGGCTGCAGCAGCGCTTGTAGGCCTTGCCGCTGCCGCAGGGACAGGGATCATTCGCCCACGGCACAGCGCCGTGGGCGCTTTCTTTTCCCCGATCCCGCATCCACTGCATCACATTGGCGGGAGGGCGATGGTGGCGCAGTTCGTTCGCCATGAACTGCATCGGGGCGTCAATGTGCTTGAAGAACTTCTTGTAGGCCGGGCACAGGTAACTCAGCCCAGGTTCCCCGTCGGGCGTGCGCGCAAAACGGTGTTTGGGGCATTCGCCTGCGCAGGCGAAGCGCACGGAACACTCGCGGCAGCAGCGCGGGAGGGCATCCCGTTTGGCCTCGCCAAACTGACGCTGCCGGTCTGACGCGGCCATCTCCGTAATCGGCGTTTCGAGCAGGTTGCCCAGCCGGTTTTCGGGATACACGTAATGGTCGCAGGCATACACGTCGCCGTTGTGCTCCAGGGCCATGGCCGAGCCGCAGGTCTCGCGAAAGAGGCACAGGCTCGGCGACATGCCCATCCAGGCCTCCAGCGACACATCAAACAACTGGACAAAGGTCCTGCCCACATCATTGCGGACCCATTCGTCAAACACCCCGGTGAGAAAGCGCCCGTACTGCTCCGGTTTCACCGACCAGGGGGTCACGGCGGTCTCGGGGTTGTCGCCGGGCCGCACCAGTGTCAGCCCGTCAGGACGCGGCTCGGCCAGGGCGCGTTCCACCACCGGTATGAACTGCAGGAAGCCGCTGCCATGGTCACGCAGGAAACGGTAGACCTGCAGGGGGCGGTCGGCATTGGCCTGGTGAACGCAAGTCAGCGTGTTGAATTCAACACCCCGCCTTTTCAAACATTCCATGCCCCGCATGACGCGGTCAAAGGTGCCGCGCCCGGCCTTGTCAACGCGGCGCGCATTGTGCAACTCTTCCGGGCCGTCGATGGACAGGCCCACCAGCACGGCCTGCTCGGCCAGAAATGAAGCCCAGACATCGTCAATCAGGATGCCGTTGGTCTGGAAGGTGTTTGTCACGCGCTTGCCATTCGCATATTGTTGCTGCAATGCCACGGCACGGCGGAAGAAGGCCAGCCCCATGAGGGTCGGCTCACCGCCCTGCCAGGCAAAGGTCACTTCGGGCGCGTCCTGCGATTCGATGTACTGGCGAATGTAACTCTCCAGCACTTCATCGGACATGGCGGCCAGCGGCGTTTCTGGGAAAAGCTGCTCCTTTTCGAGATAGAAGCAATACTGGCAGGCGAGATTACAACGCGGCCCCGCGGGCTTTGCCATGAGATGAAAATGGCGCGCAGAGGGGGCTGTATGGCTTGTTTCTGTCATGGGCCGCTTTCTATTGCTGGCCGGGATTGTACACCACATCTCCCGCCCACTTCCCGACTTCACGCGGAACAGCGCCCCTTGGCGCTACGTTGCCGACGGCTCGGGAGTGTTTGCCCGAGTGTCGAGAACGCCGCGGACCGCCGCCAGCAGTTCCCAGGACCGGAATGGTTTTTGCACAAAAAGCACACCATTGGTTGACAGGACGTTCGGGTCCAACTGGTTCATACTGTACCCGCTGGCAAACACCGCCGGAACTTTCGGGTTTATGGCGTGGATGGCGTCGTAGGCTTCCTGGCCGTTCATGTTGGGCATCATGATGTCGAACAGAAGTACGTCAATCCGGATGTCGTTGTTCCTGTAGATGTCCAGCGCCTCCCGTCCGTCACAGGCGTCAATCACCTTGTATCCTTCCAACTCGAGAACCGTATGCCCCAGCTTGCGTATGGCTTCGTCGTCCTCCGCCAGCAGCACCGTCTCCGTGCCGCGCGTCGTCCGTCTTGCCACCGGGGGGCTTTGGGCGACTTCGGAAGAGCGCCCGGTGGACGCAGGAAGGTAGATTTCGAACTTGCTTCCGCATCCCGGCTTGCTGTCGATGAGGACGGTGCCGCCGTGCTGTTTGACATTTCCATATACAGTGGACAGCCCCAGGCCGGTTCCCTGCCCCACGGCCTTGGTGGTGTAGAAAGGCTCAAAGACCCGTGACAGCACCTCAGGCTCCATGCCGCATCCGGTGTCGGTCACACTCAGCAGCACGTAGGGTCCCGGATTCTTCAGGGAAAGCTGGGCCGATTCCGCCTCCTCAATCAGGGTGTTGGCGCACTGAATGGTGATGGTGCCGCCCTCGGGCATGGCATCGCGTGCGTTTATGCACAGGTTCATCAGCACCTGTTCCATCATGCCGCGGTCCGCGCGGATGTTCCAGAGTCCCGGTGCGGGCAGGAATTCAAGATGCACCTTCTCGCCGATGATGCAGGCCAGCATGGCAATCACGTCTTCCGTGACCGCTCTCAGGTCCATGTCGGCCAGTTTCATGACCTGCCTGCGGCTGAAAGAAAGCAACTGGCTGACCGGACGGGCGCCCCTTTGGCCGGCATCAATCACATCGGAAAGGATATCCTTGGCGGGCGATTCTTCGGGCACCTCCAAGAGCGCCAGTTCGGTGTAGCCGGTCACGGCCTGCAGAATGTTGTTCAGGTCGTGGGCCACGCCGCCGGTCAACTGGCCAATGGCCTCCATCTTTTGTGTCTGCCGAAGCTGGTCCTCAAGGCGCTTGTGCTCGGTGATATCCCTGAATATTTCGATCAGTCTTTCGGGCACCCCCTCCCGGTCCCAGGAGACAACGGCCGCCATGTGCAGCACCGACCTTGTGGTGCCCGAGGGGTCTTTCCACTCCAACTCCTGCTCATACACGGCCTGCTTGCCCTCCTCTTCGTGGGAAAACTGCACATTGCATGCAGAATCCAGATTGAGGCAGGCCTCCCAGCTTTTTCTGCCCAGCACGGTGCTGCCGTAGACGTCGAAACACATCTGGTTGGCCCAGAGGATGACATGATCGCGGTCCACCAAAACAACACTGTCCGGCATGGCATGCAGGATGGCCTGCAGGCGCTGCTCGCTTTCAATGCGCTCCTCCTCCGCCCGCTTGCGCTCTGATGTGTCGGCATGGGTTCCGCTGGCCCGCAGTGGTTTTCCATTTTCGTCCCACTCGACCACCATGCCCCGGTCGAGCACCCATATCCAGTGCCCCTGCGCATGCCGCATGCGTATTTCAGATTCGTAGTGCTTAACTCTGCCTTCGAAAAGGCGTCCCAGCAGACTCCTGGCCCGAATGAAGTCTTCCGGGTGGCAGAGTCGTTCCCAGGTCGCGGCGGTGATGGGCTCCAGGTCCTGCAATTGAAAACCGAGCATTTCGGCCCAGCGTTCATTGACGTGGATTTCCCCCGTCTGAACGTTCCAGTCCCAGATACCCACCTGGGCGCCGGTGATCACGCTGGTCAAGAGTCTTTCACTGGCCGCGAGCTGCTGTTCGGCCTCTTTACGGTGCTCTATCTCCTCATGCAGGCGAACATTCTTCTCGCTGATCTGCAGCGAGGATTTTTCCGTCTCCCACAACCGCACCGTCACCGCGACCATTTCCTCGTTGACCCGCAGGAACCAGAGCAGGCCCAAGAGCACGACCACGGCAAGCGCCGTCAGGCCGCTGGTGCTGGCCGTGGGGAAATTCCAGCCAAAGACTTCCCCGGAAGGTATCATGCTGTTCAGGACAAAAGGCGTGTTGGGAATGGGAAAACGCGCCAAGGCCGTGGGATAGCCGGCCAGACGGCTCCTCCATTCACTCGAATCGCCTCCCGCTTGGGGCGTACTGCCTGGCATGAACGTTACACCACCCGCTTCCGGGGGGTTGTGGTTGGAACCAAAGGGCACCTGACCGCCTCCCGGAGCGTCGGCCACCAAACGCCATTCCATCCCCGAGGTTCTCATCTGGCCTTCGGCAAGCGCGAGCACCGTGGCCGGATTCAACCGAGCCACTATGGCGCCGATGATTCGTTCCTTGAGTCTCCAAGGAGTGACGAGGAGAACCTCATTCCCGTCGCACTGTATGCGCGGGCTGTCGGCCCCGCCAAGGGATTTGGAGGAGAAACTGTCCTGCGAATGCTCCGATGGGGAGGATTCGGGGGCTGCGTCGGTCAGCACCGCGCCGTCGGCATCGTATAAAGTAATGCGCTGGTACAGGGTGCCGCCGGTGGGGTGCTTGCGGTCCATGACGGTGAGCAGGCGGGCGTGCACCAGGGCAAGACTTTGCTTCAGTCCGTACTTTTCGCTCATGCCGAGCGCTTTGTTTTCCGAATAGGCGATAAGTTCCCGCGACGCCAGAAGATCGTCCATCTCGAATTCCCGGGCGTCGAAATAGGCGCGCAGCGCCTCGGCGGCAACCTGGGTCTGCATGGTGAACTGCTGGTGCAGGCTCGTGGCCAGGCGGGACTGGAAATTATAGTTCGAGTAGATAATTACGGCAAGATAGGCGATGAGTCCGCCGCTGGAAAGCAGGAACAGCAGACGCTTTCGTTGTTTCAATCGCCAAATCATTCAGGTTGCTCTTTCAAGGCTGTGGGACAAGCTTCTCGAAGAAGGTCGGGTAATAGTCGAGCACATAGGGATAATACTGGCGAACCAGCCGCATGAAGGAACCGTCTTTGATGGATTGCCGCAGAAAGGCGTTGAACGCTTCACGCAGTTGCGTCGAATTCTTGTCGAAAGCCACCGCCATGTCCTGCTGCTGGCTCAGCGGGCCAATCACCTTGAGCTGTCCGGGCCATTTGCCCAGGGCCACCAGTGCGTCGGGCACGTCGAGGAGACTGAAATCGGCGTCCTTGTTCAGCAGGGCGGGCGCCATTTCGTTCAGGCCCCCGTTGAATATCCGCACCTGTGCGCCCGTGTCCTCAATTTTGTAGAGTGTGTGGTCCAGACAGGTGCCCATTTTGCTCAGCACCGTGTGCGCGGGCAACACCCCCCGCGTGGTCTCTATGTCCTTGGCGGTATCCCCGGACGGCTTGATCGGGGCAACCCCGGCCTCGCCCCGCGCCATCAGCCACACCTGGTTGGGAAAGGTGGGGATGGAAAAGTCCACCACCTGCTCGCGCCAGGGCAGAACGGTTATCCCGTTCGCCGCCAAGTCCCCTCGAACGGCCACGGCGTCGCCTATGACCGCTTTGCCGTCCTTCACCGTGACGGTTTTGCCGGTCAGGTCGCCGAAGATGGCGGCCCAATCTGTCTTCACATATTCATATTTAACTCCCAGATGGGTGGCAAAACGCTGAATAAGTTCCACATCCATGCCATCGCCTGCGCCTGACACAAAGTTGGCGTAGGGAATCCCCAAGTGGCGCAGCACACCGGCCTTTTTCACCTCATCCACTGAGCGCGCCCCGGCGGTGCCACCCATAATCAGCGCCGCGAGCAGGACCAGGTAAAACACCCGCATGCCGGATAGTAGCCCAATTTGACTACTGCTGATGCGAAATCCTGCCGTCATATAAACAACCTCCTTGTTGAAAACCGTATGAGGACCAACACTTAACTTGCAACAGGAAAACACAATGGATCCACTCCCACATTCCAACCCATGTCTCAAGCGCAGAATAGTTTTTCTTTGCACCCCCTTCGGCGTGCTTCACGCACCTCCGTGAATTGTTTACATTCCGGCATTGTCACGCCTGACAGCTCAGAAATTCCCTTTTTGGCGGGAGAAGAACCAAGCTTTCCGGTCAACTTCACGCGCCGGTCCCGCAGGTTTAACGCTCTTCCGCCAATATTATACCGCAGAAATGAAGAGGTGAGCAATCCCCGGCAGTGCCATTTGCGTCCTTCACCAACCTGCGGGAGTTCGAAAAGGAGCAAATAATAAGGTGAAAAGCTTGCCGCGCCCAGGACCAAACCGCTACCATGTCTTCATGATGATTCCCCCTGAAATACGGGTCAACCCGTTGGCCCACTGGATTGGCCGCATTTTGCTGCCGCTCCTGGGCTGGAAGACCGAGGGCAAAGTTCCTGATCTGCCGCAATTTGTCTGCGTGGTGGCATGGCACACCTCGAACTGGGATTTCCTGTACGGCCTGCTGGGTTCGTGGGTTTTCGGTGTGCACACCAGTTTTCTCGGCAAGGATTCCCTTTTTCGCGGGCCCTTTGGGTGGCTGTTTCGTGCACTCGGGGGCATTCCGGTGGACCGCTCCCGCCACCATAACCTGGTGGGCGCAGCCGTGGATGCCTTCAGGCGCAGCCCCCATCTCATTTATGTCGTGGCGCCCGAAGGCACCCGCCGCAAGACGGACAGTTGGAAATCTGGCTTTTACCACATCGCCCGTGAGGCCCATGTGCCCATTGTACTGGCGCACCTCGATTATGGCCGCCGGGTCTGCGGGTTCGGGCCGGTCATCGAGCCCACCGGAAATACCGAAGCGGACTTGGCGAAAGTCCGCGCGTTCTACGCGGCCGTTGTTCCGAAACACCCTGAGTTAAAAGGGGAAGTCCGGTTCAAAGAGTCGGACACGGAAAACAAGGCGCGCGAAACAGGTTGAAGGGACGCTATAGCGCCGGGACGGCGGCTCGGTCGGCGAAGAGGTGGACGTTGGGGTGCAACCACAGGAATGAAGCCGGGAATTCGGTGGTGATGTCGCCGGTCATGAGCCGTTGCGCGGCGTGGGCCTTGAACGCGCCGTTGATGATGAGCACTATGCACCTTGAGCGCAGCACTTCGGCCATGCCCAGGGTAAACCCGTGCGTGGGCACACCGAGGGCTGCGTCGAGCATGGCGTGTTTGAGCGTGGACGCATCGGTAAGATGCGCCTCGGCGGGGAGCGTGGGGGCGGGGTAGTTGAGACCTATATGCCCATCGGCACCCATGCCCAAAATGCAGAGGTCTATGCCTCCGGCGTGGTCGATTTGGGCACGGATGCGGGCGCATTCGGCTTCCGGGTCGGGCGCGTCGCTTTGAAAGCCGATGAGGCGTTCCTGCGGGAGTTCCCAGGGTTCCATGATTTTCTCCCGGATATAGACCTCACAGGTGGCGGGGTCGTCCATGGCGAGGCCGCCCCATTCGTCCAGCTTGAGGATGCGCGCCTGCGCCAGTTCGGCTGCGTGGCGTGCGAGTTCCGCATAGAGTCCCAAGGGGCTCGCACCTGTGGCGATGCAGATGAGGCTGTCCGGCTTTTTACGAAGCACCTCCAGCGCGTTGTCAGCGGCGCTTCGGCATGCGGACGCATACTCCTCCAACACGGTCACATGGGCAAGCGAATGGGTCATTTTGTTGAGCCCTCGGGTTTTAATTGATTTATCGGCACTTTGGAAGTATAATCCTTGCATAGTGGTTCACAGCAAGAACCATAGGAGACCTGATGCAGCGTGACGCCAACATGACCATCGCCAATCTCAACACCCGACTCAGTCTGGTGGGTGTAGTGGTGGTTGTACGCCTCCTCGTAGGCGGGGCGGTCACGCCGTAGCGGGTTTCCGGGAATCACGTAACCTTTCTCGCCCCCGCCGGTGTGCAGCCGGCGGGGGCGCTTGTTTTTCCCGCCGACCTCACCGCCGAATCGGGGGCAGAGTTGCCCAGAAGGAGTCCCTGACATGTATAGAAAGACCGGTGCGGAGATTATTGTTGGCCTGCTGGAACGGCAGGGCGTGCGCGCCCTGTCGGGCATTCCGGGGGGGATGAATCTGCCGCTCTACGACGCACTTTCGCAGAGCCAGATGATCCGCCACATTCTGGCGCGCCACGAGCAGGGCGCGGGGTTCATCGCTCAGGGCATGGCCCGCATCAGCGGGCGGCCCGAGGTGTGCCTGGCCACTTCCGGCCCAGGGGCGACCAATATCGTGACGGCGGTGGCCGATGCCAAGCTCGATTCGGTGCCGCTGGTGTGCATCACCGGGCAGGTGCCGCTGGGCATGATCGGCACGGACGCCTTCCAGGAGGTGGACACCTACGGGATGACCATTCCGCTGACGAAGCACAATTTCCTGGTTAGGACGGCGGCGGAACTGCTGGAGGTGGTGCCCGAGGCGTTCCGTATCGCGTGGTCGGGCAGGCCGGGGCCCGTGCTGATTGACGTGCCCAAGGATGTGCAGAACCAGGCGGTGGAATTTGAGGCGTGGCCCGAGCCGGGCCGTCCCGACCGGTGCCCGGATGTTAACCCGGCCGAACTACAACAGGCGGCCGCGATGATTGACGCCGCGCAGCGGCCCCTTTTCTACCTGGGCGGCGGGGTCATTCAGGCCAATGCGGGCGGTGTGGCCACGCGCCTGGCGGAGAAGGCGGGGATTCCGGTCGTAATGACGCTGATGGGGCTGGGGGCGGTGCCGTCGAACCACCCGCGTGCCTTGGGCATGCTCGGGATGCACGGAGCACGCCACACCAATCTGGCCCTGGAGGAATGCGATCTGCTGATTGCGGCGGGGGTCCGCTTTGACGACCGGGCGACGGGCCGTCTGGCTCAGTTTTGCCCGAATGCGAAAATCATCCACATTGACATCGACACGAGCGAGATCGACAAGCTGCGGGTGGCCCAATTGGGCATTTTCGGGAACGTGCGCGAGGTCTTCCGGGGACTGCTGCCGCTGGTGGAGGAACATGCGCAGACGCCCTGGCTGGAACGGGTTGAAGCACTGCGCAGCGCGCACCCGATGGTCATGCCCGGCGCGGACGATCCCTCCACGCCCTACGGGCTTATCCGGCTGGCGGCCAGCCTGCTGGACGAGGAGGCGATCATCGCGACCGACGTGGGGCAACACCAGATGTGGACGGCCCAGGCCTATCCGCACCGCCGCCCGCGGTGCTGGCTGACCTCGGGCGGCCTGGGCACCATGGGCTTCGGCCTGCCTGCGGCCATCGGCGCCTCCCTTGCCGCACCGGGCCGCACGGTGGTGTCGTTCAGCGGCGACGGGAGCATCATGATGAACCTTCAGGAACTGGCCACGGCCGTGGAGGAGCAGGCCAACGTGAAGGTCATTGTCATGAACAACAACACGCTGGGGCTGGTCCGGCAGCAGCAGGACCTGTTCTACGGGCAGCGCGTCTTTGCGTCGCGCTTCCGCAACAAAGTCGATTTTGTCCGCATCGCAAAGGGCTTCGGCATGCGCGCCCATGACCTGGCCGGCTGCGCCAACCCGGCGGAGCTGCTGGAGCGCGCCTTCCAGGAACCGGGTCCGTGCCTGGTGCACGCGCCCATTGACGCCGCTGAAACCGTCTATCCCATGGTGCCCCCCGGCGCCGCCAACCGCGACATGATAGGAGGAGAATTCCATGCCTGCACCAACGCCTGACACCATTGACAACAGCCGCGCCGCGGGACGGTGCGCCGTGCTGGAACTGATAGTGAACAACCACCCGGGCGTGATGTCCCATGTGTGCGGACTTTTCGCCCGCCGCGCCTACAACGTGGAGGGCATCCTCTGCATGCCGCTGCCGGAGGGGCGACTCAGCCGCATCTGGCTGCTGGTGAATGAGGAGGCGCGGCTGGAGCAGATTATCCGGCAGACGATGAAGCTGGAGGACGTGGTGCGCGTCGAGCGCCACGGGGCCGATCACGAGGTGTTTGAGCGGCTGGAGGAATTCTTCGGTGTGAGCCCGCTTCCTTCGGGAAACGGTGCGGACAATTGACGCCGTTTCGTCCATTTCAGACCAGGCGGATAGAACGGGACTTCGGTGGTGTTAACTCAGCGTGTTTTCACATGAAGGAGTTGCACCGTGCCGCGTGATTTGGAAGTAAAGAAGCACGTAACCTTTTCAACACAACACAAGGATTGGGAAAAACGGCTGCGCGACGAACTGTCGATCTGGGGCGACGAGCGGATTCTGGACCTTGGCTGCGGCGATGGGGTGCTGACGGCACGTCTGGCGGCGCTGGTGCCAAGGGGTTCGGTGCTGGGCATAGACGCGTCCCGGCGCATGATAGAGACCGCCCGGACGCACCAGACGCACAATCTGAGTTTCGCCGTGCGCGATATCAACGATTTGGATGATGAAAACGCCTATGACGTGGTGTTTTCCAATGCCACGCTGCACTGGATACACCATCACCATGCCCTGATAGAGCGGGTTTACCGGGCGCTGGCGCCCGGGGGCGCACTGCGCTTCACTTTCGGCGGCGAGGGCAACTGCGTCCATTTCCACAAGATTGTGCGGGAGGCAATGGCCCGGCCGGAATTTGCACGGCACTTTGTGTCTTTCACCTGGCCCTGGTTTATGCCGTCAGTGGAATCCTACCTGGGCTTCATCTCGGAACATGAATTTCAGGAGGCCCGCGTGTGGGGGGAAAGCGCCGACCGATATTTTGCGAACGAGGAGGTGCTGAAGGCCTGGGTGGACCAGCCCAGCCTGGTGCCTTTCATGGGCAGCGTTGACCCCGCCGACCGACCGCAGTTTCGGGACTATGTGCTGCGAAGGATGATTGAAGACACGCGCCAGCCTGACGGCCGTCACATTGAGACGATTCGTCGCATTAACGTTTTTGCCCGCAAGTAGGCTACAAGATCCGTCAGGCCCACGAGGCAAGGAATCCTTTATGAACGACACAAACAGGCAGAACACCCGTGCGATCGCCGAGCGGCACCTGGCCGCAGGCGACGCACTGGGCTGGTTCGACGAGGTGTATGCGGCGGCGGGGGAGGACTTGGACGCCATCCCCTGGGCCGAGGCCGAGGCCAACCCGAACCTGGTGCAGTGGCTTGACCGTGCCGACTGCAGGGGAGAGGGAAGGCAGGCACTGGTGGTGGGGTGCGGGCTGGGCGATGATGCGGAGGAACTGTCGCGGCGCGGGTTCAAGGTAACGGCTTTCGACATTTCGCCGAGCTCCATTGGCTGGTGCGGAAAACGTTTTCCCTATTCGAAGGTGGCCTATCAAGCGGCGGATTTGTTCCAGGCACCGGAAGCCTGGTGCGGCTACTTTGACTTCATCTTCGAAGCCTACACTCTCCAGTCACTGCCGCCCGAGCTGCGACCGATGGCGATGAAGAACATTGCCCAATTCCTGGCTCCGGGCGGGATACTGCTGGTGGTTGCCCGGGGCAGAGATGGGCATGAACCGGCCATGGGCCCGCCGTGGCCGCTTACCCACGCCGAACTGGGGACCTTGGAAGCCTCCGGGCTTGTGGAAGAGTCGTTTGAAGATTATGGTGGGGGGGGCGATCCAGGCTCGCGGCGTTTCCGGGTTGTTTACGGCACCTTTTAGACTGGCGCATGGGTCGGAATGCCCCTGTCCGGGAATTTTGTGCCCCGGTAAGGTGTCGAATAGGCAGAGGTTTCCAACCATGCTGCTGAAAAGAACAACTTTATTGGTGGTGCTGCTGGGGGCGCTTGCCGCCTGCGGCCGGACTGAGGACATGAAGATGAATCCGCTGACCCCACAGGAAGAAAATGTTATCGTCCACAAGGGAACGGAGATGCCATTCACGGGGGAATACTACAATTTCCACGGGAAAGGCACCTACGTGTGCAAGCGGTGCGGCACGGCCTTGTACCGGTCGGAGGCGAAGTTTGATTCGGGGTGCGGCTGGCCCAGTTTTGACGATGAAATCCCCGGCGCGGTACAGCGGAGCACGGACGCGGACGGCATGCGCACCGAAATCACCTGCGCCAAATGCGGCGCCCATCTGGGGCATGTTTTTCTGGGCGAAGGACTTACGCTGAAGAACACGCGGCACTGCGTGAACTCGATTTCGATCAAATTTGTGCCCGACCCGCCGGCCGCCCCTGCGGCGACCACGGCGGCTGTTGTGCCCCCCACGGCGGCACCGGCGGCGCCGCCGACGCCCGCGGCGAGGCCCGCACCGGAAACGGCCGTCTTTGCGGGCGGTTGTTTCTGGGGGGTGGAGTACCATTTCCAGAAGGCGAAGGGGGTTATCTCGACTGAAGTGGGCTATACGGGCGGGCACACCGAACGCCCGACTTACCGTGAAGTGTGCACCGGCACGACGGGCCACGCGGAGGCGATGCGGGTGACCTATGACCCCGCCCAGACCTCCTTTGAAGACCTGGCCAAGCTGTTCTTTGAGATTCACGACCCGACCCAGGTGGACCGTCAGGGACCCGACGCGGGGGTTCAGTACCGGTCCGCCGTGTTTTACCAGAACGAGGCGCAGCGGGCCACGACGCTGAAACTGATCGACATACTGCGCGGCAAGGGGCTCAACGTGGTGACGGAGGTTACGCCGGCGGGCACCTTCTGGCCGGCCGAGGATTACCATCAGCAGTATTATTCAAAGAACGGCCACAGCCCGTACTGCCATATCTACACCAAAAGGTTCTAGAGAATGAAGAGGAAACTGATTATGGTCATTGCGGGCGTGATTGTTGCGCTGCTTGGAGGATGGACGTTGGCCGGTTATCTTCCGACGAGAAACATCGAAACACCGAAATACGAACTGGTCAGCAAGGCCAAGGGGTATGAGGTGCGCCTGTACACGCCCCATGTCATCGCGGAAGTGGAGGTATCGGGCGCCTATATGGAATCGCTCAACCAGGGTTTTCGCAAGGTGGCCGATTACATCTTTGGCAACAACACCGCCAAGGGTTCCATCGCCATGACAGCCCCGGTGCTGCATGAAAAGAAGGACGCATCGGAAAAGATTGCCATGACCGCGCCGGTGCTGCATGAGAAGGCGGGGGAGAAGGGCACGTACAAACTGGCGTTTGTCATGCCGTCGAGCTACACGCTGGAGACGCTGCCCAAGCCGAACAACGCCGAGGTGAGCCTGCGGCAGGTTCCGGAAAAGAAATGCGCTGTCCGCAAGTATGGCGGCTATGCCACGGAAGGGAAGCTGGAACGAGAGACGAAGAAACTGCTCGAGGCGCTTAAGCGTGACAACATCACAGCAACGGGACAGCCCGTCAGCGCCCAGTTCGATCCGCCCTGGACACCGCCCTTTATGCGGCACAATGAGGTGATGTTGGAAGTGAAGTAATCAGGAATTGGGAATTGGGGACATTGGGGGGCGGTCAGTTTGACAGGGCTTTCTTGATTGCGCTTACGACCTCTTTTCCCTGGAGTTCCTTGCCTTCTTGGGCAAAATGGACGCCGTCTTTTGAGTAGACATCGGGCTTGTCGATGGACAGCGCGTAAAGGTCGTCGATGGGGATGCCTACTGCGGTGACCTTTTCTGCGGCTATCTTGTTACGCTCGACGACGCGGGGCTGGTCGGTGCCCATGGAGGAGCCGGACTGGACCGGGGTGGTGGCGGCCCAGATGAGTTTGGCACCCTGGCCGTCCTCTTTCAACACTTTCAGCAGCTTGTCGAAGGCTTCGGCGTATTGCGCCTCGGTGTAGCCCCAGCCGTGCAGTCCGTGGTTGAAGTGGATGACGCTGAACTTGTACTGCTTCACGACCAGTGCGAGTTCCTGGAAGAACACGGGGTCGCAGATGCTGCGGGAGGTGGTGAAACGGCCCCAGTAGACAGCGTCGCCCATTTCGCGTTCCGCCACAGGGAAATATCCCTGCACAATGGAGTCGCCGATGAGCAGCACGCGGGGTTTGTCCGTTTTATCCGCATGGGTGAACCAGACGTCACACCATTCGATGGATTCCCGTTGTAGACCGGCGGCAGGAGCGGGGTCGTCGGCACGGGCGACGGCGGCGAGAGAGAGGAGGGCGACGGCGGTGCATAAGGCGTGGAGGGTGATTGATTTCATTGGAGGTACCTTGTCTTGGGGTTGATGATGGACGGTTGATCGTGCGATTCTCCCATAATTGGGGCGGGGGTTCCAGATTTCTGCGGGGTCACGTGGTGTTCGCCCTCTGCGGGGACGGGGACGTTCTTTATGTCTACCTCGGGTTCCCTTGTCACCCTGGGCTACTATTGGGTGACCCCTTCGGGGCCAAGAGATAGAGGGCATGCCCTCGGCAATCAAAAGAGGGCCGCGGTCGTATTCACAATTGTGTCCGGTGCTGTACAATTGTGCCCTTGTTTAACATTGACCGTCGATCGCCATTATAGGGAGGTTGTTTTATGGCACCGCAGTTCCGTGGGATCTTTGTCGTTGCCTTGATCATAAGCATGCTGTCTTTTTCGGCTTGTGCCTTTGCGGCCGATGCGGCGCAGGCCCCTGCCGTACAAAGCCCTGTCTTTGTTGGCGGGGAGGGGGGATATGACACGTACCGGATCCCAGCGCTGGCGATTTCGCTTAAGGGCACGCTGCTCGCGTTCTGCGAGGGCCGGAAGAACGGGAAGGCTGACTATGGGGACATCGACCTCGTCCTACGGCGGAGTTTGGACCACGGCCTAAGCTGGCAACCGGTGCAGGTGGTGGTGAACGACGGCGAGAAGACCTGCGGCAATCCCTGTCCCATCGTGGACAGGAAGACGGGCGACATTGTGCTGCTGATTACGAAGAACAATGCTAACGAGCGGGAAGCGCAGATTATGAAGGGTGAGGCGGCGCCGCGCACGGTGTGGGTGATGCGCAGCAGCGATGACGGCGTCACCTGGAGCGACCCGGTGGACATTTCGGCGCAGACCCGCAAGCCGGAGTGGCGCTGGTATGCCACGGGACCGTGCCACGGCATACAGCTTGCCGACGGGCGCATGGTGGCACCATGCGACCACTCGACCGGGCCCGCGAAGGAGGAGATGCACTCGCACGTGATTCTCAGCGATGACGGCGGGGAAACTTGGCGACTTGGGGGTGAGTTGGAGGGGCGCACGGATGAATCGACGGTGCTTGAGTTGGGCGATGGGGCGCTCTATTTGAATGCGCGCAACACCCGCAACACCCGTTGCCGCGCTTATGCAGTCAGCAAGGATAGGGGCCTCTCCTGGGGTCCGGTGGCGGACGATGCCGCGCTCATCGAGCCTGTTTGCCAGGGGAGCGTGTTGCGCGTTGGTGGGACGTCCACGAACGGCAAGGGCGGGGTTGCGTTCTCCAATCCAGCAAGCGCCAAGCGCGAAAACATGACGGTGCGCCTGAGCTTTGACGAGTGCAAGACCTGGCCCGCCTCAAGAAGCCTATGGCCGGGTCCGGCGGCTTATTCTGACCTTGTTGTGACGGCAGATGGCCAAGTCGGCTGTCTTTATGAGCGGGGGGAGAAGAACCCCTATGAATCCATTGTGTTTGCCCGGTGTTCCCTGGAATGGTTGGCCGACGGCCGGGACGGAAAGTAGAGATGTTGATGTTTACAACCTGTGTGCAGGGAGATGACAGCATGAGACTTGTGAACCGCTTGGGTGTGGGACTGTCGGGGCAGAAGGTGGAGTGTGATTATTTGCGCTTCTCGCGTTCACATCCCCCTAAATCCCCCTTCGAAGGGGGACTTAAGAGCGCATCCCCCAATTTTGCAGCCGTTCTGGGCATAGCCTTAGTCACGTTATTGTGCGGCTTTTGCGGGGGGAGTCAGGCGGCGGACATGGAAACGACGCCGCAAGGCGTCGTGAAAACGTTGAGCGCGCTGGACACGTGGATTCTGGTGCAGCCCAAGACGGTGGCGGCCCTGCCGGGGGAGTCCTTTGACCTCTCCGCGTGCAAGGGACTTTTGAACACTGATGTGCCCCGCGAGGTGGCGCAACAGGCAGCGGACCGACTTAACGCCGCGTCTGGTGTTCGGTTTGCAGTGCTCGATGGCCCGGCCGAGGGGGCTGCGGTTTCGCTGGTGCTGGCCACGGAGACGGGCAGGTTTCCCACTGTGCTGAAGGTTGATCCTGACCGCTTTGCCCAGCTTGGCGAACAGGGCTATGCGCTATCCATTGAAAAGGGGGGCGTGACGGTGGCCGCGCGGGCGGTGGCCGGTCTGCGCAACGGCATCACCACGCTGACCCAAATCGCGGCAGACCGCACGGTGCTGCCGGGGTTGCTGATCCATGACTGGCCCTCGATGAAGTACCGGGGGGTGCAGCAGGATATTTCGCGCGGGCAGGTGCCCAAGCCGGAAACGCTGGGGCGGCTGGCCGAGGTGATGGCCGAGGCCAAGATGAACGAGTTGGAGCTGTACATCGAGCATGTGTACAAGTACAGGGCCTTTCCGGACATCTCGCCCCCCGAGGGACTGGCCCCAGAGGAATCGAAAGCACTGGCGCTGCATGCGGCCCAACAGGGGGTGGAGATTCATCCTTTCCTGCAGGTGCTGGGGCACTCCTATTTCATACTGAGCAAGCCTGAGTACCAGCATCTGCGCATTGGGCCCTGTGAAAAGGCGCCGTGGATCATGACCTTTGACGTGCGCAAGCCCGAGGCGGTGCAGATGGTCACGACGATGATTGATGAACTGTGCGAGAGCTTTCCGGGCGAGCTGTTTAACGTGGACATCACCGAGGTGGACATCGACGGTTTGCAGGCGACGGGGATGACGCTCGACCAGATCACGGATTTGGTCTTCAACTATGTGCTTCAGTTGAACGAGGCCGTGAAGAAGCACGGGCGGCGGCTCATGATTGCGCAGGGTCCGCTGGACAGCCAGGGCCATCTCTCCGGCATGGGCGCCAAGCTCGACCAGTTGCCCAAGGATATCATCATCGGCAGTTACTATTGCGCGGGCGGTCCCTATCAACCCGCCTACGAAAAGGACTTCCCAAGGCTTCAGGAGAAGAAGATCGACTTCTTCGCGCAGGCATGGATCAACAGCCACGTGTGGATCACGCCGTGGGTAAACCATGCCGCCGAGTTCTCCGATTTGGAGGTGTCGCGGGGTCTGAAATACGGGGCGGTGGGCAGCATCACCTGCGATTGGGGCGATGCGGGGCATTTCCATTTCGTGGGCGAGGAATGGCTGCCCTGCCTGTATCACGGGGCCTGCGCCTGGACGGGCGCCGAGGTGGACCGCGACTATTTCCGGAAGGCCTATGCGCGTTGCCTATATGGTCTGACGGGCGACGCCGTTCCCCGGGCCATCGAGGCGTCGAGCGACGTGAACGGCAAGAACATCCGTGTGCGTGACAAGGACGGGAAAGAGGTAGACGTTTCGACCGGCTTCATCTGGGAATTCGTCCACGACCCCTTCACCCACGCCGACATCACACGCATCGTGGACCCGGCAGCCGTCGGTCAGATGATCATAGACGCGGCCGTGCCCGCACTGACCGCGCTCATCGTTGAGGCACCCAAGGCCAAACGCAACCAGGACAATCTGGAGCAATACATCTTCGGCATCCGGTGTTATCGTGCATTGGGACACAAACTGCTGGCTCTCGGCCACTACAAGGACGAGGCCGTGCCCCGTTCCCAGGCGGCGGAAGAACTGGAAGCTGTCGCGAAGGACTTTGAAACATTGCAAACCGATTTCCAACGGATCTGGCTTGCCGAGGACCGGGACAACCAGGGCTACCAGGACCTTGTGAAACGCTTTCTGTACACCGTGACGCCGTGCCGCGAAAAATCGAAGGCGCTGCTTGAAGGCAAAGAGCAGCCCGGAACCACCAGTGAACTGGGGAAAGGAAATCCCGCCGTGAAAGAGTTTGCCGAGAAGAACATCCATTGGCTGGGCCATGACACGTTCAAACTGGTTGGCCAGAAGACGGTCTATATCGACCCGTTCAAGATTGAAAAGGCGGACAAGGCCGACATCATCTGCATCACCCACGAGCATTTTGACCACTGTTCGCCCGAGGACATCAAGAAGGTGCAGGGGGAGAACACCATTGTGGTGGCGACGGAGGACTGCGCCAAGAAGATCGGCGGAAATGTGCAGGTCATCAAGGTGGGCAGGAAGCTGATTATTGACGGGGTCGAGATTGAGGCGGTTCCTGCGTACAACACGAACAAGGACTTTCACCCCCAGGCCAACGGATGGGTGGGATACATCATCACGCTGGACAAGATCCGCATTTATCATTCCGGCGACACGGACCGCATTCCGGAAATGAAGGAGGTGCGGACGGATGTGGCACTGCTTCCCGTTTCGGGCACCTACGTGATGACGGCCGAGGAGGCGGTGCAGGCCGCGTTGGACATCAAGCCGGAAGTGGCCATTCCGATGCACTACGGGACCATTGTGGGCGAGCCCAACGATGCCACGCTCTTTGAGGCGGGCCTGAAAGGCAAAATGGAAGTCATTGTGAAGAATAAAGAATAATCGTGCCCGCTGTGAACAGGGCCTGGTGATTGAAAAGCGTCGTGACGGCGGGATTGGAACAAGCCATGTTGAAGAAGTGTGCCGGCATTGCGGCGGGTGTTTTGCTGGTGCTGGCGGGGCTGGCGTGGGCGCACAAGGCGCACGAGGATGCGCACTATTTTGACAATTACGCGCCGGAGGCGCCGCTAAACGCGGTGCTGCTGGGCACGGAGGAATTCGGCAAGGACACGCCCGAGAAGGGACACGCGATTACCGGATTCACTTTCGAGGGGTTCCAGGGGGAGAAGGTTCCCGGACTCATCTCCCTGCCGCTGAAAAAGACCGCGGGCAAACTGCCCGTGGTCATCTTTCTGCATGGGATCGGCCAGAGCAAGAGCTTTTTGAGGCAGATCACGGCCCCGTTTAACCAGTGCGGATTCGCCTTTGTTTCCTTTGACCAGTACATGCAGGGCGAGCGCAAGCTGCCCAAGAATTCGCCCATCCTGGGCTTTCTCAAGGCGTTTCAGGTGCGGCCCGCCAAGACGGTGAACGAGACACGGCGGCTTGTTGATTATCTGCTGACCCGCCCAGACATAGACCCGCAGCGCATTTACCTGGTGGGGGCCAGCTACGGTGCGGTGATGGGCAGCACGGTGCTGGCCAAGGACAAGCGCATTCGCGCGGGGGTGCTGAGCTATGGCGGGGGAGAGTTCAGCAAACTGCTCGATTCCTACGCCAATCATATCGGGCTGGCTGTGCTGTTTCACCTGATTGACGGGAAGAACATCAATCCCGAAAAGCCGCCGCTGCCGAAGCTGACGGCGCTTCAGGAGGCCATTGTGTGGCCTTTCCTGAGGACGATTGTTGGCACCGCCCGCTATTTTGCCAGCGCCGCCGACCCGATTCGTTACGTGGACAAGATCGCGCCGACGCCTGTCTATTTTCAGAACGGGCGTTTCGACGTGATGGTGCCCGCCGCCGCAGGGCAGGCGTTGCAGGATGCGGCCGGGGAACCGAAAAAGGTGACCTGGTACGACAGTGACCATGTGGGAATCAATCTGGAGAACACGAAGCAGGTGCTGACCGACGGGTTGCGGTGGCTGCTGGAACAGGATGATTCTTTCCGGGGGCCGGAGGAGAAGGTGAAGGAACTGCCGCTGTTCGAGATGTCGAAGGTGTGATTTACCAACGGTCGTCACTTCTCGGGTACAGCCACCAAATTCAGGTCCGGGCTACAGATGAAACCCCTGGGTCATGGGCTGAAATTGGTGGCAGTCCCCCGGCGGTTGAAATTGGTGGCAGTCCCCCGGCGGTTCCCCAGGGGTGGGGGAAGAACGCGGCAGGATGGCGCGTCTACTTTTCTGAAGGTCTGCGGCCGGGTGGAAGTCATCGGGGTTGATTTAGAATAATGGCGCTGGTCAGGCAGGCAGGGTCCTGCGGAAAGGAGCGGCGCAATGCAGATTGGATTTCACACCGACGCCTTCAATGGTTCCTATTGGAATTTCGAGAAGTGCCTGCAATGGGCGCAGAAGAATGACGTGCACCGCATTGAGTGCGGCGTCATCGACGGGGTGAGCTGGATTCACGGCCTGGGCTATCAGCCCCATGTGGCGCTCTATGAAGACCCGGCCCTGCTGCGCCAGACGATGGCGCAGTACGGTGTCCAATTTTCCCAGATTGACGCCGCCTATCCGCTTTCAGGGGTGGATGGTCCGGTGCGGGGACTACCCTACGTGCTCAAGTCCATTCCGTGGGCGAAGCACGCCGGTTCGGCGCGGGTGGCCACGACGGACGGGTTGCACAAGCCGGCCGGTCTCTCCGATGACGACGCCATGGCGCGCATGAAGGAGACCTACGGGGCCATTCTCGAAACGGCCGAGGCGTACGGGGTCACGATTAGCATCGAGGTGCACGGCTATTTCACGACCAACCCCGACCGGATGGAGGAGATGCTGGCCTTCTGCGACAGTCCGCTGCTGCGCATGAACCTGGACACGGGCAACAGCTTTATCGCCGGGCAGGACCCGGTGGCCTTCTGTGAGCGGTTCAAGCACAGGATTGCCCATGTGCATGTGAAGGATGTGAGCGAATCGCTGGCGGCGGCCGTGCGCGGCGACCAGACCGGTATCGCCGTGAGCCAGTGCGCCATTGGCGATGGTGTCAATGCAGGCAACATCCGCCGCTGTCTCGAAATCCTGCGCGACAACGGCTTCACGGGTGTACTCAGCATGGAATGCGAGGGCCAGGGCGGACCGATGATTGAGAGGTCGCTGGCATGGCTGCGGAATACGCTGAGCGAGCTGGGGATTCCGGAAGAGAAGGACTGACGTAGGCGGAAGTGTAGGGTGCTCGCAGTGGAGCGAAGCGCAACGGAGCGCACCACGTCTGCACCGGGAACTTCGGCATCTCTGTAGGTTTGATTAATGTAAAGTCTGTGTCGCGCCTTCGGCACTTCGGACAGAAGAGCCGGCAGGGATGCCGGCGCTCCCAGTTCCGAAGTTGGGCCCAGTTTGCTCGGGGCATTCGTGAATTGTGATCGATCGGATGCCGGGACTAGAATTGAGATTCTGACTTGGCCGCAAAAGCTCTCTAATACGCCACGGGGTAAGAAGATGAACCACACCCGCTCAGCCGTTGCAACCCTCCTCGTCCTGTTGACCGCCTTTTCCGCCGGGGCGGACGGACCGCCCGAGTGGCCCAACGGATACGAAGGGATTGGCTGGCTTTCCCCTTCCATTGATTCCCATTCGCAACCGGTGCTCAAGCAGCCCCTGAGAAAGCCCCTCGGCATCGCGCCATCGCCTGCGGAGCATCAGGAATTGAGGATTACCGGTTCTCTGGAGGTGACTCAAGGAAAGGTGACCACCCTTGCCAGTGTTGAAGGGGTTTGGGCAATGCCCATTGTTGACGACAATGCCGTCAGGGTCCAGTTTAGCGGTCTCGATGCGGAGTATGACTACGTTCTCTCGCTGGGTTGGTGGGATGCGGACGACAAAGGCCGCATTCAGTCGGTCTACATGGGACCATCCACGGCCTCGATGACCTGCGTGGTTCCGGCCACCCCCGCCAAGGCCTTCTTTGCTGACAAAGCGACATCAGCCACCATGATGCTACCGATTCTGCCTGCATACATTGCCGACACCACAATGATTGTGGAAGTTCGCCGGGAGGCCGGACCAAACGCCATTATGGGGAACCTGGTGGTGCTGTGCAGGCCGAAGAAAGAGGAACGGAAAAAGGTGCTCATCGTGACGGGCGACGATTACCCGGGGCATCGGTGGAGAGAGACCGCTCCCGAACTGGCGTCGGCCCTGCGCCAAGACCCGCGCCTAGAGGTGTCCATTACCGAAGTCCCCGCCATTTTGGGTTCGCCGCTGCTGCGTCATTATGATGCGGTGCTTATCCATTTCAAGAACTACGCCGAACGGCTCCCCCTTGGCGAGGCGGTTTGGGGTGGTTTGCGGGATTATTTGAACAACGGCGGGGGAGTGGTTATCGCCCATTTCGGGTGCGGCGCCTTTCAGGAATGGAACGATTTTGTCCAGTATTCCGGACGGGTCTGGAACCCGAAGTTCCGGGCGCATGACCCCTATGGGCCTTTTGACGTGTCCATCACGGACCATGACCATGCCATTACCAAGGACCTGAAGGACTTTTCCACGAGCGATGAGCTGTACACCTGTCTGGACGGGCCGACACCCATCCGGGTGCTTTGCACGGCCGTTTCCAAGGGAGACCAGAAGCCCTATCCCATGGGCTTTGTGCTGGAACCGGGGAAAGGCCGGGTGTTCCATTGTACCCTTGGCCATGATTTGAACGCGCTGCGTTCCGAAGGAACGCGGGCGCTGTACCGCCGTGCGGCCCTGTGGGCGGTGGGTCTTCCGGCGTCCTGATATTGCGGAGCTGTGCGAGCGGTGAGCTGAACCTCATACATGGTTCCGGCCGCTCGACAGGCCTTGCGCGCCCAATTCCTCCTCCGGGATTAACCCTTCTTGTCTGCGTGTTTACATTGGGGGTTGGTACGAGCTTACGGGATAAACACCCCACAACGAAGGAGTTCGGGGCATGGCGACAAAGGTATTGGTGGTTTTCTATAGCATGTACGGCCATATCTACAAGATGGCGGAAGCGGAGGCGGAGGGTGCTCGGAGCGTGGCCGGGGTGGATGTGACGCTGGTTCAGGTGCCGGAACTGGTGCCGGAGGCTGCGCTGGAGAAGGCTGGGGCGACGGCCGCGCGGGCGGCGTTTGCCCATATTCCCACGGCAACACCGGCCCTGCTGGCCGAGGCCGATGCGATCATCTTTGGGACGCCGACACGTTTTGGCAATATGTGCGCCCAAATGCGGAATTTCCTGGATCAGACGGGCGGGCTGTGGGCGAAGGGGGCGCTGGTGGGCAAGGTGGGGAGTGTGTTTTGCAGCACCGGCACCCAGCATGGCGGCCAGGAAACCACCCTCACGAGCTTCCACACGACGCTGCTGCATCACGGCATGGTCATTGTGGGGGTGCCCTATTCGGAGCCGCGCCTGACGAACATGTCTGAAATCACGGGAGGCACCCCCTATGGTGCGACCACACTGGCCGGGGCCGACGGTTCGCGCAGTCCTTCGGAGAATGAACTGGCCATCGCACGCTTTCAGGGTGCCCATGTGGCGGGAATTGCCAAGAAGATCACCGGATGAATCAATTAATAATTAGGAATTAGGAATGAGGAATTAAGGCAGGGAAAAGGCGTGATATGGACATGGCGGTTAGGCGCGTTAAACGGGTTTGCAGCAGTGTGCCGACGTTGGAGGGGGCGGGGGTGCGCCTGCGCCGTGCTTTTGGCAACAGCCAGACACCGGAATTCGACCCATTTCTGCTGCTGGATGAGTTTCACACGGTCAATCCAGACGACTATATGCCAGGTTTTCCCTGGCATCCGCACCGGGGCATGGAGACCATCACGTATATTATTGAGGGGTTGGTGGAGCATAGCGACAGCATGGGCAATGCCGGCACCATCGGGGCGGGGGAGGTGCAGTGGATGACGGCGGGGAGTGGCATCATTCACCAGGAAATGCCGCAGGAAACTGGGTCGGGCGCGATGTGGGGGTTTCAGGTTTGGGCCAATCTTCCGGCGGCGCAGAAGATGATGGCGCCGCGCTACCGCAGCCTGAAACCGTCAGACATGCCGACGGTGGCGCTTGCATTGGGTGCCGAGGCCAAGGTTATTAGCGGGGTGCTGGAAGGGGTGCAGGGTCCGGTGCGGGACATTGTGACGGACCCGGAATTTTTTGATGTCTCGCTTCCGGCAAACTGCGCTTTCACGCATAATGTGAAACCGGACTATACGGCCATTGCGTATGTTCTGGACGGGCAGGCCCTTTTTGACGACGGCAGTTCGGGAAAGCACAATGGCGCCTGCAAGGCAAGAGATGTTGTGCTTTATGAACGGGAAGGGGACCGGGTGTGCATCACATCGCCCGACGCACCCGCCCGTTTTCTTTATCTCTCGGGAAGGCCTTTGGGCGAACCCATTGCATGGCAGGGTCCCATCGTCATGAACACGGAGGAGGAACTGCGGGAAGCCTTTCGTGAACTGCAGGATGGCACTTTTGTCCGGCACGAACAGAGGTCCTAAGTTGACACTGGGGAGTTCGGAACAGTTTTCGGCACTAATAGGCAGGTTTTCTGACGCCGCTGTTGCAAGGTGGGTGAAAAGTACGCTTGAAATCGCCGTTGAAAGAACGGCACCATCACGGGAAGCACAAGGTGGGCACTCCAGAGGATGAAAGAACGGTTGAAACGTATTGTCTGCGGACATTTCCGGCCCGAAGAGCTCCGGCAATACCTTCTTATCAAGGCCGTTGTCTTCTGGGGGCTTATCCTCCTGTGTTGGTTTCTCTTTCCGGTTGAGAACCAATTTTCGGTCATGACCCATTCGTTCAGCTACCTGGGGAGTTTCGAACCCTTTTACAATCCCCGGTGGTGGTGGATCTTTACCGCAGCCATGATGGTCTGGGGCGCGGGATTGGTGCCGCCGGTGCTCTATGTGCATCACCGTTTTACCCATGTCTCCCGATGGGGGGCCGGTCTTGCGGCTTCGCTGCTTCTATTGGGATGTTTTGGGCTGGTGCTGGTGGGGGTGATTCCGAGTGTTCACGAGCATTTTCTGGGCAACCAGAGTTGGGCCGGAATTCACCGCGATGCGGGGTTGCTCGTGGCCATTGCCTTTTGTGCGGGCATTTTTGCACATGAATTGCTGCTCTTCCGGGACGGATTCACGGCAAAGCGGCTGGGAAAGCGCGGCTATTGGCGCTTCTTCTGGCCGTACCTTATCTGGTGGACCATGGTTTTCACCGCCGGATATTTCCTGGTCAAATGGGTATTCGTGTATGACGAGATGAAGAAGGCGGCGGTTGCGGCGGGAAGGCCGTTGGAAGGGTCGTGGACTGAAGCGCTGCACACCTGGTATTCCATTCCCATGTGGGAAACGATACTTATCTGCACGCTGTATCTGTTTCTGTTTTGGTTTGTGTTGGTCCTTCCGGGGGAGGTGTCCCTTCCGGTCAAAAGCGGGGCGGATGCGTCAGGCGACGCCGTTCTTACCGGGACGAGGGAGCACGGCAATGAACAGGGGTAGAAGGACTCCCCGAAACCTGATTCTTGCACGGACCCTGCTCGGGGCGATGCTGCTGGTTTCGGTGGTGCTTATCTTTTTGGCGAACTTTGTGCCCAGGCCTGCCGATGCAGCCGATGTGAGGGAGGCCCTTGAGGAGGCGGCCCGGAACCGCGTGACGCGCGCAAACGCTGTAAAGGAGGCCCGGGCGGCCCTTCCCGCAACGGCCCCAATTCCCAGGGACTGGAAATTCTCGACGGTGCTGGACGCGCTGGAGTCCAAAGGCTTACGGGGACTGCTCTTCCTGGTGAGCAGCTATGTGGACAGTCCGGAGGATATTTCCGATGCGACCCTGTCACGGCTGCGCGGGTTGTTGGCGGACGGGGACCGGGAAGCACCGGGAAATCCATTTTCCTTTTCCTTTGACGTGGACAGGCAGTCGAAGCAGGAGGTTCTGGCCCGTCTGCGCAGCTATCTGGCTGGGCTTAAGGCGCTGCGTGATGTGGAGGCGGGCATGGACTTTGGGCTGTGCCAGGACGTGGTTGACGGGTATGCCAGCCCGCGCTATTCCAACATTGTCAATCTCTGCGTGCTATTTGCCGGGCGGGCCGTGTGCGAAGCACAGCAGGGGGAGCAGGGTCGGGCGCTGGACACCTGCCTGACGGGGTTTCGCGTTGCCCGGCTGCTGGGAGAATGGCCGCATTTTTACAGTTATATGGAGCGGTATTTTGCCGACCACATGATGGACCGCGCGCTGTTCAGCGTCATGGACGCGGGCATGTTGAGCGAACAGGACCAGACGCGGTTGCTGGAGGCGTTTGACGGCCGTAAATCGTCTGAAGGACTGGCCAAGGCACTGCGCCTGTGCGCCGCCTATCTGGAGGCCGGACTGGAGGGCGAGGCGCGGGGCTATCCGGGGTTTTCCGATTACGGCTTTGCCTTTACGGGGCGCGGTTCGATGGAACGGGCGAAGCGGATTGGAGTGCTACTCGACAGGCCGCCGTACAGTGCCGCGCAGGAACTGGCGCAGATAGGCGACCACACGATGGCCGGCTACTGGGTGAATCTGCTGTGTGACAACGGGATCCAATCCTACAAAATGCACGCCCGAGAGGCGCTGATGGGTGACATCGTGCGCGTCGTCTTCGCGCTCAAGGCCCACGCGCGAAAAACAGGCGCCTATCCGGCTTCTCTGGGGGAGTTGAATCCCCCGCCCGTGCCGGAAGTACTGGATTGCCAGAAAGTAAGGCTCCAACCTTAGAGTCCCATTTCCCGCAGCATCGACTGGACCTTTGCGCAGTGGTCGCCCTGCACCTCGACCCAGTCTTCGAAGGCCTTTCCACCGGCGGCACAGCGCTTCTTGAGCAGTGTGAGCAGGGCGTCGGCATCGCCGGAAACGTTGCGGATGATGGTCATTGTCTTGCCGCCGGGACGCTTTTCGAGAAAGATTGGATAGCCGCCTTTCCTCGTGCGCCCCACCTGGAAACTCGATTTGGGTTTTGACGGCAACAGGGGGGCGACAGGCGCGGTAGTACCTTCGGGGAATTTGCCGAGCAATTGCGCGAAGGGGCTGGTGTCGACGCTGCCGTCCTGGGACCCGGTCTTGGGTTCTAGTTTCTTGTCTTTCATGATTCGCATATCCAACCGCCGTGTTTACACGCGTCCATAGCTGCCGCCCTGGGACAACTCACAGGCCGGTAATAGGAGGCGTCAGGTTTGTTTTGACGATATACTTGGAAATCATTTCTGCCTTGAGGTGCGCCCCGACCTCGTTGTTATGAAACTCATCCCCCCAATAGGATAGGGGAGCATCTTCCGGCCATTCGCCCGCCAGGTCGTAGTAGAACTCGTTTTGCTCTCTGGCAACCCTGGCCATGGTTTCATTCATCTGCCCAACGCCATAACGCAACCCTTCTCCATGGTCCGCGACTATGCTGCTGATGCTTTTCCAATCCAGTATGCCTGACACAAAGAGCACCTTGGCATTCCGCTGTTTGGCGCAACATGCAACGGTGGCGATGTTGTTGGCAAAATAGTCTGTGGGGATTGCCGCAAACAACTCCTTCAAAGTCATCCCCTGCGGAACGGTGCAGGGCAACACACCCGGACCCACCGCCTCCCGCCCCCTGTGCAGCCAGGCGATGTTGCTCATGCCCTGAACCTTGAGCGGCGTATCCCAACCATAATTGGCGGGAAGCAGATGGCCCAGGAGAATCAAAGGAACGCGTATCAATGTCAGTGACTGGTACCACCGTGGTTTGGCAAAGTCGGGAACCGTAATCCAAGGGGTTGTGTAGTCGCTTCGCAAACTTTCGGGCGGCCAGTTTGCACGGCACACGAGGTCGTTAATCGGTTCAAAATAGACAATCATGTCCGGGTCAAGATAAGAGACCCTCGTCACGTAGTTGAGGATCTGCTCCCTGCTTGTCCAGCCGGGCATGCCGGCATTGACAACCTCCACCTGGAGGCCGCGCGCGCACAGTTCAGATTCCAGTTGGGCCGGATAGGCTTTGGTGCCGTCCTCTATTTTCACATCGTAGGTGGTCGACCCTCCCAGACAGGCAATGCGAAAAACGCCTTTGGGCTTTTTCAATGTGAGTTCGCGGCCCCGAAATCCCCTGGAATCATGTTTGTCGCCCGTGTTTGCGTCCGACCAGCCTGGTGTCGGATAAATGCCAAAGCCTGTCTGAAAAGTGAATTCAAAATTCAGGCCGGGCCTGTCTTCCCATTGCCGCGGGGATGCGAGATTCTTGAACACTTCGGCAGGCTGCCGATAAAGAATAGTCCTTGCGGCTATTTCTCCGAAACCCATCACCGTAACAAAGGCGCCAAGCCCCACCACCCAGAAGACAGCGACGCAACGAACAAAACGGGCCACCTTTGCGGACACTGACGGGGTCTCCACCATTACGGTCAATCCCTCCGAGTCAGTGGCGGCCATATGGTCGTCCTTCGGCGTATCCAGCGGCATTTTGTCGCCTGACATGCAGAACACTCCTCCGTTTTTCATTCCAAGTGGCCTGGCGGCAGGTCCTTTTCAAACCTTGTCAAGGCCTGGTCTTTTGCCCTGGGTTTACCGTCGCCGACATTAGCAGGGGTGCTCTGCCATTCCGCCATTTGCCCGGTGGCACGACCATGTAGGTGCCAATGTCCAGGCTGAGCGTTGTGGCTCTCGGAACTTCGCGGTTGTGTTCATGGTGCCACAAGCATGGTTCCTGTTTCCCCTTTGCAGTATTCATCTGCCAGAAAGCGCAATAACTGATAGTTTCGTGGCACGGGATATTGTGCTGGAAAGGCGAAAGGAGCTGAAATCAGGCCAAGTCTGTCTTGTAGACTTGGGTTCTGAATTTGCGCTATCAGGACCCTTTTGGTAGATGACGAAAATGTCATGCGGTCACGCAGGAAAACCATGCGTTGGTTCCGGGAAAGGGTTTCCTGGGCATTTACAAGTCCTCAAAGCGACCCTGAAAGCCTCACAGGGTTTGACCATCCGGTTTTGCCGAACTCCTTAGTCTACGGCCGATTTTAGGTTCATTTTGGCGATAAATGAAGCGATAAGTTCTGCCTTGAGATGCGCCCCAGCCTTGTTATTGTGAACCTCCTCGGCCCAGTAGGAGGAATCGTCGGGCCATTCTCCGGCCAGGTCATAGTAGAAGACTTTCTGTTCCCTGGCAACCGTTGCAAGGGTTTCGTTCATCTGGGCGACACCGTAGTGCAATCCTTCGCCTTGGTCCACCCAACTGTTCTCAATTCTTTTCCAATCCAACACGCCCGATACCAATAAGACCTTGGCTTGCCGCTGTTTGGCAAAAAAGACAAGACTGGACACGTTGTTTGCATAGAATTCCGTTGGCGTTGCCGCAAAAACATCCCTCAAGGTCATTCCGGCCGGAATACTGGAAGGCATCAACCCGCGACAGTCGTCTTCCGCTGTTTTGGACATCCCAAGAATATTCCTCATTCCCTGATGATTGTAGGAATCACACCACCGCGATGTGTCCACATGATTCGGCAGTTCCAATCTCGTCAGAATCAGTGGAATCCGGACCAGCGCAAGTGACATATACCAGGGGGAATTGAAAAGCTCCGGGAGCCTGACCGATGGGTTCGTGTAGTCGGCTCGACATTTTTCCGGCGGCCAGGTTGCCCGATAAACAAGGTCGTTAAAAGGCTCGAAATAGACTATCAAATCCGGTTCGAGATAGGACACCCTCATTACAAGATTCAGAATCTGCTCCCTGCTGGTCCATGCGGGACAGCCTGCATTGACCACGTCCGCCTTGATGCCCCGATTCCGCAAGCCTTCCTGAAGCTGCGACGGATAGGTGTCTGCATTATTGTCTATCTTCACGTCATATGTGGTCGAACCGCCCAAACAGGCAATCCGAAAAGTTCCCGGGGGCTTCGGCATGGGGATTTCGTCACCCCGAAATCCCCTCGAATTGTGCATGTCACTGTTTTCATGGAAGTCTGGGTTGGGGTAAATGCCAAAACCTGGCTGATAACTGAATGCAAATTTCAAACCGGGCCGTTTTGCGTACTGACTCATGCTTGCGAAAGCCTTGAACCATCTGTCGGACAAATGATTAAGCACGGCTCTCGCAGTCATTTCTCCAAGACCCATGGCCGTGACAACGATGCCCAAGCCAACAATCCAATAGAAAACGGCGCGCCGCAACACCCGACACCCCCTTGCAAGGATGGAAGGCTCTATGAACTGTGCGGCTATTGATTCTCCCTCTTGGGAAGTCTCCGCCTGTTTCTCGGTTGGCATCCGGATTTCTCCTCACTACTTCCATACTTTACATTTCCGCGCAGCATTGAATCTGCCGGACTCAGCCGTAACCCACAGGTCCTGATGACGACTATGACATTGTGCCAGAACTGCATCCATCCCTTCATTCCTGTTCTTGTGTCGTCCAACACGGCAATTCGAGGCGATGGGATGCCCGGCCCACCGATTGGCAGCCTTCTTCCATGCGCTGGCGGAACCGGCCAGACTTAAGGGGCTTTTCGCCGGGCCTGCTCCTGAAATGCGGCGACGCCGTCGTGGACGGAGGGAAAGAAACTTTCCTGGCCTATCTCGGTGGTGATGCCGGTGCGGGCGAGGATTTCGCGCAGGGGGCGGTTGGCCCGGGCCATCTTGAGGGCAATGCCCTGGCGGCGCAATTCCGTTTCCAACTGCTGGAGGGCATCGAGGGCCGTCACGTCGATGTCGGTGATGGCCTGGGCGTCGAGGAGAAACCATTGGACGGGATTGGGGCTCGCGGCGACGAGTTCGCGGACACGGGCGACGAAATGGCCGATGTTGGAAAAGACCAGCGGGGCGTAGAAACGGTAGGCGATGAGGCCGGGCACGGTCTGGGCGAGCCAGACCTCGCCCACGTCGTGATAGCCGTGGCCGGGCACGAGCTGCAGGACGGCGTCGGGTGGGCGTGACACGCGGTTGATCATGTCGATGAGGGAGGCCATGATGCCAATGAGTATGCCGGGCACCACGCCGGCCACGAGCACGCCCAGCACGGTGAGCCCAGCCGTGAGTCCGGCGCGCGGGTAGAGCTGGTGTATTCGTTTCATCACGTCGAACTGGACGAGCCCGAAACCGGCCTGGAGGAGAATGGCCGAGAGGGCAACCTGCGGCACCCGCGCGATGAGCGGTGTGAAGAAGAGGAGGAACAGTGCCAGTGCGGCGGCGGCCGCGAGGCTCGCCACCTGGGTCTTTCCGCCGGAACTGTCGTTGATCGTGGTGCGCGCCTGGCTTCCGGTGACGGAAAAGCCCTGGAAGAGGCCTGTGGCCATGTCGGCCAGACCCAGCGCGACCAGTTCGCGCTTTGCATCGACTTCGTAGCCGTTTTTGGCCGCGAAGGCGCGCGCCAGCAATATGCCCTCGGTATAGGTGAGCAGCGCCACGCCGAGGGCGGCGGGCAGAAGGGCCTGAATGTGGCGAAGCGCATCGCTTGGGAAGGAGAAGCGGGGCAGTCCGACGGGCAATGCGCCGATCACGGCAATGCCGTAGTCCTCGGGTTTGAGCACCAGGGATGCGGCGAGCACAAGAACGAAGACCGTCAAAGCGCCCGGTACGCGCGGGGCGAAACGGCGCAGCAGCATCAGCAGGGCGAGCAAACCCAATCCAAGTACCAGCGTGGGCAAATGGGTTTGGGGGAGTCTTGGCAAGAGTTCAATGAGGCGCGGAAAGAAGTCCCTTTGTTTCAGCGGCACGGCGAAGAGCACGCCAAACTGCGAGGCCATGAGCGTCAGCGCGGCGCCGGACATGTATCCGACCAGCACGGGCTTGGACAGCAAATCGGCCGCCGCGTCCATTTTGGCACGGGCACCGAGCAGCAACAGGAGACCGCTCAGCAGTGCCACGGCGGCGGCCAGCGCGGCAGCCCGTGCGGGGTCGCCTGCTGCCAGGGGAGCCACGGCTGCGGCTATCAGCAGGGTGATGGCAATGTCAGGCCCGACGATAACCTGCCGTGAACTGCAAAAGAGCGGGTAGACGAGCAGCGCCAGGAGGGCCGCATAGAGCCCGTGCTGGGGTGGAATGCCCAGGAGATTGGCGTAGGCAATGACCGAGGGAATCATGACCACGCACACGGCGATGCCTGCCTGCAGGTCCGCACGGAGCCATTCGCGGCGGTAGCCGCGGAGCATGGCGACACCGGGCAATGCTCTTTCCAGGCGGCCCAAAAGGCCGGTGCGAATCGCTACCCGTGGCTTTAACATGCAGGCCTTTCCAATGGACGGTGCGGTTGCCGGTGCTTACCGGGTGAGCACTATCTTTATGCCGGCGGACCAGTCGCCTCCGGGGGCCAGGGAGAGGCTGTGCTTGGCGCCGGAATCGTCCAAATCGGCGACCTGCGCTCGGAAGCGGAAATCGGCCCCCGCCTTGAGGGTGAGCGGTCCGGTCAGGGCAATGGGGAAGGCAGCCTCATAGACGGTATGGCCGGACTCGCGGTGCACGGCCAGCGGCACGTCCCGGTTCACGGTCTCGGCGGAGCTGTTCTCCCCGCCCTTGTACAGGAACACTTCGGGGCCGGCCTTGGTGAGCGAGAAGCCCCAGCCCCAGCGGTTGATGCCCAGTTCCACGGCGTCTCCGAGCCACACAATGTCACCCGCATAGGGCTGGCAGTGGTCATTGTCTGCTATGTCGAAGGAGACGTACAGGTGGGTGTCGTCATACATAATCCGGCATTGGCCGCTCAGGTCTGTGGGGTCGTACTTGCCCTTTTCAAAACCCGAGGGATAGTCCACCGGAATGGGTTTGGCCGTGGTCCACTCATCCAGCAGGCCGTCAATCTTCACGGAACCGGGGGCGGGGGTGGCCTCGGCCACGGGCACGAGCGGCAATTCTGAGGTAATGTCGGCTGGCTGGCCGTATTTGGTGTTCACATACCGGGTTTTGTATTTGGGCACGGGGAAACGCACCGCACCGGGTCCATCGGCGCTCACATGAAAGACCAGTTCCGTCTTTCCGTTGGCATCGACATGGTAATCGCGGGAGAGGGGCTCCACTTTCCAGCCGCCGGGGACATCCCAGGAGAGGGACGAGTCAAAGGGTTTGTCAAAAGGATTCTCGATGCGGATGGTGATGTCGCGGTCGAGCGACTGCCCCAGTGGAACGGGAATCTCCTCGCAGTAAATGAGCCGACGCTGTATGTCGGTCATTTCCATGGCGTACTCGTTGGTGGCGACATCGGAGGGCAGCACCGCCCCGGGCTTGATGACCGTCCAGGTGACATCCCCGCCGCGCACGCGCACGAGGAGGTAGTGGTTGAAGCGGCCGTCCGGACCGGAACCGCTGCCGAGCGAGGCAGCACCGCCTGCGATGACGTAGTGGACGCCGTCGCGGACGCCGAAATCGCGGTAGAGGTGGATGTGTCCCGTGAAGAAGGCCCGCACCGGATGGCCGTGCATCACGTCGGCGAGGTATTTCCAGCGCCGTTCCCAGATTTCATCGCCCGCGCGCGGGTCCGCCTCGTCGGTGAAGTAGGGCTGGTGCATGAAGACGAAGATATTGGTGGCGCGGGTAGATTCCAGTTCGTGCTTGAACCATGCCACCTGCGTGTCGGAAAGGCGGTCGGGCGCGTCAACCTCCTCGCTGTCGAGCACAATGAAGCGGGAATTGCCGCAGTTGAACGCATAGTAGGTCGGCCCCATGCGCTCCAGCCAGAGCTTTTCGGAAGCGGCATCGGAGATGTCATGGTTGCCGGGCGCGGAGAAATAGGGCGGCTTGCAGGCGCCTATGACCTGCCCGAAAAGGTCCCACTGCTGGGGTACGTTGTCGGCCGAACCGCCCAGCACCAGATCGCCCACCTCCACCACCAGCGCGGGCTGAAGGAGGTTCCATTCCTGAATCATCTTCTTGAACATGTCCGTCTGGTAGACCAACTGGCGGTTTGAATGGGAATCACCGGTCACGATAAAGGTGAAATCATCGGCGCAGGCAGGCGGCGCCTTTTCGAGACTTGCCAAGGAACGTTCCAGTATGGGCGTTTCGGCCGCAGCACACAGGGCGGCATGGAAGACGGCGGCCATCAACATTGCACTCTTTGCAACGGACTGACATGACTTGTTCATGAAGGACATCCTCTTACTGCATAGAGACACGGTGCACGGCATGGTTCCTCTTACGGCTTCACAGCCATGCGGGCACCGACGTCAACCCTGATCAAACATAGGGGAATATTGTGCGCGGCAAGGTATTCATCGGTTGCCTTGCGCGAACCCTCCCAATCCCCGTAATCATCGATGATGAGCACACCGCCCGAAACGAGACGTGGATACAAATGAACCAGTTCGTGCAGCGTGGACTCATAGAAGTCCGTGTCCAACCGCAGCAGGGCAATCCGGTCGGGGGCGTGGGCGGGCAGGGTGTCCATGACGGAGCCCATCACATAGTGGGTGCGCTCTTCCGAATAGCCGACCAGTCCCATGTTCCGCTTTACGTCATCGAGCGAGTAGATGTGTTCGGGAGGCACCTCATAGCCTTCCCGAACCTGCTGGAGCGCGCTTTGTCCGTTATGCACGTCGTATTCGGTCGGGGTGGGCCAGTTGTTGGCGTAGAGGTCGAAGAGATAGAGGTCCCTGTCGGTCACGCCCTGACGCTTTAGCGCGCGCGCCATGGCCATGGACGAGCCGCCTTTCCAGGTGCCGCATTCCACGAGTGCTCCGGGAATGCCGTGTTGAATGATGTATTCAATGGCCCGGGTTTGCGTGTAAATGCGCTCGGGCAGCACGAGGGTATAGGGCTGCACGAAGCGGAAGTCGTCCCCATCCTGGGCGGAGAAATCTGACGGAAGCCCGGAGTGCGGTTGCAGGGAAGCGCGCGGCACGACATCGTATCCCGCGAACTGCAGGAGGCGACGAAGCGGCCGTGTGATGAGGTGTCTGGGCTTCATGCGGTGAAGTATAGCATAGGGTTTGCGGAGGCCAGGAAATGGGTGGGGTGGACAAAAGACGAAGGACAAAGGACGAAGGACGGAATGTTGTCCCGGCCTGCTGTTCGCCCCCTGCGGGGACGGGCCGGATCGTATCTTTACCATGGTTTCCGCTTCGCTCCACCCGTGGCTATTATTGTGTGACCCCTCCGGGGCCAAGAGTATGGCGTGCCGATGTTGTGTGGTCTTCCGGGGCCAAGAGTGACACTCCGGGATCAAGAGTGGGGCGCGCCGCTGTTGTTATAGGGTATGGAGTGAGGCGATTGACGTAGGCTATTCTCCGATCTGCTTGAGTAACCAGCGGCAGTTGACCACCTTTTCCACGAGGTCGAGGGGCAGGTAGAAATACTGGCAGGAGGGTTCAAACCCGATGCGGGAGTCTTCGCGGGAGAGGGTGAAGAGTTGGCGGGCCAGTGTGATTTCGGATTGGACCGCTTTTCGATAGTCGGCCTTTAGGCGCTGGCGCTCTTCGGGCGGGAGGTTTTGTCCCGTTTCAGCCAGGGTGTCCCGCGCGGCGACGCAGCGTGCCTGATTTGCCACGGATTGGAAATGGATGGCGGCGGCGCGGGCAAAGCGCAGGTCTGTTTGCACTGCGTCGCGCTGTTCCGCGGGCGCGGCGTCTGCGGCAGCCTGCAACTCGGCGATGCCGGGCTGCCAGCCCTGGGCCACCTTTTCAAACTGCGCCGCAAAGATGTCGGGCGGATAGGGTCCGCGCCAGCCGGTCAGGTCGTCGTAGGGCATGCCCCACATGGTGGCGCTGTATCCCGTCTTGACGGGGTAGAGGGGGTTTGCCGGACCGCACTGCACCGGGCAGGTGTAGACTACGCCAATGTTAAAGGGATACTCGCGGAAGGCAGCGCTCATCATGGACCACGCCTTGCGGGCATGGGGTGCGCCTTGGGCGCCGAAACGTTCCAAGGCCAGTTTGTCGAGGACTTTTTCAGCGGTTGGTTCGGCCATGCGGTACATCTCGCGGACCACTTCAAGATTGGGCGAGGGGTGGCCGCCCATGGTCCAGCCGATGAGCATGGCCTGCGGGTGGGCCGATTCCAGCAGGCGCTGGCAGTGCTCGGCCACGAGGTCCATGACGGGCAGGTAGGGGATGCTGGCAATTTCGCAGGTGTTGTTGAACTGTATCTCGGCGCCGATATTGAGTCCACCGTCCTTGGCTGTTCTCCAGTGGGGGAGGGCGCGCGGTCCGGGGCCGACGGAGGAGATGGAATATTCGCCGACGGTGCTTTTAATGCCGCCACGCTCGATGGGCAGGCCCCATTCACTCACGGACATGAGCCAGACCTTTTTGGGCAGGCGGGCTATGATTTCCCGCGCGTCACCGTGGCCGCGCCAGCCCCAGTCGGAGATGAGGACCCGGGCCTTGGGACTGCCCCGGTGCACACCTTCCTCGATGACGCCGACGACCTCGGTTAGAATGTCCGTGTCGGTCCGGTCCTTGCAGCGCGGACAACCTGCGGCATCGCCGTGGGAGACGCAGTTGGTGAGGTTTTCTGAGGCGGTGATGGCATAGACGCCCGCCAGGCCCGGCACGGCGGTGAAAATGTGGGCCAGGGCATCGCCCATCCACTGCCTCACGGCGGGCTGGGAAGTACACAGGGCGGCCAGTTCGGTTTCGCGCACACCGCTGAGTTCAGGCCGGTCCTTGAAAAAGGCAAGGGGCATGGCGCGCGGTTCGTTGATGTAGAGATAGACGCCGATGCCAAACTTCCTGGCGCGTTCGACCAGTTCGCGGAGATTGGCGAGCCGCGTTTCCTGGCCAACGCCAAATTCGGGAAAGACTTCTCCGCCCGGTGCCAGGTCGCGCAGGAGCGCCTGAAGCCACACTCCGTTGATGCCGGTATTGGCAAGACGCTGCAACAGCCCGTCCGGGTAGGGGTTCAGATCGGGATTCATCAGCGGGTCGCCGTACACGGCGACATAGGAATAGACGATTCTCGGCATTTCCGGAGCGTCGGACGCCAAAACGGGCGGAACAAGATGGGGGAGAGGGTTCGTGAGTTTGCGGACGAAATCGAAGCGGGGCTCGGCGGGACGCCCCAATTCATCGCCGAAATCCTGGTCCACCACCTGGCGAACTTCGGCGGCGCGGCGCTGTGCCGCCTCATCGGGCGGGGTGTAGCGCAAGGGCGCGCATTGGGGCTTTACCCGCCCCAACTTAACCCAGAGAAAGTCATCCTCGCGCAGCATGACAGAGAGGCGCTCCGGGGGCATGTCCAGCAGCGTGAGCAACTGGTCATAGGGCAGCAGGTGCCAGTTGCGCCGGATGAGAGTGACATAGCCCCGTTTCAGCATGTCGGGCGACACAACGACCTCACGGGGTAGTCCCATGGACCCGGCCACCGCTTTTATCTCCGCCTCGGAGGCGCCGACGACCTGGGCCAGTTTTGCCGGTGCCACGGCGTCCCAATTGCGCCACACGAATTCGTGGAGGCGGTCCGGAAAATAGGGCGCGGCCAGCGCAGAACGCGCGTCACCCTCGGGCAGGACTGATTGCGCTGATTCTGCCAGTGCACACCTGCAAGTCAACACCAAGCACGCCAGAAGGAGTACCAACAGGTTCCCTGTAGCCGCTACAGCATGTTCTAGTCTGGTTGGGGCCTGTACGTGCATCACTGGTGGGTCTTCCCGCCATTTGTCATTTCATCCTGCAACAACGTTATCAATTCCAGTTTCTTCTCCGGGTTCTCCCTGGCAAGGTTCTTTTCCTCCGGCAGGTCGTCTTTCAAATTGTAGAGTTCGGCGTTCTGGAAGTCGTCGCGGCTGTGGGCTACGAGCATCCAGGGGCCTTTGCGCAGGCCGAGGGGGCCGTTTCCGTTGGTGTGCAGGACGAGCGTTTGGCGGGGCGAGACCGCGCCGTCCCCGGCCAGCAGTGCGGGGAGCACATTTACGCTGTCCGGGCCTGCACCCTTGGAGACGGGTGCTACTGCGGCGGCGGCGAAGGTTGGCAGGAGGTCAATGAGGCCTATGAGGGCGTCGGAAGTGGCTCCGGCCGGGATGTGGCCGGGCCAGCGGGCCAGCAATGGAATCCGGTGGCCACCCTCGTAAAGCTGGCCCTTGCTGCCGCGCAGCACGCCGTTGGGGGGCTGCTTTTCGTGCTCGGCATTGGTGCCGTCGTCATAGGTGTCTTTTAGCGCGCCGCCGTTGTCGCTGCTGAAGACCAGCAGGGTGTTGTCGGCAATCCCAAGCCGGTCCAGGGTGTCGAGCATGGTGCCCACAATCCAGTCGAGTTCGTGAATGGCGTCACCGCGGGTGCCGCAGGTGCTGGTGCCCTTGAAGCGGGAATGGGGGGCCATGGGCTCGTGGATGTCCTGGGGGGCGAAATAGAGGAAGAAAGGCCCGGCTTTGTGCTGTTCGATGAATCCCACGGCCTTGCCGGTGAAGGTGTCGGCCATGTCCTCATCGACCCAGCGGGCCGCTTTGCCGCCCGACATGGAGCCGATGCGGCTGATGCCGTCCACAATGGTCTGAGAGTGGGACTGGTCCGACTTTATCTTGAGCAGTTCAGGGTGTTCTTTGCCGGTGGGGTCGTTTCCAACGGGTTCTTTGTAGCTGACCTGGATGGGGTCGGCGGGGTCGAGTCCGACGACCCGACGGTTTTCTATGTAGACGCAGGGCACACGGTCGTTGGTCGCGGCGTAGAAGTAGGCGTAGTCGAAGCCCACGTCCAGGGGGCCGGGGGTAATGTCGCCGTTGTAGTCTACGGGTTTTTCCTTGGAACCCAGGCCCAGATGCCATTTTCCGACCAGTCCGGTGGCGTATCCCGCCTGTTTCAGCAGGGAGGGGGTGGTGGTCGCGGCCGGGTCAATGGAGAGGGGTTCGACGCCGCTGAGGATATGGTTGCCCAAGGGGTTGCGCCAGGCATACTGGCCGGTGAGGATACTGTACCGGGAGGGGGTGCAGACGGAGGAGACGGAATGGGCATCGGTGCAACGCAGGCCGCCACGGGCAAGCCGGTCCAGATTTGGTGTTTTCACGTGCTGCGCGCCGTAACACACCAGGTCACCATAACCGACATCATCGCTGAGGATGAAGATTATATTCGGCTTGGCGGCTTTGTCGGCCGCCTTTGCGCGGGCTGATGCCATCAGGGTGGCCACCGTGGCGGAAAGGCCCTGCAAGAAACTTCGTCTGGTGAGCATATATTCTTCTCCTATGCGGCGCTGCGTTGGTCACCGTCTGGTGATAACGGCCCTATTCAGTATTCGACAAGGGGGAGGCCAAAAACAAAGTATGCCGACCGCGCGGCCTTTCAGCCGCCGGTTTCAAGGCGGACGGCCCACATTAACGCTGAAATTGGGCGCACCAATTGTGAAAGAAATCCAAATCTTGAATGAATTCACCGATAGCGTTACAATACTGCCTGGCAGATGGGCCGTATACAGCGGTGCATATGCGTCAAGTCCCTGCAGGTTTCGGCGGTCCCGTTGCTCCTGCGCAACGGCAGGCGTCCGGAACGTGCGGGTAATATATGTTGAGTAGTTCAGCCGCCGGCACAGAGGCACACGGGTGGACGGCGGTCTCTAAAGGGTAGTACAGGAGTGTGCAGCGCGCATGCGTATATCGGTTTACGGTCATACAGAGAAGGGGCCCCGTCACGAAGCCAACGAGGATGTCATTCTCGTGGGACATGCCATCTCCTCATCGGGAGAGGCCGGGGTGGAAATGAACGACAAGGACGCGGACGCCTATGGGGAAGGCCTGCTTGTCGCGGTGGCGGACGGGATGGGCAGCGACGCCGTGGGGGCGGCGGCGGCACGGCTCACGCTGGAAAGGCTTGACGCCTACTTTCAGGCGCAGGTAAACACTCCGGACATGCGGGTGATGGCCACCGCGCTGTACGATTCGGCCCGGCAGGTAAACCAGGCGGTGCTGGAATTCGGGGCGCGGCAGGCCGAATATGCGGGGATGGCCTGCACGCTTACGGGCGTGGTCATCTTTCGCGATGAGTACATCATTTTCAACGCCGGGGACAGCCGTGTCTACCGGTACAGCCACCGGGTGCTGCGTCAAATGACGGACGATGACTCGATTGTTGCCGAGGCGGTGCGGGCAGGAGAAATCACGCTGGCCGAGGCGTATGCGAGCGAGTATCGTCATTTCGTCACCAATGCCATGGGTTCTGAGAGCTTCCAACTGCGGCTGGGGGAACGGCAGGCCTTTGTGCCGGGCGACGCGCTGTTGCTGTGCTCGGACGGGTTGCACAACGTGGTGTCGCTGGGCAGAATGGAGCGGCTGTTGGGAGAATATGGCACGGCCAAGGGCCGTTGCCGGGCGCTGGTGGAGTCGGCGATTGAAAGCGGCGAGTATGACGACCTTTCGGTGATCATCGTCAACGCGGAAGAGTAGTGGTCTGCTGCGGCGCAACCCGGCACCGGAACGGCAAGGCATAGATTTTGCTTAATGCCGCGGGCTTTGGCACACTACTCCATCGCAACAGAGGGCTTTCGCACAATGAGCACCATTCTTGACGCGCTTAAAAGGGTGGAGGAGCAAATACGCAGCGAGGCGGAGCAGCGGGCGGGCGACGGGCTGCCGGGACATCCGGACCCGTCCAAAACGCGGGCGGACGCCCCGATGCAGGCCAAGAACGGCGCTTCCGGGGATGCCGACGAAGTCGCGCAGGTGTACACCGGCATTTTGAACATGCTGGCCCGCATCCAGGAGCAGGTTCGGACGGGGAAGGACGAGGCGCGGGCCGAGGCGAGGAACGCCCACGCCGAACTGGCCAAGACAATGGCCACGCTGCAGAATGACTTTATCCGCCAGCGGGAGGCCATCCAGAAGGAATTTCAGAAGCGCGACACCGAGCACGGGGCGACCAACGCCCGTCTTGCCGAGTCGCAAACCCAGACCGAGTCGCTCAAGAAAATGATTGGCGAGTTCAAGGCGGCCGGCGCGGAACTGGCCCGGGCCGTGACAACGCTGCAAAGCGAACTCCAGCGCCAGCGGGAGGCGATGCAGATCGAATCGCAAAAGCGCGACACCGAGCGGGCTGCGGGAAACGCCAAACTGTCGGAGGCGCAGTCGCAGGCCGACGGGCTGAAGAAGACCCAGAGCGAGCACAAATCCACCTCGACGGAACTTTCCAAGGCGCTCGCCGCGCTGCAAAGCGAGTTCATCTACCAGCGCGACGGTGTGCAGAAGGAATTCAAGAAGCGGGATGCGGAACGGACGGCGGGCAACGCCAAGCTGGCCGAGAATGCATCGCAGACCGAGGCGTTGAAGCGGTTGATCGCCGAAGCCAAGGCGGGCAATGGGGAACTGTCGAAGGCGCTGACAGCGCTGCAGAACGATTTCACGCGCCAGCGTGAGGCAATTCAGAAGGAGTTCCAGAAACAGAACATAGAGCGCGACGGCCTGGGCGCCAAGCTTGCCGAGACGCAGTCCCAGGTGGGGGCACTGAAGAAGACGATCGCCGAAACCGGCGCGGCCGGTTCGGAACTGGCCAAGGCGGTCACCCTGCTGCAGAACGATGCCGTCCGGCAGCGCGACGCGATTGTGAAGGAGTTTCAGAAGCGGGATGCGGACCGAAATGCGGGGAACACCAAACTAAGCGAGTTGCAGTCGCAGACCGACACCCTGAAAAAGGTGCTGGCCGAGACGGGGGCAGGCTGCGCGGACCTGGCCAAGGCGGTGGGTCTGCTGCAAAGCGACGCGGTCCGCCAGCGCGATGCGATTATCAAAGAGTTTCGGAGGTGCGACACCGAGCAGGCTGCGGGCAATACCCGACTGGCGGAATCCCAATCGGAGACAGAAGCCCTCAGACAGGCGCTTGCCCAGAGCAAAGAAGGACAGGATGCGCTGGTCCAAAGCTTTGCCGCAGTGCGCAACGATTTTGCCGGACAAATCGAGGCGCTTCTGGGAGAGTTGCAGAAGCGCGACGTGGGAATCGATGCCGGCAGCGCCAAGATGGCGGAACTGGAAACCCAAACGGAGACACTGAAAGCGACGCTGCAAGCAGGGCTTGCCGGGACAGAAAACAGTTATGGCCTATTGTCACAGGCGGTGGCCGCACTGAAGGCCGAATTCTCCCAGCAGGTCGTCTCGATTCAGCGAGAGTTGCAGGAGCGGAGCATTGAACCCAAAACCGGCGAGAGCAAGCCGGCAGAGCAAGCTCCCCTGAATGATTCGGTAAACGCCCTTCTCGCCGAGACCAGCGAGAAGCATGCCGCGCTGGCGCAGTCCCTAACCACCCTGAAAAACGACTTTTCCAACCAGATGGAGTCGCTTCGGAAGGACTTGGAGCGGCGAAGCGCCGCGCCGGAAAGCCAGACCTTGGAAGTGGCGGGGCCGACCCCAGAGCAAGATTCGCTGGCAGCGCTGCTTGCCGAGACCCGGGAAAATCATGCCGCACTGGCGCAGACGATAGGCGCACTGCAAGCGGATTTGGCGCTTCAGCGGGAGGCGCTGGAGCAGGAATCGCGCAAGCGCGAGGCCGACCGTGCCGCCGGAGAGGCGGCCCTGGCTACGGTGCAGTCCCAGACGGAGGCGCTGCAGCAGCTTGTCGGCAAGTGTGAAAACGCGGTAGCCGATGCGCTTGCGAGCGGACTTCTCGCAACGGGTACGGCGTCGGAGGCGTCTGCCCGGCAGGAGCCGTTCCAGACGGCGGCCGAGTCGGCCAGCGGGGACGGCAAAGTCCGAACGCGCCTAGACAAGGACGAGGCGGTGAAGCTTCACAGCGCGGCGAGGGACGCATACTCCCGGGGAGACCTTTTGGAGGCGCTGCAACTGCTGGACCGGATCGATGCGGCATTCCCGAGAAACAAGAGTGTGCTGCACAACCGCGCGCAGTGCCTGATTGGACTGGGCCGGAACGACGAGGCGCGCAGCCTGTGCGACTTTCTTGTCTCCACGCTGAACCATGCACCGGCGGAAGAATTAAAGCGCCTGATCCCGGATTGATGCCGGGGGTCAGTTGTCGAGGACGATGCGCAGCTCCGCCCAGACAACCTGTTGGGCCGGGGTGTCGGCGGACTGCTTGACGGCAAAATCGTTGTAGCCCGATTTTAGGGTGGCCACAGGGCAGTCAAACTGCAGGGCCCGCGCCACGCCGGGGTATTTGGCCGACGTATCGGCATCGGCGGTTGGGGCGCAGGCTTGGCCGTTTACGGCGACATTCAGCAGGGCCTTGTCCAAACCGTCGTGTGCAGCCAACCCCACCAATAAGACCGCCTTGCCCTTTTCAGGGGCCGGTCCGATGTTCAGTCGCACGGTGCCACCGACGGCCATATCCAGCGGAAGCTGCGCGCCGTTGGATGCGCCGATGGGAACGGTGTCATGGAAGGTGGCGACATGCCGCCGGGGCAGTTTTGTGACTATGTCGGGGCCCATGCCCTGCTCCAAGAGCACACGGTAGTCGCTCTGCGAGACGGGGATGGTTTCGGAATCCATGAAGTTGAACAGGTAAATCTGGTCGGCGCCGCGATAGTAGGCGGCGGCGGCGAAGCCGCGGACCGATTCGAGGTCGTTTGCCAGGGCACCGCCACCGGGCCAGGCGCGAATGTTGAACTCCAGCCCCGGTGCCAGCACGACACCCCTGACCGCTTCGCCCATTTGCGTGCGCCATTTCTCCAGTGGAATGTCAAAGTCTGACGAGGTCCAGAAGGGGCAGGGGACCAGCATGTCCACCAGACCCTCCTTGGCCCAGCGCACGCCGTCCATGCCCAGTCCGCGCGCGTCATCGGGGTCGGCGGGCACGCGCGCGCCCAGCTTGATGGGGTGGCCCCGCCGGGTGGAGGCCTCTTTGGTGAGTTTGCGCACCTCGCGCATGAAGGTGCAGAGCAGTTCGGTGCCCTCCGCCTCTTTGCCGGGCGCAAAATGCCAGCCGAAACGCATCCAGTCCAGTTCCAGCCCGTCGGGATCGTAGCGGTCGAGCAGTTCCCGCACAAAGGCCATGGCGTGGTCGCGCACCTCGGGCCGTCCGTAGTCCAGCGCACGGTCCGTCCATCCGCCGCCGCCGGGCACGCGCCAGAAATCGGGATGGCTTACCCAGAAACTGCTGTGCATGAAATTCTTGGGCTCGTTTACGCAATGGACGTCGTTCATGCGCATCGAGAGCCAGGGCACGATGCCCTTTTCACGCGAACGGGCAATCCATACGGTGTAGGGGTCGAGACCGCGCTCATGGAGCAACCGGGCGTTGTTCGGCCACAGGCCGCCCGGTTCGTCGGCTTTGGGCATGGTCTGGGTGCCCTCATCCCAAATGGCGTCGCGGGTGCCGCTGCGGAAACTCGCACGCATGGCGTTTGGATTGAGGAACAGATGGTTCACCTTGGTGCCCGCGTATTGGTCCACAAAGGCATTGAGTCCCTCGGTGGTCATTTGTTCCGCAGGACGGGTGCCGAAAAAATGGCTGTTGTCCTCGTTGATGACCAATCCCAGCGGTGCGGCTGCGGGTGCAGGCGCATCTGCGCCAAAGGCGCGGGGCAGGACTGAAAGGAACAGGGCGAGCACAAAGACGGGATATCGCGCATTCATTATAGGACCTCCATGGCGGCGTGTGCCGCATTGTCATGGTATCAGGAAAGGCGGGGGAGTGGTAATGCGGCGGAAAAAGCTTTCCCGAGGGTATCCTCGCACCTGATTCCTTTACAAGCCTGGGTCCCCGCCTGCGCGGGGAAGACGGCCGTACGGGCATGGTTGACAGTCCAGGCACAGGCAAAATGGCCACATCTTGAAAGTATGAGGGCGGCCCTTCCGTGCTTTTCGTTATCGGTGGCGATATTTGTGTAGAATCACCTTTGAACCGAAAGGAAGGTTCCCATGAGCGCAAACGACGCCCTCCTGTTTGAACGCTGGCGGCAACGCGGCGATGCTGAGGCATTTGCCGAAATTGTGTCGCGCTATTCGGGCATGGTGTACGCCACCTGCCAGAGGGTGCTGCGCAATGCCGAGGAGGCGCAGGAGGCGGCGCAGGACAGCTTCGTGGAATTGATGCGGGCCAGCATTGACCCGTCGCTGGCGCTGGGGCCGTGGCTGCACATGGTCGCCGTGCGGCATTCGCTCGAACACCTCAGAAAGTCCACCCGCCGCGCCCAGCAGGAAAGGGACTCTTCGCAGGACGAGGATGACCTTCAATTTGAGGCAGACTCAGGGGAACTGCTTGCGCTCATAGACGAAGCCATTGCGGCCCTGCCTGGACCGCTGCGCGTGGTGATCATTGGGCGCTTTCTGGAGCGTCGGCCCCCCGAGGAACTGGCCGAGACGTTGGGTATCGCGGAGGCCACCGTCCGCCAGCGGGTGGAAAAGGGCGTCGAGCAGGTGGGCGAGATCCTCGACAAGCGCGGGGTGGAGGTGGAGCCCTATTTGCTGAACAGTGTGATGGGGTACCAGTTGACGGGCACCGCGCCCGCCTCGCTGACCGTTGCACTGGGCAAACTGGCTCTGGCCGGCCCGGTACCGCACCCGGAGGGTGGCGGTGCCGCCGCAACTGTGGGAACTGGGTCCGGGAGAGGCTGGGCGTGGAAAGTGGCCGCACTGCTGACAGTGATCGCGCTTGGGGCGGCGGCAACGACGGGGCTGGTGCTTAATCGGTCAAAACGGCCCACCGTGGAGCCTGTGGCCGCCCAGAGCACGGCGAAACGCTTCGTCGCCAGGGACCGCAAGAGCGGTCCTGCTTCGTCCCAGCAGACGACGCCCGCAGTTGCCCCGGGCAAAACAGGCGTTTCCACGGCAGGGGCTGACGCGGCCAAACCGGGGGCAAACGCTGCAAAAGCACCCATCGTCAAGAGTCCGCATACCGGCATACCGACCAATCCCAGCGCCATTTCCGGAATTATCACAGACGACAAGGGGCAGGGCATCGCCGGGGCACGGGTCAGTGCCGCGGCCTGGGACAGCGTGGACAGCCAGACCATGCTGGTCTGGCAGGGGGAGACGGACGCTGACGGGCAGTACACTGTTTCCGGCATCGACTTGGGCGCGCATGATTTCGTGGATGTGAGCGTCAGCGCCGACGGCCATCAGACTGATGGACGGCGGGTGGATGCCAAGGCCGGCGAGAACCACAAAGATATCAATTTCACCCTGTCCGGAGGCGTCACACTCCATGGGCGCGTGCTCGATCTTTCCGGCGCGCCCATGCAGGCGGCGACCGTGGTGTGCCGGTCGGCGAACTTCCGGCCCGGTGGCGGAAGCACCAATTATCACCTTGCCTCCACCAATGAGCAGGGGCTCTTCAGCCTGGGCTTCCGGGGGGAGGGAATTGCCTCACTGCTGGTAGTTCCCCCGGGACACCCGGAGGGCTTTTTCCCTGCGGTGGCCGTCAGTGAAGCCAAGACGGTGGACCTCAAGATGTCCGCACCGGCCAGCCTCGCCGGAAGGGCGCTCCTTCCCGACGGAACACCCGCCGCGGGTGTGGACATCGCGCTCCATGGGCGCTACGCGCCCGATGGGGGCACGCCCAATTACGCCAAGCAGGTTAAATCCTGGAACGCGGCGGAAATCGGCACGGCCTACATCCGCCAGGCGGTCACCGGCCCGGACGGAAGCTACAGCTTTGCCGATTTGCCCGCCGTTCCGGACCTGCTGCTTGATTTCAACAGGCCCCCCGAGGGGAACGCCGTAATCAGCGTGAAGCTGTTCAGCCTGGACGCCGGACCCCTCGCGCCCGGCGAGCACAAGACCTTTGACTGCACCCTCCCGTCGGTTTCGGAGGTGATGACCATCCGCGGCCGTCTGCTGGGAATGCACTCGGGAAGACCGGTGGACGGTATGGTGGCCTATGAGAACACGCGAACGCGGGAAGGGTCGTCCGTTTCTGGCGACCCGCGCAACGGCGGCGCCTATGAACTTAAACTCATCGTGCCCGGCACCTATGAACTGTGGGGGCGCCATTCGAGTAACGCAGCGGACAGCGGCATGGAGCCCAGGGTTTCCGTCCCCTTTGTGGCCGGCACATCGCGCACGGTGGATGTGCTGGTGCCCGACCCGTTCACGCTGTCCATTCGTGTCATTGACGCTGAAGGGATGCCGGTTCAGGGCGCCCGGGTGGAAGCGGGCCAAGGAACCCGGTTCCCCAACACCAAAACTGACGGGCAGGGCCGCTACAGTTGGGACGGATTCGCGCCCGGCATTGACGGGCATTTCACCGTTGACAAGGAAGGCTACCGCCGTGCCCAGTCCCAACCCATCGCGGGCGAGCCGGGGGCGGTCTATCCCGAGGAAACCATCGTTCTGCACCGCATCGACGAGCCGGAGGAAGTCTATCCCAGGCCTGAGGAGGCGATGCCCAGACAGGAAGAGGTCCTGCCCAAGCCCGAAGAGGCGTTGCCCAAACCGGCCGAACCTCAGCCCAACCCAGAAGCGGCCCAACCCAGAAGCAATGAAGCACAGCCCGCGCAGGGGGAGCTTTTGCCCGTCCCCGAAGGGGTGATGATGATGCCCGACGATGAGCCCGCCCAGACGAGCCGCGGCCACAAATCATCGCGTCGACGCTGAAACACCGTGGCAGGGAGGCGTCACGCCTGTCGCTTTTGCGCCTGCATGGTTCGGTGTATCAGTTCGGTGCAGTCGAAATAGACGTGGTTGGCGTAGATGAGGCCGCCGCGCATCTGCACGGTGCAGACGCCGTCCACCTCCACCCTGTCGGTTCCTACGGGAATGGAGGCGTGCCAGAGATTGAGAAAACCGTCCACGAGCGGGATGGAGCCGCGATGAGTCCAGACCCATTGCGGGTTTCGGGCAAGGAGCCTGGTGAAATAGTCCACCAGGGCCTCGTGTCCCCGAATCCCGTCGGGGATGGCGGGGTCGCTGTAGACGGCGTCTTCCGAGTAGAAGAACACGAGCCTCAGCGGGTCGTTTCCGGTCCAGGTGGGCAACCAGCGTTCCGCGAAGGCCCGCGCGGCCTGGGCATCCAATCCGGAGAATTCCATGGTCTTGGCGCTCCTTGGTTGTCTACAGTAGCATAACACGGCGACTGGGCCGGTTCAGTCCCGCGGCGACGGCGGATGCCGAAGTGCAGCAATTCCTTTCACATGGACAGGATAAGGAAGAAGGTTTTCCAGTACCTCAGATAGCTCCCTATCCTTCCGCACGTCCATTGACGGTTCTTACGCTGTTATTGCCCAAGGCTCCCTGCAAGGAATCGATGTTTGGTTGCTGGCAACGCCAACGCTGCTTCCCTTCCGTGCATTTCCGTACTACTATGTCTCAAAATCACCGCAAGACGCGAAGATTCTACTCCATGTGGGGCAGACATTCCTGTCTGCCTTTCTAGCTTTCGCACTCGACATGCCAAGGGCACCCGGACGTTCTTGGTCCCCCCTGGAGGGGGG
>CAITNO010000122.1 GCA_903893795.1 Candidatus Hydrogenedentota bacterium | reverse complement strand
CGCTGCCTATGGCGACGCCGCCGACACCGCCGATGCCGAGCCCTGCACGGCCAGCGCCTGACCCCGTTCTCCAATCCATGCCCATCCCCGTCCGCACCACAGCAACCGCGCCGGTGCACCGCAACGGACGGGGATGGGCCACCCAGAGCTTGGCGGGTCAACTCCAATTACCACATTCCATCGCTCCTGTCCCGCCCGGATGCCGGGTGCCTCCGGCATGTCGTCGGAGGCACCGTCGGGCATCACCCAACCTCCGCACGCACCCGTCCGTCACGCCCATCGCATGGCGGGATCGCCGCGCCCTCACGCAAACGAACCACAGAAAGGACCACACATGAGCCACTTCAACGCGCTGGTGCTCCTGCCCGGGAACACCCCGATGGACAGGGTCCACGGCCGGATTGCCAAGCTGATGGCCCCCTACGATGAAAACCTCGACACGCCCGAGTACACAACGCCGTGCCCGTGCGCGGGCGAGAAGGCCCGGGAGGAGGTTGCCGGTATCGTCAATGCTGAATACGACATCGCGGCCCTGCGGGCGCAGTTCTGGGCGCTGCCGGAAGGCGAGCGGACGGAAGCCCGGTGGAGGGAACTGGCCGCCCCCAGGACGGACAGGTGGAACGCGCTGCTGGCCGGGCACCCCCAGCGGGACATGCCGAATCCCCAGTGCGGCATCTGCGGGGGAACCGGCGAGCGCCTGACCAGCGCCAATCCGCTGGCCAAGTGGGACTACTGGAACGTCGGCGGCCGCTGGGACGGCTGGATATTCGGCCCCGAGCGCGAGCAGCAGTGCCAGGATGGCGAGGGCGGGTTCAACTTCGGAAATGCGCACCACAGCCCCGAGAACAACTGCCGCCCCGCGCGGGACATCCCCATCGACGAACCGCACTACCTGCCCTTCGCCGTGGTCACGCCCGACGGCAAGTGGCACGAGCAGGGGGCCATGGGCTGGTGGGCCGTCGTCGCAAAACCCATGGACGAAAATCTCTGGCACGACACGGTGAGGGGACTCCTCGGCGCGCATCCCGAGCATCTGGCCGTCGCGGTGGACTGCCACGTCTAATGGAATACCCGGCCACGGACATCGCCCATCCATGGCAAAAGACCAAAGCTTGAGGAACGCCTGGCACCTCCCGAAAACATGCCCCAGGCCGAGCGGCGCGTGGACAAATGTCCCCGGGGGAAGAGGTTTTCCCCTTTCTCAGTGAACCCTTCAACCACCGGGCCGGACGGCACCGGACCGCAGGAGCACACAACCATGCACAGCGATGAACACACCCAAACTACCACCGTCTGGACCTCCGATGCCTGGCCGGAGCTGCACACGACCGAGCCCGCGCTCGCCGACGTGATCGCCTGGGCCGACGCCCATCCCTGCGCCTGGGACGTCGTGACCCATGCAAAGAGCAAGGCCTTCGGGATCGGCTCCTGCGAGTACATCGGATGGGCGCAGCGCCGCAAGGACCCCGAGGCGGTCTTGGAGCGGGCGCGCCACCTGCACGGCCTCGCCACGGGCCGCGACGCCTTCCAGGGTCCGGCGTCTATCTTTGCGTGGCGGGCGCGCTTCACCCTGGAGCACTACCGCGAGCCCGGCTTCGCCGGCGGCCTATTCCGCCAGCACGACGGCAAGTTCCACCGGCTCTGCATGACCCTCGACTACACGCCCGAGACGCTCGGTGATGTGGTGACCCGATTCATCGACTGGTGCGGGCGGGACTACAGGACCGAGTACGTCACGCTCAACAGCGAGATCGTCCGCCGCATGGACCAGCCGTTGTGACGGCCTGACAAAATCCCTGCGCTCCAGCGACTGCTGGCACTTCTGGACAACATGGCCCAACCCCAGACGCCACTCAACAAGACTGTCCGGGAGAGCGGACAGAGAGGAAACCAGCCCATGGACAAAGACACCCCCACCGCGCCCGCGGCGCGCTTCGACCTGGGCCCGGTATGTCACCCCTGTATGGCACCGCCGCCGGTGAAGCCCCGCGTGATGCGGTTCATCACCGCGTGGACCTCGATTGAATATTTGGTGTGCTGCCGCGTCTTGTACGACGAGAGCGGGCGTCGGCCCCTGTTCGGCGGCGCAGGACAATTCTGGAAACCCGGCAGCGCCGGGGAAGGTCGATGATTCGAAGTCATTCCGGTCTGCCCAATTGTATCGGAGTGGACCCGTGGCTATACTGAGATAGGCCGGTGGCCGTTGGCCCCCGCGCTGAACGAAGGAGGAAAGGAGAGCACGCAGTTCGCCGCCCGCGAGGACGGCAATCACATAGCGAATGCTTTGGCGTTCGGTCTTAGGCGAGTCAACTCGAATTACCACATGAAGTACACCTGTCTCGCCCAAGTACCGGGTGCCCCCAACTCGTTTGGGGGCGCCGTCAGGTACTGTGCGACAGGTGGGGGTGTGGTAACCCCGAGTTGGCGCGCGGTGCGGGCGGTGCCCCCTCTGCTTTTTGTGGGGGACAGGAAGTCACAGAGAGGCTTTTTCAGCTCTTCGCCAATACTCCGGGTGAAATGCCGCCCGTGTGTCCCCGCACCGCGCCCGCCCAAAGCCGCAGCCCAAGTGTCCGCACCACGGCAAAAACGGCCTGAGGCATGTGCCCCCGGCCGATGTTAGCGGGTAGGGGGCTGTCCCCGAGCGAGAAAAGGAGAAAGACATGACGGAAGAATCGCAACAGGCATCACAGGTGGCAGCAGCGCCGACGGGGGTTTGGTCGGACATTACCGAGGGCCTCAAGCGCAAGGATCAGGGAATGATTCTCGCGCTAGTTTCATCACTCGTCGCTGTCGGACAGTTCTTTGGCGGCGTGGGCGTGGGAACATTTCTTGCGGCCATCATGCTTCTCAACCTGTCCCTGATCGGTTGGCTGGCCAACATCGCGTGGCAGCGGAAAAAGGCGGGCGAGGGCAACGGTATGCTGCTGCTCGTGGTGATCGCCTTCGTGCTGGCCGCCTTGGCCACGCTGTCGCTCTGCGAGGACATCACCAGGGTCAACACGGGCGTTGAGGCACTCAATAACATCAGCAACGTCATGTCGCAATAAACCGGAGGAGCCCAAACAGGTTTTCAACGGAAAAAGGAGGATAAAGACATGAGATTCAGCACTATCGCTTCGATTTCAGCGGCGTTCCTCGTGCTCTTGGCGACGCCAATCATCGCGCATTCGGCTGAGGGTGCGCCCGACACGATCCATTTCAAGGGCATGGTCGGCACGAATATGGCCATAGACATGACTCTGCGCGTTTCGGGGAATGAAGTCTCGGGAACGTATTTCTACGTGAAGCACAACACGGACATCCGACTCAAAGGTGAAAAGTCCAATCAAGACCTGAAACTGAATGAATTTGATGAGAACGGCAACATTTCCGGCCAGTTCACCGGGAAGTTTGTGAGTGCGTCCAAGGTCGAGGGGCAGTGGTCGAAGCCTGACGGCAGCCGCTCTCTTCCCTTTGCCGTGGAGACCACCCAGGCTATCGACACACAAGCAAGCCCTCCTCAATTGGACAAGGATCTTGCGAGCGCAGCGCGACCCGCCGAAAAAGAGAGGCAGACGGGAGACCCGGCCCCTTCCGGCACGGCCGCACAAGACACCAGTGATCTGCAAACAGTGGAGGCGAAGGGCGTCGGGGAATCGGAAGATGCCGCATTGAAAGACGCCTTCAGCAACGCTGTCCAGAGTGCCGTGGGCACGATGGTCGATGCCGAAACCTTGATCAAGAACGACAAAGTCATGAAGGACCAGGTGCTCACGTACAGCAACGCCTTCATCCAGAAGTTCGACAAGATTGGTTCGGAGAAGCGGGCTGATGGACTCTATGAGGTGCGGATAAAGGCACAAGTCCAGCGAAAGCAACTGGTCGAGAAATTGAAGGCGGCCAATATCACGGAGAAGGAAGTCAAGACTTCATCCCTGTACGCACAGGTCGTCACACAAAACAAGGAGGAAAAGGACGCCAAGGCGATCCTGGCGAAGGCGCTGCAGGACATCGACTACCCTGCCTGCATGCTGGTTGCCCGCATCAGCGCGGAGGAACCGAAGCTCGTGGCAAAGAACGAGAAGTCGGCTACGATTGAATGGCCGGTCGAGATACGCGTCGATGAGGACGCGTATTTTAACAAGGTGCTTCCCAAGCTAAAGGAGGCTCTGGACGGCGTTGCCAAAGAGAAATCGGGTTCCGATGCGTTAGTCAGTGCCAAAGCGTCCGAAAAAGGGCTCGGATGTAACAATGTAGCCCTGGGGGAGATCTACAGGGATCCTTCGCTTAGCCCTCGTGGCAAGGACGGCTACCCTGGACATCTCAAAAAGAACGAAATCGGGCTCGTAGTCAAGAAAAACAGCTCCGGTGATAACCTGCGCATTGCCACATTTACTCTCGACAGCGACGCCTACGATTCATTTTGGAACTGGGTCTGTCGGCCGCAGGACATTCATGGCCCGTTTCCATCGCTCCTCGTTTTGCGCATGGCTTGGCTCGATGGAACTGGGAATCCAGTCATCGAAGAAGACGTACGTATCTTCGAGAACAAGTGTGACATCATGTCCTATGGCGTCAGTCAAGGGGGCTTCCAAGGGTTTGTAAAGGACCAAGTAGGTGGCGGTGTGGGGATTCGACTGGGGCCATTCGTCTATCTGCCAAGTTGTGACTATTTTGGGGCGTATCAGACGACCTATCAGCGCGAGGTTTCCCTGGATGACTTGAAGAAGGTAGTCAAGATGCAATGCACTTTGGTCAGCCGAACGAACGGCGCGGCGAAGCCGGAATGACCACATAAAATCAAAGATTGTGAACAACACAGGAGGACAATGACATGAGATTTAACAAGGCAACTGTAGTTCAAGTGGTGATCGTCAGTGTTCTGACGATGCTGGCGAGTGCCCCGGCGCTGGCCCAGCTTTCTGCCGCCGACTTTCTGCCCCCGGCCCAGGCCAAGAATGATACGGACCGCGCAGCGCTCCGCGATGTGAAGCAGGTGGACGTCGTGAAAACGGAGACCGACGCCGCCACCGACGCGCCCGCGGTCAAGGCGGGCTCATTCCAGGACGCCATCAACGCAGCCGCCAAGGGCATCAAGAGCACCGGTTGCATGGTGGCGGTCCACGAAAATAACCGGGGCTGTGGAATTTGCGCACCGTCAGCAGCAGCGGAATTGCGGGGTCAACACCTTCACAACGCTCCAACTGCTTCTTGTCGAAGGAATACTTCCCCCTAATCTTGAACTTGTCCAAAAGTCCCTTTTGCCCGAAGTACTTTCGAAGTTGCGTAGGGCTGTTGGGATTGTCGATGCCCATGGAAAGCAGTTCCGCCTCCAGCGGCGCGGCCTTTTCGCGACAGAATTCGGGGAGGCGTTGCCGCCTCGTGGCATCGACACGAACCCCGGTCCATTCCATGTGCACGCTTGTCTTCATACCAGTACCGCTTCTTGTCGATCTCGACGGGCGGGCGTGTGTACCTGAATTCTGTATCCAGCCCGATGTGCGTGATGTCGCGCTGGAACAGGAAGAGCCGTACCTCTTCCATGTCCACCTGATTGTCCACGTAGCGGGTTTGCCCACGGTACGCGTCGGGTGACCGCCGCAACCGCTGCAACGGGGAGGGCGCATCTTTCGGCGGCGGCAGGTCGCGCAGCCGCTCCTCAAAACCTTTCAGCAGGTTCATGGTCATAATCCTCCGTCCATGCGCGGCATCTGCTCCGCTGGTTGATTCCAGTATCGCTGAACTGTACGAACTGTCACGTGTAGCTGCTCGGCCACCTGCCGCTGTCTTAGGCCCGCAGCCCGCATCGCCCGCACTTCGTCCGCGCGTCGTGCAAGCTTTTCCTTGCTTGGCAGCTCGATGCCGAAATGCGCCCGCGCTTCGGCTAGGTTTTTGAAGTCCACGACGCCGGGCATAACCTCAGCCATATCATCAGCCTGAAAGGTTATGACCTCCCTGGGTTTGGTGAAAGGACGCACCCGCCCTACCGCCTGAATCACGGTATCCCTCTCAAGGGCTTTGAGGGCCTGTCCGGACAGCGCATCCACATCGTACACGCGGTCGCGGTCGTGTTTTGTCCCCGCACTGCGGCCTGCGCCCCGGCGGTGCCGGATTTCCAGGTCTACCCTGCCGTCGGCACCAAGCACGTCTTGCAGGACCCCATCCAGCAGTCCCGCGTGGATGTAAAACGAGTTTAGGCAGTAAACAGCGTCGTAGCTGGCAAAGTCGTTGACTCCGACCATTCCGTAGTGGATGATCGGAATGACGTGTGGATTGTCCAGAGCGGCGCGGTCATATCCCTCCCCAATGACCGTTATGTGTTCATGGCCCAGCGCGTCAAAGCGCGCCTGCAATTGCGCGACGCAGAAGGGTTTGGAAACCTTCTTTGAGACAAGCAGGACCCTTCTTCCCTGGGAAATCCGCGAAGCCGCAAGCCGCGCAAAGAAGTCCAGGATCTCCTTCGCGTTTCGCGGGAAATAACACTTCGCGCCAAGGTAGCGTTTAATGTTGTGGAACGACGAGCCGGGGTGGCTGAACGTGTAGCCTTCGAATGGGAGGGAAATTGGCCGTCCAAGGCGGAACTCCAGAAGCCGCCTCTGATTGTTTGCGGTGAAGAGGAACAGGTCGTGGTCGATAAGCGGCGGGGCGGCGTACAGGATTTCGCAGGCCATGTTCTTTTCGCGTGATGCAAGCGGGCTCCGACCGAATTCCTGAAGGGCGAAGCCAAGGTCTCTGAATTGTACGCCGTGCTTCCTGTAACCCGCTTCTTGAATGCAAATCTGAATGCCGGGGTCCAATGGTGGGAAAGACCAATCCCAAGACCGAAGGTCGGATGTGGGTGCGACAAGCAGTAATCCGGTCTTGTACACATACGACTCCAGGCCGTTGCCCCCTATCGCCGCGACGATGTTCCGGTACTGCGCCAGCAAAATGGGGTTGACCTTGCGTCGGTAGTTGGTCAGGCAGGCGTGATCCTCATCGAGAATTACCGCGGGGTTCTTCGCCCCCGTCCTTTTGACCAAGAACTGGATGAAATCATTGGCGCGAGAAAGATGGGCCTGCGCGCCGAAAATCACCTGGGCATCCTTGACAGTCTTTTTGAACTGGTCGGGCCAATAGCAGTTCTTCTTTTCCGGGCAGCCCGTGCAGATATTGCGCTTGCCCAGTTGGTAGCAGCGAGATTTATCGTAGCCAAGCCATTCGTTATTCCGTGCCTCGCCGCACGCACCCGAGGGGCGCGGGCGAAGGACCACAACCTTGATTTCTCTTGGCGGGTCCTTCACCCAGCGCCGTTCGTTCAGGATGTTGTGTGTCGGGGCCATGCAGATTACCAAGTCGAAAGCGCCGCTGACGATGATGGTCTCGATAAGGTTGTCGATGGCGAAGGACTTGCCCACGCCTACCGGCAACGAGACCCCCACGGCACGGTCCTGCGCGTTGGACATCAGCCCAAGCAGCTTGACGCCGTCCAACTGTTCCAGCCTGAATTTGGCCAGTTCTGCATCGCCCCGGATGATCATGCTAGGCCGCGTAACGTCAGCTTGCGCGCGACCTGTGGTAAGGCACGAAGCGTCTCGTTGGGCAGCGTCAGGTAGATCTGGTCGAGCTTGACAAGGCCTTGGTCCCGATCCTGCACGAACTTGTCTATGGCGGTCCGTCCGTCATCAACGCCTGGCGGAATGGGCCAAGACGATACCGAGAACGACGTCTGGTCGGGTTTCGTGATCGAGATGATCTGTGGTCCCCGCTTGTTGGCCTCCGCGATGGCTTGAAACACCTGGGGTGCCAGAGCCTTGGGCCGCATCGAGCTGCTCATGGCCAGCACGGCCACCTCACCCTGTTCGCAATCAAGAACGGGCAAAAGTAGGCGCTGTTCGGCTTTGTGGCTGATCGCACAAAGCGCGCATTCAGGGCTCCCCCAGCACAGAACCCAGTCCCTGACATCCGGGTCGTCGCAGTAGTGGGCACTCACACGCACCGCATCAGCGGTGAACGGAATCACGAACACCCCGCTGCTGGAAATACGGATACTACGCAGCGCGGATGCCGGGGCAGTGCGGTCACTTGTCTGCGCCGGTCCAGAAGTGCGCGGGTGGCGGTCCAGAAGTGAAGCACCCAGGATGTTGATTATGTAGTTGTTGCCGTGGGTTGTCAAGGTGCTGTTGAGGTTCCTTCTTGCCTCTGTTCCCTCCCCCTAGGGGGAGG
>CAITNO010000121.1 GCA_903893795.1 Candidatus Hydrogenedentota bacterium | reverse complement strand
CCTCCCCCTAGGGGGAGGGAACAGAGGCAAGAAGGAACCTCAACAGCACCTTGACAACCCACGGCAACAACTACATAATCAACATCCTGGGTGCTTCACTTCTGGACCGCCACCCGCGCACTTCTGGACCGGCGCAGACAGCCAATTATGTGGCGGCGAACCGCGTGACAGGCAGTACCACCGCATACGACATAGTTGGAGGCAATACGAGCGGCACGGGCGATCTGGCAAATGTTTCCTATTGATTGAGGAAGTGATGGAACGAAGGTGACCGGCGGTTCAGTTGTCATGGCGCAAGGGGGCCATGATTGACGAAGGAGCCTTGCGGTCGAGACGGTAAAAGGATAACGGGATGTGGACTACATGCGTGTTTCTTGCCTTGCCTACGCTCTTGAGTTCTGCGTCCAACGTGGACAGTCTAAAACCTTACGCATGGGGTGAGAATGTCGGCTGGGTGAACTTTCAGGGCGATGGCACAAACGGTGTGGTCGTCAAGAACACGGTGTTGTCCGGCTACGCGTGGTGCGAGTCGAGCGGTTGGCTTTGTCTGGGCAATGGCACTCCCGCAGGCGGCGCAACGTACTACTCGAATTCATCGGCGACAGATTTTGGGGTGAACAATAACGGCGGGTCGCTTTCGGGCTATGGGTGGGGGGAGAATATTGGCTGGGTAAGTTTCGACACCTCCGCGCAGGGCGGGTCTCGGGTAACCATTGACGGGACAGGCCAGTTTCACGGCTACGCATGGGGTGAAAATGTCGGCTGGATCAACCTAGATTGCGGTGCGGGGGTCCGGGCGGTCATTGACACCACTCCCCCGACGGGGGCCATCGTGATTAACAACAATCGGTCGGCCACGAACAACCCCAATGTCACCCTGACGCTGACCTGGACGGACGGGGCTGGTTCAGGGGTGTCGCGGATGCGCTTCAGTGATGACGGCTCGCATTGGACTGCCTGGGAGGCATTGACGGCGACGACCGCCCACGTGTTGCCGACGGGCGACGACCACAAGACGGTGCGGGTTCAGTATATCGACAAGGCGAACAACAAGTCGGCGGTGTTCAGCGACTACATCCTGCTGGATACCACGCCGCCCACGGGCAGTATCATCATCAATGACGGGGCGTTGACGACCACAAAGCAGGCGGTCACACTCAAGCTGGCCTGGTCGGATACGGGTGCCGGGGTGACGCGGATGCGGTTCAGCGACAACGGTTCGACCTGGAGCTACTGGATGCTGCCCACGGCCACGCGGGCATACTCGCTCCCGGCCGGGAACGGCTATCACACCGTGCGGGTGCAGTATCTCGACGGTGCGAACAACTATTCCGCAGTGTACAACGATTACATCAAGCTGCAACTTCCGGGCGGAAAATCGTCCGGCGCCACAGAGGCATCATTCTCGCTCGCGTACAGCGGCTCCAACCCAATCGTTGCGGGGAACAAGTCCGACGCGACGCTTAGCGTGGTGCCGCAGCATGCCAACGGGGCGGTGAGCTACCAGTGGTACCGCAAGAGTTGCGGCGCGCCGGAACAGCTCTTTGGCAACACCGACGCGACGCTGAAGCTGAAGGACATTACAGCGCCCAGTGCGGGCCAGTATTACTGCGAGGGCTCGGACGACACCGCGACGGTCAATTCGGAGACGGTCACGGTGCAGGTGGCGGCGCCTGTGCCCATGCTTGGCGGGCTTGGGCTTGTGGCGCTGGCGATACTGGCTGCCCTGGGTGGGGCTGTGACATTGCGGCGGAGCAAGCCCGGTTTGCACAGACGTCCCTGATTAGTGCATCTTAGGGAAAAGACATTTCGGAATGTCCCTGAATTGTGAAATCAGGGAGGTGTCATTCATGGCCGTGAAGCCGTCCAAGAATGGAGCACCGCGAAAATCGGCCCGCTCCGTCATTCCCGTGAAAACGGGAATCCAGGCTTGTCAAGGGTTTAGGCATACGCGTGAAGTCCTGGATTCCCGTTTTCACGGGAATGACGGAGGACATGGTTCAGGGGTCAAATCATGAGCCGGATGTTTTCTGAAGCCTATGGTGAGGTGCGCGGAACAGGTACACAGGTCCGTGAGGAGGCGGTTGTCATCACGGAGGAACTGCTTCAGGATGCCTGGCGTACGCAGCCGTGGCCGGTGGATGAATTGCAGACTTTGGAAGGGCACCGGTTGCGGGTCATTTCGCCGGGCTGGCTGAACCGGCAGGAAGGGCCGGATTTTCGCACCGCCCAAATGCTCTTCAATGGTGCGCTACACACGGGGGACGTGGAGATTCATTTGCGTTCCGGGGGATGGCGGGCCCATGGGCATCATGAGGATCCCCGATACAATGACGTGATTCTTCATGTAGTGCATGAGGCAGGACGGGATGGCGCGGGGGCGCGTACGCAGTCGGGCAGGAACATTGCCACGCTTGTGCTGGATACGTTGCTGTCGGAACAGGCGATTGAATCGCTTTCGGCGGAAAAGCCGCTGGAGCCGCCCGCAGGGGCGACCTGCGGGCGCTGTGCCGGGGCGGTGGGCGGGGAGGCCCCGGAAAAGATGCTGTCTTTCCTGCGTCTGGCCGGGGAATGGCGCATGCTCAGCAAGGCGCGGGCGCTTCAGGAGCGGGCCAATGCGGCGGGGGCTGATCAGGCGCTTTATGAGGCGTTTATGACGGCCTGCGGCTACAGCCGATTCAAAAAGGAGTTTCACCTACTGGCGCGGCAGTTGCCCTATGAACGGGCGCGTCAACTGGCGCAGCTCGATCCTTTGGCCCTGGAAACGGCCTTTTTTACGATGACGGGCCTGCTTCCGCAGGAGGCGCCGGAGAGCGGCGATTCCACGGCGGTGCAGCACCACCGGCGGTTGGCGGAATTGCGCCTGACCCATTTGCCGGGACTGCGTTCGCTGGCCGTGGAGTGGCCCCGCGTGGGCGTCCGTCCGGCCAATGCGCCCGAGCGTCGTTTGTCGGGTGTGGCGCGGGTGGTCGCGCGCACGGCCGCCATGGGACTGGCCGAGTCGGTTGATTCGGTGTGGGCCGAGACGCTTTCCGCCAGGGAGCGGCTGGAAAAGTTCGAGGCGATCTTTCCGCGCCCCATGGGGTTTTGGGCATCCCATTACTCGTGGGCGGGAAGGGCGCAGACGGTGCCGGTGGCGATCTTTGGGGCGTCGCGCATTTTGGCGATTGTGGGCAACGTGTTTCTGCCTGCCGGGCTGGCTCTGGCGCGGAAGACCCGTAACCGGAACTTGGAGGAAAGGGTGCTTGCCTTTTTCGAGGCGTTGCCGGGGGAACCGGACAATGCGATCACGAAGCGGATGAAAACCTGGGTGCTGCCCTCTCCCCCACGCCGCGTCGGCTTTCAGTTGCAGCAGGGGCTTATCCAGATGCACCACGACTGGTGCGAGGCGAACCCTTCATGCCGGAACTGTTCTTTCGCGCGGTATCTAGAAACACCGGGGTCTTAGCGCGCGGTCAGCCGGCGGGACGCCAGCGCTCCCAGTATCAGCAACGGTCAAGCAACTCTCGGACCGCGGCGCAGAGTCCGTTGGCGTCCAGGTGATGCGTTTCCAACTGCTCCTCACGGGTGGCCTGCTCGCTGAACACATCGGGAATGCCGAGGCGGCGGAGTCGCAGGCCTTCCATCTGGCCGGTCTTCTCGAAGTGTTCCATTACGGCGCTGCCAAATCCACCGTCCAGCGTGTTCTCCTCCACCGTGAGGATGGGGCGGTCACGGAGGCAGTCGAGCAGCGCGGCGTCGAGCGGTTTGACCCATCTTGCGTCGGCCACGGCCACAGAGATTCCCTGGGCCTGGAGGCGTTCAGCGGCATCGAGGGCCACACCGGCACTGGGGCCGACCGTCAGGATCACTGCGTCCGTGCCCTGGCGCAACAGCTCGCCGCGGGTGATATCGCGCGCCTCGGCGGGGCCGATGGTGGGGGCCTCGCTGCGCGCGTAGCGCACGGCGATGGGTTCGTTCTGCCGCAAGGCCCAGCGGACCATGTGTTCCGTGTCCACGCCGTCGCGGGGCGCGCCGACGCGCAGGTTTGGGATGGCGCGCAGGAAGGATAGGTCAAAGGTGCCGTTTTGTGTGGGGCTGTCCTCGCCCACGAGTCCGGCCCGGTCAATGGCAAAGACCACGGGTAGCTTCTGGATGCAGACGTCATGGACCAACTGGTCGTAGCCGCGCTGCAGGAAGGTTGAATACAGGGCAGCGACGGGCTTGAGCCCGGCGATGGCGAGACCCGCAGCGAAGGTCACGGCGTGCTGTTCGCAGATGCCCACATCGAAGAAACGGTCGGGGAACTCCTTCTCAAACTTTGATAGGCCCGTGCCGGTGGGCATGGCCGCCGTGATGGCCGCGACACGTGTATCCTCGCGGGCGGCCGCCAGTATGGCCTCTGAAAATGCGTCCGTGAAGGTCTTTTTCGTGGGGGGATGGGCCTCAATCTTTGCCGGGACTGCATCACCCTCGCCGGCATCGGGCTTGATACAGAGCGGTTTCACGCCGTGATATTTGGTGGGGTCCTGTTCGGCCTGCCGGAGCCCCTTGCCCTTTTCGGTGGTGCAGTGCAGAAAGACGGGTCCTTTGACATCCTTGATGCGTTCGAGCAATTCGATGAGGAGCGGGAGGTCATGCCCGTCGACAGGACCAAAATAGTTGAAACCCAGCTCCTGGAAAAGTCCGCCCTTGGTTATAAAGCCCTTGATGGATTTCTCGAAATCCTGAATGGTGCGCGTTGCGCGGCCGCCGATGAGGGTCTTGACGAAGGTGCCCACGTCCTGCTTGGCGCGTTTGTAGGGCCGGGCCGTGATGAGGCGGTTGAAATAATGGGCCAGGGCGCCGACATTGGGCGAAATAGACATCTTGTTGTCGTTGAGGATCACGAGCATGTCCAGACCCAGGTGGCCGGCGTGCCCCAGAGCCTCAAAAGCCATCCCGCCGGTCATGGCACCGTCGCCAATCATGGCAATGACGTGATGTTTGAGGCCAAGCCTGTCGCGGGCGGCGGCCATGCCGGTCGCGGCGGAGATGGAGGTGGAGCTGTGACCGGTGCCGAAACAGTCGAAAGGGCTTTCTGAAATCTTGGGATAACCGCTGATTCCATCCTTGAGACGGAGGGTTTCAAAGTTCTCGCGCCGTCCGGTAAGCAGTTTATGGGCATAGCATTGATGGCCCACATCCCACACAAGCTGGTCGGCGCCAATGTCGTAGACCCGGTGCAGCGCAATGGCAAGCTCCACCACCCCCAGGGGCGCGGAAAGATGGCCACCGTTTTGGTTCACCGTGGTGATGATCTGCCCGCGCAGATCGTCCGCCAACTCTTCCAATTGCTCCAATGTGAGCTTCTTCACATCGGCTGGACTGTTTATGCTGTCTAGTACCCGCATCATTGGTCTCGTGTTCTTCTCCCCAGGTTTCCATGTGCCGCCTGAACGGGTGGCACAAGGCAAGAGCATAGCATAATTCAGGGGCACTTGGCAGGTTTAGTAAGGGCTTTGATCGAAGTCCCGGAGGGGTTGCCTGGATTAGCCAGAGGTCTATGGCATCCATTGGGTGCCTTTGGCGGTTTCACATCAGTTCCGACTTTGAATAAAGGGGGCAAGGACTTGAAAATCCTTTCTGGAAGGCCATGTTTGCCCGCAACGGCGGGAAAACATTCCGTCCTGGACTGGTTTTGGGGTACACTTTTGTTAACGAGCAGATGGTGTGTATCCCGAGAGCGCACAAGCAGCGTTGTATCCGTAGTCAGGAATATGGCCCATGAAGCGAGTGACAGTCTGTTTTGCCCTTCTTTTGTGCCTCGCCACCACTGTGTTTGCGGTCGATTACCCAGTTGCTCTCGTAAATGCGGGATTCCCCTCATCGGAGTGGCAGGTGCTTTTGGCATGGCAGGAAAGCACCGAATCGGGTGCGCTGGTGCGCGGATATCATCTGCAATCGCTTTCAAGGGGGGGCACGCAGGATATTTACCTGGGCGAGCAGGGGGAAGTTCTTTCCGAGAGTGTCCTTGAAGGGCTGGATGTGCCGCCGAAACGGTGGGACGAGCCTCCTGTGACGGTTGCTCCCGAGGTTAAGCCGGGTTTTCCGAAGGCGATACCGGTGAACAAACCGACACCTTGGCTGAGCCTTTCGGCGGCGCAACGTGTGGAAACCGTTTTGACCGCTCCGGCGGAGTCCAAGACGGTTGAGGAGGACCGAGCCGCCAAGGGACCGATGCGCTATGGTTTGGTGATGGTGTTGCCCGCGGCGCTATCCCTGCGGGGAAATGCGGCCGCTTTTGGAGAGTGGCATGAGCTGCCTGACGGCAGGCGGGCCTGGACGGCGACGGTGCGGGTGTTGGGCGCCGTGGGGCTTCGGCTTCATGTTGATGCGTTGGACCTTCCGGAGGGTGTGGAACTGGTGTCTTACAACCCGGAGGCGCGTGAAGAATTGGAAGCGATTACCTTGTCCGGATGGGGCCCTTCATGCTACAACGAGGCCGTTACGCTGGAGTGCCGCCTTCCGGCAGGCACTGCGGCCGATTCGGTGCTGTTGTTGGTGGACCGCATCGGCTGGATGTACCGGTTTCCTTTTGAGAAATCGAGTTCTGTGGGGTCCTGTAATATCAATGTCGCCTGCCGCGCCGACTGGCTGACGATTGCCATGGCGGTGGGACGTTTGGCGAAAGCCAATTCGGACGGTCTTTGGGCCTGCACGGGGGCGCTTGTCGCCGACACGGTGGCTGATTCGCAGATACCCTACTTTCTGACGGCCAATCATTGCGTGAGCGACCAGTCGGAGGCGGATTCCATAGAAGTGTACTGGCTGTATCAGTCGGACAGTTGTGATTCTGCGGCACCGGAGATGAGCAAGGTTCCCCATACCACCGGCGGGGCGCGTTTTCTGGCGGGGGCATCCAACGACACCGGAACGGACTTCGGCTTTCTGCGTCTGAAAAACAGTCCGCCGGACGGACTTAGCTATGCGGGGTATTCGACCGATGGGGCGACGGTGGGGACAGAAGTGGCTGCGATTCATCACCCCGAGGGTCAGGCAAAACGCATTTCCTTCGGGACGATTACGGACACGGGCAGTCCCCGCGATGGCGCACGTCTAAAACCAATAGAGCGCTTTCACGAGATTCACTGGCAGGAGGGCACGACGGAACCGGGCTCTTCGGGATGTCCCCTCTTCATCCAGTCCAATCCGGTGATTGTGGGCCAGTTGTACGGCGGCTATGCCAGTTGCGGTTCGGCGAATGAGCCGGATTACTTTGGTCGTTTTGATGTCACGTACCCCCTGATTAAGAAGTGGCTCTCCCCCGCCCCCGCAGAGGGAGAGAGCGGCACCAGCGACAATGGCTGCCAGTGGTTCAAGGCCGCCAGTGCGGCCAATGCGGCCGCCGTGGCGGCGCTGGTGGGCGCGCTGATGCTTGCGGGCATGCTGGCACGGGGTACGAAGCCATGACGGGGTGTATGAGGACAGCGCATCTTCTGGCCTGCGCAGCAGTGGTGTGCCTTTTTGCTTTTAACGCCCATGGCGCGGGAGGGACCGCTTGGAGCAAGAATGAAGCCCGTACGTTTCTGACCCGTGAAAAGGCGCTTCCCGCAGGGGGCACGCTGGCCGCCACGTGGCTTCAGGCCACGGGCATGAAAAAGGACTTTGTGCAGGCGATGGCGATTGGCGCCTCCGGAGACGGGCCTGTGACGGTCCGCTATGTCAAGGACGGCAGGCTGCTCAGCGAGGACGAGGCGGTGCGACTGGGCCTGGCCGGGGCGGAGGAAGCAAGCGTTGCCAAGCAGGAAGCGCCCATGAAACCGGGCAAAGCGGGTGTTTCGACCGAGAAGCGGCCGGTGGCGCGTTTGACCCGTGAGGAGATGAACCGGGTGCCGCGCATTGCGCTGGCCGCGCCGGACATGAAACGGGTGGCGGCGGAAGACGCTGCGTCGGAAGCCCTCGAAAAGCCCATGCGAATCGGTGTGTTTCGCGATTTGCCGCAGCCGTTGGAGCATGTGCCGGGGCAGAAGAACGCGCTGGTCAGCGGTACGGTGTGGGCCACTTCGATTACGTCACCGGGGGCATTGGGAGAGCGCATCGCTTTTGACGAGATTTCGCTGCCTCCGGGAGCGGAGGTCATTTTGTATGATGCGGCCCATCCCGAGGTCGCGGTGGGTCCACTGGACGTCGGCGGTGTCCGCGAGTGGCCCTTTTGGGCGCCTGCGTGTTCCGGGGAGACCGTCATGGTGGAGTGCCGTTTTCCCGTGGATGTATCCGCCCAGCCCTTTTCGGTACGGATATCCAAAGTCGCCCATATCTATCGTGACCCTCTGAAGCAGGCCGGGGAAAAGGCCTTTGCCGGTCCGTGCAATCTGGATGTTTCCTGCCGGCCAGAATGGGCCGACTTTGCGCTTGCTGTCGGCGGACTGGGGACAATTGACAATACGGGCGTGCTCTTTTGCACCTGCACCCTGCTCGCCGACGGGAATCCCTGCCTCTCACTGCCCTATGTGCTGACGGCAAACCACTGCGTGCAGGGACAGACGGGAACGCGGGGGGCCGAGTCGCTCGAATTCTACTGGCGCTATCAGACGGCCACCTGCAACGGAACGGCGCCTGCACTGTTGACCGTGCCGCGCACGGTGGGCGGGGCGGATTATCTGGCAGGGTCGATGGGCACCGGCGTCACCGGCGGTGGCAATGATTTTAGCTTCATGCGGATGCGCAAGGATCCGCCTGCGGAGTTGCCGCGGATGGGGTGGAGCGCCACGAAGCCGCCTGTGGGGACGCCTGTGGTGTGCATTCACCATCCCTGGGGAGACTTCAAGCGGATTAGTGACGGGGCCATTGTCGATGTCTCCAATCCTTTTCCGGAGTTGTATCACCAGGTGGTCTGGAGTCTGGGTGTCACCGAACCCGGTTCGTCCGGCAGTCCCCTTGCCGTGAGCGCCACGGGACAGATTATAGGTCAGCTCTGGGGAGGCGGGTCGAGCTGTTCCGCGCCGACTGACCCGGACTATTACGGGCGTTTCGACCTAACCTACAGTGCCATACGCGCCCTTCTGGAGCCGCCTGCTGCCTTTATGGACCCCGTGAATATCGACGCGGATGAAAAGGCGCCTTCGGCAAGCGTGACCATTTCCCTGTCGCGTCCGGTGGACGGTGCTACGGACCTGACCATCACACCGGTGGCCGTAACGGCCATTCCCGGGTTGGACTATACGGACGGACCCATCACGGTACATTTTGATACTGGGCAGTTTACGAAGACCGTTTCCATTCCGCTCCTGCCTAATCAACTGCGCAGCGGTGACCGCACGTTTACGCTGAACCTGTCCTCCCCCGGGGGATGCGTGATCCCCGCGAGCGGGCAGTTCGTCACGACTGTCAACCTGGTTGACCCGAAGATGTCGTCGCTGACGATCCCGTGGTATAGGCCCTGAGCATGGCGTTCTGTTTGCATTCTCCCCATGGCCTGCGCTTTCACACCCGTGGAGAACCCGGTGCAGCGCTGGGCCGGATGCAATACTCAGGAAAGCGCTGAACCACGGAATGACACGGAAAAAGGCTGAAGAGAAGTTGACATGGATGGACAAGATGCACAGGATAAAACAAAGGACCATTGCGGTCGCGATATAGAGGCAAGATTCCAGACTTGGAGGAGGGCAGACAGGAATGTCTGCCCCACATTTATGAGAATCTTGGCGCATTATGGTGATTGTGAGCTTGAGCAGGATGTGTTTATCCGGAAGGAAGGAGCCTTGTCATGACCGATTCAAACCGTACGCAACAGCGTGTGACCCGGAGGGAGTTTGTTCAATCGACGGTGGCCACATTGGCTGCCGGCGCGGCTCTGGGCTCTGCCACCGCCCCGGCGGTGGCTGCCAGTGAGGCGACGGCGGACAAGTTTGCCTGGGGATTGTTGGTGCATCTGGGTATGAACATGTGGGCCGACCGGCCCGTGGAGGAATGGGGTGGCATTCCCAAGGAGGACCTGCCCTTCTCTTCGTCGGCGCCCAAGCTGCGTTTCGATGAACCGCTTTGGAACGAGGTGATCAAGCGGATGGCCGATGCAGGCATGAACCAGGTGGTCATCGATCTGGGTGAGGGTATCCAGTATGAAAGCCATCCCGAGATCGCCGTGGAGGGTTCCTGGCCCGTGGCCAAACTGCGCGACGAACTGGCCAAGCTGCGCGCCATGGGGATTGAGCCGATTCCGAAAATGAACTTCTCGACGTGCCACGATACGTGGCTTGGCCCGTGGGCCAGGCAGGTTTCCACGCCGGCCTATTACAAGACTTGCGGTGAACTGATTGAGGAGGTGGTGAAGCTGTTTGACAAGCCCCGCCACTTCCATATGGGCTATGACGAGGAGAACTACGAGAACCAGACGAAATACGCCTACGTTGTCATCCGGCAGCACGAGCTGTGGTGGCATGACTTTGAGTTCTTCGTGAAGGAAATCGAGAAGAACGGTGTGCGTGCCTGGATGTGGTCCGATTATTATTGGAAGCATCCCGAGGACTTCGTCAAGCGGGTGCCGCGGTCGGTGCTCCAGGCCAACTGGCACTACAACGCGAAGCTCAAACCTTCGGATGTGGGTGTGCAGGCCTATATTGACCTTGACAAGGCCGGTTTTGACCAGACGCCCACCGGTTCGAACTGGAGCAGTCCGGAGAACTTCCGCAGCACGGTGAAGTTCTGCCGGGAGCATGTTTCGCCCGGGCACCTGAAGGGCTTCCTGCAAACCGTGTGGAAACCAATGCTGCCGCAGTGCCGCGAGCGGCAGTTTCAGGCCGTTGATTTGGTGGCAGAGATGATCAAGGCCAAGGCGTAGGTTCGGAAAGCCACCGGCTACTTCTTCGGAGGAGTTCTGTCGGTATGCTCATTGGGACCGGGAACCCAGTGTGTTCCGTCAAACTGCAGGGATTCCCAGTGGTATTTGCCGGTGTGGCCGTCGAGGGTATAGAGTTTGCCGCCCTTGTGCACCTGCATTCCACCATAACTGGCGACGCCGGTGGCGCGGCCGTAAATCAGATCAAGACCGTCCACCACGCCTGAATAGTCGTTCACGTGGTCGTGTCCGCAGATGCAGGCCTTCACGCCGAGTGACTTGAGCAGGGGCAGGGTCGAACCGTTTTCACCCTCGGAACAAACGCTTTCGCATTTTACCCCGCGAGCCATGCCGTTGGACCAGACGGTGTCGTACTGTTTGAGGGGAATATGGAATGCCGAGAAGCGGGGCGGGACTGTCTTTGCGCTCCCGTTGATGCCCTCGGGAAGTGACTTCAGCCAGGCTTGTTGGGCGGCCCCCATTCCCTTGGTGTTGGTGTCCAGGCACAGGAACTGCCACACGGGTCGACCGTGACGGTCTTCCAGGTTGAGCACATAATTCCCCTGGGTGCCCGCACCGCGATAGAGCGCGTTGGGCGCCTTTGTGAGTTCATTCTCGATGGCGGCACGATCGTTCACCTGATCGTGGTTGCCCCAGACATAGGCCCAGGGCACACCGAGGGCGGCGCACTGGGCAATGCCATAGCGCGCGAATTCGTCCAGCCGCTCCTGCGGGTGGTCGCGCCAAAGGTCTCCGGTGATGAACAGAAAGTCCGGTTTCACCGAGGCCACCAGCGCCTGCATGTTCTCGATGGTCTTCTTGTTTGTTGCGGGCCAGAAGGGGTCTTCTCCGCCGAAGAAATGCACATCGGTGAACTGGAGCATGCGTATGGAGCGGGGATTTCGAACACGGAGCCGCGACACATAGGGCAGGTCGGCGGCGCTGGCGGGGATGATTTCATTGCGTCCCGTTGCGCAGCCGGAGATGGCCACGCCCGCGAGCAGTGCCCCGGCGCCAATGAAGGACCTGCGTGTCATGTTTGGGTTATTCATATGCGTAATCCTTTGCTGTAGCTTCACCGGGTGCGACGCGTTCCAAAGGAACCGGGCGATGCTGGTCTTTGGTATGCGTCAGGGTTTGACCAGCAATCGGGCAGATTGGTTTTCTGAAGGCTGGACAAGTTGCCCATTGCTCGGTCCCCTTTGGCCCTTTTGCGCCGGTCAGGGGAATCTTTTGTGCCGTTTTTGGGGTTTCAACTTGTTATGAACCATCCCAGTGTGGTTGAATCTTGTCTCACTTGGAAATCCCCCTATGAGTTCTATTCCCGCAAAACCCGCGGGTTCACATGGCAAAGACCTTACCACCGGCAGCATTGCGAAGAACTTGGTGTTTTTCGCATTACCCATGCTGCTGGGCAGTCTTGTGCATGTTGCCTACAGCCTGGTGAATGCGGCTTGGGTTGGCAACGGACTTGGCGCAGACGCCATGGCCGCGCTAACCGTGTGTTTCCCCGTTTTCTTCGTTCTGAACGCCTTTGGGCAGGGGCTCAGCCTCGCGTCCAACGTGCTTGTGTCGCAGTCCTACGGGGCCAAGGACTGGACGCGGCTTCGGTTGGTGGTTCAGAATTCGATGGTGCTGACCGTTATCGCCGGTCTGGTGTGTTTTGTTCTGGGCGAGATGGCCACGGCTGGCCTGCTGCGCGTGATGGACACCCCACCGGAAGTGCTTGCGCTGGCGATTTCCTACCTTCATGTGTTTCTTTGGACCACGCCGCTCATGTTTGGCATGTTCTATCTGGCCTCGGTGATGCGCGGGGCGGGCGACTCCAAGACACCGCTCTATTTTCAGGCCGGTTCGCTGGTCATCACGGCGGTGTTGGACCCGCTGCTCATGTTTGGCTGGTTTGGTCTGCCCCGGATGGGCCTGAACGGCACGGCGATGGCCACCATCCTCTCGCAGATGATGGCCTTGGTGGCGCTGGCGTGGTACATGCACCGCATCCGGCACATTGCCTCGCCCAACTGGCTCAAATTCACTCTTGACGGGGACATGTCCAAGCTGACCCTGCGGATCGGGCTGCCGTCCATGATTCAGCAGGCACTGGTTTCAATGGGGATCGTGGTCATCGTGACGCTGGTGAACCGGTTTGGTGTGCACAGCGCGGCGGCCTACGGCATTGCGATGCGCATCGACCTGCTCGCCTTTATGCCCGCAATGGCCATCGGGATGGCGGCTTCCACGCTGTCGGGGCAGAACATCGGCGCGCAGAAATTTGACCGGGTGAAGATGACCTTTCGTTGGGGACTGCTTGTCAGCCTAGGGTTGACGCTACCGGCCACGCTAGTTTCCATAGGCATACCCGGATTGTTCATGGGACTTTTCACGCATGACTTGGACGTGGTGGCCATGGGCGCGAACTACCTGCGCATCGTGGGCTTCGGCTACCTGATGTGGGCCATCATGTTCCTGAGCAACGGCATCATCAACGGATCGGGCCGCACCATGGCCACGACAATGTTCACACTGGTCGGGTTCTGGATCGTGCGCATCCCGCTGGCGCTTTTCCTTTCGCACCGCATGGGCAAAGTGGAGGGCATCTGGTACGGCATACTGATCAGTTCGTTTGTTGGCGCAGGCATCAGCGTGTCGTACTACATGACCGGCCGTTGGAAGCGGCCCGTGGTTGCCCGCACGGTGCCCATTACCGCACCGGAAACGGAATCGGTTCCCGAAATCCAGGACGGCCTCTAATCCCCCACCGGCTCCCATCCACGGGTGACCGCCGGGGCTTCCTCTCTACTCCAAACTCAGCACAGACCAGTGCGCGGGGTGGTCCGTCTGCGAATCGGGCGGCGAAAGGTAGTGGCTTTCCAGTACCCGGAAATTGGGCGAGACGAAAATGTGGTCTATCTCGTCGGCCAGATTGGGCTTGTCTCCATGGAAGTTCACGTTTGCCTCGCCCATTAGTGTTGCCGAATCCTGCAGCGCCAGCGACAAACTGGCAAAAAAGGGCTCGTGGGCGGTGAAATTATAGTCGCCCACTGCGATGACATTGGTGTACCTGCCTGCCTCGCCTTTCAAGGCGTTCACATGGGCCGTCATGACGGGGGCCGCGCCGGAGGGATGGTTGGAGAAGAAGGCGATGGTGGTGCCTCCGACCTGGATTTCGCCCATGGCAGTGCCGACTTCATCTGAATCGCTGTAAGTGAAGAAGCTGCGGGCGTTCATTATGGGGTATCGCGAGAGGATGGCGGCGCCAAAGGTTCCCGCAATGGACCCGGGGCCGTAATAGGCATAGTAACCCATCGATTCGGCCCAGCAACGCACGACGTCTACGTTTCCGCCGGAAGGACGGGCCGTGTCGCTTTCCTGGAGGCCGATGATGTCAGGATTAAGGCTGCGCAGCAGGTCAAGCTGTTTGCTGTAGTTGCGATTGCCATTGATGTGGGAACCCTGCTGGAGGTTATAGGTCAGGATGGTGAGAACATGTTTGGGAGTGGTCGATTGCGGCTGCGAAACGCGGACCCAGGCCCCCGTAAGGGCCAGTATCGCAAGAAGTACCGCGGTCGCAGTTAAGACCTGTCCCCGCAGCGGGCCGGAGGTGGATTGCCAGGAGTGACGCAACATCCACGGCATCAGCATCGCCACAGTGGCGATGAGGAAGGGCAGGTAGAAGCAGTTTCGAAGGAGTCGCCCGTAGGGCACATAGCCCCAGACATTGGAACCGATAAGGAGTAGTGCGACGGCAAAGGCGAATGCCATTCCGGCCATTACGGGGAGGACGGCGTTTCGCGGTCGGGCGCAGGGAGGGAGCTTGGCTACATGGCCGACGTTGAAGATGATGACAGGCGCCAGCAGCAGGGCCATGTCTAAGAGATTGGGTGCCAGGGGGTTGTCGCCGCTGACGAACAGGGGCGGGGAAGGGGCCGAAAGCGGAAGTGTGGGACGCGCTGAATAAAGTCCGCCGACGAGGAACATCAGGAGGAGCGCATTCCAAATAAGCAGAAGCATGGGTTTGGGGGAAGGGATTCGGTGCGCCAGCAGCAGTGCAAGCGTGAACCCAAGGGCCACGCACCCTGTGGCGCATGGGCCGCTGTATCCCAATGACGCGTAGCCTGCCCAGGCACAGACGACGGTGGGACTGGAGAGCACGAGGTATATCAGCGCGAAATTGCCGAAGAGACCGAGCATGGCGACGATGCGGCGCGTTGCTGACAGCGTGGTGGAAGGCGGAACTGACGGAGCGTCGACGACCGTCGCCCGGAATTGCCACAGCGCAAAGAGTGCCAGCAACCACCCCAGACCTGAACCCCATCCTTCGGTGGAAATATCCGCCGAACTTCCCCAACTGCGGAACGCCACGGACAGCAGGACAGCCAGGCCGACCGCCTGTCCCATATCCCCCTTTAGACGGGAAAAGCGGGCGCTGAGGGCGCAGGCGAGAATGACACAGAACATGGACACGCCGACGCCGGCAACTACAACCTGTCCAGCCGTGTTGAGGTAGGGACAGGACAGGCGCGCGACCAGAAGAGCGATAGTCGCGACCCAAAGGCAGGCGCGTTCGCGCTTTTCGCTGATGACGAAGAGGACCAACGGCAAGAGCAGTAGGAGGATGCCGTAGAGTTCTTTTCCGGGCCCAAGCCGGGTAAGGCTTACGCGGTAGATGCTTTCTATCCACATCCCCAGAAGCTGGATAAAGAACAAGAAGATCACGGTGAAGAGGAGCGTGCTTTCAGTCTTTATTCTTTCTTCGTGTACGCAGTTCATATCCATCTCGCTTTAGGTCAGGGCGGGTAAATCTGCAAGAGCTCCACGAGCGTGTTTGTCTGCGATGCCGGGCTTCTACCATACTGTTCATAGGTCCACCTACGTGGCGCAGGCGTCCAGCCTGCCTCGTCGGTGTGGCTATGGCCCGACGGTAAGGAAGATAAGGCAGGCGGGACGCCTGCGGTACGTAAGACGGTCTCTTCCACGAATATCGGTCTTAAGTTAGCGTCATCCGGGACAGCTTGCGCGAACTTTTCTTTGACTACGGAAAAACCATTGTGGTTCTACTTCGGTCGGAATCGCAAACTGTCCGAATCGGGCAGGTGATATGGAGAAGCTGAGAAGATGAAACACGCCCGAGAACTGAGCTCTTTCAGCGCCCTGCTCCTGTTTGTGGTTTACCTCCTGTTCGCAAGGAGTGTTTTCGCCGGGGATGTGGCTGTCAGCGCACTGCGCGAGATGGACATGCACATTCATTGCGGACTGGAACGCCGCCTGCCGCTTGATGAATGGATAAACCTTTCAGTTGCGGACGGGCGGAAAGTGCTGTTCTGCCTGGACCATCTGGAACTGTATGACCGCACGCCTGAGGAGTGCGCTGCATGGGCCAGGGAGGAAGGCCTGCGGCAGTGGTATCCCATGGGTGAGGAAGGGCGCCGCGCCTTCCTTGCGGACGTCACCCAACTCGCGGCGGAGCGCAAGGACCTTCTTGTCTTCAAAGGATGGGAGGTGGCCGAGTTTGACCTGGACGACGGGGTGAACTATGACGCGCTGAAGGACGCGGAGGTCATCGGCTGGCACATTTCGTCCTCCCATGAGGGCGATGAACCCAACGGCGCGCTGCTTATCAGGCGGATCAAGCAGGTCAAGGATATCCAGAAGCGGCTCAACGTGCCCATGATTCTTTTTCACCCCTTTCCACCCCGTTTGAGCCGCCTTGAGAGCCAAGCCAAGAAGGCCGGGCGCTCGCGGGACTCGCTGAGCGTGGAGGAATTGCGCTTCTTTAAGCCGGGTGAGCAGGAGGAGGTCGTTGGGCTGTTGAAGGACAGTTCCATTTACGTCGAGATGGGGTTGGGGACACTGGGGTACTGGGACGCACCGAACATGCGGGAGGCGCTTATAGCGGATGTGAAGCCTTTGGCCGATGCGGGCGTGAAGTTCACTGTCTCCACCGACGCCCACACGCCGGAGAGTTTCAAGAAGCCCTTTCACCCGGAAGTGTACTGCGAAGCCTGCGGGATATCGGTGGCGAACGCGTCTGCGATAGTAAAGGACCTGCTTTCGCGGCGCGGGAAAAGACCATAGTCCTGCAAGGCAGGCGAGACGCCTTGGGTACTTAACAGAGGTGTCTACCGTGACTGCAGCTTCTTTGCGGTGGCCACGGACCCGATGTATTTGTCCAGGCCGATTTTGTAGTCGTTGATTGGGTTGGCTTTCCCGGTCTTCTTGCAGCGTTTTGCAATCCAGGCAATCATGCGTCCGCGAAGCATTTCCACGATGGCGGGTTCTTTCTCCGCCAAGTTCACCGACTCTTCCGGGTCTTCGATGAGGTTGTAGAGTTCCACGGGCGGTTTCCCGTGGAAGTCGGGCTCGAGGGCGTCCCAGAATTTCCAGATGGACGTGCGCCAGCCGTGTTTTCGCATCCAAGTGCATTCCGTGATGTAGAATTCGGAACGGGGCGATTCGCTGGTCTTGTAGAAGTAATTGGTCAGTGATACGCCGTCGAATTTTACGCCCCTGGCGAGGAACTTGAGCCCGCAAAGGTCCAAGATAGTCGGGATCATGTCCTCATGGAAGGAGTAGGCTTTGCTGCGGACCCCTGGGGCAATCTTGCCGGGCCAGTAGTATATGAGCGGGACGACCAGGGTGGGTTCGTAGAGTCCGTGGTGGTCGAAATGGATGTCGTGGTCATAGAGCGTTTCGCCGTGGTCGCCGGTTATGACGATCAGCGTCTCTTCGGCGCAGCCGAGTTCCTCAAGATGGGTCACGATGCGGGCACAGCAGGCATCCATATAGGCCAGTTCGCCGTCGTACTGGGCAATGACGAAATCCTTGTCGGTGATGCCCGGCGGCATCCAGGAGAGATGGAAATCGCGGAAAGGCTTGAACGCCTTGACCGGGTCCATACTCTTGTTGCCCTTGGCGCAGGGATTCTTGGAGTAGAACATGGTGTCGAAAGGCGGCGGTGGCAGATAAGGGGAATGGGGATCCATGTGCCGGAGGAAGAGCATCCAGGGCTTGCCCGTTTTGTGGAGCCGGTCCATCTCGGGGAGGGTGACGGCATTCAGATTCTCAGCCTTGCGCGCGGGACGGTCCTCCCAGGCGAGCCATCCCTCGAAGTTGAGGTACTTGTCAAAGCCGCGAAAGAAGCCCTCGTCGAAGCCGACCACGGTGCTGGTGTAGCCCGCGGTCTTGAGCAGTTCGGGGAGGGTCGGCTGATTGGGGTCAAGCGGGCCTTTGGGACCCAGGCTGACCATCTGGTGGGATATGACATCCTGGCCGGTGAGCATGCTGGAATAGGCCGGGGTGGTGGGTATGTAGGGGCTGAACGCGTTTTCGACGAGGGTGCCCCGTGCTGCCAAGCGGTCGAAGTGGGGCGTCGTGAGCCGGGTGTAGCCGTAGCAGCTCATGTGATCGCGGCGTATACTGTCAATCGCAAAGATGAGAATGTTGGGCAGCTTCTTCGCCATGTCATGCTCCTTCCCGGTTGGGGTTTCAGCGCCCGCCGCCCTGTTTCAGGCAGGCATTGAGAAAACCATAACTCTCCGCCGCGATGCTGGCGCAGCGGCTCAAGGGGTAGCTACCCGCGCCGATGACTTCAAGGTTGACGGGGCCGTCATAGCCAGCCTCCACCAATACGCGGCAGTAGCCCAAAAGGTCGATGTCGCCACGTCCGCATGCCTGCATTTCGGGCGTGCCCGGAGATGGGCCCGGTCCGGCACAGTCGCGGATGTGGACATGTTTGACGCGCGACAGGACCTGCTCCAGGGCCACGCGGGGCAGTTCGCCACAGCGGTGAATGTGGCTGGGGTCCATGTCAATGCCGAAAGCGGGCGAATCGATCTGTGCCATGGCTGCCAGCGTGGTGGGCGTGTTCCATATGGCCGCGCCGACATGGGCCTTGACGCAGAGAGTCACACCGAAGGACTCTGCCTTCTCCGCCAACTTCGCCAGAAGTGCAATGGAGGTGTTGAGGTCTTCCCCACTGTTGCTTCGACCGCCCGGCCCCACATTTACCACGGGGATTCCAATCTCTGCGGCGGCCTCATAGGCGAGCAAGAGCCGGTCCTCATCGAGCGCGGCCTCTTCCATGGCGGTGATGGGCAGGGCCAGGTCCTGGGAAATAGCCTTGATGTCGGCCGCCTGCGCCCGCCAGTTGTCCAGGCAGAGATGCTCGCACATACCCTTGATGGCGGAGATTTCGGCGCCGTCGTAACCGGCCCACTTGATGTGCTCCATGGCGGTGCGAAAGTCGAAGCCGCCGAAGAGGACGGTGTTAACGCCTAATGAGAACATATTTGACGAATTCCTCCCAGGAGAATTGGTATTATCGCTTCAGCTTTCGCTTCAGCAGTTGTCACTCCATGCTCTCACTGTGGATATTCGAACTTCCTCCAAACGTGAGAAATGGGAGTCATCCGTCACGACGGTAGCGTTCATCACCATCCCTGTGGCGGCGACGATTGCGTCTGGAAGCTTGATCCGATATTTGCGCCTGAGGAAGATTGCGCCATTCCGCACGGCATCCTCCAGGCCCACCATGTGCATTTGTGAGAGGAATGACCGAATAGTCTTCTCCTGATCCGGGGTAATGCCAGGAAAACAGAGTAATTCCATTTCTGAGACTATAGAAACAGCATATCCCGGAACAAGCAAACGCGGCCGCACCCGCCCATCGAGCAACATCAGAAGACAATTTGTGTCGAGAACGAAATCCGATGGATTCATTCCCACTCTTCCCGCATCTTGCGCTGCCATTCGACAGGGTCCCCCTCGAAGTGAAGGCTACCCACGTACGAATTCAACGTTACGTCCTCCTTCGGCGCTACTATCATTGGCTTGAGCACAGCCAGTATTTGCAGCCATTCATCATACGGTATTTGGACCGCTACGGGATTCTCTCCTGCGTCCCTCAATATGTTGGGGTGAAGATTATCAATCATAGTGCGCAACTTTCGGTGTTCGTTCGGTTTTTCTTCCACTATTTTACCGCAATCACCTTGTTGGATTCCCAGGAAGCGATACAGGCCTCGATGATCTTCTGTGCGCGCAGGGCGTCCTCCCCACTCCCGTCCACCTGTTCGGGTTTTACCTTCTTCACGTTCTGGTCCACCCAGACGCTGATGCGCGAGGCGAAGGTTTCGCCGAAATTAGTCATGCCGCCCAGATGATGGTGGGCCTCGCGGGTGCTGTCGTCTCGGCTGTAGAGGGTGAGGTCCTCACAGGCCTCTTCCAGGACGAAACGGCCCAGACTTCCGGTCACTTCGCAGCGTTCCAGGCCAAAGCCGCCGCCGGCATCGTAACTGCCGGTGAGATGGCCGACGACGCCGTTTTCAAAGAGCATGTTGGCCTGGAGGTTGGACCAGCAGTGGCGCGTCTTGCCGTCTCGGGTTTGCCCGCGGTTGAAGAAGGCCTGCACCTTGGCGACATCACCGCAGAAGTAGCGCATCACGTCGATGGAGTGCGGGTGGAGGGCACGGGCGTGGAAATGTTCGGCCGTCTCGTTGGGATTGTCTATCCACATGGTCATGTTGATGATGTGCAGATGGCCCAGGCGCCCGTCGGTCACCCACTGCTTGGCCAGCTTGGCAGCCGGGGTGAAACGGTGGTTCAGGTCGATGGCATATCGGACGTTGTTCTTTTTCGCCAGTGCCACCATCTTCTTCGCCTTGTCCACATCGTTGGAAATGGGCTTTTCCCCCAGCGTCGGGATGCCCGCGGAGAGGAGTTCCATGGTGGGGGTGTAGTGGTCTCCCCCATTTTCCTTGCCTGCGGTGCACATGCTGGCGCAGTCGATGCGGATGCCAGACTTGAGCATGTCTTTCACGCTGTAAAAAGCCCGTGCACCATAGGCGGCAACGGCCGCATCGGCCTTTTCCCGGATGATGTCGCAGACGGCCGCAATCTTGGTCTTGGGGTTGGCCTGGTAACAGCGGGCATGGACATTTCCGATGTTGCCCATGCCCACAATGGCGACGTGCAGAGGAGCCATTTGTCACTTCCTTTAGCGTATGCGTTGCTGCCAAACGGGAAGCATTCAAACACTTTCCGGAAGCCAAATCAAATGGGCCGGAGAATCAGAACAGGGCAAGGGCGGCAGGGTTGCCGGTTCTCCCGGCTGCTATGTCCCGTACACTTCCGTGCTGTGGTCAACGTGCCGTTTGTTGTTGGTTTTGGGGATGTAGTCATCGGGCACGAGCGTGGGATAATTGCCGGTGAAGCAGGCGGTGCAGAAATGGGAAATGTCGCATCCGGTGGCCCGGAGGAGGGCATCGATATCCAGATAGGCCAGTGAGTCCACGCCGAGATAGTCGCGGATGTCCTCGACTTTCATATTGTGGGCGATGAGTTTGCGCTTGTTCGGGGTGTCAATCCCGTAGAAGCAGGAGGCGATGATCTTGGGCGATGCGATGCGGAAGTGGACCTCTTTGGCGCCGCAGGCGCGGAGCATCTTGATGATCTTCTTGGCAGTGGTCCCGCGCACGATGCTGTCATCTACCAGAACGATGCGCTTTCCGGACACGGCGTGCCGCGAGGGATTGAGCTTGATCTTGACGCCGAAATCGCGGATGCCCTGGTCAGGCTCGATGAAGGTGCGGCCGACGTAGTGGTTTCGGATGAAGCCCATATCGAAGGGCAGGCCGGACTGGTGCGAATAGCCGAGGGCGGCGGGGTTGCTCGAATCGGGAACGGCCATGACCAAATCGGCATCGACCGGCGCGGCCAGGGCCAGTTCACGGCCAAGATTCTTGCGCACCTCGTCGACGCTCTTGCCAAAGATGTAGCTGTCGGGCCGGGCCACATAGATGAATTCAAACACGCACTGCTTGGGTTCGGCGGGCTTAAAGGGCTTGACGGAGGTGATGCCTGTGTCGGTGATGGTGATGACCTCACCGGGCTCAACCTCGCGGACCCACTCTGCGTCAATGATGTCGAGGGCGCAGGTTTCACTGGCAAGGACCCAGCCGCCGTCCAGTTTTCCGAGCCACAAGGGGCGGAAACCGTGCGGGTCGCGCGCGGCGACCACCTCGGTGCCGTTCATGGCAACCACGGTGTAGGAGCCGACCAATTGGCTGAGGGCATCGATGAGGCAATCGGTGAAGGTTGTCTTCTTCGAGCGGGAAATGAGGTGAAGGATGACGGTGGTGTCGGTGGTCGCCTGGAAGATGGCGCCCTGTTCCTCCAGTTCCTCGCGCAGCACAGCGGCGTTGGTGATGTTGCCGTTGTGGGCCACGGCCATGGAACCGCGGGCATAGTCCGCCACGAGCGGCTGGACATTTTTCAGGTTGCTGGACCCAAAGGTGGAATAGCGCACGTGGCCAATGCCGCGATCGCCGCTCACCCGCGCCAGTTTGTGGGGCTTGAAGACGTCGGAAACCAGGCCGACGCCCCGGTGGGCCGACAGCACGCCTTCATCGGCGCAGACTATGCCCGCACCCTCCTGGCCGCGGTGCTGCAGGGCATAAAGGCCGAGATAGATAAGCTTGGGGGCTTCGGGATGTCCAAAGACCCCAAACACGCCGCATTCATCATGCAGATGGTCGTCGTCGAGGCCGGCATCATCGCAGGAGGGAAGCAGCGCCTCATCCTGCGGGGAGAAATGGTCCGATTCCACGATTATAGGTCCTTTTTTCCCGTCAGGCGGGTGTAGGCTTCCAGGTACTTGGCACGGGTCTTTTCCACCACGTCCGCGGGCAGTGCGGGCTGCGGGGAATTCTTGTCCCAATCGGTTGTCTCCAGCCAGTCGCGCACGAACTGTTTGTCATAGCTTGGCTGGCTCCGGCCGGGTTCATATTGGTCGGCCGGCCAGAAACGCGACGAGTCGGGCGTCAGTATTTCATCGGCGAGGATGAGTTTACCCTCGCGCACGCCAAATTCAAACTTGGTGTCACAAAGAAGTATGCCCCGTTCGGCGGCGATGTCCCTTGCGCGCTCGTAAACCCCGATGGCGGTGGCGGAGGCCAAGTCGTTCCACTCTTTGCCGATCACCTCAGCGGCCTCTTCGGGGCCTATGTTGATGTCGTGACCCGATTCCGCCTTCGTCGAGGGGGTGTATATGGGCTTTTCGAGCTTGCTGGCCTCGACCAGTCCTTCGGGGAGTCGGATACCGCAGACGGTGCCGTGCTGGCGGTATTCCTTGAGTCCGCTGCCTGCAAGGTAGCCGCGGATGATGAATTCCACGGGGAAAATCTCGCACTTGCGCACGAGCATGGAGCGTCCCTCGAAGGTTTCCGGGTGCGCTTGGAACTCGGCCGGGAAATCAGCGATGTCCGCCGAGATGAGATGGTTGGTGCAGAGGTCTTTTACCTGCTCAAACCAGAAGAGGGAAATCTGGGTCAGCATGCGGCCCTTGTCGGGAATGCCGACGGGGTTGACCCAGTCGAAGGCCGAGATGCGGTCCGTTGCCACAATGAGAAGGTTGTCGCCAAGGTCATAGATGTCCCGCACCTTGCCGCGCTTGTCGGGTTCGCGGCCGGGGAGGCTGGTCTGGCAAATGGCTGGACGGGTCATCGTGTTTCTCCTTGGCCCCTGGGGCCGGTATGCGAAGCACGCGGGGCGCCATGCGGCGCCGATCCGCCTAGAAGAAAGTCCCCTGCAAATGGGGGCGGTTGATTTCGAGCAGGTCGTCAAGCAGGGCCTTGCATCCGTTTGCGTCAGGCATCAGGGGGTGCAGCAGCATTGCGTTGAACGCGGCGGTCCGGTCGCCCTTGACGGCGGCCTCCACCGTCAGCGACTCATAGGCCTTGACCAGTTGCATCAGACCGCGAATGGGCAGTTCCGGTCTTGGCTGGGGAATGCCCACCGCGCCGTTTTTCCCGATGGTCGCGGGAATCTCTACCGACACATCATCATCAAAGGTTGGGACCGCGCCATTGTTGCGGCAACAGACAATCTGGCGGTTGCTCCGGTTGTTCTCTATGGCGTCCACCAGGTGGAAAGCCGCCGTGGAGTAATGGGCGCCGCCCCGCTTGCTGAGTTCTTCGGGCTTTTCCTTCAGTTCGACATCCTGGTACTTCTCGAACAGGGTGTTTTCCACCTTCACCACTTCCTCGCCGCGGGTGCATTCCTTTGCTTTGATTGATTCCAGCACCGTGGCCGTGGAGTAGTAATACTGAAGATAAGGGTTGACGAACATGTTCAACTGGCGAATCGCCGTGATCATGTTGGCGCAGGTGGCCTCGACCTCCCACTCTTCCGCGGCGTTTTCGATGAATTTCTCAATGACCGTGTCCGTAATGTCGGCTCCCTGGAAGACAAACTTGCGCACCCATGCGAGATGGTTGAGCCCTACGTAGTCCAGTTCGAGGTCGCTTACTTCGCCGCCGGTGTGTTTCAGCACGTCCATGATAATGCCGATGGGCACATTGCAGAGGCCCACGGTGCGGATGGCGCTGTGCTTGATCACCGCCTCGGTGTTGATGCCTGCGGGATTGGTGAAATTGAGGAGGAAGCCCTTGGGGGCCAGTTCCTCCATGGCGTGGGCGACTTCCAGAATGCGCGGAATGGTGCGCAGGGCGCAGGCGAAGCCGCCGACCCCGGTCGTTTCCTGACCGACGATGCCATGCTTGAGACCCAGCTTCTCGTCGTTGATCCGCGCCTGCATCTGGCCCACGCGAATCTGAGTGACGACGTACTTGGCTTCTTTCACAGCGGCGCGCATGTCGGTGGTCGCGTGAACGGTGAAGGGGTTGCCATTCTTCTCTGCCATGCGTTGGGCAAAGGCGGCATTGATTCCCAGACGGCGCTCGTCCTGGTCCATCATCCACACTTCACTGACGGGGATCTGGTCCAGACGGCTGAAAAGTCCGTCCAGCAGTTCAGGGGTATAGGAACTTCCGCCGCCGATAACCGTCAGCTTCATTAATTCTAAATCCTTATTCTAAAGCCACTTACAAATAAGGACGCACTCGGTCGCCCACGGGGAGGGACTGGCGGACACAGCCAAACCAAGTTGCCACCAGCAAGGCCGATATAATAGCCTCCAAGTGCCGCGAAAGTCAATTTTAAGCAATATTTTGGGCACCTTGATGGGAAGAAAGGGCCTAGACACAGGTCGGACTACTCCCTTGGAATGTCTGCGCCATGCGCAGTTTCACGAAAGGAACGACAGCGTTTCATTGCAGCGCGGACGGACGTTGGTGCGGACAATCGTTGTCGTGTGTGTAAGCCAAACGGTAGACAGAGGCATGTTGATGTCCGTCCCGTCGTTGCTTTTCGATTCAGGGAACACAGTTTCTTGATGAAGGAGGCTGAAAGCCTACTCTACGAACGATGCGCCAGCTTATTGAAACCCTAACGCGGTCCGGCTAAAATGCGACAGAAGTTGTCGCATAATAGGCAGACACCAACGGGGAACGCACGCATGAACATCACTGATCAGGCGAACCGGGAGCAACTTATCAGCATCGCACAGCGGGCCATGAAGGAGCGCGGACTGTTGCCGGAATTCTCCCCTGCCGTCGTGGCGGAAGTCGACCAACTCGAGGCGGCGGTCATCGAGATGGCCCCCTCCATCCGTGACATGCGGGAACTCCTTTGGTGCTCCATCGACAATGATGATTCCCTCGACCTGGACCAACTCACCTATGCCGAGGCCCTGCCCGACGGCTCGACGAAGATATTTATCGCCATCGCCGATGTTGATGCGCTGGTGAAAACGGGGTCCGCCACGGACGGGCACGCCGCGGAAAACACGATGTCGGTGTACACGGCAGCGGCCATCTTTCCCATGCTGCCCGAGAAACTGTCGACAGGCCTCAGCTCGCTCAACGAAAAGGAGGCGCGGCTGGCCCTTGTGGTCGAGGCGGTTATCGCCGTGGATGGCACCGTTGGCGAGTCGGATGTCTACCGCGCCACGGTGCTGAACCATGCAAAACTGGCGTACGATTCGGTGGCTCCGTGGCTTGAGGGCGAGGCGCCAGCACCGCCCACATTGGCGGCGGTGCCCGGGCTTGAAGAACAGTTACGCATCCAGGACCGTGTGGCCCAAGTTCTCAAGGGGCTACGTCACGAACGCGGTGCACTGACGCTTCAAACCACGGAAACAAAGGCTGTTTTCGAAGGGGACATGCTTTCGGGCCTGAAATCTGAGCAGAAGAACCGGGCAAAATACCTCATTGAAGACTTCATGATCGCGGCGAATGGTGTGACGGCCTCCTATCTGGACAAGAAGGGATTTCCCTCGCTGCGGCGAGTGCTGCGCTCGCCGGAACGGTGGGCACGCATCGTGGAACTGGCCGCAGGGGTCAATTTCAAGCTGTCTGCGGAACCGGACGGACGGGCCCTGGAAATGTTCCTGGACGAGAGAAGCGTGGCGGACCCGCAGAGTTTTCCGGACCTTTCGTTGTCCGTCATCAAGCTCATGGGTGCCGGAGAGTACGCCGTGGACCTGCCCGGGGAAAAGCCCGTAGGTCATTTCGGGTTGGCCGTGAAGAACTATTCCCACTCGACGGCGCCCAACCGGCGCTACCCGGACGTGATTACGCAGCGGCTGCTTAAAGCCGCCATCGCGGGACAACCGGTGCCTTATGACACGGAGACCTTGGACGAACTGGCGCGGCATTGCACGATACAGGAAGGCAATGTTTCAAAGGTGGAACGGCAGGTGGCCAAATCGGCCGCAGCGCTGCTGCTGTCCAAGCGGGGGGGAGAACTCTTTGACGCCATTGTGACGGGCGCCTCGGAGAAAGGCACCTGGGTCCGTATTTTTGCCCCGCCGGTGGAAGGAAAGGTGGTGCGCGGGTTCAGCGGTCTGGATGTGGGCGACCATGTGCAGGTGAAACTGCTCGACACGGACGTTGAACGGGGATTCATCAACTTTGCCCGCGTGCGCGGTGTGTGAACCCCGGCACCGCTTCCCCGCACCGCACAGGACGCACAAGGGCACCTGTTTACAGTGGGGGAAGCGTGTACCGGTTTTCAAAGGGGGATTAACCCTCGGAGCCCGCGATGGCGTCCTTGGCGGTCTTGGCGACACGGAATTTCACGCTCTTCTTCGCGGGAATCTGGATCGTTTCGCCGGTGGCCGGATTGCGGCCGCTGCGGGCGGCGCGCTGCACCACGGCCAGTTTGCCGATGCCGGGAATGGTGAAACCGGCCGCCGCTTCCGCGTAGGCGAGTTCAGCCTGTGCGGCAAGCACATCGTCCACCTGCTTTTTTGTCAGCCCCGTCTTTTCGGCGATGGCCGCCACAATCTGCCCCTTGGTCTTTGCCTTTGCGCTCTCTGCCATTTTTCATTTCTCCTGTTGTTGTAAGGTTTCGCACACATGCACTGCTTGAAACCGTAACGCACCCGTCACGCATGATTTCACGCGCAATGGCCCGCTATCCGCTTAAGGTGGGCCGACAAAATCCGCAACATCCGCGAACTCCTGCCGGGTGCCACACCAGCTTTGCGGGGTGATTCTAGCCCCCTTTGTCCAGCATGTCAACAGAAAATCGCACCTTTCTCCGATTCTCCCCTGCCCCGATGCCATCGAGGGAACAGGGAGTTGTGCGCAAAACAAAGGCTCCAGAACCGGCTTGGACACGGGGAGAGTGGCGGAAATTGGCGTCAGGTCAGAACGTGCTGCCTTGGGAATCATTGGAACCGTCGGCTTCTTCAATCTCCATGGCTGGCAGAGTTGGTTTGAACCAACCATTCCACCAGAAGGAGAGAACCATGCCCAGGGCGATCAGCGCCATGACGGCCAGCAAGGCCGGATAGCCCCAATGGCTGCGCAGTTCGGGCATGTTCCATGGGGATGCCTCCGGGTCGAAGTTCATGCCGTAGAGACTGGCGAGAAAGGAGAGCGGCATGAAGATGGTGGCAATGATGGTCAGCACCTTCATTACCTCGTTCATGCGGTTGCTGCTGCTGGACAGGTAGAGGTCGGTGAGACCAGCGGCCAGTTCGCGGTAGGTTTCGACGAGGTCCATTATTTGCAGGAGATTGTCGTGGCAGTCGCGCAGGTAGATGCGCGTCTCGGCGGTGAAGACGCTGGCCGGTTCCCGCAGCACCGTTTGCAGGGCCTCGCGCATGGGCCAGACAATCCGGCGCAGGGAGAGCAATTGGCCTTTGATGGCATGGACGCGGGAAACCGTGTCGAGCGAGGGGCGCGCGAGCGCTTCTGTTTCAAGCGCCTCGAGCCTGTCGCCCAAATGTTCAAGCACGGGAAAAAACTGGTCGATGACGGCATCGATGAGGCTGTAGCAGAGATAATCCGCCCCGGACGAGCGAAGAATCCCCGCATTGGCGCGGATATGATGGCGCACCCGGTCGAAGGAATCGCCCGGCGCGCCCTGCTGGAAAGTGAGCACGAAGTGTTTGCCCAGAAAGAAACTCACCTGCTCCGTTTCGAGGTCCTGCCGCACCTGTGCCATGCGCGTGATGAAGAATACGCGGTCACCGTAAAGCTCCGCCTTGGGCCGCTGGTGAACCAGCACCACGTCCTCAAGCGCGAGTAGATGAATATCAAACAGGGTGCTGAGGGCGCGAAGCGTGGTTCCATCGCCAAAACCCTCCACATCGACCCATACCACGGGCCACTGGTCGAGGAGAGGACGGATCTGGGCGACATCCTGCACGGTAGTCTCCAGGAAGTCCTCTTTGCCGTAGGCGGTGATCCGGATTTCGGGAGGGGCCGAACCGGGTTCGACGCAGAGCGTTCCCGGCAGTGCCCCAGGAGAGCCAGACTGACGGGCTAGTGAACCGGGCCGCTTCTTCTTGTGTTTACGGTCAGGCATTAACAGGACTCCTTATTGAATTCCTACCAGCATCGCCGGTTTCAATCACGGGGTGGCCGCGCGCGCCTCTATTCTCGCACGGCCCAGCACCTGCATTCGACCCGTGGAAAAGAGAGGAATATTTGGACATGCAGGCGCGATGCAGGGTTCTGCACTGTTCTGGCGAAGGTTCGAAGGCGTCAGGAGAGGAAGAGCAATCTTCCCGGATTTCGGTTTATTACCGTCGTTGGTTTGCCAAAATGAGCAATTCCGTGTACAATTTTTTGTGAAAACTGAAATTAGCCGGGAATCACGGCAATACAACTTCAGATCAAGAGGTACCGAGGTGCATAAAGCTAAAGTTTGCGTGGTTGATGATTGTGTTGACGAGGCGATGCTTCTCTGCGATGGATTGGCACTGAATGGATATGAAGCGGTGGCTGTTCACAACGGACAGGACACGCTGGCGCTTTGCGCGCAGGACCATATTGACCTTTTGCTCCTGGATGTGGGTCTTCCTGGCATGGACGGTTTCGAGGTGTGCCGCCGGCTGAAGGCCAGCCCGGCCACAGCCCATATTCCGGTTGTTTTTGTCACGGCACGCGATAATCCCCAGGATATCGCTCTGGGTTTGGAGATGGGCGCGAGCGACTACGTGGTGAAGCCCTATAATCTTCCCTTTGTTATGGTCCATGTGGATTCGGTGCTGCGCGCCAGGCAGAACGCGCCGGAGAAGGCATTTCATGCGGGACTGTACGAGGACACGGCCAACACCGACGAACTGACGGGGCTCAAGAACCGGCGTTTTCTTACGGACCGCCTGCAGGAGGAGTCCGACAAGGCGGAGCGCTACGGCTATCCCCTTTCCTGCCTGATGATTGAGGTGGATGAAGTGACTGCCTTGGACGAACCGGCGGAAAACCTGTGTCTGGACGATCTGCTCGTTGAGGTGGCCATGGCGATGCGGGCCAGTTCACGGAGCTACGACATTCTTGCCCGGTTCGACGGGGCCACTTTTGCCGCAGTGCTTCCCCATATCACGCGCGAGGACGCCCTGACCTATGCGGGCAAAATTGGGGAGGAGATTCGCACCGCCACCATGCACGATGCGCAGTGTCCCATGGTGGCCAAACTGAACTATGGCCTGGCGACCAGTCATGATACGTACCGTTGCGCAGATGCCGAGGCGTTGTTGTCGGCCGCCATGCGTGACCTGTGGCATTCGAAAAGCGCCGCAGCCATTGCGGGAATCGCCGCCGTCAGCAGTTGAGACCGCCCCGGGAGGCCCCCTCTAGAGCCCCATGTGTTTCAGCGCCTTGCCGCCGATGTCGTTGCGGTAATGGGCACCCTCAAAGGACACCTTATCCACGGCACGGTATGCTTTGGCAATCGTCTCGGGGAGCGCGCCGCCGGTGGCGGTGACATTGAGGACCCGCCCGCCGTTGGTCAGCAGGGTGGCCTCCTCCAACTTCGTACCCGCTTGGAACACGCAAACGCCCGCCTCAGACTCCGCTTCGGCAATACCTGAGATGGCTTTGCCCTTGGCATAGGCGCCGGGATAGCCCCCGCTGGCCATGACCACGGTGACGCAGGGCGCATCGTGGTATTCAATGTTTTCCTCTTCGAGCCGTCCTTCGCAGCAGGCCAGGAGCACAGGGACCAGGTCTGTCTTCATGCGCGGCAGCACCACCTGGGTCTCCGGGTCTCCGAAGCGCACGTTGAACTCCACGACCCTCGGGCCCTGATCGGTGATCATCAACCCGGCGTAGAGAATGCCCTTGTAGGGGTTCCCCTCTTCGGCCATGCCCCGCACGACGGGCTGAAGCACTTCCTTGAGGATTCGCTCTTCTATCTCCGGCGTGACCACGGGCGCGGGCGAATAGGCGCCCATTCCGCCCGTATTCGGACCTTTATCGCCGTCAAAGACAGCTTTGTGGTCCTGACTCGACGCCATGGGGATGACGGTTTTGCCGTCGCAGAAAGCCAGTATGGAGGCCTCCTCCCCCACCATGAACTCTTCCACCACCACCCGCGCTCCGGCACTGCCGAATGCGTGCTGCACCATGGCCTCGTCTATGGCGCGGAGCGCCGTGTCCACGTCCATCGCCACGGTGACGCCCTTGCCTGCGGCAAGGCCGTCGGCCTTGATGACGATGGGCGCGCCCTTTTCATGGACGTAGGCGGCCGCATCGGCGGCATCGTCAAACTCTGCCCATGCGGCGGTCGGAATGTGGTGGCGCTCCATGAACGCCTTGGCGAAAGCCTTGCTGCCCTCCAGTTGGGCCGCCCCGGCCGAAGGGCCGAAAGCGCGGTCCCCACCCTGCTCCAGATAATCCACCAAGCCCTTTGTGAGCGGGTCTTCGGGACCCACCACGGTCAGGTCGATGTCCTTTTCCTCAACAAAAGCCTTAATGCCCGAAAAGTCGTCGATGGCAAGGGGAATGCAGACGCCCTTGTCGAGACTGGCAATGCCGGGATTGCCCGGAGCGCCGTATACCTTCGCGACCAAGGGGCTCTGGGCGATTTTCCAGGCAAGGGCATGTTCGCGTCCGCCGCTGCCGATGATGAGTATTTTCATGTCCTGTTGCTCCAATTAATGTAGGACAGCCGCCCCCGGCTGTCGGCTTGCCCTGCAAGAGAGTCGGCAAGCGTGCCGACGCTCCCCGTAACGCCCGCCTCTGCGTGTGTGCGAGAGCGCGATACTTCCTGGGAACGCCAATCTCCTGATTGGCTTCATTCCCGGTGCCAATCAGGAGATTGGCGTTCCCAGGAAAGCGCTGTACCAGGAACCGGACTGCCGTCCTCATTCCAGCCGCAATGTTCCCATCCCCATCTTTGCCGCACGTCCCATCACTCTTGGTTAGCAGCACAGTGTCCCCGCCTACTCTTGGGGCGGGGCCACTTCCATCAGGTACTGAGACAGCGCATTGTCGTAGGCCGCCGTTGCGCAGAAGGCCTCCTGGGCCAAGCGGAAGCGGGTGGCATAGGAGACGGAACCTTCATGGGCGCGCAGCTCGTGCATGACCTGCGGGTAACGTGACGGGTTGACCACAGCCGTCACATAACGGTGGTTCTTTGCGGCGGAGCGCAGCATGGCCACGCCGCCGATGTCCACCTGGTCGATGACCTCTTCAGCCGAAATGCCCGGACGGGCTATCAGTTCCGAGAGCGGCTGCAGGTTCACCACGACCATGTCAATCCATTTTATGTCGTAGGCCTGAATCTGCTCGAGATGCAGCTTGCTGTCGCGCACGCCCAACAGTCCGGCATGCACCTTTGGATGCAGCGATTTGACCCGGCCGTTGAGCAGTTCGGGTATGCCCGTAAAGTCGGCTATGCTTTGGGCGGAAATGCCCGCGGCATGCAGCACGGACAGAGTTCCCGAGGTGCCGATGATCTCGACACCCAGCTCGTTCAGCAGTGTGGCCAGTTCGACGAGTCCCGTCTTGTCGTGACAACTCAGAATTGCACGTTCAATCTTGCCCATTGAGTAACCTCCGGGAACATCCCCCGGGGATGCGCCCACTCTGTAAATGCAAAAGGGAATGGATAATACGAAATTCTGCAATCCAATGTCGAATACATTTCGACCATACAGTTCGACACTGAACACTGCGAACCAAAGGTGACCTACAACAGGCACATGCGCTATACTTATTGAGCAAGCAGGCTGAACGGTCGCGGCGGGCTTCGGCCTGTCGAGGAAAGTCCGGGCTCCATAGGGCAGGGTGCTTCCTAACGCGAAGGCGGGGCAACCCGACGGAAAGTGGCACAGAAAATATACAGCCGGCGTTCGCGCCGGCAATGGTGAAAAGGTGCGGTAAGAGCGCACCAGCGTCGTGGTGACACGGCGGCTAGCCAAACCCCACCTGGAGCAAGTCCAAATAGGGGACCCATGATGTTGCCCGCATCAGTCCCGGGTTGGACGCTAGAGGCGCGCGGTGACGCGCGTTCGAGAGGAATGACCGTTCAAGGGGCCCAGTGTCCCTGGACAGAACCCGGCTTACAGGCCCGCTTGCTTTAACGCGCGCTTCGCGGCGCGCGTTTCTTTTGTCGTGTGCTGTGCGGGGTCCGAGGGCTGATTGCAACCTTGGCCGCACTTTTGTTACAATATGTCTTCTGTGTGTCTGCGAAAAACTGGAATATGCCGTGAATCAGTTACTTATACCCGTTTCGGCGGTGGGGGACGAAGGTCTTCCGGTGGATGTCATGGTGAAGATTCCAGAGGTGCAACCTCCGGACACGCCAAGTGTGCCGCTTGAAGTGGTTCATGTGCAAGGGTTTGTGCTTGCCGTGGACAATGACTACCTCTTTCAGGGACGTCTGAAGGGTGTGTATGAGCGGCCCTGCGACCGTTGTCTGGCAGACGCGCGCGTTTCCTGGAACTTGGAGGTTGGCTGGCTCTTTGAAGAGGGTCCGGGCGGTGCTTATGTCCTGAAAACGCTGGATGATGATGTGGACGAATTGGATGCGGTGTTCACCGAACGCCGTGCCACACAGGGTGGAACCGTTGATTTGGGTCCCTGTGTGTGGGAAGAAGTGGTGCTTAATGTGCCGCTCAAGTTTTTGTGCAAACCGGAGTGCCGGGGCCTGTGCCCCCGGTGTGGGGCGAATTTTAATGACGCGCCCTGCACGTGCGGTTCCGGAGAAACGATAAATGAAGCGCCCGCAAACGGGTTGGCCGATTTGGCCCGCCTGTTTCCGGACTTGGCGCCAAAGAAGTTGGAGGAGTAGAACTCATGCCGGTACCAAAAAGACGAACCGGGAGCGCAAAGCAGGGCATGCGCCGTTCCCACCACGCACTGACCGCGGCGAATGTGACCGAATGTCCCGATTCGGGCGAGCCGAAGCTGCCCCATCGCGTCTGCCTGAAGACCGGCTTCTACAAGGGACGCCTCGTAATCAAGCCGAAGAACGGCTGATCGCTCCCTTCCGGAAAAAGCCATGAAAATCGCCGTTGACGCCATGGGTTCGGACAGTTCGCCCGATGTCGAAGTCGAAGGCGCGGTCCAAGCCAGCCTCAACAGCAATATTCACGTTATTTTGGTCGGCGACGAAGCGCTTTTGAACAAGAAGCTGGGGGGGTATGCCCGTCGGGGCCAGATTTCGATCCGGCCCGCGACGCAGTGTATCGGGATGCACGAGCAGCCCGTGATGGCGGTGCGCAACAAGAAGAACTCTTCGTTGCTCGTTGCCATGCGGTTGGTCAAGGAGGGTGAAGCCGCAGCGGTGGTCAGCGCGGGAAACACGGGTGCCGTCATGGTCGGTGCCCGTACCGTGCTGGGTCCCATCCGCGGCGTGGCACGTTCGGCCATCAGCCAGACCCTCCCCACCATCCGCGGGCGCGTGGTCATGCTTGATCTGGGCGCCAACGTGGACTGCACCACCCGGCAACTCTGCGAGTTTGCCGAGATGGGCATTGCCTATTCCCGGTATGCGCTACGGGTGGAAAGCCCGCGGGTGGGCCTGCTCAACATCGGCGAAGAGGGCCAGAAGGGCGGTGCCGTGGCCAGGGAGGTGCACCAGACCCTCAGCCAGGCCAAGCACATGAATTTTGTGGGCAACATCGAGCCCAAGGCACTGTATGAGGGCAAGGCGGACGTGGTTGTCTGCGACGGGTTTATCGGAAACCTTTTTCTGAAGACCAGCGAGGCCGCCGCCTATTTTATGGGGAAAATGCTGCGGGAGCAGTTTGAAAGCACGTCCATGAGCAAGATCGGGGCGGTGCTGGCCGGCAAGGCGTTGCGCGAACTCAAGCAGCGGGTGGACCCGAATGAATATCACGGCGCCCCCCTGCTGGGCATCAACGGAACCGTGATCATTCTTCATGGTGCGTCCACGGCGCGCGGTGTGGAGAACGCCATCTACGGGGCCAAGATCGCCGTGGACAACCAGCTCAACGACCACATCCGCGAAAACATCAACCGGTTGCGGCAGCACGAGATGGTCACTCCCCCACTGGACGAGCCTGTCGAGGACGACTGAACTCTTTTGGAGGTGATTCAGCCCTGTGCCATGGGAAGTATGGGGGGATGGGAGGAAGACGGATTATTACCTTTCGCCCAAGGTCATTTTTCGCTTTCCTTGAGCGCCCTGCCTATTGCCGCCACTGCGGTTTCGAGCACCTTGATGCGGGCGTGGCATTTGTCGTTGGCCTCAACAATGGTCCACGGGGCGTGCGTGGTGGATGTTTGTTCAATCATCGCTGAAACTGCCAGCCGGTAGTCATCCCACTTTTCCCGGTTGCGCCAGTCCTCCTCTGTAATCTTCCACTGCTTTTCGGGTGTGTTCTGCCGTTCGTTGAAGCGCTTCAGTTCCTCCTCCTTGGAGATTTGCAGCCAGAACTTTAGGACCACCATTCCGTGGGCCACCAGGTCGGACTCAAACTCATTAATTTCCCGGTAGGCGCGCAGCCATTCCTCGGACCGGGCAAAACCCTCCACCCTCTCGACCAGCACACGACCATACCAAGTGCGGTCAAAGACGGTAAAGTGGCCCGCCTTGGGCAGTGCCCGCCAGAAACGCCACAGGTGATGGTGCAGCTTTTCCACGCCGTCCGGGGCGGCAATGGGAACCACCTCATATCCACGGGGGTCCAGCTTGCGGGTCAGCCGCCGTATGGCGCCGCCCTTGCCCGCGGCGTCGGCCCCTTCAAAGGCCAGCATCACGGGTTGACGCCTGCGGTAGCATAGATATTGGAGCCGCCGCAGTTCGGCCTGCAGCGCGGGCAGTCTCTTGTCGTATTCTTCCCGGGGTATGGAGAGGTCTAGGTCCACATGGTCCAGGGGACTGCTGCGTTGAGGGGGCAGTGTGGGGGCTTTTGCAGGAGGCGGCGCGGGGCGATTCAGGGCCGTGTCGAAGGCTGCGGCAAGCGTTTCGGCGACACGCACACTGCGCAGGCGCTCGTCGGTGCCTGAGATCAGCGTCCAAGGGGCATAGGATGTGGAAGTCTCCCGCAGCATATCCTCGGCAAGTATCATGTATTTGTCATAATGCTTGCTGCGTCTCTTTTCTGCCTTCCCGACCTTCCAGGAAAAGGCAGGGTCCTCTTCGAGCCTTTTGAAACGTTTTGACTGCGTTTCAGCGCTGATGTGCATGAAGAATTTGACGATAACCACGCCGTCGTCGGCAAGCTGCCGTTCGAAGACACGGATTTGTTCGTAGGCGACAGCAAGGCTTGGCTCGGCCTCCTCCTCGATGGGGGCATTCCACACCTCACGGTACCAACTGTGGTTGAACACCGCAATGCCGCCCCTGGGCGGCAGCAGGTTCCAGAAACGCCACATGGGCGGATACATGCGCTCGAGATCGGTGGGTGGACCGGCGTTGTGCACCTTGAAGCCGCGCGGATCCAGCGGCTGTACCAACCTGCCTATGGTGGAGCCTTTTCCGGCGGCGTCCCAGCCTTCAAAGACCACGAGCACAGGTATGCCCGCGGCACGCAGTTTGCGCTGTGCCTCCCCCAGTTGGAGGTCCAGGGCGGCCTGTGCCGTCCGGTATTCCTCCTTGCCGAGCTTCCCCTTGAGGTTCACCGTTTCGAGCATCATTTGCCCTCCATGCCCGCCGCCCGGTATGCTGTAGCGGGGGCTGTTCATGCCTCTGGAGTAGGATAGCACAATTCCGGCGCGCCCTTATGCGCACCGTCATCAGAAAGGCTAACAAAAATGCGCGTTGGAATCATCGGCATGGCGCGGTCCGGCAAGACGACCGTGTTCAATGCCCTCACAGGCGCCCGCGCGGCCGTGGGCGCCTATGGAAGCCGCGACGCCAATGTCGCCGTCATCAAAGTGCCCGACGCCCGTGTGGACCAACTGTCGGAAATCCACAAGCCCAAGAAGAAAACCTATGCGGAAATCGAGTTCTTGGACATCGCTCCCAATGAGGCCGCCGACCAGGACAAGGCTTTGGACAGTTCGGCGTTGACGGTGCTGAAGAATGCCGACGCGCTGGTTCACGTGGTGCGGGCGTTCAAGAATGACAATGTGAGCCACCCGATGAACAGCGTCAATGCGGTGCGCGACGTGCGGGCCCTGGAGGAGGAGCTTCAGCTCATTGACCTCATCGTTATCGAGCGGCGCATTGAACGGCTCGACAAGGAGCGCCGGCATGACCGAGAGTATGAGGTCATGCAGCGCTGCAAGGCCCATCTGGAAAACAGCGCCCCGCTGCGCACGCTGGAACTGGATGCCCATGACACGGGGCTGCTGCGCAGCTACACCTTTCTTTCACAGAAGCCGCTCATGGTGCTAGGAAACTACGGGGATGAGGCGATTGGCAACGATGACCCGGCCGGACTCAATGCCACCGCGGAGTCGCTCGGGCTATTCCATATTGACCTGTGCGGCGCCATGGAGATGGAGGTGACCCAGTTGCCCGAGGAAGAGCGGGCCGCTTTCCGTGAGGAATTGGGGCTCGGCGAGGAGTCAAGGACCCGCTTTATTCAGGCGGCCTATGGCATGCTTGGCCTGATGAGCTTCCTGACGGCCGGCGAACCGGAGGTGCGCGCCTGGACCATCCGCAAGGGCACGAAGGCCGTGGACGCCGCCGGGGTAATCCACTCGGACATTCAGCGCGGCTTTATCCGCGCCGAAACGGTGGCCTACACGGATTTCATGGAGGCGGGAAACATGGTCAAAGCGAAGGAAAAGGGCAAGGTCCGTCTCGAAGGGAAAGAATACATCGTCCAGGACGGGGATATTCTTCTGTTCCGCTTTAACGTGTAACCGCCGCACTTGGGTCTGTTTCATCCTCATGGAGGATGAACAAGCGGCTTCAAGTTCAGCTAAAATGATTCAGGGCCGACGGCGATATAATCACCGTCGGCCCTAAGCTTTCCTATCTGCCGGACCAATGCCCGTAGTCCAGCATTTTCTCACCCGCGAGAGAATATCTCCCTGGCCGGTTCGACTAACGTGAATGGTTTTACTCATTCAGCGCGTCCGAACCTCGTAACTTGTCTCGTATTGGTATCAAGTTCTGTGCCATTTTGGGGCGTTTTCCTAAACTACTGGCATGGCACAACTTAAGGTTCTTTTATTGAAAAAAGGATAAAACTGCGTGACAATCAAGGATAAGTTACGACAATTTGTGTCATTCTGGGTTGCTATATCACTTTGCGATTCTCATTATGAAACATTTCTGGGTTTCCGAATTGGGTTTTAGTGTTATTATATGACATCACAGAAAAGCAAAGTCCCAGTTTGAAAGTGCAAGGTATAAACAAAGCCTTGTTCGGAACGAATTTTGTTTCTATAATGGCTTGCTGTCGAGTTTATATCTGAATTCAACGTATAAACATTCTTGGTTGGAGTCGCTATCATGCCACTATCCTCATTTGACCGGAAGCCGATCACTCTTGGCCGCGGGATGGCGTTGCTCCTATTTCTGGGTGTGTGCATTTTCTCCCATGGCGCTTTCGGCCAAAACCAAGTGGTGTTTTCACGAGATTTTGACGGCAGTGGTAACGTCCTGGTTTCCTCCTGGCTTGACCCAGACGGAAGTGATTCGGACATGTATGCCTATGATGATTTCACGCTGCCTACGGCGCAGGCGATTACGCAAGTCCGCTGGCGCGGCGGATATTCCTATGCCGCGGCTTATGGTCATGTGAGCAATTTCACCATCACCTTCTACGAATCCATCGCAGGCGGTTCTCAGCCACACCTGACAAACCCGCAGTTGCCGGAGATTTATCTGGCCCATTACAACGTTGGTGGAATTGCCGGTGAAACGGCGGCGGGGACTTTTGGCGGGATTGCCATGTATGACTATTCCTATACCCTGTCCAGCCCGTTCCTGGCTGCCGCGGGCACCAAGTATTGGATTCGCATTGAGGGTGTTCAGGCCGGGTATCCGGACTGGGGGCTGGCCTCGGGCAGCGGTGGAGACGGGCAACATTTTCAGTTCAGCACGGGCGCGGCCCGGTTCTACTTTGGCCAGCATGACTGCGCGTTTTCATTGCTTGCGTCGGCTGGGCCGAGCTGCACCATTGCGGCAAGCGCACTCCCTGACACGGCTGGCAGCATCACGGGAGCAGGTGTTTACCCCCTGAATTCGACGGCGAATCTTGCGGCCTCCAGCAATCCTGGTTTCGGATTCGTGAATTGGACGGAGAACGGCACGGTTGTCAGCAGTTCGGCGAACTACAGTTTCAAAGCCACAGTCAATCGGACACTGGTGGCGCATTTTGCGCCGACGTACAACATCACCACCTCAGTCGCCCCCTTTAACGGCGGAACGACGTCCGGTGACGGCAGCTATGTCGGCGGCAGGAATGTGAGCGTCAGTGCGACGGCGAACACCGGTTTTGCTTTTGTTAATTGGACGGAGGCGGGCACCGAGGTAAGCACCTCAGCGACGTACACCTTTGCAGCGGGGGCGGACAGGTTCCTCACGGCCAATTTCGTGCAAACCGCAACGGTGGTTCTTTTTGACCTGGACACGGGAACACCGCAACTCGTGGCCACACAGGGACTGCCGGTCTCGCAGAGCGTTGGCGGACTGACGGCGCAATTTACCGGCGTCGGGCTGGGCGGTTTCTCGATTCAGTCGGACGGCACGACGTTCTACCACCTGTCCCTCTTTTCCGGGAACTACATCTACCCAAACAGTCTGGACAGGGACGCACTGGACATACGATTCAGCCAGCCACTGACAAATGTCTCGCTGAAGTTTGCAACGGCGGACTTTCACCAGGTGGAGATTCCCACCAGTATCACGCTGACGGCCTACAACAATTCCACGGCAAATGCCCCGGTGGGTTCTATCTCCGCCCATGGCAGCTATGGCAGCGACACCATGCCCATGGGAGAGATTGCCTTTGCCGCACCGGCGGGCCAGACCTTTAATCTGGTCGAAATCACCATTCCCTATCAGCCGCAGGGATCTACCGACTTTTTTGTGGACAACATCACGGCCATCACGCATTCCGTGGCGAGTTTTGTGGTGCCCAATATCGTTGGTTTGGACCAGGCCACTGCCGCATCGCAAGTCACGGCGTCGGGATTGCTTCAGGGGACGGTAAGCACGGCCATGAGTTCCACGGTGGCGGCTGGACTTGTTATTGAGCAGAATCCGCTAGGAGGTTCGTCAGCTTTTCCAGGGACAAGTGTTGATTACACCGTGTCGCTCGGGGCACCGTTGTCTGTAAGCGTTCTGAACCCGCCCCCAACCATCAAGGCCGGTGGGTATGCGGAATTGTCCGTGCTCGCGCAGAACGGGCATGGAACCGTTTCCTACCAGTGGTACAAGCGTGACGGTGCGGCGCTGAACGCCGTGACCGGCGCGAACAGCGATGTGCTTGCCTTCGACAGCGTGTCCGATGGGGACGGAGGCGTGTATCTGTGCGAGGTTTCGGACGACTACGACACGCTTCAGTCCGCGGATATCGTGTTGAATGTGGCGACCGCATTGCCGACGATGGGAACGGCGGGGCTGGTGCTGTTGTGTCTCATTCTAGCCCGGGTGTCGGTGAGTCGTACGGGCAGGGCTTTGAACTGAGCCCGAAGCTTCTCCCCCACTCTCGAATGTTGCGTCGGGGCTGTCAGAGTTCTACTCGTCTCCCGGCGCCCCCCGGAGCCGTTTTATTTCTGACCGGTGCCGTTTGGTTTCCACCCGACGGGTTCGTGATGCCATGGTGGGGCGCGTGGCATGGCGGGTTCGGGGTCTTCTGTGCAGCGCGGCCAGACGCCGCGCCAATTCGAGCACGGCCAGTTGCTTGTTTTGGAATTGGGAACGGGACGAAGTGGAGACCACGATTAAACCGGTGGGCAGATGGCGCACGCGCACGGCGGAATCCGTCGTGTTTTTCTTCTGTCCGCCCGGTCCGGAACTTCGAAAGAAAGAAAATTCGAGTTCCTCGTCGGGGGGTATTATTAACTCGCTCATGAATGGTCCTGCTCTGTATGGTGCTGGAAGGTTTGCGTGCGCCGATAAATACTATACGGGAAAGCCTGGGAGGCGGCAAATCTACGGCAAAGGAGTGGGCGGAAGGGACATCACGGGCCTGCCCGTGATAAACTTTACGGAACGGCGGTGGTTTTGCGCCAGGAGGACATTCAGCCATGTACCAGTGCGACGGATGCGGTGTTTCCATTGTGCGAAAGGCGTTGCGCTACCAGGTGTCCATTGACGTGCGCGCGGCCTATGACACGCTTGAGGTGTCCCTTTGGGACCTTGTCCGCGATCACCGTGGGGAATTGGAGGCACTGGTGGGCGCGCTGGACGAAACGGATGCGACGCATCTTGAGGAGCAGGTCTACAAGAAGATGGTGCTCGACCTCTGCCCCGAATGCCAGCGCAAGTTCGTGCAATCGCCGCTGCGTTTCGGCGCGGAATCGGCCACCGGGGGTCCGCCTGCGGACATTGACACCTTTCTGCGTTCTCTGGGCTATGGGAAGCGCGGCGAATAGGAAGGCTATTGCCCGTCCCCATCGAGGAACGCCACCAAGGCCCACAGAAACAGTACCAGTGTCAGCAAACCCATGAACGCGATGTAAATGTACATTGCCCCGTATCCATGTTCCGCCGCAGGATGGTTCATCCCGGCTTATGCGGTTTTCCAACTCACAGGGGCTATGTTACCATAAGGGACGGTAATTGGGAATTAGAAACTAGGAATTAGGAATTGGAGCAAAGGAACTGCACCATGGGTGTTTCCCTTCACAAAGGATGCTGGGTGTTGGCAACTGCACTCGTGCTGGGAGTGGTGCTGACGGCGGTGGGCGGGTGCGGCCAGATGATTGACAAGGACCGCATCCGCATTGCCAAGATTGGCGACAAATACATGACCCGGGGCGACCTGATGCGCCTGCTGCGCGAGATGTCGGACACGGAGCGGCCCAAAATCAGCAGCCGGGGTGATCTGCTCCGTCTGCTCAACCAGCATATTGACGAGCAGATCAAACTGCCGCTGGGGCAGAAACTGAAGGCCGAGGGAAAGAATGATGTGCCGCGCGACGTGGCTCGGGATGCCTTTTTCAAGGAAAGCGGCGACGAGGGCGACCAACTGAGGGCGATGTGGAACATGGAGGTTCCGAAGAACGGGGAAATCACGCCGCTCATGAAGGAGTATGACCTCACGCCGGAGAAACTTCAGTTTCAGAAAGACAACATTGACGAGGAAACGGACCGCATGGTCGCCAAGATGCTGGGTGAACAGGCGGTGCAGTTTCTGGCGTTGGAGGCGATGAAGGAGGGGAAACTGAAGGTTACGGACGAGGAAATCGAGCGCGAGTACCGTTTTGCCGGAGACAGCCTGCACACCTTTGAGGAAATTACGTTCCGGGCTGTTCGTTTCCCGGCCGCCATACCCGATGCCGCCGCGGGAGCGTCGCATGTGCGGGCGCTTATCAATGGCGGGCAGAGTTTTGACACAGTGGTGGACGCCTATCTTGCCAAAGGGCAGCAGGACAAGTTCAGTTATGTGATTGAATCAGGAATTCAGAACAACCCGAGCCTCCAGCGCTTCAAGGGTTTCTGGAATGTGGCTTCGGGGGCAAACGAGGGCGACATCCTCGGCCCGGTTTATCTGCCCGAATATCAGCAGATGGCCGTTGGGCAGGACGGCAAGACCAAGTCCGTGGTCATGCCCGATGCCTACCTCGTGCTCAAGGTGCTGCAGCACAAGGCGGAGCACACCCTGACCATCGAAGAGGCAAAGCCCACGCTTGGTGCCCCGCTTATTGTGGGCAAGATGATGGAACTGCTGCGGAAGGAAAACGGCGTGGAGGTTTACCAGAACCAACTGCCCGAGCCGGGTCAGATGGGTTCGGGTGAACTGGGAATTTGACGGGAGCGCAACGCGCCCTCTACCGCCTCACCATAGGCCAGCGCCAGCATGTATAGCGACATGATCATCACCTGCACCGACAGCCAGTAGTACGTGGCATAGCCCTGTTTCCACACGGCATACAGGCCGTAGCCGGAGAGGCCCGTGAGGAGCATGATCACCATGCCGGCCGTGTAGCGGGGTTCTTCCAACCGTTCAGCGAAGAAGAGCAGCGGCAATAGCAGCATGACGTAGTAATAGTAGGTGGGCGAAACGAGGAAGAAGAGGGGCACAAAGCCGAGGATGAAGGCGCGATGGTCCTTCAGCCCCATTGCCCCCAGCAGGGAGAGGAACAGCACGCAGATCTGGACGGTCCACCAGCCTGAAAGGTCCTGGTCGTAAAGGGCGGAATTCAAAGCCGGTGCGAGAATCTGGTTTGCCTGGCCGGTGCCTTGGGCATTGTTCTGCCAGTCCCCCATAAAGATGTACTTGAAACCAACGCGCCATTCGCTGATGCCCGCGTTGTGCTGCGCGATCTTTTGCGTGTATTCGGACCAGGCGCCGGAACCCTGCCACCACAGCGCGGAAAGGGCCGCGAAGCCGGCCACGGTGAGTCCGAAGGCGGCGAAGAAGCGTATCCAGCGGCGGTCAATCCTGCCCGTCCACAGGCCCTGGGAGGCCAGCGCGCTGAGCACCAGGCCTGCGGCGGCACATGCGGCGAAACCGATGAGAACAATTGCCTGATTTACAGGACCGATACCGGCGGGGTGAAGCAGGGAAAGCAGGGGATGGTTGGGCAGGGCGATCCAGGGGATGAGCGCGTAGAAGACAAAGCGGCACGCGCACCACGCCGCAAAGGCGGCGACGAAGAGGGCCGCGCGGCGGACAGTGCGCCTCCCCCCCACTGTTGCGGGGTGTTCCAGCAGCGCCTGAATCCTAGGACCGAGTTCAACAACGCCATAGCGCAGGGCCTGCATCATCAGGCGGGCACCGGGTCCGAAAAGGAGGACGGCCGGGAAGATGCGGGAAAGAGCGGACCAGGCCAGGAAGGCTCCGGCGACCCCGTACCAGCGTTTCTTGAGGAAGCATGCACAGAACAGCATGCAGACGGCATAGTCGGTGCGCAGGAGGGCACCCTTCATATGCCACCATTTCATCATGTAGCTTGTCCCGAGCAGGACCACCATGAAGAGAGCGGCACGGGGACCAAAGGCCCATAGCACGGCCGCGAAGGCCAGCAGGAGCAAGAGTGGGTCAAGGAGGGCCAGTAACATCATTCCGGCGTCGCTGTCGGTGGAGACGTGGTTGGTGAAGAGGGCACCCACCACCATGCCCCAGACAGGGGTGCCATTGTAGCCTTTGTCTTTCAGCACACCGGCCCAGCGGGAGTCGACCATGCGTTTCTTAAACCACACCACGTCCTTCTTAAAGGTTTCCCAGCGTCCGGGCGTGAAGCGCTGCTTGACGGTGTCACGGTTCTTGAGCACGTCCTCGGCCTTTACAGTGCCGCCTGTGACCAGGTCACGTATGACACCGCTAGAATGGTTCCACTTTCGGCCTGTTTCGTCGTCCGCGATGAGCGCGGCCGCATAGAGACGGGTGGAGCCGAGTTCTCCCTGGTATTTCGAGCCGAGATAATAGTGGAAGAATTCGTAGGCATTCAGGTAGGTGCCATAGCGGTAGTAATCTGTTGCTCGGTAATTCTCGACGGCGAGGAGGGCGGTCGCGGCAAGGAGCGCAAGGAGAAAACCGCGTGCAGCGTCTATGAAGGAGGTGCCCGCAAGGAGGTGAAGTGCCGGTCGTGCCAGCACGGCGAAGGCCACCACCAGCGCGATGGCGGAAAGGGTTACCACAGAGTACAAAGAGGTGCCGAACGCCTGCTGTATTTGCGTCGCCACATAAGAAAGCATGATTGGCCTCCATCGCCGGTTGACGACGTAGTCTAACGCACTCCCGCCGTGAGTGCCAAGCGCACAAGGGCAAGAAAGACGCGCCACCGGCAGGGACAAAAAAGAAGCGTTCCCAAAACCTTTGGTTCTGGGAACGCTTGAAAAAGCGGTTGTTCAGTCTTGCATCACGAGCCGCTGGCAGGGACCGGTGCAGGGGCCGCAGGCACCTCGGCCGGAGCCGGGGTCGCTGCGGGGGCGGCCTCTACTGGGGCTGGTGTGGCCGCAGGTGCTTCGGCAGGGGCCGGAGTGGGTGCCGGGGCCGCAGGTGCTTCTGCCGGGGCGGGCGTGGCCGCAGGCGCGGCAGCCTCAGGCTTCTTCTCTTCGGGGAAGAGTTCGGGATGGTCGGCCTTGAGGCGCTTCAGTGCCTCTTCTGCCTTTTTCGAGATGTCGGAATTGGCGAAGGCTTCCTGCTGCTGCTGGTAGGCCTTGATCGCCTCGGGCAGATGTCCCAGCTCTTCCTGGAGGCGGGCCACCTGATAAGGAGCAAGCTTGGTTGCGAAGCCCTTCGGGTAGTCCTTGGCCAACTGTTCGTAGGTTTTGATGGCGCCATCGAGATCGCCAGCATTCTCCTGCAGGAAAGCGAGGCCGCTGATGGCGCGGTCAGCATAGTCGCTCTTGGCGAACTTGTCGCGAACAGTCTCAAAGGCAGCCTTTGCTTTGTCATACTGCTGGGCCTGGATGGCGGTCTCGCCCATCACATAGGTGATTTCGGGCGTCCAGTCGCCGGCATCCTTGGCGGCCGCTTCCAGTTTGGTCAACCGTGTGCCCGGATCGGTTTCCAGGCTGGCTTCGGCGTACCTTGACGTTATTTTTGCGGCGGACTCGGTCTTGCTTGCCCGGATGAGCGCCCCGGCGACGATGCAGAACGCCACGAAGAGCACCACGCCGACGTACAGCGTGGGGTTCTCCTGGGCGTGCATCATCACGCGCATCATGTCGTTTTTCGGGGTCTGCTCCTTCTCTGCCACAAGGATGCTTTCAACTGTCTTACGGGGTCTTGCCATGGGATTTCAACAACTCCGATGTAGTATGGCCGGACGCTACGCGCCTGACCTTGGTTGATACCAACAATAACCTTAAATAACGCGGCGGCCCCTGGGCCGCATAGGCTGTGCCTGAAAGAGGGTCAGAACAGCGGACCCCACTCGAGTATTTGCCATGTGTCGCCGGAACGCTCCAAGAGTACGACCACGCACCCCTGCAGGTCGACAATGGGGTACTCCTTCAAATCATTCGGCTGTGCAAGCGTTCCAAAAGTGTCCACCACCCGCGCCCGGTCGCCCTGCACCTGCATTCGCGACGGTGTTCTTGTCACGCGTATGGTCTTATAGTTGTCCAAAATGGTGGCCACATACTGCCGCAATGCCTCGTAGTCACGACCTGCCCGGTCGTGATAGCGCTGCGACACGTGCGACAGCACCTGGTACACCCGTTTGCTTTCCATGCCCTGCGCAACATCCGCGAGGACTTTGGCTATCTTCTGTTCATCCGATGGCGCGCCGCCTGTAATGCGCGACAGGCTGGTCGCACTATCTCCGGTCTTGCAGGAAGACAGCAACAATCCCGCCGCAATCAGCGCGATGGGCGCCAGACGCATCATTTTTCGGTCACGCGCCCGGTTGTCCGTTGGGAACCATGTGCAGAATGAGGCGCTGTCCGCGGCCCATGCCCAGCGGCTGCACCGTCACCTCAAGGCGTTTGCCCGGCTTGGTGAACAGCAGATAGGTGTTGCCCAGGGCCTGCTGTGCATTGTCGAGTTTCCAACCGGCGGCCGGGCACTCGGAAATATAGAAATTGGCGATATCATTAGGATTGGCGTGGATGTTGTACACCATGCGTCCAATCTGCAAGGCAGCAGACTCGTACACGTAGGAACGGTCCGCATCTTCCTTGGCCTTCTCGGGAAGGGGCACTTCCTTGAAACGCTGGTTGGTGGACAGTTCGAGGCCATTGGGCTTTACGGACTGGACGGCCGTTGGGGTGCTTTGGGACGGAGGCGCACCCACAGGTGCCGCTCCGCCCTTTGGCGTGTCGTCCAGCAACTCCACAGGCGGCATTGGGTCCTTCTTGGACCAAGGCATGGACTGGCAACCGGACAAAGTTGCCAACGCTACTATTCCCACCATCACAATGCGAGTCATGGCTGATATCTCCCAAGCATTTGGAGTCACCTACCTATGCACGTCACGAACAAGGCCGGGCGCGCCCGGCGCACAGCACCGGCGCACACTTCCCCAGCAAGAGTAGAATAAGGAAAAAGGGGGGGCACAGTCAAACGCCGCCATATTTCGGCAATTATGGGCTTTTATCATTAGGATTTGGGAACCACTACCGGGCAGCCATCGGGTAGTCCATAGCCGCCTTTTGTCGCAACAATGTCTCCTGGGGCCAAACCTTCCACAATCTGGGTCTTGTCTGAAGTGCGTATTCCTGGTTTGACGGGGACCTCATGGGCCTTGCCCTCGCGAATGAGCGTGACCACGGGCGTTCCGTCTTTGTCTGACACGGCGCTGCTCGGAATTGCCAGGCTGTTTTTCGCCTCAGGGAGGGTGACCAGAATGCGGCAGGCGAGATTGGGCCGCAACAGTTTGGCGGCGTTGTCCACGGAGGCAAAGGCCTCCACATCGGCGGTTTGGGGGTCGGCTTCATGTCTAATGCGGACAATGGTGCCGTCTTGGGCCGTTTCGCCGAGCGCGAGAACTTTCACCACCACAGGGGTACCCTCGGCCACCTGCGCGAGTTGGGCAGAAGGCAGTTTGAACTTGGCGAAAAGGACGCCCAGGTCCATAATGGTGGCAACTGTGGTTGCAGGCTGCAGGTACATGCCCTGGCGCACGGGCAATTGCATCACCACCCCGGAAATGGGGCTCTTGATCACGCACAGGGCCGCGGCCAATTCCTGCGCCCCGACATCGGCCTGGGCAGCACGGAGATGGGCCTCCGCCTGCGCAATATTCTCGGGACGTGTGCCTGCCTGGATGACGCTGAGTTTGGCCGCGGCCGTTTCTCGGTCGGCTTCGGCCCCTTCCAGGTCGGTTCGTGCCTCCTCGTACTTGATGTCGGAGATTTCCTTTTCATCCTTCAAAGGCTTCAATGCGGCATACTTGGCTTTGAGCGAGGCGGCCGCCTGTGTCGCCTTTTTCAACTCCTGTCGCGCCTCTTCCACCTCGGCCGGAAGTGGTCCACGCTTGAGCAGGCCCAAATTGGCGGCCGCCTCGTCGCAGGCCGCGCGGGCTTTGTCCAGGGCGGACTGGGCCGCCCTGTCGTCCAGTTTGACCAATTCGGCGTCTGCCGCAACTTCCTGACCCTCCCGCACCAGCACCTTCTGCACAATGCCGGAAACTTGGGAAGACAGCTCAACGGTTTTTTCTGGCTGTGCCATCAACGAGCCGACGAGTTCCACGGTGGGCTGCAGGTCCTCGGTTATTGCCACGGCAGTTTCGATCTCCACGGGGCGCAGCGGTTCCGCCACCTCTCCCCCATCGGCACCGGGTTTGGCGCCGCAGCCTGCGACGGCAAGCACCCCCGCCATCAGTAGGGAAAGTGCCAGCATGCTTATCACTCTATTCATTGTTGCCGACTCCATGCGCGGTTTGCCGCGCGCCCGGCATGTCCCCGGATTGCGCCGAAGGATGAAGTGCCCCGGGGGTAAACAGCCGCACCAGCACATAGTAGAGCACGGGAGTGGCCACCAGGCTGAGCAGCAGCGAAATGCACAGCGCGCCGATGACCCCCACGGCAAGGGGTTTAAGCATGTCGGCCCCGGCACCGACGCCGTAGGCCAGCGGAAGGAGGCCCAGGAAGGCGGTCATGGAGGTCATGAGGACGGGGCGGAGACGTCGCCGTCCCGAGTGGACGAGGGCCTCCACCACGGAAAGACCGTCGTGGCGCAGGTGCTCGACCGAGTCCATCATCAATATGCCATTCTTCGCCACGATTCCGAATCCGATGATGGCACCCAGAAAGGATACGATGTTCATGGACATATCGGTGATCCAGAGCGCACCGACCACACCGAACAGGGCCAGTGCGGAACCCGTGACGATGGCCAGGGGCTGGAAAATGGTTCGGAATTCGAGGATGAGCACGGCGAACACAAGCAGGGCCGCCATGAGCAGCACAACGGTCAGGTTCTTGAAGGATTCCTGCTGCTGCTGATAGAGGCCGCCATATTCGACGGGCACATCGGGGGGGATGTCGGGCATCTTGGACACTTTTTCCCGAATGGCCTTAATGGCAGTTCCCAAGTCGCTGCCCGAAAGGCGACCGGACACCGAGATTAGCTGGCGCTGGTCCTCCCGGTGCATTTCCAAAAGTCCCGGTTGGTGTTCAATGTATGTCACGTCACCCAGCGTTTCCGCGGCGCCCAAGTCGGAACGCACGGGCAGGAGACTCATGTCCGCCTCCCGCTGGCTGCCTGACATCAGGACACGGACATTCCGAATGCGGTCGCCCTCGACGATGTGGGACGCCACAGTGCCCAGGAGCGCGGTCTCGAGATTGGCACCCAATTGGGCCGCGTTAAGCCCGGCCCGGGCGGCCTCTTCGAGATTGACCCGGAAAATCAGAGAAGGACCTGCAACAACCAGGCCATTGTTCACATCGACGACGCCCGGCACAGCCTCAATCACGCCGGCAATGGCCGTCGCAATGCGGGTCAAAACCCCAGTGTCGTGCGAGAATATTTTGATTTCGATGGGTTCGGGTGACCAGGTGAGATCCCCAATAAGGTCACTGAGGATTCCGGGGAACTCGGTTGTCAGCGCGGGTTCGGCCGCCTGAATCTTGGAGCGCAATTCGTCTATCACCGCCGCGGTGGTTCGCTGGCGGTCGGGCCGCAGCTTTACCAGGAAGTCACCCGTGTTTGGTTCGGCGATGGCGAGGGCCAGGCGAGCGCCGGTGCGGCGGGAATAGCTTTCGACTTCGGGACTCTGTTGAAGAATCTCCTCCACGTGGCGCAGCATCCGGTCGGTCTCGGAAAGACTGGTACCGGGCCTGCTGAAATAGTCGAGCACAAAAGCGCCCTCGTCCTGCGCGGGCAGGAAGTCCGAGTCGAGCCGGAGGTAGAGTCCCGCCGCGCCGAGAACCACGAGGACCATGAGGGCCATCATCAGTGTGGAATGGCGCAAGGCCCTGCGCATGGTCCATTCATAGGCCTGAACGATGCGTCCCAGCCGCGCGCCGCGCTTGACAAGAACGGCGACGGTGCTGTGGCGGATAAGGGCGGCGCCAAGGGATGGAATGAGCGTTACGGCCAGGACCAGCGATATGAGGAGGGAACAAACCATCGTGAGGGCGAGCGCCCGAAAGAAAACGCCGGGGACCCCGTCCAGGAAGGCCAGCGGAACAAAGACAACGACGGGGGTCACCGTGCTGCCGATGAGGGCGCGGCCAACTTCGCGCATGGCTGTTTGGACGGCCAGGGAGGGCGCGAGCCCCTGGCTCACCTTGGTGTGGATGGCCTCGACCACCACAATGGCGTCGTCGATAATCAGTCCAATGGCGGCGGCGATGCCGCCGAGCGTCATTAAATTAAAACTCATGTGGAGCGCGTGCATCGCCAGAAGAGTGATGAGGAGGGTCGCCGGGATGGACACCACGGCCGCCAGGGTGGTCCTGATGCTGCGGAGGAACAGGTACATCACCGCCACGGAGAGGAGGACGCCGAAGATGATGCTTTCCCAGACGCTGCGCACCCCCTCGCGCACAAACACAGACTGGTCGTAAAAGAACGCCATGCGGGTGTCGGGCGGAAGATGCTTTCGAAGGGCCGCCATTTCTGACTTGAGCGCCTCGGCAATCGCAAGGGTGTTGCCGTCGGGCTGGCTGCGGACATTGAGCAGCACGGCATCGACGCCGTCGGCCGTGACAATGTTAAATTTCGGTGCGGCACCCTGCACCACGGCTGCCACGTCGCGTATGTACACCGGAGAGTCGTTGGGAAAGGCCACCGGGATGTCACCGATCGCTTTCGGGCTGTGTGCCCGCCCGTCCACGAGGGTGAGGTAGAGCTGGCTATTTTCCTCGTGCATCCCGGAGGGAACAAAGAGATTAGTCTTGTTCAGCGCGTCGCAGACCTGGGCCGCGGTCAGGTGGCGGGCATCGAGCTTGGCGGGGTCTATTACGACGTGATATTCAAGCTCGCGGCCACCGACCAGATTGACGCGGGCCACGCCGGCGATGCGCAGGAACTGCGGCTTGATGTCGTATTCGGCCGTTTCCCAGAGTTCGGTGATGTTACGGGTCTTACTGGTCAGGCTCACGCCGATGATGGGAAAGGAGGAAAAGGTCAACCGCTGCACCTGGTATTCCGCGGTGGGGGGCAGCTCGTTGCTGATCTGGGAAAGATGGCTGCGGACATACAGTTCGGCCTGCACCATGTCGGTGCCCCACCGGAAGAAGACATTGACCTCGGCGGAGCCCCGCCCCGTGGCGGACCGGATGCTCATGGAGCCGGGAGTGTCTTTCATCGCTTCTTCTATGGGGCGCGTGATGGTGGCCATCATCTCATCGGCGGGCATGACCCCGTTGTCCACCAGAATGACCACACGCGGAAAGTCGGTCTGGGGAAACACGGAGGAAGGCATGCGGAAAGCTGCGTAAACGCCGCCAAGGCAAAGGGCGAGCACCGCGAAAAGAATGAAGCGGTTATGTCGCGTGACGAATGCGGTTTCGCTTTGGGGGATCATGGATTGTCCCCCGTCGCGGCGTCCAGACGGCCGCCCACGGAGCGTTCCAATTCGGCCATGGCCGCCGCATAGTCACCGAGGGCCTGAATTTGGTCGTTTCTTGCGCCGATAAGCGTCTTATGGGCTTCGATGACCAAGCTTATGCTGTCCTCACCGGCCTTGTAGACGCGCTGGGCCGTCTCGTAGTTTTGTTCGGCCAGGGGAAGCGCCTCTCCTTTGGAAACCCGGAGCCTCTCCGCGGCTTTTCTCACGTCAACGGCGGCCTTCTCCACGTCCTCGCGAATCGACTCTTCCACCTCTTCGAAAGCCTTGCGCTTTTGCATCACCTGTATCCGGGCCTTGGCAATCTGCGCCCGGTTCTGGTCGAATATGGGGAGGTCCGTTTCGAGGGACGGGCCGGTCAGACGATTCACATTGTACTTGGCGGCAAGTTTGTCTTCGGCGGGCATGGGGTAGCTGGGGTGCGCGTCCGTCGCGGGATTCCATGCCGCAACCCCGCGCGCGAAACGGCTGGGACCGGCATTCTTATCGGTCCTTTCGGACTCCACGCCTAGGGTCAAATGGGATATGACGGACCTGCCCTGTTTGGCCAGCTCACTTTCGGCCAGACGAACTTCCATTGCCCCCACTTGGGCGTCCAGCCGCTGCGCCGTGGCCACTTGAATCAGTGCCGCGTTGTCCGCGATATCCCCCTTCGGTTCCCCGACCGGGTCCACAAGCTCCCACGTGATCCCTGACTTGTCGATGCCCAGCAGTTTGGCGAAGGAGGCCCGGGCCTGTTCTATTTCCCCTTGAATCTTGGACAGGCGCATCCGGGCGGCCACCGCGTCGGATTTCAGCAGGTTCACGTCCAGCAGGGTGGTTTCGCCTGCATCAAAACGGTGTTGTGCCAGGGTCATGGACTGGTCCACGAGAACAGCGTTTTCCCGTTCGGTGCGTTCGCTTTCCGTCAAGGTCACCAGCCCGTAATATTGTGTTTTTACCTGCGCGGCCAGGGTGATCGCGGCGTCGCCCACTTTGAGCACGGTGTTTTCCAGTTGGTTGAGCGCCGTTTTCTTGGCAATGGGCATTTGCCAGAGGGCGGAAAGTTCCTGGGCGAGGCCTGTGGTCAGATTGATGCGTCCGCCCACATCGGGAATGCGCGGCAGGAGCGTAACCACGGGGTTTGCTAGCATGCCAGACTGCACCACATCGGCGCGGGACACGCCAATGTCCAGGAAGGAGGACTGGAAGCCGCGGTTGTTCAGCAGGGCCACCTGGATGGCTTCCTCCAGATGCAGTCCGTCACGGAGCAACTCCTCGACCTTTTTCTCGATCAGCGGGTCCAGCGCTGGGTCGTAGACCTCTTTTGCGCCGGTGTGTTTGGTGATGAGCGCGGCCGCTTTTCGGTAATCCCCTTCTGGCTTGACCGTGCCGCAACCTGTAAGCAGCGCGAAAGCGCAGGTTACCGCGAGGATGCTCACAGGCAGCGCCTGATTGAAGCGGTAAGAGTTTCCCCCGCTGTGGTTTTGCAATGGGTCTCGCTGCATATGTTTGTCTATCGGCATCACAGGTGAAAAACAGTTCTGGCATGAAGCCCATTTCAGCAGAAGGTCTTTGCTCACCGGGAAATAGTCGGCTGAAGCCCTTGAAATTGGAGTTTATCAACTGTTCTGTAACCAATCAATTAATGGACGTCCTGTCGTCTTTGCGAAAGGGTCGAGGTCACGGTTACAGTAGCTTCCTTGCGTTATGTAGGGTGTGCGTGCCATTCCGCATCAGTCCCCAGCACCACAAGGTTAAACAATTATGCGAAACAGTTCCATCTACGGCACCTATTTGTTGGGTTCTATTGTTTGCGCAGTAACGCTGTCGGGCATGGCCTTTGGCGAGGGGTTGGAAGGTCCACTCGACGGGGATGCAAAGACCACCGCGCGGGAATGGGCACCGGGTGAAAGGGGCGGAAGTGTGCACTGCCTGGGGAATGGCCGCCTTTGCGTGTATGGCCAGGGTCCGGACATCGTCCAGGTCTTTGGTCCGAGCTATAGCACCACGAGTATTGGCGGCATGGCCCTTCAATCAGGGACGGTGACCTGCATTTCCCGGCGGGTGCCTGGTGCGGCGGTCTGGGAACACCAGATAAGCGAGAACGGCGCGGTGGTTGCGGTGATTACCGACTTTGTGGACAGCCAACTCCCCTGTTTCATCCGGCAGGTAAATGCCACGGAGCCCATTCCCTTCGTCTTTCGTCCGGAGCCGGGGCTGCGGCTGACCTGCAAGGAGGGCAGCTTTGGCAAGGCCCCGGCCTCCGGGAGTCTTTTGGTGGAAACTCCCATAGGAGTGGCTTCGGTTCCCTTTGGACGCTATCCCATTCCCTTCGCGTTCTTTCATCAGATCTCCTGGAGGGACAATGTCACGGGAAGCTATGATGCGGCGAAGCGGGAGGCGAGCATTTCCGTCGGGCCGGGAAAAGGGACTGTGTTTGTTAGTGGAGGTCCTGAACTTGACGCCTGTCTTGCCCATATGGATGAGGCTTTGGGGGCCGACTACGGCAATCTTCTTGAGCGCACGCGGAACTGGTGGGCCGAATTTACGGCCAAAGGGCGGGATTTTGGCCGGGATTTGCCCGCAACCATGCCTGAGCGCGAGCGAATTGTCCAGGTGCTTGATGACACAGCGGTATTGATAAGAGCCCAACAGGCGGTGGAAGGCGGGATATTGGCGGGGTATCCCTACCACTTGGGCTACGTGCGCGACCAGTACGGCACGTCCCGGGGACTGGCTGCATTGGGGCATTTGGAGATGTGCCGGGATATTCTGGAGTTCTATTACGGAATCTTCGCGAGGTATGGCGCCATCCACAACGCCCAAGCCTTTGGCATCCCCGGCCTGTTTCATGTGCATGAGAACGACGAAGTCGAGATTACCGGGTACATCACGCTGCAGGCCTTTGACTACCTGGCGCGAACGGGTGACAGCGAATTTGTGAGGCATCTCTTTCCCCTGCTTGACTGGGCCTGGACTGTGCAGCAGCGGAACTTGGTGAAAGGAATGCTGCCTTTTAATGGCGATGAAACCTACGTGGCCGGCGGTATCCTCCCCCGTACCGCGCTGAACGACGGTTCGGCCGAGGCGACGATGCTTTTTGTGGACAGCGGCACCAAATTGGCTGACTTTGCCGAGGCGCAGTGTCTTTGGGAGAAAGAACAGGCAGCCAACGTCCGGAAAACGCTGGAAGGGGTTCGGGGCGCTTTTCGCGGCAATTTCTGGCGGGAGGAGCGGCTGATTACCAACAACCCGGAGCGGTATGCCGACCTTGGGCAATGGCCAGCCACGCGCCACGGGGTTTGTGAGGCCTGCAACACGGTGCAGTGGACTTTGCGCACGGAAAATGGGCGCTATACATGTGTGGATTGCCTCAATAAAGGGCCGCTCCCGAAGGTCGAGCCCAAAGTTTACACGCTTCAGTCCGTGAGCCTGACGCCCCTGTACTTCCATTCGCCGCTGTTTACGCGGGAGGAGTTGCGCCCGGAGGTCGCGAGCATCCTACAGGCGTACAAAGCAAGCGGCAAACTGCCCTCCCGGCCCGACAGCGACGTGTCGGTGGGCTATGACTACGGGTTGGTGCTTTACGCGCTGACGGAGCTGGGCGAACCTGCGGCGAAGGAGCTGTTTCAGAAAACGCTGTCCCTTGCGGATGACACCGGTGCCTGGGCGGAGTATTACCGCGACCACAAACCCTTCAACACCCGCTGCCGCCCCTGGGAAAGCGCCATTAATGTCGAGGCGCTGCTGCACTGGGTTATGAAGGAATACGGTTGGAAGTAATTGACGCACCGCGTTTTACGCGGATGGGCAAAACGTTGCGCCGCAAAACTTGGCATGGCACCCTTGCAAAGGGTACGATCCGGGGCATTCAGGGAGTCCTGAACCCTGTTTACCCCAAACACGAGAACACGCAATGCCCCCTGTCTCAGGCGAGAACACTCTTAACCGGCTCAGTCCGGAGGCCATTGTCCAGCTTCACGAGTCCATCGTGGATGCTGGCGGGAACGAGGTGTTTTTTGCGGGGAATATTGGCGCCGACGGAAAAGTGGAGCGGGTGCGTGTGCTGGCCCGGGGGCATGCTTCCGCCGTTCCGGCGATCTTTGAGGGGCTCGACATCCGCGAGGTGGTTATTCACAATCACCCCGGCGATGACCTGACGCCCAGCCACGCGGACTTGCAGTTGGCGGCCATGTACGGCACGCACGGGCACGGCATGTTTATCATCGACAACGAGGCCAGCCAGGTTTACGTCGTGGTCGAGCCTTTTGCGCCCAAACAGGCGGCGCTGCTCAATATTAGAGAGCTGGAAGGCACCTTTCGCGCAGACGGTCCCATGGCCCGGAATTTACCCGCTTTCGAGGTGCGCCCCCAGCAGGCCCAGATGATGGAGGCGATTGCGGAGGCGTTCAATACGAATTCCTTTGCCGTGGTGGAGGCCCCCACGGGCGTCGGAAAGACGGTCGCGTACCTAATCCCCGCGATTCTCTGGGCCATTCGCAACAAGGAGCGGATTGTTGTTTCCACCCGCACGATCAATCTCCAGGAGCAGATCATCGAAAAGGACCTGCCCCTGCTGAAGCGCTGCCTGGACGTTTCCTTCGAGGCCTGCCTGGTGAAGGGCCGGGGCAACTACCTGTGCCTGCGCAAGCTGGAACGGGCGCTGGCCGAGGTGGATTTGTTTCAGGACGAGGACGCACGCGCCCGACTGACGGCGGTGGGCGAATGGGCCAGCCACACCGAAGACGGGAGCCTTTCGGACCTGCCTTTTGTGCCCGGCCGGGAACTGTGGGACAAGGTAAACAGCGAAGCCGACACCTGCTCCATGAGCCGCTGTCCAAACCAGCAGAAGTGCTTTGTGGGCAAGGCCCGGCGGGCCATGGCTCGGGCGGACATTCTGGTCACGAACCACCACCTGTTCTTTTCGGACATGGCCGTCAAACGGGAGGCCAATGATTTTACCTCGATGGCGGTGCTGCCCGTTTTCAGGCGGGTCATCCTCGACGAGGCCCACTCCATTGAGGATTCTGCCACGGAATACCTCGGGGTTTCGGCCACCCGCAGCGGCGCACAGCACTTGTTCAACCGCTTTATGCGCAGTGAGGGTGGCCGGGACCGCGGTTTCCTGACCATGTTGAAGAATCGGTTGATGAAGGACTGTCCCCAGCTTTCGCCCGACGAGTATGAGCAGTTGCTGGGTATTATTGAGGACAACCTTATGCCAGCGCTCGCGGCGGCCCGGGCGAGCACGGAGGTGGCCTTTGAGGCCCTGCGCGCGCTTACGGGAGAGCGTTGCGGACAGGTGGGGCGCGACATCAAATGGCGTCTAACGCAGGAAGTGCTGGACACGCAGGAAATTCGTGAATTGCACCGCGACTGCATGATGCCTGCCACGGAGAACCTGCGGTCGCTGATGCGCGCCTGCGAGGAACTGCACCGCCGCTTGCGGCAGGTGCCCCCTGCGCCCGGCGCCACCGAGGCGGCCATTGCGGCCGATGCGGTGGAATTGCGGGCCTATGCGGACCGGCTCAAGACCCTGGGCGGGGTGCTTTCGGAGTGCACCAGCCTGGAACTGGCCGAGAACACCGTCCGATGGATTGAAATAGACGCCCGCAACCCCCAGTTTGTGCGGCTGGTGCGCTGTCCCCTTGAGGTTGGCGAGCCCCTGGCCGAATCTATTTATGGCCAGTTGCAGACGGTCGTGATGACTTCCGCCACCCTTACAGTCCAGCAGAAGTTCGATTATCTTTTCAAACGCCTCGGACTGGACCGCGTTCCTGCCGGTCGGGTGCGCAGTGTCATTCTGGATTCCCCCTTCGACTACCCGACCCAGGCCATGCTTTGCATTCCCTCCGACGGGGTCGACCCCACGGACCGGGCCTTCTTCGACCTGAGTGTTGACAGTATCCGGCGCATACTGGCCATCTCGAAGGGCCATGCCTTTGTGCTGTTCACGGCATTTTCGGCGCTGAATCATGCCTTCCGGCAGTTGGAAGGTGAACTTCGCGCGGCCGGAATCACCCCCCTTTGCCAGGGAAAGGCCACGCGCACGCAGTTATTAGAAGAATTTCGCCGCGACACCGCCAGCGTGCTCTTCGCCACGGACAGCTTCTGGGAGGGCGTGGACGTTGCCGGGGAGGCTTTGCAGTGTGTTATACTGCCAAAACTGCCTTTTCGGGTGCCCACGGAGCCGATTCACGAGGCGCGCGCCGAGGCCATCGAGGCTGCCGGGGGTAACCCCTTTATGGAATATTCCGTGCCTATTGCGGTGATAAAATTCCGCCAGGGCTTCGGACGGCTTATCCGGCGGCGGACTGACTGGGGGGCCGTGGTCATTCTGGACAAGCGGCTCGTGACCAAATACTACGGAAAAGTGTTCTTGGATTCCCTTCCCAAGGTGCCCGTGGTGCGGCGGCCCCAGGAGGAAATGTTTCAGGCACTGGGCGAGTTCTTTACACAACGGCGCAAAGAGAGCGATTTTCAGTCATAAACTGGAATTCCCACAGGTTGAGCGCGTTTGACCCTCCGGCGTTTCGCCGGGACATGGGATGCAAGGCGTGAGCGAATCGGACATACACAGCATCCAGCGCACCGTGGAGGTGTGCGACCAGGCCGGCGCGCGGCGCGTTCGCCGCGCCTTCCGCTATGGCGTGGGCGCCTGCGTCATGTTTGCCTTTTCGCTCTGGTTCGCCGAGGGCTATCTGCGTTTTGACAAGTCCGAGACGCAGTACCGGATGGCCCTTACCATGCAGGAAGCCTCGGCCCGGCCGATCCTGCGCACCGTGGTCAAGCGGGACTCGGCTTCAGAAGTGCCCAACGCGAAATATGTGGAGGCGCTGGCCGCGGTTGAGGAGGAGGATGGCATTCTCAAAACCTATGAGCAGGCCTGCAAACTCAACCCACGCGACCAGTTCCTGCTTATCAACTACGGTTGCCGCCTCTATATGGAGGGGCGTTATGCCGACGCGCGCGACCGCTTCCATGAAGCGGGACTGCTGCCCCCGCCAAATTCCCTGCCACGCTATTTGGAGGCCGCGGCCACCCTGGCCGGCATGGGTCCCGGTGGTGATGTGAGCGACGTTGTCGCACTGGTGGCCCGCGCCAATTCCACCGGCGATCCCATGGTGTACCCCAAACCACTCTGGCACCCGACACTGCCGCTACACGGCCAGTGGTACGCCAAGACACGGCGTGACATAGTGAACCGCTGTCTGGCCCCCCTGTACCGCATGGAGGCGGACATAGCGCTGCGCGCCCAGAAGGACATCGATGCGGGTAAGCCTGAGAATTGGGACGGGTGGCTGGAAGCCCTGCTTCCGCTGGGCGAACGTTTGGTCGGAACTGCTGCCAATGCGGCAGAGAACGTCGGGTCGAACCAGGCGATGGCCGGCATAAAACTGCAGGCGGACGTGCTGCAGTTGCGCGACACCCTGGCGGAAAACGCCAACAGCCCCCGGCGCTTTGAAGACCGCATAGCACTGCTGCGCGCGGCGGGAGATGAGATTTCCTCGTTCGAGAACAGCCGGGATCCGAAGATTGCGGAACATGAGCAGATTCTCTCCAGGCCGCTCAAGCTCGTGTTTGAAACCCTGTCGGCGCTGTTCTTGGTTTTCTTTATCCTCGTGGTGCTCGGCCGCGTGTTTTCGGCTGCGTACAAGGACACCAAATCCCTGCCCGGCCACTGGAGCAGTGAGGTGGCGGGATGGATCGCGCCCACGCTGTGGTTCGCGCTGCTCATGGCCTGCCTTGCACTGCGCAATCCCGGCACGGCCAGCGGCGCCATCGAAGCGGTGGCGTTGCTGTGGTGGATTGTCATGGGCGCAACAGCCCTTTACGCCCTCTCCTATCCGCTCATACAAATGAAACGCTGTTGTGCGGTGCTTGTCCCCCCCCCGGTTGACGCGAAGGGGCGTGGCCGTGTTCGCCAGGTGCTTCGCCGTATTGGGTGGTACCTGGGGATGCTTCGCCGGGTAAACGGTTTGTTCCTCGGCGGTTTCCTGTGCGTGCTGGCCCTTTGGATGCTGGTGTTCCGGCTTGTCAGCGGACTCTATCCCTTCCAGTTGGCCCTGCTCACCACCGGTCTGGAAAAGGAAGAAATCGACCTGGTCCGCATTATTCAGCAAATGCTGAGTAAATAACCTTTCGGGCGCTTTTTCACCGGTATCTTCGGTTTGAGCCTCCTATTTGCAGTAGGGGGCGTAGTTGGAATCTATTTGAAACAGCGTGACGCCAGCCTTCTTTAGACGCTCGATATCCGCCTGTGGTGTTGAGTCCCCGTGCGCGAGAAGGTAATGATAGTCGTTCACCGTGGGTATGACGGGCACGTGGAGGGACTGGGCGTATTTCACGGTTTCGTCGTCCAGCTCGTTTCCATGCTCAAAAAGAAAATACAGCGAGGAAACATCCTCTCCCAAATCAACGGCCCGCTTCAGGCCTTTGCGGTCCGTGCCTATACGCGCCTTCCCTTTGAAGTACCCCTTCATCTCTCCCGACCCTATAAACAGGGCGTCCTTGAGAAGGTCGTTTGCGCGCAGAATTTCCTGCAATCTCTCAAAGAATCCGTCCTGGGCATCGCCTTTCTTGCCGTCGATCATCACCCGTATTTTCCCGCGGCATTCAGCGGCGTATTCGGCAAAGCTAGCGGGAGCCTGCCCGCCTTTACGTGACCGCAGGAGGCGGATGTCTTTCCAATCCAATTCGGAGACATGCTTGTTGACCGCGTAAATGCGCACGAAGGTGTCGTCGTGCTGGACGACCAGTTCCCCGTCGCAGCTTCTTTGGACATCGACCTCGACCATCCAGTAGCCCTGCTCGATGGCTTCGTGCAGTGCCGAGAGGGTGTCTTCGGGGTGGGTGGTGTCCACCACGCCGCCACGATGGGCGATGAGGTGAATGCCGGACTCGGGTGCCGAGGCGAGGGCGGCAGTAAGGAAAAAGGCCAGCACAAGGGCATTCATGGGCGCAATCTCCGGGGTTGTTCACACCCGGTATGACTCGCTCGGGACTCGGCGGGATTCGGAGAAACTCGAGCAGGAGGAACAAAGAACGGCGGCGGAGGTCGAAACCTCCGCCGCCGCAGGTTAGCTTAGGCTAAGTCAGCGCCAGACTTATTGCTGGCCAATCGGCGTGCCGGCAACGGAGGCCGCACCAGCGGCTGCGCCGCGGATGACGCCGGACTCATCAACGAAGAAGCCGCGTGAACCGGTGGTGTCCTGTCCGACCGGAGTGGCGGAGGCGGAGAAGGAGTTGTTGGTGTTGGCAAGGGTAATTTCGGCGAAGGTGTAACCGCTCTTCGCGCCGGGCCATGTGCCATCAAGGAAGGGCGGGGTGTTGGTTGTAAGGTTGGTATAGCTGCCATAGACGCCCTTGGCCGAGTTGTAGGCGTTCTCAGCACCCAGCACGGTACGCAGATTGCCGATGGCGGCCGACTCGTTCGACTGAATGCGCGAACGAAGCAGATTGGGAATGGCAATGGCGGCGATGATGGCGATAATCGCCACAACAATCATCAACTCGATCAGCGTGAAACCAGTTTTCTTCATGTTCGGATCCTCCAGTTTGTTTGTACTGATGCCTGTTTCCAGCGGCCTCAGGCCCCGTAAACATGCAATCCAACTTTCTGGATTTGTCAAGCAAGGGATGTGCCAAGTGATGTAAACGGAGCGTGTACGCGATTTTCTCGGTATGGTGTGCCGTATATACCGCAGGAGAACGGGATGTATAAGAACTTTCTTGCAATGTAATCCTACAGGTGCGAAAGGCTGGTGGCGTGTAGTGACAAAATTTGTCATCGCAGGACACTTACTGATACTAAAGTTGTTGTCTCATAAGGTGCTAACCAACTCTTAATCTTGACCCCGTTATAATCGAAAGATATTCCTTTTGGGAATCGGGAAGCGTTGACTCAAGCAGTTAAGGGTTGTAGCACTGTGAAATTGGGCTTATCTTGTCGATATCAGGAAAACACGAACGAAACTCCTTTGACGTCCGCGTACAATGGCAAAATAGGAGCCAGTCCAATGATTCTGTTCCTGATTGCCGCGGCAAAGGGAGAGTGAGACAGGTCGGGAACAGACAGCCAGTTTTGACCGGAATCAGTATTTCCCATGCAGAAAAGTACAGATAGTGCGTGTCTGTTTCCTGTAAGCTACCGCAGACCGACGACGCTACCGCTAACCACTTATGCGCGCTGGGTTCTATTTCAGAATTTCAAGGTCTCCGGGCCCCGCCGGGTACAGGCGGCTGTAAAAGCGCCTGCCTGAACAGTCGGCGAAGTAATGCAACTCGCCCGTCGTCCCAGGCACGGTTGGATCTGCGTTCACCGCGAAACAGTCCAGTGTGCCGGTCAATGCAAATGCGTAGCCCTCAACTGAGTGTGTTTCACTCAGCGTTGAAGAGAAAGGCGTTTTCTCGCCAAGATCCGCGAAGGACAAAGTGTACACGTTATGTGTCGCGCGAAAAGCACGCTCCGCAAGAACGAGAAGAGTCAGATTATTCTCTGCAGTTCTTTCAGCACGGCCTCGCATGCCGCGGTTCCAGCCAACAACAAAACCCTCTGCGGAAACCTCGGAGGCCCCTTTAATAAAGGGTATGACTCTGAGTAGTTTGCCGTCTGCATGAGTCCAGACATCGAAAACATCATTCTTCCGGCCTGTGAATCTGGAATCAAAATCAGAGTGTGTGGTCAATTCCAGCATTTTGCGTTCACCCCGATCATACGCTTCCGCAGCAGCATGACACCATGCCATCTCGGCCGATGAACGAAGTTCGCTCACCCATGAAGAATTGTTTTCGGCCCACAACAGATAGACTAAGCCGCAAACAGGGACGGCACATGAAATAGCTGCGAATGTAAACTGAAGCCGCGGAAAACGGGTCTTTCGACGGGAGATCATACGCCGTAGAATAGATCTCCAACCCAAGACTTTTCTTTCCCCGAAATCATAGAAGAGTAGCTCGTGCAGCCGTTGCCAAGTCATGACGTGAGTTCCTGAAGCCTCTGGCGTGAGTGGGGATCTGTCGTTTCCCTGCCCTTGTCTTAAAGTATCTGACTTTGCCACCGCGTACGATGGCCGTCTATATTATCCATGATGGATTTTACGGCATAACGGGCGCTGAAAACACGAGAGTGTGTTCTTCCGTCTAGTGGTGTCCCAGGGGAGGTCAAACCCGGCGGTTTATATTTGGGAACATGCGCAAATTCCCAGCATGGCCGAGACGGGTCTCACGGAAGGGACAGGAAGACCCATCATCGCCAGTAAAGACTGCATTTCTAACTCCCCGGCCCGCGCGGAAACACAAACAGCGCCAGACTTTAATTGTTCTTGGCGCTGTTTGAAATGTTTAATGGTGCCCGAGGCGAGACTTGAACTCGCACGCCTTGCGGCACTAGATCCTTAGTCTAGCGTGTCTGCCAATTCCACCACCCGGGCAGGCGTTTTTCAACGGGTGAATCATAACGGATAGACCCGGCCCGATGCAAACCGACGGTGTTCATCGCGCTCGAATTACGCCTCTCCCCCGTGTTACTTTCTTGCGCGGAGGTATCTTGCCATGAAGAAGCCCAAGAGCGGACAGTTTTTCGACATGCGGGACGGACTGGTGAGCATGCTGCGCATGTCGCTCATCAAGGCCACCGGCGCCGACATGGGCGAGGCGATGCAGAAACCTTTCATCGCCGTGGTCAATTCGCAGACGGACCTTAATCCGGGCCACATGCACCTGCGCGGTCTGGCAGAGCGTGTCAAGGAAGGGGTTATTGCCGCGGGTGGGCTCCCCTATGAGTTCAATGTGCCTGCGCCCTGCGACGGCATGGCCGAGGGACATGAGGGCATGCGCTTTATTCTGCCGCAGCGCGAACTCATTGCCAACATCGTGGAAACGCACGTGCGCAGCATGATGTTTGACGGCATGGTGCTGATTGCCAGTTGCGACAAGATTATCCCCGGCATGATGATGGCCGCCGCACGGCTGGACCTGCCTGCCATCATGCTGACTGGCGGTGCCAACAGTTGGCAGGTGCGGCATTGTCTGCGCCGGTCCAGAAGTGCGCGGGTGGCGGTCCAGAAGTGAAGCACCCAGGATGTTGATTATGTAGTTGTTGCCGTGGGTTGTCAAGGTGCTGTTGAGGTTCCTTCTTGCCTCTGTTCCCTCCCCCTAGGGGGAGG
>CAITNO010000120.1 GCA_903893795.1 Candidatus Hydrogenedentota bacterium | reverse complement strand
TGACGAGCACAGGAAACTGGAGATGCTGCTGGAGGACATAAGGACCACGTCCCTGCAGATACTCGAAGCCACAACCCCCGGTGTAACAAAACGCAAACACATAAAATAGAAAGACTTGCGCCTTAAGTCAGTGCCATTCGGGAATGTCACGGAAATATGCATAAGAGGGCCTGACATGTATGGATAGGATGCACAGGATAAATCAAAGGAGTGAAGCTACTCCGTTCCTTTGTGTCCCTCTGGGGTTCAGTTTTCTTTACTGGGAGATTTTCCGTGTATCTACTGCCCGCGCCGCCATCTGGCCCATCAGGTAAATGAACAGAATCAGGGCGGCGAAGCGTTCGTCCTTGGTGGCGCCAGTCTTGAAGCGGTAGTAGATCTGCTGCATGATGACGGCCAGTTTCAGCAGGCCGAAGACGTAGTAGAAGAGGATGTTGGAGGTGTCGCGGCCGGTCAGGGCCGCGTAGCGGTCGGCCACCTGCTGGCGGTTGTAGGCGCCAGGGACGCTGGTGAGGAAGCACTGCATGGACTTGAGTTCGTCGCGGTCTTCCGCGTCGGCCCAGTAGCTGAGCGAGGCGCCGAGGTCCATGAGCGGGTCGCCGATGGTGCACATCTCCCAGTCGAGCACGCCGATGATGTGGGTGAGGTCGGCGGGGTCGAGGACGAGGTTGTCGAACTTGTAGTCGTTGTGGATGAGCACGGCATCCGTATCGGGGGGGATGCGTCCGGCGAGCCATTGAAAGGCCTGCTCGATGTCGGGGATGTCATCGGTGCGGGAATTCTGGTAGCGCTCGGCCCAGCCGTTCACCTGGCGCGCCACGTAGTGGCCGGGGCGGTGAAATTCTTCCAGGCCCATGGCCTTGTAGTCCAGCGCGTGCAAATCGGCCAGGCCCTGCACGAAGGCCTCGCAGCAGTCGTGGGCGAGGGCGGGGGGGACATCCAGGCCCGGCGGCTGCGTGCCGCGCAGGATGACGCCGGTGACGCGGTCCATGAGGTAGAAGGGCGCGCCCAGCAGCTCCGGGTCGTCGCACCTGGCAATCGGCCGCGGCGCGGCGGGATAGTGGCCGCAGAGTCGCGAGAGCACGCCGTGTTCGCGGCCCATGTCGTGGGCCGATTTCACTTTGCTGGAGAAGGGCGGGCGGCGCAGGACCAGTTCGCGCGAACCGGCATGGACCAGGTAGGTGAGATTGGAGTGGCCGTGGCGGAACTGTTCCACGGACAGGGGGCCGTCGAGCGCGCCCAGATGTTCGCGCAGGAAGGCTTCGAGTTTCGGCAGGTCGAGTTCCTCGCCGGGGCGCACGGGCCCGGCCTTGTCGAGCGGCGCGGCCATCACAGTTCTCCGCGCTGCATCAGTTCGGCCGCGCGGCGCTTGAGAATGCGCTTCGCCACGACCAGCTTGTGCACCTCGTCCGGGCCGTCATAGATGCGCCCGGCGCGCTCGAAGCGGAAGAAGAAGGAGAGGGGCGTGTAATCCGTCACACCGAGCCCGCCGTGGGCCTGGATGGCCCGGTCGACCACGCGCATCATCATGTTTGCCGTGTTGAACTTGATCAGCGAGATGTCCTCGCGGGCCGCCTTCAGGCCGTGCTTTTCGATGGACCATGCGGCGTGCAGCACCATGAGCCGGGCCGCGTCGATCTCGGCGCGGCTTTCGGCAATCCAGCCCTGCGCGAACTGGCGCATGGCCAGCGGTTCGCCCGGTGCGACCTGGCGGCGCAGCAGGTGGTCGCGGAGAATCTCGAAACTGCGCTCGGCAATGCCAATCCAGCGCATGCAGTGGTGGATGCGGCCGGGGCCGAGGCGCTCCTGCGCGATGAGGAACCCGTCGCCCATGGGGCCGAGCATGTTTTCGGCGGGCACGCGGCAGTCGGTGAAACGCAGTTCGCCGTGACTGGCCCAGCCCGAGCCCGTGTGGCCCATGACCGGCGTGTTCGCCTCGACGACCGCGCCGGGCGTGTCCATCGGCACGAGGAACATGCTGGCCCGCTTGTGCAGCGGCGCATTCGGGTCGGTCACGGCCATCACCACGCAGAAGGCCGCGCCGTCGGCGCCCGTGGCAAACCACTTGTGCCCGTTGATGACATAATCATCGCCGTCGCATACGGCGGTGGTGCCCATCCACGACGGGTTCGAGCCGGGGAATTCAGGCTCGGTCATGCCGAAGCAACTGCGGATATCGCCCGCCAGCAGCGGCGCCATAAAGCGCGCCTGCTGGGCCGGGTTGGCGTACTGTATCAGGATTTCCATGTTGCCCGCGTCGGGGGCCTGGCAGTTGAACACATAGTGGCCGAGGGGGCAGCGGCCCAGTTCGGCGCCGACCATGCCGAATTCCATCAGGCTCAGCCCCATGCCGCCGTGCTCCCTGGCAATCTGCGGCAGCCACAGGCCCAGCGCTTTCACCTTTTGCCGGAGCGCGTCGGCGCGCACCTGTATGGACTCCATGCCGCCCAGGCAGAAATCCTTTTCCAGCGGGATGACCTCGTCCTCCATGAAGCGGTGTATATTGCCCAGCGTTGCCTGAAATTCGGCGGGGATTGAAAAGTCCATGAGGTCTCCTGTGCGAGCGGCTGGGTCGCCACCGTTCTTGCGAAGTGCAACTTCGCGGACAAGTGCGTTCCCAAGTGCAACTTGGGAACGAGGGAACGGCAGGCATGTATGCCTGCCCCACATTCTGGGAGATGCTAATATGCTGGCATCCCCACGCGCAAGATTTTGCTATAATTCGCAAATTCCAACCAAGGAGAGACTCATGGCAATCGCGGATTTTAGTCTTGCAGGCAAAGTGGCGGTGGTGACCGGGGCGAGCCGGGGCATCGGCGAGGCCATCGCGCGGGGGTTGTCGGAGAGCGGGGCCACGGTGGTGCTGGCGTCGCGCAGGCAGGCCGACCTGGATGCCATCGCGCAGACCATCACCGAGGCGGGCGGCAAGGCGCTGGCCGTCGCCTGCCATACGGGCAAGCCGGAGGATATCGCGCAACTGTTTGACCGGGTGCTGGCCGAATACGGCCGCGTCGATGTACTGGTCAACAATGCCGCCACCAACCCCTATTTCGGGCCGATGATCGAAGCGTCCGAATCGGTCTTCGACAAGACCTTTGAGGTCAATGTGAAGGGCTACTTCCTGATGGCCCAGCGCGCCGCTCGGATCATGGTGGAACAGGGCGGCGGTTCCATCATCAATGTGGCGTCGATTGGCGGGCTCTCGCCGCTGCTGATGCAGGGTGTGTATTCGATGACGAAGGCGGCGGTCATCTCGATGACCAAGGCCATGGCCTGCGAATTGGGTGGCGCGGGTGTGCGGAGCAACGCGATTTGTCCCGGATTGACGGAGACGAAATTCGCCAAGGTGCTGATTGACACCCCGGAGATTCACGACATGTTTGTGCAGCAGGTGCCCATGGGGCGTCATGCACAGCCGGCCGAGATGGTGGGCGCGGCGGTGTACCTCGCTTCGGACGCATCGAGTTACACGACCGGTTCGGTCATTGTCTGCGACGGCGGGTATCTGGCGTAGGGAGGGTCTTGGGTCTGGTGAAGAAAGTTGGCGCTGACGGAAGTGGTAGCAGAGGAGAGCATCGCGGTGGCGCATTACGAAACACGGCCATTGTTTTGAGCGCGGTGGCCATGCCGCCGCTTTTCTTCGCCGGGGCTATGGCCCGGCGTCGCGAAGTGCAACTTCGCGGGCAATTGCGTTCCCAAGTGCAACTTGGGAACGAGGACACTCGCAGTCTCAGCGCCTTACTTCTGCCGGATGTCGTAGCACAGGAGCACATCGCCGTGGCGCACGTATAGGCGGCCGTTGGCGATGGTGGGGTGGGCCCAGTGTTCCCGGTCGCCCTCGGTCACGGTGAATTGTCCCGTGCGTTCCAGGCCAGTGGCGGAGGGCTTGACGAGGCTCACGATGCCCTTCTTCGGCCCCTCGTAGGTGTAGAGCATGCCGTCGGCATACTCGACCACGCCCTGCGAGATGTCCTTGCTCGACCAGTTCACCTTGCCGGTGGCCCAGTCGAGGCAGACCATCTGTCCGCCCGCGCGGTGGTGCGTGGTGCCGTAGATGCACCCGTCGACCAGCACCACGCCGTGGTGCTGGCAGTCGAGCTGTGTGTCGAGCCACTTCACCGTGTAGGAGGACGCGTCCTTGGACAGTTCCAGCATTCCGCCGCCCGACTTGTAGCCTGCGACGTAGTAGAGCAGGCCGTCCTTGTAGATGGGCGTGACGGCGTGGATGTCGTACTGGGTGAGGTGCTCATGCTTCCAGAGCAGTTCGCCCGTGTTCGCGTCCACGCAGATGAGGTACTTGGAGGTTTCGGTGAAGATGATGCGCCGGCCGTTGTGGTTGACCAGCAGGGGCGGCACGTAGGAGGTCATGTCGGTGAGGCCCTTGGTGATCCACACCGTGTCGCCGGTTTTCTTGTCCAAGGCCACCATGGCCGCATCGGCACCGCCGGGGGTGCAGATGACATGGTCGCCGTCAATCAGCAGCGCCTCGGCCAGATGCCATTCGGTCTGGGGCGCCTTGAACTTCTCGAGGACGTTCACCTGCCACACGATGGCCTTGGTCTTGAGGTCGATGCACAGTAACGGACCAAGGCCTGAAAGCATATAGAGCCGGTCGCCCTCGATGGTGGGGGTGCACCGCGCGCCCGGCGCGGCCTCCGCCGTGGTGTCCTTGCCGTAGGGGATCTTGTCGATGACCTTGCCGTCCAGGTCCAGCACAAAGATGAAGCTGTCCTGGTCCGCCAGCGTGCCGGTCACATAGATGCGGTCCTTCACCACATCGGCCGAAGAATAGCCCACGCCGAAACCGCCGGTTTTCCAGAGGAGCGGCGGGCCGTTCTCGGGCCACGCCTTCATCAGCCCCTTTTCCTCAAACATGCCCGTCCGTTGTGCCCCGCGAAACTGGGGGGAATCGGCGGCAAGAGACGTCGTGGCTGAAAAAAGAACCGCCACCGTGATAATCAGACTGCGCAAGGCCATGCGAGGAAACCTCTCGTTGTTTGTTTTGAATCCGGAAGTGCAGGAGTATCGCGTAATTCGCCTGCGCAAGACAAATCAGGGGACGGTCAAACAGATACTGTTCCGGGGCGGTGCATCGCCGTATAATTCTCCGAGGACTCCGAACCGTGAGGACAAATCATGCAAGAGGCGAATCATCGGGAAAACGTTCTTGGCCGCAGGCAGTTTCTGTCACGGGCGGGCATGGGCGCGCTGGCGGGCGCAGCGTGGAGCGGTCACGGTGCGCAGGCCGCGGAGCGCCGTCCCAATTTCCTGGTGCTGGTGGCCGATGACCACCGTTGGGACATGCTCGGCTGCGCGGGCCATCCGGTGTTGAAGACGCCCCATTTGGACCGGCTCGCCGCCGACGGGGCGCGTTTTGCCAATGCCTTTGTCACCACGCCCATCTGTTGCTCCAGCCGCGCCAGCATCTTCACGGGGCTGCACGCGCGCACCCACGGCGTTCATGATTTTTCCACGGACCTTTCGCCTGACTGTCTGGCGCTGTCCTATCCGGCGCGGCTTCAAGCCGCCGGATGGAAGACGGGATTTTTCGGCAAGCACGGCGTGGGCACCCATCCGCCGCGCGAAGTGTTCGGCCTCGTGGACTTGCCCCCGGGTAAGGAGGTGTTTTACCGCGAGGTGAACGGCGAGCGGCGCCATGTCACCCGAATCATCACCGACCAGGCCTCGGACTTCTTCCGCGCATGCCCCAAGGACCAGCCGTTCTGCGCTTCGGTGAGTTTTGAGGTGCCCCATGCGGAGGACTATGCCCGCCGTCCCTATCCGCCCGAACCGGAATATGAATCCATGTATGCGGACACGGAGATTCCGGTGCCGAAGCAGGCCGATCCCCGATACTACGAAACCCTGCCTGAATTCCTCAAAGACAGCGAGGGACGGCGCCGCTGGGGTTCGCGCTTCTGCACCCCCCGTTTCTATCAGGAGTCCATGCGCGACGTGTGCCGCATGATTACCGGCATGGATGCCGCCATCGGCCGCCTGCGGGCCGTCCTCGAGGAGACGGGCGCGGGCGACAACACGGTTATCCTGTTCATGGGCGACAATGGCGCGTTTTACGGGGAGCGCGGTTTGTCGGACAAGTGGTATGCCTATGAGGAGAGCATCCGCGTGCCGCTGATCGCCTATGACCCCGCGGTGCCTGCGGCACTGCGCGGCCGCGTTGTTGATGCCATGGCGCTCAACATTGATCTTGCGCCGACCCTGTTTGAACGGGCGGGGATTGGTATTCCGGGCGAGACGCAGGGTAAGAGCCTGCTGCCGTGGCTGCACGGCGAAACGCCCGCATGGCGCACAGACTGGTATTTTGAGCACCTGTTCAAGCATCCGCTCATTCCCCGGAGCGAGGGCGTACGGGACGAGCACTGGACCTACATCCGGTGGATCGACCAAAGTCCGCTGGTCGAGGAACTCTATGACCTGCGCAATGACCCGAAGGAGGAGCGCAATCTGGCGGGAGACCCCGCACAGGCGGACCAACTCGACCGGTTGCGCGCCCGCTGGAGCAAATGGCGCGGAAAACTGCCGGAGGCGCCAGTCCGCGCTAGCGCGTGAGTTCCTGGTACAGCCGCGGCACGGGCTTGGCCGGGTCGTATCCCTCCGCCGGCATGCACCAGCGCAGGTACAGGGGCAGTCCGCCAAAATCGGTGACCCTGCCCAACTGCGTGAGCGAGGCCGCCTCGTTGCCGCGCACCAGGAGCGCCTGAAACTCCGTTGAGCCCGTCATGATGCCGTCTATTCTGAATGCGGGCAGAAAGAGCCTGTATTTCCCGGACGGGGAAAGGCTGGAGGAAAAGTGCATCGGCGTGGACCAGTTCAGGTGGTTTCGGTTTGCGGTGTAGAGGGTGGCCGTTTCCAGATCGGCCGACGGGGAGACGGCATAATCGGCCACCAAGAATTCGGCCGCAAAGGGTTCTTTCTTTCCGGCAAACAAGTCCTGCGGGGCCACATGGACGATGCCCCTTGCATCCAAGGTTTTGTCTGTTGCCAGAGGCTGGGGCTGTATCGCCGCGTACTGACGTATCAGTCCGGCAACGTGGGCCTGCTGATAGGCACGAAGGCCGTAGAGGAGCCCCATCAGTGCGGCGCCCGTGCAAAGCAGGACAGCGACCGTCCGCCACAGCGCCGGTTTCCTGCATGCCGCCAGCAACGCGGCAAGGGCCGCGCGCTTCTCGCCAAGCCAAGCCTGTTTCCCCAAAGAAAACCCATGGGTGCAACCGTGATGCAACAGGAAGCCCAGCGTCCAAAGCGAAATGAACTCCAGATGAAACGCATGCCGAAGGGCAAACTGGAGCACCGTGTTGCCGCAGAAGTACAGCACAAAGAGGATGCCGAAGAGCATCACCCGCAGCGAGCGCATCCCTGTCAGCAGGAGCGTCGCCGCGAGAAGGATAAGCCCGCTTCCGGAGAATAGATGCAAAGCGGCATAGCGCACGGCATAGAAGGCGAGCGGGAGCGGCTGGGTGCTTCCGTTGCTCTTCTCCAGCGCCTCGTTTTGCAGTCCACGGAGGTCACAGAAGGGGAGTTCATTCAGGATGCGCAAAATGGCCGCATAGCCGCGAACGGTCATATCGGCCGGAAAGTGGCGGAGGTAAGAAAGGTACAGTTCGCGCCCATAGTACTCGTAGGGCGGTGTGATCATGGCCAGAAAGTCATTCTGGCCGTGAAAGAGCCTTTCATAACCGTTCACCAGGGAAGCCACATATTCATCGGTGTAGAAGGGTCCCAATGAATAGGGCATGGAACTGACACCGAGCATGGTGTCATAGGGTTCGGTCAGGCCCAGCAGGGAGATGTGAAAGGCGTTGGAGCCATCCATGGTGGAGGCAATTATCAACCGGCCGAACAACTCGAACATCGCGGCGGCCGCCACGAATGCGGCGCACTTGCCGAGCAGGTTCCGGTGGATGCCGCCGGGCAGAAAGACCAGCAGGGTGGCCACAAACGGGGGCACCACAATGAAGAGGTCGGAGCGAAATCCGATGCCGATACCCGCAAGCGCCCCGTAGAGCGCCGCCAACGCATAGAGGCGGCGCAGGGACAGGGGGCGGCTCACGAGGAATCCCAAAATCAGGAATGCGGCCAGCAGGAAGGGGGCTTTCGAGTAGTCGCGGAAGACGGGCAGCATGGCAAGATGGACCGGCGAGACGAGCACGAGAAAAGCGCCGAGGAGCGCGGCGATGCGCCCCATGCCCAGGCGGAAGATTCCGTACGCGAGCGCCACCGTTGCGCCGTAGAACAAAGCGAAGAGGGGATACAGGGCGGCCCAGGAGACGCCGGAGAGCCGCCACAGGAACGCGCAGGCCATATAGTGATAGAGGTGCTTCTTTTGCCAGACCGAGGCGGGCTGTGTCGGCAGGCCGGGCGGGATGTCTTTCGGATTCAGGTTGGGTGTCTTGCCGTGAAGAAACTGGTCCAGCGCGGGGGCGTCTTTGAGGCTGGGATCGACAAAACCCCGGCCGCAGGCCCACATCACCGCGGCACCCATGCGCTCCTGGTAGTAGGAGGCGCCAGCGCCAAAATCGGCCTCGTATCGAAAGCCCACCAGCGCCGCAATGGAAAAGAGCATTGCAGCCAGTGACAGGTCCACGAACCTGCGATGCTTTCCCAATGAACGTATTTTGATCAGCAATGCCATCATGCTTTCCGTACCGAGTCCCCGTCTGTTTGTTCACAGGGGGCCATTATAGCATCGAGGTGGCCTGCCGCCTTTCCGGCGCGCGCGGTATTGTAAGTCCGTTCTTTTGCATGCTACCATCCAATTCGACAAACAGAGGTGACTCCATGACGCCAGAAAGAACGGACGAGTGCGGTGAATTGCGGTCTGACAGGGAGCATGGGGGATCCGCAGTGGGTGCCGCCGAGTGGTTGTTCCTGATTGTTGTCATGGCGGTTGCTTTAGGGTTGCGCCTGTACGGAATTCGGAGGGAGTCGCCCTGGTTCGACGAGATCGTAAGCCTGCGTTTTCTTCACCTGCCCTCCCTTTTTGACTTCCTGCGATCCGAGCGTTCCGTCGATCCCCCCATGATGCCGCTCTATTTTACCCTGCAATACGGTTGGAGCCGTCTCTTTGGCACGGATATCAGCACCTTGCGGGTTATGTCGGCGCTCTTCAGCGTTTGCACGGTGCCCATGGTCTATCTCCTGGGCAGGCGCATGTTCGGCCCCCTGGCAGGCGTTGTCGCGGCGCTCTGCCAGACCTTTTCCCTGTCCAGCATTCTGTATGCCCAGGAACTGCGGATGTATTCTTTGGTGGGGTTCCTGACCGTGTGTTCCGCCTATTTTTTGGTGCGGGCCTTGGCGTCTTCCGGACGGTGGTGGTGGGCCCATGCCGCGATGAATGCTCTCCTGATGGCCACGCACATGTATGCCATCCTCTATGTCGTGGCGGTGGGCGCCTTTCTCCTGCTTCGCTTTGCCGCGCAGCGCCTTGGGTCGTCTTTGAAGGTGGAGGGGAAAGGGTTTGTCTTTTGGATTCTAACGAATGCCTTTCTGTTTGCCCTGTGGTGCCTGTGGGTGAGCAGAATCGACTATTCCGCCCTCCAGGTCGCGGCGAGATGGATTCCCATGCCGCATTATGGGCACGTGAAACTGCTGTTCCTTGTGCTCATCGGTGCCTGGATTCAGGTGCCGATTTTTCAGGAATACCGCATCAGCGCGCTTACGACCGGAAGCCAGTGGCATGCGGACACTGTGCTTGCGTGGACCTTTACCGTCCTTATCGCGCTGTTCCTGCTGCGCGGTGCCGTGGGTGTGCTGCTTCGGTGCCGTTCACCAAAAGCGTGCGGCGAGGCCGCTTGTGACTGTGCATCATCCGTGGCTGCCACCGGGAGCGATGGACCGGAGTTTCAGTGGCCGACGATCTTTCTGCTGGCCTGGATCGCCATTCCGCTATTGGCGCTGCTGGCGGCCTCTGTTCTCTATCGACCGACCCTTGTGGACCGTTATGTGCTGTATGTTTCTCCCGCGCTGCACCTGCTGTTTGGGGCGGCGGTGTGGTCCCTTGGGATTTCTGCGGGTAAAGGGCTGGGAATCTTGATGCGGCGCGGTGTGCAGTGTCTTGCCGTTGTGGCGGTGGTGGTCGCCTTTCTCACGCTGTTTCTGACACTGCCCAAACCGTGGCGCGCCGATTGGCAGGCTGTCGGTGGGCACATCGTTAAGGAATCAGCCGGGGCCGAAATCATTCTTCCGGCGAACGCGGTGGAGGCGGTTGCCTTGGTGTTCAACACGCCAGCGCTGCAGGACCGCATTTGCAGGGAAAGGCCGGCCTTTCTTCCAGAGGGCGACTACTGGGTGGGGCCGATCTATTCCGCCCCACCGGAAAAAGGTGCAAAAGATCCCTATCTGGTTTCAGCTTACGGTCCCAACTTCGTTTCCTATGAGGTGCCCGGACTCGACAGCGCGGTCTTTCTTCATGTGCATTCCGACAAGGGCGGAAGAAAGCTGCCGGACGATGTCATGCGATGAAGGGGCGGAAAGCAGAAGCGCCCTTTCCCGGTGGGGGAAAGGGCGCCTGTGAAGTCTTGCAGAGGCGTTGATTAGTCCAGCGCCATAACCTTGTTTATTTCCGCGGCAAGCTGAACGAGACCGTCCTTGTCCCGGCCGCCCACTTCCGCCGTGGCCCAGCCCTGGTAGTCGATGTTGATCAGTTCGCGGCGGATGGCCGCCCAGTCGTTGCTGCCTTCGCCGATCTCCACGTCAAAGCCCTTCCAGGGGCCCTGGGTTTCGGCAATCTTGCGGCTGTAGTCTTTCAGATGGACCTTCTTGATGCGCTTGCCGAGGATCTTTATCCACTGTTCCGACCAGCCGTATTTCACCATGTTGCCGATGTCGAAATAGGCCTGGAACCAGGGGCTGTTCATCTCGTCGATGTAGCGCGCCATTTCCAGCGGGCTGAGGAGGAAGTTGTTCCAGACGGTTTCCAGCAGGAGGTAGACCTGCTGCTTTTCGGCGTAGGGGATTACTTCGCGGTACACGGCCTGGGACTTGGTGTAGGCCTCGTCGTAGGCAAAATCCTCCTTCACCTGCGGCACGGCAATCAGCACCGTGTTCGCACCCAGCTTCTTGGCGATGTCTATGCTCTCCGGGATTTTGTCCAGCGACCAGCCGTGCACGATGCCGTGCACCGCCACTCCGGTCGCGTCGCTGGCCTTGCGCAGCTCGTCACGGTCCACTTTCGCGTTTATGCTGAGTTCCACGCCGGCAATGCCCAGGCTCTTGACGAGGCTTAGCTTGTCCGTCGGCGACCCGTCGATACGTATCATGTCGTAGCCGACGGCGGTCTTAATCTTGCCCTTGAGAGTCTCCTCGGCGCCCGCGTTTATGGCGGGCGACAGGGCGGCCAAGCCCGCGGCGGCCCCCGCCACCTTGAGGAAATCCCTGCGGTTGATGTCTGCTGTCTTCATGCGGAACTCTCCTGTATGGGGAACAGTTATCAGAAATACTTGGCCGCGCCGGGCACCGGCACGGGCCGCGTGGCCACGTCGCCCATTTCAAGCTTTTCGGGGAAGTAGGTCAGCTCGGAATTGAGCGCCTGATCCCAGGTGACGCTCTGGCCGCTGTAGGCAGCCATGCGCGCCATGATCGCCGCCAGGTTGCTCTTGACCATGTAGTCGCCGTTGTTGATCACCTCGCCCTTGCGCACGGCGCTGAACAGCGCGTCCAGCTCGTTCTGGTACATGTCGTCCTTCTCGGCCGACTCCCACTTCCAGTTGGACCCGTCCCGTCCGGCGATCTCATGGGTCTGCACCTTGGCCAGACCCTTGGTGCCGTACACGTTGTCATACACGGCGGTGACGGCATTTTCCCACTGGCGGCAGGAACTGAATCCGCGCACGCCGTTTTCCCACTCGAACACCGTGTTGAAGTGGTCGAAAATGTTGCCGTACTTGGCGTCGGTGCGCACCGTTCGGCCGCCGCTGGCGGTGGCTTTGAGCGGCGGCGTGTCTTTCATCACCCACATCATCTTGTCCAGGCTGTGGATGTGCTGCTCGACAATGTGGTCGCCCGAGAGCCAGTCGAAGTATAGCCAGTTGCGGACCTGGTACTCCATCTCCGACCAGTTGTCCTTGCGCCCTTTGTGCCACAGGCCGCTCGTGTTGTAGACAGTCTCGATGGTGAGGATGTCGCCGACGGCGCCCTCCTGGATGCGCTTGATCGTTTCGCGCTTTTTGTTCTCATAGCGGTAGCACAGGCCAGACACGAGGACCAGGTCCTTTTTCTTGGCCAGTGCGCAGGACTCGATGACGTGGCGGATGCCGGGGCCGTCCACGGCGACGGGCTTTTCGCAGAAGATGTACTTTCCCGCCTCGACGGCGGCGCGAAGATGAAGGGGCCGGAACGCGGGCGTCGTGGCGAGCACGACCATGTCGCAACAATCAATCACCTTCTGGTAGGCGTCGAACCCGGCAAACTGGCGCTTGTCATCGACGACCACGCGGTCCGCCGCTTCGGATTTCTTCAGCTTCGCCAGACTCTCGTCAATCATGTCGGGAAAGAGGTCGCCCATGGCGAACAGGATGGTGTTGCTGTCGGCCATCAGCGCGTTGCGCATGGCGCCCGTGCCGCGGCCGCCGCAGCCGATCAGGCCGAGGCGGAGTTTGCCGTCATTGGCCGCCGCCGCGTGCGCGGTCTTTGTCGCGGCAGTGCCCGCCAATGCCGCCGCCGCCAGCGCGGCGCTGCTGAAACGCATGAAATCACGCCGGGTGGTCTCGTGTGGTGCTCTTCCGTTCTCTGTGGACATGAAAAGAATCTCCCTGGCCCGCGGCGTTCCTGCCCGGCCCTGCATTTTTTGGCGCACCCGGCGGGAACAGCCCGTTCGCCCCCGCGCGCGCCGACAGGTGACTATGAAAGCACGATCCGGAAAGTGTTTGCAATATCCCGCCGGAGGGCGGGCCGAAAAGTGCAGGTTGTGCGGTCGTTTCAGTCCCGCTTGAGGGCCAGAATGCGGTATTCTCCCCAACCCATCCAGGAGGAGTAGGGGAAAGCCTTCAGTTCTTTGTATCCTTTTCGCGGAGAGAAGGCCACGGCGTAGGTGTCGTCAAACAGCCACCATTGAAATCCATGCCCGCATTTCCAGAAATCGGTAATATGCTTCTCTTTCATGTATTCCTGGCTGGTGTAGACGCCGTTGAACTCAAATCCGCCGTCAATGCGTTTTATGGGGGCCTTGACGTCGTTTTGGAGGTAGTCCAGGGCCTTCCAGCGCGCCTCGTTCCATGCCAGATAGTCATGCACGCCGGCCAGGGAGAAGCAATAGAGCATAGCCCCCGCGACCAGGGCAAACGGATGAATTCGGTTCTTCATGGCTTCCGGGAAAGCCCCAGAGCCCATAAGGATCACGGCCAGCAGCAGCGCCAGCGCATAGCGGTCGAACACGATGGGAATCAACGGCGAAAGGGATGCGCCGAGCGTAAGCAGGAATAGGGCCTGCAGAAAGATACGCTGGGCGGGCAACGGCAACAGGGGTTCCAAATCTGCCGCTGCGGTGTCCTTCACCTGGTTGGGCGCATTGCTGGCTTTTTGCCGACGAGACGCAGACCGGGCGGAAGCTTTGGTCAGTTTTGTCCGGACGGTGGCGCTTAGACCAGTCATGTCGACCAGAAATGCGCCAGCGGACACTAAGGCCATGCCGGTGGCAATGAACCAGGCAGCAGTTACCAGGGAACTGCGGGACAATCCGTCGAGATAAGCGCCCGTAATGCTGAATCCGCCGGACCCAAGCTTGTGAAAGATATTTCCCGGCACGGGCAGGGTCTTTTGCACGAGCAGCATGAAGGTGAGGGCCAGCACTGATGTGAATGCGGCAGCCAGCAGGGCCCGCGGACGGGTAATCGCGGCCAGCCAGGACCGCATTGCCGGGATGCGCGCCGCAGTCCAGGGAAGGACCCACAGGCCCACCATCGTGAGGATCATCACGGCGTACAGGTAGACCGATTGGGCGCGTTCCGCCAGTGGTCTGGTATCGAAACGCAGTTGCGCGGCGTGTTCCGCGCCGGAGCTGAATTTCCACAGGAGCAGGCACATGGCGGCCGCGCACCAGGGTGCGAAAAAGGCCACGATATTTCGGGGGGTGATTTGTGTCTTGTGGCGCAGGCGCATGTAGACGACGGCACAGACATAGGCAACCCCGGCGCTGAGCGCCAATTGGCGCACCAGCACGGCGAGGAGGCCAAACACGCCGCCCAGGGCAATATCCGCCGGGCGATTGGAGCGCAGTGCGCGAAGATAGAACAGGGCGGAGAGCGCCATGGTCGTGTAGTAGGGAACGTCGGTCATGAAGGTGTAGGACAGGTTCATGAAGATGGGGTTGGCCGACACGGTAAAGGCGGCCAGCAGCGCGGCCTTTCGGGAACCGCCGCATTCGGTGACGCATTTGGCAGTGACCCAGGCCCCAATGACGCCGAGGACCAGCGTGGAACAGCGCAGCGTCACATAGTTGAATCCAAAAATGCCGCAGAACAATGCGCCCCACAGTATTTGCGCCACCGCCACCGGCTGGCTGAAAGGATGCTGCACGTAGTGGTGCTCCGTCAGCACGGTTTGCACCATCTTCGCGTAGATCCAGTCATCGTTGAGCGGGAAATTGCCGCGCGGAAGGACCAGCAGCAGGGTGAGCAGATGCAGTGCCAGAACCGGAACCAGCAGGCTGCGTTCCGTGGTGTATCGCCAGACAAAAAGGGACCAATCTTTCATGCACAGCCTCCAAACCACGTTAATGCCATCGAGCGCCCCATGCAACACATACCGGGAAGAGTGGCGGAATTACACACCCGTTCAGGATATTCCCCACGACCGGATATATTGCATGAAGTTTTGAACAAAATAAAAGCGGACCCGCAGTGCCGTTGGCTTTTTCATCGAAACGCCCAATTGCTTTACTCCCGCCCAATCTACCTCTTTCTCCTGGGCTTTCTGGGCGCAACGGACGGCTCGGGCGGTTCCACCGCCGTTCCGGCCGATGCCTCTTCTGCCTGTTCAGGCGCCAGAATATTGGACGGTCCAGACTGGGACGCGCAGCTCTTTGACGGCCATGCGTTAATGAGGCGGGTTCTCCAGGAGGCGTACAAGGGCACGGGCATGGACGGCCTTATTCGGTCCAACCAGCAAAGCGCAAAGGAAATGCCGAGCGCAATGGCGAGCAGCAGCACACCCGCACCGGTGCCTTTTCCCCAGGGAGGTTCATAGAGAACCTCCAGTGTTTGTGTTTTCGCCGGCACCGACACGAGTACCCGCGTCCACTCATCGGGGCTCCAGGGAACTGGTTTTCCGTCCGCATAGGCGTTGAACCGGGGCCATGCAAGCACGTTGACGACCACCTGTTCATCGGCTGGCGCGGGGGTGGGAAATTGGACGGTGGCTCCTTTGGGGGAGAAGGATATGGGCAGGGGCTCCTTTTCCAATCCCTTGACAAAGGCCAACGGGGCCGGGTCACGCAATTCCAGGAGCGAGGTCTGCCCGACCTTGACAGGTTTGGAGGTCCAGGTGCGAAACAGCGTGGGGTCCACCGGCCGCACTTTCGGATGGCACACAATCCACCGGACGCCGTAGGCGCGCCAGGCGTTAAGCGGGTCGTTGTTGAACTGGTCGAAGACGGGCCGGGAGACTTTGTGGTACCAGGTGAGCGTGTTGTACCGGCTGAGAGAAAGTGTGCCATAGACGGTGGGCATGAACGCCACCAGCGCGTCGGGATAATCCTTGGATTGAAACCAACTCGTGAATTCTTTCTGCTTGGCCCAGGAAGTGACCCGCTGCGGAAACCTTGGGTCGGGGTCCTTAATGACGGCGGCAAGGTCGGGGGAGAGTGGGGGGTAAACGTCACTGGGCCGAACCATCCAGGTGGGAATGTCAACCGCGAGACTGGCTGCGATGAACACAATTGTCCCAATGGCCACGACCCGCTGGGCAATTCTCCAGTTGCGAAGATTGCGGCAGAGCCGTTCAAAGAATAGTGCGCCCGCGAGCGAGGAGAAAAAGATGAAGAAGATGAAATAGCGCCAGGGCTGCCTGAATTTCTCGAACCAGGGCAGGGAGGACATCCATTTGTTGAGCGGTATGGGACTGGCCGAACCGAGGCAAAGGAGCAGCACGAAGACGGCCAGCAGGAGGAGAATGTTGCGGGCGAGCATGCGCCTGGACCAGCGCACGAGCACCGTGCTTGCGAGCAGGAGAAGGCATCCCCAGGAGAAAACCGCCCCTGAGTAGTAGTAGATGCCGTATCCATGCGCGTTAATGTAGCCCTCCGCGGGGGATTCATAGGGGGCGAAAACGGGATGGGTCAGCGAGACGGCAGGCGGCGGGATCAGGGTGGCCAGCAGGCCTTTCCACGGAATGCCGCGCGTGTCATATTCACTTGCGCTTGAGGCGAAGTTTCTCATCACATCCTTGCCGAAATCCATCTGCACCCAGGCAACGGGCAGTGCAATCGCGACAGCTATAAACACGGCCGGGACGTTCCAGGACATGTTGCGGAAGGATATGGCGCCGCAGAAAAACAGCGACGCGATGATGATGCTTTCACATATGAGTGCATACACCCACAGTTGGGAGAAGCCGGCATGATAGGCGCATCCCATCACGGCACCCGTTCCCAGCGCCCATTTCCAGGAGGCCTTTCGGAGCAGCACGGGTGCGCAGCATCCAAAGATGAGGGGGATCCATGCGGATTCCGCCGAGAAATTCATCCACGCGCGGCTGGTGATGATGAGGAAGCCGGAGAAGGCAAAAGACAGTCCGAAGGCGCAGGCCAGCGCGGGGGACAGCCCCCATTTTCGGCCGGCCCAGAATCCGCCGATGGTGGCGAAAAGCAGATTGAAGAGCATGGTCGTTTCAATGAAAAGGTACTCATTTCCGAGCAGAAAACGGCTGATTCCGTAGGTAAGGAAATAGGGCAGGTACGTTATTGCCCCGCCCGAGTCCACAATGGGCCGCCCTCCCCCCTGGAATGGATTCCAGACAGGGATGACACCTGAAAACAGGGCGCGCATGCGGGACACATTCGCCGGTCCCATGGAATTGTAATTGTCGTCATGGGTGAAGAACAGGGGGCTTTTCAGTTCCAGGCAGGTGAAGCCGATGATGGCAAGGCTTAAGGCAACCAATACCCAAGTCCATATCTCCGCCCGCGAAGCCGCCGGCGTTCCGTCATCGTCGCTGTCGCAATCGGGAAGATATCCAATGGCGTGTTTATATGATGAAGGAACCCTAAAATAAGTTCCTTTGCCTTCCTCCTCGGGCGGGTTCAGCCTCTCTTTGCCGTGCGGACGTCGGTACTTCAAGAAGCGATACTCCCGGGCTGTTGGCCGAATTTCAGTTCTTTTATTGCGGCAATGACACGGTTCAGATCCTCCACGGAAAGCTCATTGTAGAAGGGCAGACGGACCAGTCTGTCGCTGATGTCCTCTGTCACCGGGCAGTCGCCCGGTTTCCCCCCGAATCGCGACCCCATTTCGGAGAGGTGCAGGGGGAGATAGTGAAATACGGCCCCAATCCCCTGTTTCTTGAGATGGTCAATGAGTGCCTGGCGGCTGGTCAGATCGGGCATCAACATGTAGAACATGTGGTAGGCCTGGTCGCACTCCGGCGGCACCACGGGAAGGCGCACGCCGGATGCGGCGGCCCAATCCCCGAGCGTTGCATGGTAATGTTCCCAGATGTACTTTCTGGTTTTCTGAATCCGTTCAGCGCATTCCAGTTGGGCAAAGAGGAATGCGGCAATCATGTCGGAGGGAAGGTAGCTCGACCCGATATCGACCCAGGTGTACTTGTCCACCTGGCCCCGGAAGAAGCGGCTGCGGTTGGTGCCCTTCTCGCGGATAATCTCGGCCCGTTCCAGATACCGCCCGTCATTGATGAGCAGCGCCCCACCCTCGCCGCTGGTAATGTTCTTTGTTTCGTGAAAGCTCTGGGTGGCCAGGGCGCCGAAGGAGCCCAGCGCTTTTCCCCGGTACTTTCCGAAAAGGCCATGGGCGTTGTCCTCAATCACGGGGATTTCGTGCGCCGCGGCAATGCCCATAATCGTGTCCATCTCGCAGGCGACGCCCGCATAATGCACCAGGAGGATGGCCCTGGTCCGTTTTCCGATCAGCGACTCCAGTTGGTGTTCATTCAGGTTGAGGGTGTCCCGGCGAATGTCGGCAAAGACGGGCCGGGCCCCCCGGAGCACAAAGGCGTTTGCTCCCGAGACAAAATTGAAGGAGGGGAGAATCACCTCGTCCCCAGGCTTTATGTCGAGAAGAAGGGCGGCCATTTCCAGCGCGTCAGTGCAGGAGGTTGTCAAAAGTGCCTTGCGGACACCGACGGCATTCTCCAGAAAGGCTTCGCACTTCTTGCTGAACGGCCCGTCGCCCATGATATGGCCGTTGTCGATGGTGCGCGCGATGTACACCAGTTCCTTGCCTTGAAAACACGCGCGATTGAAAGGGATGGATCCCTCCCCGGACTTGACTTCCAGTTTATCCAGCATGCTTGGCACTTCTTTGCTTGAATTGTGGATACACCGGGGACGGAAAGACATTTCGGGGGCTATCGTAACCGACAGGATTCAATGGGCCGCAAGGCATTACGGGACCGAGATTTTTATTGTCATATTTACTCAACAGCTAAACTCAATGCTTGATGTTTGTTCAGTGAGGGATTGACCACGAACTGGACCACATAGAGCAAGGGCCATGCCGAAGATAGGCGAGAGGGGAGGAATAGGGGCGTGTGTAGGAAGTTATTCTAATTCAATAACTTACGCCCGCATGGCGGATCGTGCTTCAGAGAAGTATTATTGGGTATATGTGACAAAATGTCCCAGTGGGACAAATTGGCCCAGCACATTGTCCGAGTGTTCAGGGACTCGAAAAGCAACCTTTCCAGGCAATCACGCTATTCGTCTTCCCGCCCGGCCACACCATACTCCAAGAGCTTGCGATGCAGGGTGCGGCGGTTGAATCCCAACAGGCGTGCAGCCTGACTTTGGTTTCCGCCGACGGCTTTCAAGACATGCAGGATGTAGCGGCGCTCCACCTCATCCATGGGCAGGATTTCATCGGGCTCATTGGTTTCCAGCACGATGGGTGCGGGCTTGTCGGCCCTAATGCTTTCGGGCAGGTCTTCCAGGGAAATGTCCTCATGCGACGTAAGCGAAACGGCGTTTTCTAGGACGTTTCTGAGCTGCCGCACATTTCCCGGCCAGTCGTAATAGAGCAGTTTTTCGGCGGCTGCCTGTGATATCCCCATCACTTGCCTGCCGCTGGTCAGCCGGAAGTGTCCGGTAAAATGCCGCGCGAGCAGGAGGATGTCCGTCCGCCGCGTGCGGAGCGGTGGAACGGGAATCTCGATGACATTTATGCGGTAGTAGAGGTCTTCCCGAAAGTCGCCCTGCCTGACGGCGGAGGCTAGGTCGCGGTTGGTAATGGCAATGACTCTGGCATCGAAGGGGATTTCCCGGTCACCGCCGACGGGGCGCACTTTGCGCTCCTCCAAGGCCCGCAGGATCTTGGGCTGAAGGGGCAGGGGGAATTCGGCGATCTCGTCCAGCAGCAGGGTTCCCCCGTTTGCCTGCTGGAAGAGCCCCTTGCGCTTTTCCTTCGCATCCGTAAAGGCCCCTTTGGCGTGTCCGAACAGTTCGCTCTCGAGAAGGGCGGGGGGCAGGCTGGCGCAGTTCACGGCGACAAAGGGGCCTTCGGCCCGGTGGCTTTCCGCGTGGAGGGTGCGCGCCACGAGTTCCTTGCCTGTGCCGCTCTCGCCGACAATCAGCACGGACGAATCGGAGGCGGCCACTTTCCGCATGCGGTCATAGAGCGCGTGCATCTGGTCGCTGCTTCCGATGAGTTCGCCGTAGCGGCGGTAGGTCTGCACCGTTTCGTGAAGCGTCTTGACCGTGTTGTGCAGCGAATGATAGTTGGCGGCCCGTTCCAGCGCGATGGAAAGCATGTCCATGCGGACGGGCTTGGTCACAAAATCATAGGCCCCGGTGCGAATGGCGGCGATGGCGGTTTCCAGGCTGCCAAAGGCGGTCATGATGATGACGGGTATGTCCGGCCAATTGGCCCGTACGCGGTCGCAGAGGCTCAGGCCGTCCGTGCCGGGCATTTTCAGATCGGTGAGAACGACATCGAAAGGCTCCATCTTGAGGGTTGTGAGTGCGTCCTCCGCGGAGCTGTGCCAGCGAACTTCAAAGCCCCTCTGCTGCAGGTCCTCATTGATCAATTCACACATGGCTTTGTCGTCGTCAACGACGAGAATTCGCGCGCGCATCTAACTCTCCTGCGGCAGATAGACCGTAAAGCGGCTGCCGTTGCCATGCCGGCTTTCCACGTCAATCCAGCCGCCGTGCTCGGCGACAATACCGTAGGCAATGGAAAGTCCGAGACCGGTTCCCTGTCCTGTCTCCTTGGTGGTGAAGAAGGGATCGAACAGAAGTTCCATATGCTCCGGGGAAATACCCTCACCGTCATCGGCAACGGTAACACTGACCCAGGTTCGTGCGGACTCTTCTGGGCTGTTTGGGCCTGGACGGTGGTCTGCCGCACTTCCACAGTCACGGTGCCGCCGCCGGGCATGGCCTGCACGGAATTGATGATCAGATTCGAAAGCACCTGCTGCATTTGGGCGACGTCCATGGGCGCAATCACGGGATTCTCCGGCAGGGATGGCACGAGGGACACTCCGTGCCTTTTCGCGAGGGGGCGCAGGATTTCCAGCGACTGCGAAACGGCGGCGCAGAGGTCAAAGGGCACCATGGTGGACGCATGATGCCGCGCATAGTTCAGAAGCTGTTCCACGATCCTGCATATGCGTTCCGTTTGCTCCTCGATAATGGCCGCGTTTCTTCTGGTCGCGGTGTCGATGGCGTCCTCCGCCAGAATGAACTGGGCTCGCCCGGCCACCACGGAGAGGGGGGTGCCCAGTTCATGCGCCACCCCCGCAGCCAGGCGTCCCACGGTTTTGAGGCGGTCGGTGTGGCGCAACTGCTCCAGCGCCCGGACGCGCGCCTCCGTCTCCTCCAAAATGCGTTTTTGTGAGGTCTTTAACTGGTCACAGGCCAGTGCAAGGTCCTGCGCAACCCTTCTTTCCCTGTCCAGCAGCGTGCGCATTTGCACAATCAGGACGGCCACCACCCCGAAAGTGACGAACCGGAGCAAGATATCCCAATAGCGGTAGAATTCGGCGGTGTAGGGACGGCTGTTCGTAACGTCCACGGCACTCCGGACCGCCGTGGCCAAGATTGCTATGGTGACGGCGGCAAATCCATTTCCATTCCAGGAGACCAGGAAGACCGGCAGGAAATAGAAGGGCATGAAACTCAACTGCCATCCGGTCTCATAATCGGCGATACCGATAATGGTCAACAGGGACAGACCCTGCGTCCAGAACTGCGCAGGCTTCAAGGGGGTGATTGCGGAAAGATAATTCGTCAGCGGCATATCCATTTTCCTTAGGGGAACAGTGCCCGCACATTGGCCTGGCGGCATTTCCGGCCGGCGTCTTCTTAAGGACATGCCCATCGGTTTGTGATGGCATGCGCCACTGACCGCCGGTGTGCCGTCATGAAACATGCACAATGGAACGAAGGAACCCTGTTGCCAATCAGCACATATTCCTCATTTCACATTCTTGCACGCGCCACCGCCCCCACTCAATCTGCATTTCGATCTGGACCACGCCGCCGCATGAACGGAGTTTGGGCGAAAGTGCATGTGATGCGTTTTGAGGGCTGGCAGGCAGCACCGGCAACGCAAAAGGCCTGAGAAAGAACATTCCCGATGCATCCATCTGGGTGGAGACGGGCAAGCTATCCAAGAGGCGGTTTTCGGACCACGACCAGGTGATTGTTGGCCTCTTCCGACAGGTCGCCCAAACCCAGCAGGAGACACACGGGGATGTTGAGCAGCGCGTACAGGATCATCACCGGATAAAGCAGGTAGAAGAGACCGCTGCGGGCGGCGCCCGTGGGAGACTTGAGCCGGCGCTTCCAGGTGTACCAGACAAAGAGAAAGAGATGGGACGCCATGGTGTTCCATATGCCGCCCATGGGGGTGATTTGAACAATCTCCAGCCCCGCCCGGGCCATCACTTCCCGCGCCCAGAAGAGGGTGAAGTTGTAATAGTGGTGCGGGGCGGAATGCACCACGCCCGTCTGGGGAATGACAAAGATTCCGGTGCCGCCTCCCATGAGAAGGCCAAGTCAAATTGTCGGTCGGACGTGGCCGACCGGCGTATCTTGGTCCCTTTTCCAAGGCATGAACCGGGCTCCCATACGCACTTTGTTCAGCCCGTGGGCTGGGTGCAAGATAAGGTTCGTT
>CAITNO010000119.1 GCA_903893795.1 Candidatus Hydrogenedentota bacterium | reverse complement strand
CAGCATGGCCAGCTTCTCCATCTTGGGGTCGCGCGGATGCCTCGCCGCCTCGTCCAGCGGCATGGGGCCTCCGGCCCATAGCGGGCAATTCAGCGGCGCGCCGCCGACCGCCAACGCCTCCGCCGTCTCGAAGTCCCTTTTTTCCATGGCCGCAGCCAGCAGCGTGAACCCGAGCTTGCGCCTGCCGACCGCCATGGGCTTTCCGGGGTCGGCGCCTCCCGAGATGGCCCTGGCTGCGGCGGCAGCCGACCCCGCCGCCACCGCCTTGTGGAGCTTGACGTCTTCGGCGGAGAGGCCCGACGGCAGCGCACCCGCCGACGCCAGATGCGCCATGGCCGCCAGCCTGCCCTCGCGAGCGGCGAAGTCGGCCACCGTCATGCCGTCAGGGCACGCGGCGTCCAGGGAGGCGCCTGCCGCGACAAGAGCCGCGATGATCGGCTTGGCCGCTTTCCACGGCAGAAGCGTCGCGGCCGCCAGCGGCTGCATGCGGGCCGTCAAGCCGTTGGGGCTGTCGCCCAAGCTCAGGCAGCGCAAGACCCTTTCCAAGTCGCCGCTCTCGACCGCGCCCATCAGCCTCTTGTCGTCAAACAAGGATGCGGCTTCCGGATCGGCGGCGGTCGGCGTCTCGTTCTGCATGCGGCGGCTCCGGGCGCGGGGGCTGGACGCAAGACTCTCACAAACCTGAGTGCCGGGGAACGCCTGTCGGGTCGCCGCTAAGCCAATGGTCCCTGAGGTAGCCGAATGCCCTTCGGGGAAAAACCGATGCCTATGCCCGCCTTTTTGCGAATAGCTTCACACTCACGGACCCTACATCGAGGTTCGGCGATTTCCTCTCGTGATACTTCAGCACCTCGAACCCGCTGCCGACATCTCTCAGGACTTCCCCCGCAAGCGGAAGCTGCTTCCAGTTGTCGCCGTTGAACCCGAATGTCTCGAAGAGCAGGTAGCCGCCGGGGGCGACGAGGTCGGCTACCGCAGCAACCAAGCCCGCCCCGGTGAAGTGAACGACGAGAACCAGGCCGAATGAGCGGCTCCGGAACGGCAAGCCTGCCAGGGCGTCGGCCTTGACGACAGGTGCTGTCGCCCGTGTCTCGGCCAACCGACCGGCGTCGATATCGGAACCGACGACGTTCAGCCCGAGGGACGCCAACACGCGGGCATGCCGCCCCCGGCCGCACGGGATATCCAGTACCGGAAGGGTCCGGTCTACATCTGCACCGTCCAGGCACCGTAAGACAAAGGACGACGAGTCAGATCGGATCGGGTCACTGACCGTTGCGGGTAGCATGATCCCCTTCGGCGTCGGCGTCCTTACGGCACTCGTAGGCACCGTGTTTCGTCGCACCGTACCAGCGCTCTCCCTGGAGATGGTAGACATGCGTCTGGGTATTGACCCAGACCACGGCGTCACCGCTCGAGCAGTGGCTCGCGGCGTCCTTTTCGGTCTGAAAGGCAGGCGCTGGCTTGACCTGGGCCTGGACGGCGGCTACCGGGAGCATGACGGACGCCGCGAAGGCCATGGTTACGGTTGCGAATCTGGTCACGTAAGGTATCCCTTCGGAAGCGGTTGCCGAGTGCCGATATCCTATAGCGTCGCCGCAATGCGTTGCATAGGGCCGACGTTCCGGATATAAGGTTCAGTGTCCAGATAACGGGGGATACCATGAGCACCAAGGCAAAGCTACCAGGCAACATTCTCCGCCAAGTCGAACTTTGCGCGGCGGCCGCGCTGCTGACGACGGGCGTCGGTTCGGCCATTGCGCCAACCACAGCCGAGGCGGCCATTCAGGACACGACGGCAACCTCGCCCGATTTGCGGGTGCTCCCGTCCGTGACCGAGCCGGGCGCAATCGTGCTTCGCACCAAAGCCGTCGACGCCGTAACGGGTGAGCAGGTAGCGCAGGATTACCACTCGTCTCATTCGTCGCACGCGTCGCACGCGTCGCATTCCTCACACCAGTCTGGATACTGACAGGTGCTCCCGGTCTTCGACGATCGGGGCGTCTCAGCTTCAATCGGCATAGACGGTGCTCTCTACGATGAGGACGCCGCCCTTGCTGCTGCCTACATGCTCACGGACAGGTGCCATGTGGCCGTGGACCGCGAGGGAAGCGTTCTGACGGTCACGATACGGCTCAAGGACGGCTCCGGCGGCGAAGCACTGAAAACGGCCTGCGGCGACTTCGGCAATGCCCTGATTGACGCCGCTCTCAGGGCGCGGATCAGCGACCAAACGGCCGACATCAGGGAAGCCCTGCTGAAGCGGGCCTTCGGTGAACTGGCCCCCCGTCCGGGCGCGGCCTGAACCATGACGAAGACCGTATTCCGTGACCCGTCCGCTTTCGCCGAAAGCGGGCCGTGGCGATTCATGCCTTTCCGCTTCCATCGGCTCTCCGCAGACAGGGTGCTGCTCACGAACCAGGGCGGCGAGTTCGCTCTGTTGGACACGGCCGACTTCGACACCTTCGCCGGCGGAACCGTTCCATCCGATAGCAGCCTTCATCTCGACTTGAAGTCGAAGGGCTTCCTGACGCACGGGCCGGACGAAACCGAACTGAGAGTGGCGGCGTCCCAGTTCCGGACCAAGAAGGCGTTTCTCGAAGGCGGGCCGAAGCTCCACATCTTCGTCCCGACGCTCAGGTGCAACCAGGGTTGCGGCTACTGCCAGGTTTCCAGGGCGGGCGTCGAGACGTGCGGCGTCGACATGACCAGCGAGACGGCTTCAAAGGCCATCGACATCATGCTGTCGTGTCCGGCCAAAGCGGTCACCATGGAATTCCAGGGCGGCGAGGCCCTGCTGGCGTTCGATATGGTCAAGTGGATGACCGTGACCGCTTCCGAACGGGCAGCCAAGCTCGGCAAGGCAGTGAGATTCGTCATCTGCACCAACCTGACCCTGCTGACCGACGAACACCTGACATTCTTCGCCGAACATGGAGTTTCCGTATCGACATCACTTGACGGCCCAGCCTTCCTGCACGACAGGAACCGGCCGATATCCGGCGGCGGTGCACATGACATCGTGGTGCGGAATATCGCACGGTGCAACGAGGCACTCGGCAGCGGCTTCACGTCGGCCCTGATGACGTCGACAGTCCATAGTCTTCCGCACGCCAGGGCAATCATCGACGAATACATAGCTGTCGGGCAGAAGTCGATATTTCTTCGAGACCTGAACCCATACGGCTATGCCATCAAGACGGGCCATGCGCTCGGATACGACACGGACCTGTTCCTGGACTTCTACAGGGAAGCGCTCGCATACATCATCGAACTGAACCGCAACGGGACTTTCTTTTCGGAATCGTTTGCCTGCACCCTGCTCAGGAAGATCATGACGCCTTTCGGGGTCGGCTTCGTGGACTTGCAGTCCCCGACAGGAGAAGGCTTCGGTGTCGTCCTGTATAACCACGACGGTTCGGTCTATGCGTCCGACGAAGCCCGCATGCTCGGCGAAATGGGAGACTTCACGTATCGGCTCGGCACCGTGAACGATTCCTATGCCGCCATCTTCTTCGGGGAGACCATGCTGGACATCGCGGCGGCCGGCGTCGCGGAATCGTTGCCGGGCTGCTCCGATTGCACATTCGTCCCCTATTGCGGCGCCGATCCGATCCGGCATTACCGAACCCAGGGCGACCCCGTGGGCCACAGGCCGACCAGTTCCTTCTGTCGGAAGAACATGGGGGTGTTCCGGCACCTGTTCGGGCTACTCGATAGCGGTGATCCGGAAATCGAGCGCATTTTCCTGAGTTGGCTCATGCCTTCCCGAACGGTGCCGCCGAGGCCGACATGGCAACCGTAATGACTGCATACGGCGAGTTCGGGGCAACGTTCCCCGCCGTCGTCGGCCGTATCTCGCGCACAGGTGCCGTCGAACGACCGGAAGAGACGGTCCTTGTCGTCCGTGACACCGTTCCCGCCGGAGACTTCGCTGCCATCATCTCCGATTGCGACGGACTTCCTGCAAGCGTTGGGCGTTACGAGAGCCTGGACCATCTGGAAGACGGCGACATCGTCCTGATCGACGGCACCACGGGCTTCACCAGGACGCTCTACAGGGCGGGGTCGCTGCACAATGCCCTGTTCGTCACGAACAGGTGCGACAACCAGTGCATTATGTGTTCCCAGCCCCCGGGAGAGGACGACGGCGGATCGCTGACCGTGGCCATGCGTCTGGTCGCCCTGCTTAAGAGGACACCGCCGCTGCGGCTCACCATCACCGGCGGCGAACCAACGCTGCTCGGTGACGGCTTCGTCCGCCTTCTGAGCATGCTGGCGACCGACTTGCCTGAGACGACCATCACATGCCTGTCCAACGGGCGGGGCTTCGGGAACAAGGCTTTCGCCAGGGCCGTGGCCAATATCGGCCACCCTGAAATCAGGTTCAGCATTCCGGTCCACGGCGACGTTCCCGAGGTTCACGACTATGTGGCCCAGGCCAGCGGCGCGTTCCGAGAGACAGTTGCCGGATTCTACAATCTGGAAGAATGCGGACTGGCCGCCGAAGCCAGGGTAGTCCTACATAGCCGGAGCGTGCCGCGCCTAGCCCAACTTTCAGAGTTCATCTGGCGGAAGTTGCCGTTCCTTTGCCAGACGGCGTTCATGGGACTGGAGAACACCGGATACGGAAGGATGAACTGGTCCGAACTTTGGATAGACCCGATTGACTATGCCGACGCTCTGGCGAATGCCGTCATAGGCATGTATCGGCGCGGTCTGGCGGTGTCGGTCTACAACATCCCGTATTGCATTCTTCGTCCCGATATTCACGGCTTTGCCAGACGGAGCATTTCCGACCACAAGCAGACGCTCGTGGCCGAATGCGCGGGGTGCCAGGTTTCGGAACATTGTGCAGGGTTCTTTTCGTCGTGCCTGGAACGGCACAGCAGGGCAATCAGACCGATACAGCTTCAGAGGCGACGTGATGATCAGACTGCTATCCGCGTTGCTCGTTCTGGCGGCCTTCGCGACTTCGGCCAGGGCCGAGACGGTGAATGTTGAATACCGTGGTCCCGTTGACCTGACGCCTTTCGACTGTACTGACGTGTCGCTGAGCAGCTTCATCAAGCGGGTATGCTACGACACACCGCACCACTACATGGTCATCGCTCTAAGAAACCAATGGTATCACTATTGCCGTATCGACAATGACACCGTTCAGGCGTTGCTGAATGCCGACTCAATGGGGCGGTACTACAACGAGACGATACGCGGGAACTTCGATTGCAGACAGGGCGGGGTGCCGGAGTAGCGAGCAACTCACGTCAGGCATGTTATGCACTGACCGCCAGCGGTTGGAGAGGGGCCGCGATCCTGGATCGTGGCTGCGGGAGCCGTTTGGCGGCATGTTTATTATCATATAACGTTACTATGTTGAGGCACCCCTTCGGCCCCGAACGCTAATTTTACCTTTTCGAGGGGTTGGGCAATAATAGCCAGAAAACTGGTATGGCCAATTCGAGCACGTCCTCGCCTTTCTTGCCGAATTCCGGCAGGGCAACCGACCGATCCGCTATACCCTCACCGTTTCCGATATGGGATGAGGGCTTCAGCAGCGGAGCAGAAACTCCGATTGAGCCGAATGGGCTGTCACGACGGGAGGCTCTGACCCCTATGTGTAGCGGCGCGCAATCATAAACGGCCCGACGCGCAATCAAGGGCAGTTTCCGACGCAAATTAGCTGAGACTGAGGCGGCCGTCTGACGCACGTTATCTGAGACGTTTTTTCTCCAAATAGGCGACGCACGCCTCGTCATTTGGGAAAAGCTGCTGAAACTCCGGAAGCGATTCCGGGGAATGGCAGGTCATCGCGAGCAAGAACGTCCATGGTACGCACTTTATTATCCGCTTTGCTCCCACCGCTTACCCCCGTGCACAGTGGGCGTCAAGCGGATAACTCGCACCCCGCAACAAATCAATATCTAGTGTGCAGAGCGACAATTACGGTGGCCGCTGGGCGACAATTATGATGGCCGGTGAGGGCGTCGCCGAGTGATTTGAGAGGATTATCATGTTGGATCGGCTTTGGCAATAGCTTTCATGTG
>CAITNO010000118.1 GCA_903893795.1 Candidatus Hydrogenedentota bacterium | reverse complement strand
TGTGCGCGCGCATCAAAAGAACGGGCACACCACCGTGCCCGAGCACATGCCCGAACAACACCGCGAACACGCCAAGTGGACGCCCGAACGCATCATCCATTGGGTGGGCAAGGCCGGACCCTGCGCCGCGCAGGTGGCCGACGCCACGGACGCGCTGGTCAAGGAAGGGACGTTGGCGGAGGTGTCGCACGCCGGGCAGCGTCTGGTCGCCAATCCCGCCATGGTGGAAATGGAACAATTTCTGGCGGAGACCTTCCGCCGCGGGGTCAGTCCCAATGTCCATTTCCGGGATGAACCCCATGTGGTCCGCCTCATCGAACGCCACGCGCCCCAGCTAAATCCCGGCCAACTTGTCGCGGCGTCCAACGCACTGTCCTTCATGATCTCGCTGGTCTCCGGTGGTGCGGGCAGCGGAAAGACGTTCACGATCAAGGCCATCTTGGATATCTGCGAGGAGCGAGGGCTGAATGTCATTCTCGCCGCGCCCACCGGCAAGGCCGCCAAACGCATGGAACAGGTGACCGGCCATGAGGCGTTCACGCTCCATCGCCTGCTTGGGTACAACGGGCGGGACTACCGGTGCGGTCCCGATAATCCCGTCGAGGCCGACGTCCTGGTCATAGACGAGATGAGCATGGTGGACGTGCCGCTGGCTTGGCGGCTGTTCCAGGCGCTGCGATTGGACCATACCGCGGTCGTGCTCGTGGGGGACCACAACCAATTGCCGCCGGTGGGACCCGGCAACGTGTTGCGCGATCTGGTCCAGCGGCGCCTCGTGCCGACGATGGTGCTCGAAGAAATTGTCCGGCAGGCGGGAGTACTCAAAGAAAACAGCATCGCGATCTTGAGCGGGACCGTCCCCAAGAGTTCGGCTCGGGACGCTGCGGGACGCCGCGCATGGCACGTGCTCGACGACCTGGATATTCCTGACCACGTTCCCCGGTTCATCTGCGACATGTACCAACAGGTGCTCGCGCAGAAGCTCAACTTCAATCCGATTACGGATGTGCAGGTCCTCACGCCGACGCACAAAGGACCCATGGGCACACGGGCGCTGAACATCCTCCTGCAACGCCTGCTCCAGAAGATGCTCTACGGCATTGAGACGCCGCCCGTACCCGAGGGGCGGCGGCCACGGCCTCTCGTTCATGACAAGGTCATTCAGACCAAGAACAACTACGAGTTGGGCGTGATGAACGGGGCTGTCGGGATCGTCCGGGATGCCACGCTTGGCGGCGGACTCATGATCGATTTCGACGGCGAGTCCAAGGAGATACCGGCCAAGTCGCCCTGGCTACAGGACATCGAACTGGCTTACGCGTTGTCCATCCACAAGTCACAGGGTTCCGAATATCCCTGCGTCATCGTCATCATCCACAAGTCGCACTCATTCCAGCATCACCGGAACCTTTTCTACACCGCCGTGACGCGCGCCCGCGAGACCGCCATCATCCTCGGCGACGCCTGGGGCATCCGCGAATGCGCGCGCAAACGCAGCACCGCCCTGAGACAGACCTTCCTGTCTCTGGGGCCGGATTTGGAGGATCCATGATCAAAGTCGTCTACATCGCCGGTCCCTACCGCGCGGACAATGCTTGGGACCGGGAAGAGCATATACGGACCGCCGAACGTTTGGCCCTCGATGTGTGGCGCCTGGGCCACGCGGCCCTGTGCCCGCACACGAACAGCCGGTTCTTCGACGGCGCGTTGCCCGACCAGGTCTTTCTCGACGGCGACATCGCCATGATGCTCCGTTGCGACGCGGTGCTTCTCACGCAGGACTGGCGGAAGTCCCGCGGCGCGCGCGACGAACGCGCCATCGCCATTGAGAACGGGATTCCCGTGTTCGAGTCGATCACCGAGTTGGCCGCGCCGCATCCATGAAAAACCGGGACGCACACCCGCGTGGCCGCAAATTCCCCGGTAGATATCTGGTGGATACGGGGCGCTGCCCACCGAGGAGGATAGTATGTCTGAAACCGATACAGGCCTTCTGCTCGGCCTGTTAAAACGCCATTTCTTTTCCAGGACCGACCGGGCTGCCATTCTGAACGGGCACGGCAAGCCCATGCCTGTCGTGGTGGACGATTCATCGCTCGACGCCCTGCTGCTCACGCATCTGCTGGGGGAAAACGCTCCGGCGGCCGTCGCGCGGTATGTCACGAAAAAGACCACGGGGGTGATGAAGGGACATTATCGCGTCGGCAGCTACACCCCCGCGCCGGACGGCATGACCGCATGGCTGTGTCTGGATATCGACGGCGCGGGCCATGCGGAAGCCGTGGCCGACCCCGACGGCGCGGCCCGCGTGATTGCCGAACGGTTCCAGCGGTATGGCCTGCCCGCCTACCTCGAACGCTCCGGCGGCGGCAAGGGCTGGCATGTCTGGCTGCTCTTCGAAACGCCCGTCCCGGCGGCGAAAGCCCGCGAACTGGCCTGCGCCGTGATTCCGCGAGATATCCCGCTGGCGCGGGGAGGGTATGCCGACCCCGAAAAGCAGAAGGGCATCGAGGTCTTTCCCAAGCAGGACAAAATCGCTGGCAACGGGTACGGCAATCTGGTCTGGCTGCCGTGGTGGACCGGCGCGCGAGACGGCGGAAACCGCTTCTACCAGTATGGCGAGAACGGCTTTTGTCCCTTCGTTCCCGGCGAGTTTGCGTGTGTGCCGCCAAAGGACATTGACCCCGCCATCGAGCGCGCGGCCTCGGACGCTCTGGCGAACGCCTATGACGCCATTCCACTGCCGAATGGGCCGGATGATTTCTCGGGCGACTGGGATGAGTGGCGCAAGCGTGCCTTGGCCGCGCTCTCCCTCGAGTCCGTATACGGTCCTTGGTTGACGGGACGTTCATCCACGCCCGGATGGCTGGAATGCCGGGACCCGGATTCCCCGTCCGGCGACCAGAATCCTTCGGCGGGCGCCGCCGACGGGACAAACGACGCCGAACGCGGATCGTTTCACTCGTTCATCAGCGGCAAGACGATGAGCGTGTTCGATTTCATGGTCGCACACGGTCTCGCGGTCGATTTTCCCCATGCGCTACGCCGCGTCGCGGAACTCTCCGGACAGAGTCTGTTCCCCAAACGGCAAGGCAAGGTTTCCGCGGCGTCTCCAGCGTCCGCGTCTGGGGGACCAGCGCGCCAGGCGTTGCCCGTCATCCGCGTGAACAACCGTCAACTGCAGGACATGGTTCATGACACGTGGCAGAGCGTTTTCCGGTTGAACACGCGCCCGGACATCTTCCTGCGCCAGGACGCGCTGGTCCGCTTGAGACACTGGGCGGACGGTCCCGGTATCGAAGACATGACTGAGAACGGCCTCTACGCCTACCTCTCCCGCACGGCCACGTGGGTGAAGGAAACACAGGAAGCCACGGTGGATGCGCTGGCCCCCCGCGAGATAGCCAAGGCGATGCTCGCGGAACCGCATGAGACCCTTCCCGAAATCGAGAGCGTGCTCACGTGTCCGGTGTTCGGGAACTCCGGCGCATTGATCTCCAGACCGGGATATCACCGGGACGACAAGGCGTGGTACGAACCGGGGAAAGACCTGGCCGTGCCGGACGCCCCGGACGATCCGGCCCCCGAGGATATCGCCGCGGCGCGCTCGCTGCTGGTCGAGGAGTTGGCCGGCGACTTTCCCTTTGTGAGCGAGTCGGACCGGACGCACTGGCTGGCGGCGCTGATTCTCCCGTTTGTTCGCCGCATGATCAACGGCCCGACGCCGCTGCATTTCGTGGAGGCCCCCTGCAACGGAGCGGGCAAGAGCCTGCTCTGCGACATCGTCTCGATTGTGGCGACGGGCCAGTCCGCTCACGCGCAGACTCTGCCCACGCACGATGACGAGGCCGCCAAGACCATCACCGCCGAGCTGCTCGACGGGCGCTCCATCATCCTTCTCGACAATCAGAATGAAAAGTCCAGGCTGAATTCCCCGCCCCTCGCGTCGGTCCTTACAGCCCAGCATTGGACCGGACGGCTTTTGGGCCAATCCAAGATGCTGACCCTGCCCAACCGGGCCGCATGGCTGATGACGGGCAACAATCCAAATATGACGACCGAAATGGCCCGGCGGTGTTTGCGCATCCGCATCGATCCCCGGCGCGACCGTGCGTGGCAACGAGACCCCCTCCAGTTCAAACACCCGAAGCTCAAGGCGTGGACCTTGGCCAATCGAGGCGATCTCATCCACGCGATACACGTCCTCGTGAACGCGTGGCTCGCCGCCGGTAAACCAGACGGCAAGGGGTCCATGGGTTCGTTCGAAGATTGGGCCGGCGTCATCGGCGGCATTCTCGGCGTGGCAGGCGTACCCGGATTCCTCGAGTGCTTGGACGAAATGTACCGGCAGGCGGACCCGGACGCCGAGGCGTGGAAGGAGTTCGTGTCCACATGGTGGGGTGAGTTTGCCGATACGCCGCGCAAGGTCTCCGAACTGAACGAACTCTGTGAACGCGAAAACCTGCTGGCAAGTCTCCGAGGCGACCGGTCGCTCCGGTCCCAGGAGATACGGCTTGGGCTCGCGCTGAATTCCACGCGCGACCGCATGTTCGGCGACCTGAGAATTGCGACGGTCGAGAACGCGAAATACAGCAAAGGCGGCCGTCTCTACAGGCTGGTGCGGGAAGATGATGATCCATCCGACGAGCCGTACCGCAATCCGCAGACGGAGTTGTTCCCGGAAAAACCAGAAAATCACGTCTCGGATGCAGAATCGACAAGCGAGTGCGGATGTTGTGCGGATGATGTGCGGATGTTGAAATCCCAACATCCGCACATTGCAAGTCCTGAAACACCAATGACTTCCGAAACCAGTGCGGATGTGTGCGGATGTTTGGACGGGTCTTACGCGTGTACGCGCGCGCGTTATATAGAATATAAGCAAGTAGATCGCGCGTGCGCACATGCACATGCACACGAGGGATCGCCCAAAACATCCGCAAACATCCGCAGCGACCTGGATGGGCATAGCGCAAATCAAACAGCATCAAGCGGTTATACGAATGCGGATGATCGTGTATCCAGCCCCCCAAACATCCCGCAATCATCCGCACAACATCCGCTCAACGCCGGAAACGGTGGAACGGGCGGTGTTTCTCTTGCCCGCGCCCCAGACAGCCGGGGCGAAGCTTGGGAAGACCCGAACTACGTCGAGCCGACGTTTCCCGATGGACCTTGTCCGTCATCGTCGGAACGCTCAAAGGAGCGGACTCGGAGTCCATGGTGTTGCAAGCATACCGCTTTGCCAAGAAAACCGAAGAGAACCCCGACGGCTGGACCTTGGACAAGGCCAAGGACTGGGTCAAGAAGCATCAGACCGGTTCCGCATTGCCCGACGGGTTGCGCGCGGCGGCGATGCACACCTCGGCACCTATCGAGTTCGCGTTCCCCGCTGCGGAGGCGCTGGACGTGGCTCCCGGTCCCTCGGGCGATCCGCAGTTCACATTCGTGTTGTGCCGCGCGGGGACGAACCGGAACGGCGACCATTTCCTCGCCGAGGAATTGGCCACCCGGTACATGACGGCGGTCAACAAGAAGATCGACCTTAAACATTCCCAGGACTTCACGGACATCGTCGGCGGTATCGCCGGCGCGGACTACATCGAAGACGCCCAGAGCCAGCGCATCGAATGCGCGGGCGAACTGTACACACGGGACAGCGCCAACGCCCAACTCGCATACAAGCTCATGAAACGCGGCGTCATCACCCATGTCTCGATGGAGTGCGATTACGAGGAAGGCGAATGCTCCGTTTGCGGCAAGCGCGCGGCGTCCAAGAATGACTACTGCGTCCACCTGCGCAAGTACAAGGGCGGCGAGGTCCAGGGGAAACCAGTCTACGAAATCCTGCACGGCGTGACATTCACGGGAGTCGGGCTGCTCGACCGCAAGGGTGCGGACGAGAACGCACGGATTCTGCAAGTGGCGTCGCACCAGTGCCCATGTGAAGAAACCACGAAAGGAGAGCCAGCGATGGACGAGAAAGACAAGGACAAGACGTCCAAGGAAGAAACCGAGGGCGCGAAGAAGAAGGACGACGCCGGTGGTGGTGGCGGAGGCAACACACCCGTCCCCGAAGACCCCGCCTCGTTGAAGGCGCGCGTCAAGGAACTGGAGAAGGAGAACAAAGACCTCAAACAGCAGGTGGCCGAACTCCAGAAGCAGGTCCAGGATCTCGAAGCGGACAAGAAAGCCGCCGCCAACCGCGCGCGGGCGCAAAAGCTTCTGCGCAAGATGGAGAAACAGGGCCTGTCCTTCGCGTCCGATGATGATCGCGAACAGGAACTGTTCCGTCTGGCCAGCCTGTCCGACGATGCGTTCGCCGCGACCGAAACGGCCTATGAACGCATGGCGGGCGTCAAACCGTCCGCGGATGCGGGCAAGGATGGTGGAATCGCAAAGGCGGGCGACGGCGCCCCCGCGCAAGAATCCGTCCAGGCCTGCCGGACCTGCTCGAAGGAATCCCCGCCCATGCGGACCGACGCCGGCGTCCGTCCCCTGGACGTCGACGACAAGAAGACCTCGCTCGAGGATCAGTTGCGCGACGGCTTCATGGCTGCCTACCGCACGCGGGTCGCCTCGGAAACCGGAACCCTGGCCCAGTCGGCCTAACCCAAATAGGAAGGAGTCAGCACCATGGCATTTATCAACGCAGCGCACCGGGGCCTCGCCTACGGCGACGGCTACCTGCAGGGCGACGGCGAACTCGGCCAGTTGGTCAAGGTCGCGGGCAACGATTTGTTCGCCATGAACACCGACCCCACCACACCGTCGTTCGGCATCCTTATCAAGGGATACAAGAGCGGCGAGATGCCCGGCATCTTTTGCATGGGCGGCGTCTACGAGACCGACGTGTTCGAGGGGACCGTCCAGGCGGGCGACCTCCTGAAGGCGTCCACGAACGGCAAACTCACGGCGGGTGTCGGCGAGGGCGACGTGGTCGTCGCGCAGGCGATTTCCGTGTCCGGCGGCACGCTCAAGTTCCGTCTGGTCGTCTAAGGAAGGAGAACAGCGACCCATGAAAACCACCTCAAACATCAACATCCACAGCCAGGAATACATGGAGGCCATGGCGCGCCTGATGAATCAGGCGCTCGAGTCTCCCGAGGGCATGCGGGCGCTGGCGACCGCCATCGCCGCGCCCATCGAACAGGAAATCGACCGCAAGGAGATCTCCTCGCTCCTGCTGACCAAACACACCCTGCCCAAGGGTGAGCGGCCTGTCTACCAGAAACGCGCCCAGATCGCGGCGCATTGGATCAGCACCGACGGCGATGCGTGCGCGGGCGAGGTCACGAAAGACGAGGTCGAGTTCCCGACGAGCCGCATCCACTCGAACCCGATGGTCGACGTGTCCGTGCTCAAGCATGGCAACATCGGCACGCTCATGGACATCCAGACCAGCGCCGCGAACGAGATTCGCAAGAAGATCGACAGCCGCACGCTGGCCGTCGTGTCCGCGGCGGTACCCGCGGCGAACGTCGTCGAGGTCACGGGCACGGCGCTGACCGAAGCCGCGCTCAACCAGGCCATCTCGATTATCGAAGACCTGGAAATGTCCGTGAAGTACATCGTCATGCGTGGACGCCGGTTCAACGACATGCGCTCGTGGAACCTCGACCCGGAGACAAAGGCCGAGTTGCGCGCCAAGGGTCTCATCAAGAATTACGGCACGGGCGGCATTCTGCTCACGGCGGCGGCGGCGATGAACGAGATCATCCTCGTACCCGACACGGAAGTCGGCAAGTGGCCTATCCGCGAGACGCTCACCACGGAGTCCATCGAGGTCAAGACCCAGTTCAAGACCGGCTGGCTTGTGTGGATGGAACTGGGCCAGGGCGTCACCCGCCCGGAGATTCTGGTCAAGATCCGGATTCTCGGATAAGGGAGGCAAACGCACATGGTTCAAGTGAAGAACGTACGCGCCGGCATGCTGCTCATCACGGACGCCGGACTCGAACTCAAGCCGGGCGAGGTGGCCGAAGCCACCTCGCTCACCCCGGACATGCAGCGAGCGGTGGCGACGGGGCATCTGGTTGTGGTCCGGGACGATACGCAGACCATTACTCCCCCGCCGCCGGATGCCGCTACGCCGGAGGGACTTGCCGCGTTGCAAGCCCCTGACGCCGTCGCGCGTGTCCAGTCGGAAACGGATGTGGAACGGCTGAAGTCGTGGCTCGTCACGGAGAAACGCCGGAGCGTAGTCGCTGCCATCAATGCGCGGCTGCAGGAACTCGGTTCCAATACGGGGTGACCCCATGCCGCTGGCCGACCTGGTATCCATTCTGCGCCAGGATCTCGCCGACCCGGAGAAGACCCTCTTCGCCGACGAGGTCCTGGAGCGGTGTCTCTTGAAGGGGGCGTTCCGTCTCGCGCGGGATCTGCGTATTACGCTTTCCGTTGCCGGCGGAGAGATTGCGCCGGAACCCCAGGGGGAGGCGCGGGAACTACTCCTGATCCTGGGGCAGATAAACGCATGCCAGGTCATGCGGGCGGCAACGGCGAATGCATTCTCGTTTTCCAGCGGGGACAAGAGCGTCAACAAAACGGGCCAGCCCAAGCAGTGGGCGGACCTCGAAGAGTCGTTGACGCTCCAGTACCGGCAGCGTGCGGCACAGATGACGCCCGGCGTCCATGACGACGACGGATACATCATCACGCCGGAGTTCCGGCCCGTCCTCTACGAACAGGGTCTCGACCTCGAGCCCCTGGAGGACCCTCACCTATGGCCCTACTGAGTCCGAACGAGCAAGCCGAAGCAGGCGCCGATGTCCGCGAACTGATCCTCGCGTCCGCTCAGACGGCAACACTGCTTCGCGCCACTACGGGCGAACAGTTGTATGGAACGGACGACGCACCATGTGCGCCCGTAGGGGAGCCGTTTCCCCTGGAATTCATCCCGACGCCAGCGGAAGACCTCGCCCAAAAGATCGACGCCACGGCCTGCGTGCTGCCGGAGGCGGACGTCCGCCAGGAAGACCGAATTCAGGTTGGCGCGGAAATCTATCGTGTGCAGACGGTGAAGGAAGAACGGTTGTTCGGCGCGATCACTCACAAGGTGATCAGATTGGTGAAACATCATGTCGGTTAAGCGCTTCGGAGACTGGGACAAGGTCAAAGCGCGGCTGGAGAACAATCCCGGCGCGCGCTTGGCCAAGGCCATTCGGCAGGCCACGATCCAGAACGCCCTGCTGCTCGTCCGGGAGATCAAGCGGGGCATCGTCTCGCAAGCGCCCGGCGGCGCGCCTTTCGCGCCGCTGGCGGAAAGCACCATCGAACGCAAAGGTTCCAGCAAGGCCCTCATCGATACCGGGTTCCTCCTCAATTCCGTCACGCAACGGATTCTGATCGACCATGCATTCGTGGGATTGTTGCGCGGGACGGTCAACAAGGACGGCGAGGACATGGTCAATATTGGCGCCATCATGGAGTACGGCGCGACGATCACCATGCCGAACGGAACCACCATCGTCCTCCCGCCGCGTCCCTTCCTGCATCCCACGATGGAGAAGTATCGCGATCAGGTCGCGGACAACTACAGCAAAGCCATCCGCACCGCACTCGACGGCGCGTAAGAGGGGCTCGCCATGTTCGCTTTCCTCCTGACGGTGTGTTGCATATGGTTGTTCGACCCGCCCGTGCTGGTTGCCGAAGGCACGGCCTCGTACTACACGCGGGAGAGCGGCGCGCTCACCGCCTCCGGCGAAGCCTTCGACGAGAACGCCTTCACCTGCTCCATGCGCGAAGGGGCGTTCGGCGGACTCTATCTCGTGGCGGCGGAAAACGGCCGGAACGTCGTCTGCCGGTTGAACGACCGGGGGCCGCACGCACGAGGGCGCGTTATCGACCTTTCCAAAGGTGCGATGGAACGGCTCGGCGCGACCGAAGAAGGTCTTGTGCATGTCCGCGTCTATCGTCTCCAATTGGATTTCTTTCCCCGCTTCATGGACACTGTGTCCATGAAAAAGAACGAGGGAACCTGATGGACCTTGAAGACAGATATCGCGGATGCCTGCTTGGACTCGCCGTGGGCGACGCTGTCGGAACGGCGCTCGAGTTCAAAACGCCGGGAAGTTTTGAGCCCATAGCGGATATGGTGGGCGGCGGACCGTTCGGACTGGCGCCTGGCCAGTGGACCGACGACACTTCGATGGCGTTGTGCTTGGCGGAGAGCCTCATCGAACGCCGGGGTTTCGACCCCGTCGACCAGTTGGAACGGTACGTCCGCTGGTATCGCGAGGGGCATCTGAGCAGCACGGGCCGCTGCTTCGATATCGGCAACACGACACGCGAGGCGTTGCACCGGTTCGAGCGGACGCGGGAGCCTTGGTGTGGCTCGACAGATTTGTGGGCGGCAGGTAACGGCTCGCTCATGCGGCTCGCGCCGGTCCCGATGTTCTTCCGTTTCGATCCGCGCAGTGCAATCGAAAAGGGCGGAGAGAGTTCGCGCACCACGCATGGTGCGCCCACAGCCATCGACGCCTGCCGGTACTATGCGGGCCTGCTCGCCGGCGCATTGGAGGGCGTCTCCAAAGAGGAACTGCTTTCCGACCGGTACTGCCCCCTCGCCGGCTACTGGCGCGATCATGCTTTGAGCGATGACATCGACGCCGTGGCACGCGCTTCGTTCAGCAAGAAAGAACCGCCCGAAATACGCGGCGCGGGCCATGTCGTGCGTTCCCTCGAAGCCGCGCTATGGGCATTCCATAAAAGCGTGTCGTTCCGTGACGGCTGTCTCTTGGCCGCTAACCTCGGCGACGACGCGGACACGACTGCCGCGATCTATAGCCAAATCGCGGGCGCATTCTACGGCGCGTCTGGCATTCCACAACCGTGGCTGGACCGGCTTTGTCAACGCGAGCTTATCGCTGGTCTTGCCGACTCTCTACGGTCTGCTTCAGAAGAAACATAGCCTCGCGCAGTATCGAGTCGCCTCTGCGGCTATTTCCTCTTTCCGGTCCCACCTTTGATGAGTTTACTCACCGATTGGACACCTGCTTTCTTGAGGAGGGCGTCAACATGCATATCGGAGCGGACCCCGAAATCTCGGTTGTATTGCTTTTCCAAGGTTCCCGCATGCTTGTCGTCGCGGGTATCCCTTAGACGTCCGTCTGTCTCGTTGCGCGACCGGATACCGCGCATCGTGGGATCGTCTTTGGCCATTGAATACATCCTCCATATTTGTTGTGCGCCCCTCACAATGCCTTACTCACTTCATGAAGGTGCGCGTTTTGACGTCGACTATACAGAGGTCCTATTTCTGCGGAGTTCCGGGGTTGCGGCGGATGCTTTGGCTTTCCTGCCGCCGAATAATCTCCAGGAAGTCCGTTATGATCTTGGCGGTTATATGCTTCGGATTTGACTTTCGGATTGCTTGCGCGACCTGTTCAGCATACTTGCCCGATATTCCACCTGCCTTGTGTAGCTCGGCAAGAAGTTCAAGCCCCCATAGAAGCGACACCGCTTCCGCTTTGCAGAGCTTTCTGAGATTGGTGTCGTTTGTTACACAGTGGAAGCCGTGTCGTTTGGCAGTTAGAAGACAGAGGCGGTCCTGAAACGATGTCGGGCCGGACCCCGAAGCCGCGGCATACGCGTCCTCGATCTCTGGCTCGACTACAGTGAGTCCGAGTGCCGTAAGGTCATCTTCCGCTTTTATCTCATTAACTTCTTCAACGACTGCGTTTAGGACATGTATGGGTCCCACGCAATCGGCAATCAGTGCCAAAACGGAGGGAGCCGTCTTGACGAAATCGATTAGGACGCACGCGTCCATGATCATCAATTTCATCGTGACGGCTTCGTTTCTCACAGATTGGCTCCCCAGTTGGAGAGAAGTTCCTGCATGTCTCCTATGCTAATGCGGAGGAGTTCAGCACCTCGACTGAGAGAAACCTTGTCTTTTTCGACGGCTCTCCGGGTCAGTCTGCTAAAACGATCTTCGTAAAAATCGAAGCGTTGCATGCCGAACGGTTCTGCGGGATCGAGGCCCAGCGGCTCTTCCTTAAAGGCAAGTTTTCGGTTGAATCGTCGTTGGTAGGCGACATTGAATTCCACCCAGACGGATTTGTCCGCAACCCCGTGCTCCTGAAGCCGGGCCAGAACGGTCTTGTAGCTCACGCGAAAGATGCGCTTCACTTTCAAGACACGGTCTACCCAATGCAGGCCAGACGCATCGTTCCATTCCCCGCGAAACCCTTCATCGGGCATCAGGAAATGGCCCGCAAACGCGTTTGCTTCAGCTTCCTCTGCCCCGTCTTCCTCGATCTTACGAACGTCAAAGGCGCCTAGATGAAGCATCAGATGGCCGAGTTCATGCGCGGCGCTGAAAATGCGCCGTTCGACCGAGACACGCTCCCAAATGTTCACGACAATTGCAGGACCGCCATCTTCTTCGTCAAGGGACAACCCAAAGAATCCGTCCGAGGCCATGGGGATCGGAAATACCTTGATGCCGCCATGCTCCAGCAATCCGCAGATGTCGTGGATAGGCGCGGTTTCGCTTAGTTCCAGCGCCTCGCGGCAAAGACGCGCGGCTTTCACCACATTCTTGCGGGAGCAGCTCTTGCGGACATCCTTCAAGAGGAACGGCCTGCGTTCGCTCAAGATGCCCTCGAGGTAATTGAAGTCATCCAGTCTGCGTGCGATATCCGCCAGGATGTTCTCTCGATTCTGCATCCGCTTCGATGAACGAAAACGGACGGTCCGCAGTTCCCGTACCGGCAGGAAGAGTTCCTGAAGACGGACGTCCAGCGCGCGGGCTATCGCCTGCACGGTGTTCATCCGTGGCTCATTTCTCGCGGTTTCCAGGTTCTTGATGGCCGGAAGTGACAATCCAGCCGCATTCGCCAGTGCGGGCTGACTCAGGTGTCTTGCGGTTCTGAAACGCCTGACGTTCCGGGCAAGCACGTTCAGGTCCATGGGTCTCTCCTCTTGTTCACGTTCAAATTATACCATATTGCAGAAGATTGTCAAGTAGTATCTTTCCGCCTCTTGGCTTTGGGTTTCCGGTAAGTAACTTCCGAACGAAGTTTACCGGAGACGAACACATGACGTTGCTGCGCGAAGTGGTGGAATCCTTCATCCGTCTGGTCAAGGCGGAGATCGCCGCCAATGCCGTCCTCGTTCCCCCTGACGACGCGTTCGAAGTCACGAAGGTTCCGAGTTTCATCCTTCAAGGCCCCAGCCTCGTCGAAGACGGCGCACGCCGCTGTCCGGCTCCCTTGCTCGCCGACGACCGGGAGACCATGACGTTCACCGAGACGGCGCATCCCCGGCTGTATCACCTGGACTTCGACCTCGTCGCCACGGCGGGTGACGCCCCGTCGGTTCTGGACATGCAGGAGAAAACCGTGCGTTTCTTCCAGGCGCATCCCACATTGTCCGTCGGCGACCGTGGCGCGCTCAACCTCACGTTGCTTGTGCCTCTCGGCGCATGGCGGCGCGTGAACCTCTCCAATCTGCGTCAGGTATCCGGGCGGTGCCGTATCGAGGACTGCCCCGTATACGACGACACGGTCCGCGAGGGGAAGCTCATCCACACCCGGATTTTCGAGTTCCGCGGCGGCGTCACCGAAGACGCCGCATTCGGCCCACAGACATAAAGGAGAAAACGCCCATGATCGAAGTGAAGAATCTGCTGTTCCAGCCGCTGTCGCTGCATACGCGCAGCGGGCACGGACTGCACCTCGGACCGCGCGAACGGTTGCGCTTGCCCGATGACGAAGTGTCCGCCGAAATGGAGGCGGCTGCCCGGCGCGGCGCCGTGAGCCTGACTCCCCTTGACGAGACCGCCGCGAACGAACCGCTGCAGCCCCCCGGCATCCTGACCGACCCGGAAACGGAGACGACCATCCGGAACCGGCTCGGATTCGGCACCGGCCAACTGACGCCAGCCCCGGACACCGCGCGGACGGCGCGCAGGAAGAGGAGTTAAGCCATGCCCACCTATCTTTCCCCCGGCGTGAACATCCGCGAAACGGATTTCAGCTACTACGTCAAGCAACTGTCCACCTCCGCGTGCGGCATGAGCGGCGTCGCCGAACGCGGCCCGATCAACAAGCCAACGCTCGTGACCAGTTGGGAACAGTTCGTCCGCCGTTTCGGCGGATATATTCAGGCGGGTCATTTGGCCTATGCTGCGCGCGCCTTCTTTGACAACGGCGGGGCGCAGTTGTGGGTGAACCGCATCGCCCACTATACCGACTCGTTGGACAAAATGACGCTTGCCGCGTTGCGCAGCGCAGTCACCCTCAAAAACCGGAACGCCGTCAAGGCGACGCTTGCGACCGGCGTGGCGGGTACGAACCGAATCGTCTGGCAGGCCGTGGCGGCAGGCGCGGCGGGCAACGGCATCACCGTTGCTCTCGTCGCCTCCGGCAACGACACGCCGTTGTCCGTCGACGTAACGGGACAGGCCATCACTGTCAATCTCGCAACCGATGGAGACGGCGCGGCCACGTCGACTGTCGCTCAGGTCGTGGCCGCCGTCATCGCCAAGGCCGAAGCCGCCGCTTTGGTCTCCGTCGCCGGGACGGATACCGGCGTTGTAGCCGTAGTTGCGGTTACCCACTTGGCGGGCGGATTGGACCCGCAGGATGCGTTTACGGTCAAGGCCGTGGACGAGGGCGTCTGGGGCGACCGTATCGCCGTCCAACTGGAGAACGGTTCCCGTTCGCCGGACACGGAGTTCAACCTCATCGTCCGGCACAAGAACGAGATCGTCGAAGTGTTCAAGGACCTCTCTATGACGCCGACCGCCGCGAACTACGTCGAACTCGTCGTGAACGGCGATTCGGAGTACGTCACCATCGAGGACAAGACCACGGGAACCGCTACCGCACAGCACCGGCCCGCCGTGGGCCAGTTCACACTTGCGGACGGCGACGACGGTCTTACGGGCCTCGCGGACGCGGACTACATCGGCGACCATTCCCAGCACACGGGATTCAGCGCCTTCGAGGACGTGTTCGATCTGAACCTCCTCTGTATCCCCGGCGTGACCACGGGCGCGGTCTTGAATGCCGCGCTCACGTATGCCGAGTTGCGAAAAGACGTGTTCTGCATCCTGGACACGCCGATGGGCCTGACGCCGCAGGAGGCGCTGGACTTTCGCCGGGGCCAGGGCGGATACAGCCACGAGGCGTTCAATTCGTCCTACGGCGCGGTGTATTGGCCGTGGCTGCGTATCGAGGACCCGGTCAGCGGCCACGAGAAGCTCGTCCCGCCGTCCGGCGCGGTCGCGGGCTGCTACGCGCGCAACGATCAAAAGGCCTACGTGTGGTCGGCGCCCGCGGGCATCGACCGGGGCCGCGTGTTCAACGTCCAAGGCGTGGCGTATCTCACGCAGCGCGCGGACCGCGACGTGCTCTACCCCGAAGGCATCAACGTCATCGCGGTGTTCCCGGACTCCGGCGTGAACATTTGGGGCCAGAAGACGCTGCTTCAACAGCCGTCCGCGGCGGACCACGTCAACGTCCGGCGCCTCATGATCTACATGGAACGCGCCGTCGGGGACTCGTCCCGCTTCGTGACCTTCGAGCCGAACCATCCCCGCACGTGGCGGGCGCTGCTCCGGCTCATCAATCCCTTTTTGCAGGACGTCAAGAGCAATGCGGGCGTCTACGACTACCGTGTCCAGTGCGACGCGGAGACCAATCCGCCCGCCGTCCAGGACCGCAACGAAATCATTGCCCGCGTGTTCGTGAAGCCCACGAAGACCGCCGAGTTCGTGGAACTCAATTTCGTGATGACGGACACGGGCAGCAGTTTCAAAGAAATCTTTAACGCGTAAGGAGGCGCCCAGATGAATGCAGCCGGCAACATGCCCAAGAGCCTGTACCAGAACTGGCAATTCGCCGTCGAGGTGAACGGGTTCGACGTGGCGCTGTTCAAGAAGGGCCGCGAGCCCAAAACGGAATTCGAGGAAGTGGCGTTCGCGCCGGGCGGGTCGATCTTCGATCAGAAGGTCGCGGGCCGCGTGAAGTTCGAGGACATCACGCTCGAGAAGGGCGTCCTGCAGGACGGCTCGGACCAGGCCGCGCGCGAGTGGATTCAGAAACAGGTGGACGTGAACGCGGGGACGGGAAGCCTTCCCAACGACTACATGCGCGATATCGACATCGTCCGGTACGACCGTACCGGCAACGAGACGCGGCGATGGACATTGCACGGCGCCTGGATCAAGACCCTCGAATACGACGACCTCGAAGGCAGCAACACGGAAAACACCATCGAAAAGATCACCATCTGCTTCCAGTATTGGACGTAGGAACCGCCGCGGGGAAGGTTCCCCCGAAGGGAACCTTTCCCGCGCTCTCGCTCAACAGGAAAGGAACCGGATTCATGTATACCTTCACATTGCCCAGCGGACTCGAAGCGGAACTGCGCGAGATGACGGGCGCGGAAGAGTCGCTGCTCACGAACCGCCGTCTCATGAAGGACGGCGAGGCCGTCAACCAGGTGCTTCGGAACTGTCTTGCCCGGCTCGGAGACAAGACGGAGTTCGGAGCCAAAGACGTGCTGGATCTCCTGTCCGGCGACCGGCTGTTCCTCCTCGTGAAACTCCGCCAGATCTCCTTTGGCGACGAGGTGGACCTCACGCTCACCTGCCCCGCCAAGGATTGCGGCGAGACCACGGACGTGCATATTGCCCTGGACGATCTCGAAGTTACGTCCTATGGCACGGAACGCGAGTTCATCTTCGAACTGCCCCGCAGCAAGAAGCCCGTCATCTTCACGCTGCTGGACGGCCACATGGAGAAACGGCTGGCCGTTCTCAAAGCTCCGGACCTTCATTCCGCGATGCTCATGCGCGTGAAGGAAATCGACGGCAAGGCGCCGAACAAGAACTCGCTCGCGGAACTGCCCGCGTTCGATCTGAACGCGCTCCGCGCGGAGATGCAGCGCGTGGACGGCGGTATAGACACCAGTATCCACACGGTCTGTTCGTCCTGCGGCGCGCGCATCGTCACGCGACTGGAGGCCGAACCCCCTTTCTTGTTCCCGAACGTTCGGTTGTAGCGGACGCTTTCTTCCTCGCCTACGGCGGGTTGCATTGGGGATACAACGAGATTGTGTCGCTGCCGCTCGGGGTGCGCCGCGAATTTGTAGACGCGCTCGAGCGGCAGCTTGCCTTTGAGAAGTCCGAACTGGAGCGGAACCGCAAATGATCAACGACCTCGGCATGGGCATCGTGGTGACGATGCGGGACATGTTCTCCCGCAACGCCGCCAAGATCGAATCGTCGATGGATTCGCTCGACGCGAAGGTCGCGGCGTCGAGCGAGCGCATGACGCGGAACCTCGACCGCATCCAGAAGGGCACGATGATGATGGGCGCGGGCCTCGCCCTGATGGCCGCGCCGGCGGCGCTCGTGGCGTCGACGGCCGCCACGCAGAAGGCGTTGGGTGAAATGGCTTCGCTCGGCACGAAGGATCTGCGGACGCTCGAGGATGCGGCGGAGGCGTTTTCCAATCAGTGGGCCGGAGCCAGTAAGGCGGAGTTCATCGGCGCTTGTTATGACGTGAAATCCGCGCTGGCGAATCTGAGCGACGAGGCCGTCGGCACCTTCGGGGCCATGGCGGCGATCACGGCCAAGGCCACCAAGGCCACCGTCCAGGAGATGGTGGGAACCTTCACGACGGGCTACGGCATCTTCAAACCCATCATGAAGAAGTATTCGGACATCGACTGGGCCAAGGCGTTCTCCGGGGCCATGGCGCAGACGGTGGCCGTGTTCAAGACGACCGGGCCGCAGATGGCCGAGGCCATCAAGAACGTGGGCGCGACCGCTGCAGCATCGAATATTCCGCTTACCGAGCAACTCGCCATTCTGGGGCAACTCCAGACGACCATGCCCGGTTCCGAAGCGGGCACGCTGTACAAGGCATTCATCATGAAGGCCGCCGAGGCGGGCAAGGAACTGGGGTTGCCCTTTGTGGATGCCACGGGGCGGCTCAAGGGCATCTTGCCCGTTCTGCAGGAAATCCAGAACCGATTCCCGGACCTGTCCCAGGCGGGCGCGCAGGTCATCATCAAGAAGGCGTTTGGTTCGGACGAGGCGGTCAAGTTTCTGCTGCAGATGAGCGCGGGTATGGACTCGCTCGGCCAGAACATCCGGTCCATCGACGATGCCATGAAAGGCGGCGTGGCGGTGACCGAGGAAATGGCCCGCGCCATGAACGTGGACATCGGGTCGCAGTTCGGACTGGCGAAACAGCAGGTGCTGAATCTTTTCGAGATCATGGGACGGACACTGCTTCCAGTGGTGACCCCGGTCATGGCCGGGATATCCCACGTGGTTCTGTGGCTGCAGCGCATGGCCAAGGCCGCGCCCGGCGTCACCGGGGCCGTGCTGGGCCTGGCGCTGGCCTTGGGCGCGGTGCTGGTGGTGGTCGGGGCGGTGATTGCCGCCGTGGGCACAATCGGACTCATGGCGCCCGCCATCAGCGCCGGGATTGCCGCCATAGGACCTGCGCTCGCCGGTGTGGGCGCGGCGGTGGCGACGTATTTCTGGCCGGTCACTCTGGCCGTGGCCGCCGTGATCGCTGCGGTGTACCTGTTGCGTCAGGCGTGGAACACGAATTTCGCGGGCATTCAGGACACCGTGATGGGCGTCTGGAACAAGATTAGCCTTGCGTTCCAGGGCGTGCGCGCGCTCATGGCGTCGTTCAAGGACGGCACGGGCGAAATGTCCGCCGAACTGGCGCAGAAGCTCCAGGCCGCGGGATTGATGGGTTTCGTGACCACAGTGTTCCAGGTCTATACCCGCGTGCGGGAGTTCGTCGCCGGGTTTGCCCAGGCGATGGGACATGCGTTCGGGCGGGTGCGGGCAATACTGGAACCGCCGGTCCGGGCGCTGGTAAACGCCTGCATGACCTTCTGGCGCGCCCTCTTTTCCATTGTGGAAGTGTTCGGCGTCATGGGCACGGCGGCGGACGCTTCGTCGTTCCGGACCTTCGGGCAGGTGTTGGGAACGCTGCTTGGCGTCATTGCACAGGCAGGCGCCTTCATTTTGCGTGGACTCATTTATCCCATGATCCTCGTCGCCCGTGTGCTTGCGGTTGTGGTGCGGGCGGTGGTCTGGCTCGCGAAGATGATCGTTATGGGGTTCGTGGAATCCGCGCGATTCATTCTGAAGTTTCTGCTTCCTGTTCGCCTGCTCGTCGAGGCATTCCGCCTGGCTGGACAGGTGATCTATTCCGTCTGGCAGATATTGACGGGGGACGTTTCGCTTACCGAGGGATTGAAGAATATCGGGGGCGCGGTGCTACGATTCCTCGCGACACCTTTCCGTTGGGCGCGGGACGTGATAACGGCGATCTGGGATGGAATCAAGGTCCTCTTTGTGGGTGCATGGCGTCTCTTGGCAAGTATGGCATCCGCTCTCACATCCGCTTTCTTGAATCTACCCTTGGTGAGCACGTTGGTGAATGTGTTCGGCGCGGTGCGTTCGTTCCTGTCCGGCGACCTTGGATTCTTCGAAGCGGGCAAGGCCGTGCTCATGGCGTTCGCACAGGGAATCTGGGCAACGGTGACGTTCCCCTACCAGATGCTGAAAAAGGCATTGGGCTGGTTGCGGCGGTTACTGCCGTTTTCCGACGCGGAGGAAGGGCCGTTGTCCGACCTGGCGGCGTCGGGCGCGGCGCTCCTGAAGACGCTGGCGCAGGGCATGCTGGGAGTAATAGGGTTGCCCGGCAAGGTGCTGGGACTCGCGCTCAAGACCGCCGTCCGCGCGATATCCTGGGCGTGGGGCGCATTGAGAGCGGCGGGGTCTGGATTGGTGTCCGTCGTCTCTTGGCCGTTCCGCAAGGCGGCGGATGTTGCACGCGGGGCGTGGGACGGAATCAAGGCGGGCTCGAACGGGATTTGGGATGGAATGAAGGCCGCTGGAAGTATGGCGGCGAGTGCCGCGACAGCCCCGTTTCGCTGGATAGAAGGCGTTGCTTCCGCCGCATGGAACAGCATTGAACAAGGCGCGGCGAACGCTTGGAACAGGGCCGCCTCTCTTGCGCAGTCTGCCGCTTCCGCCGTGACTGCGGCACAGGATTGGATGGCGGCAACCGGTGCGGCTGCCTGGAACACGCTCCGAGAGGGTACGGCTTCTGTGTGGAGCGGCATCGCGACCGCCGCGAGCGATGCGGTCGGAACGATTACGAACACGTTTGCGGAGATAGCAAACGCCGCAGGACAGGCATGGACGGGTCTGAGAACCACCGCAACGACGGCATGGGTACGGATGACATCGCTTGCCCAAGACGCGGGCGCGTGGTTGCGCGCGCCGTTCGATGGTCTGGCATCCGTCGCTTCGCGTTCGTGGGAGACGGTTCGCGGCGCGGCATCCGGCACATGGGACTGGATGAGGTCTTCGGTGACCGGTCTTATCCAATCCGCCGCGGTTGGCGGGAAAGGGATGCTTGATTCTGCGGTCGCAGGAATCCAGAACGTTCTGGCGTCGCCGGTCGAGTCCGCGAGGAACGCCTTGAGGCAGGCGTGGAACAGGATGCCCTTCGCGGGACGCGAGAAGACGACAGCGCCGACTTCCGCCCAGTCTGGCAAGATTTCCCGCGTAGTTGACAGCGTCCTCCCCGAGATCGCTTCGGCGGCGGAAGCCTTTGTGCTGGCGCTTCGGAACGCGGTAAACGGGGTGTCCGGGTTCACCGGAAACGCCTTTGCAGGCGCGGCGAAGTCTTTGTTGCTCGCGGGCGCGGCTGCGGGAACGTCTCTGTCTGCAGTAGCCGTGCCGTCGCCCATGGCTGCACAGGAAATACCGGTTCATCAGGTTGTCTCCACGGCGCCGGTACTGCAGGCCGGGCCGATGCCGCGACAGCGGATGGCACGTGACATGCCCGCAAGTCTGTTGTTGACGCCGGTGCTCGCGTCACCTGTTCCGCCCGTGAATGCGGACATGTCTTTGCGTCCGGTGCTGTCCAAGATGCCGACGACAAGCAGTGCGAACTTGCTGCTGAATCCGTTGACGCCAGGTAGGATTTCGCCCCTCGATGCTGACCTGAATCTCTCCCCAAAGATCGTGACCCAGCCTCCGGTGATGGCCGGAGATATGGCGCTTCGCCCGCTTCTGTCCGGCGTGATTCCGCCTGTTACCTCCTCCGTCGAGTTGGCACCGCAGATAAAGGGACGGCCTTCCGCAGTTACCGGCGAACTGGGCCTGACGCCTGTTGTTCGGGATTCCATCCCGGCTATGGCGGCGAACATAGCGGCTGCGCCCATCGTGACGGGCAGCCTTCCCCCGATGACCGGTGCAGCCGCGCTTACGCCGCGCGTGGTTTTGCCCGTCCCGGCTTTGTCCAGCGAGTTGGCCACGACGCCTGTGCTGACGGGTATGCCGACAGTTCCGAACGGGAAGTTTGGACTTTCGCCCTACATCGTAAACCCCATGCAGGGCTTAACTTCCAGCCTGGCCTTGTCTCCAGAAGTGCGTGGCGCAGTTCCGAACGTAAGCGGTGACCTCCGTTTGACGCCGCGTCTTACAGACCGTCTTCCGAACATGTCCATGGATGCGGCAGTCCGTCCTCTTATGACGGGCCAGATCCCAAGCCTTACGGGGCAATTGGCGCTTACCCCGCAACTGGCGGCAACGGTTCCTACGACGGTTGCGAATGTGCACCTGCTGCCGGCTCCAATCCTGTCGGTTCCCGATACGACCGCAAGCCTTGACCTTGCGCCGCGTTTGGCAGGGGAAGTCCCTGCACTGAGTACCGACCTCGCTCTCCTGCCTGGAATGGCAACCCCTCTACCGACCGTCACTGGAAAAGCGGGATTGCGTCCTTACCTGAGTGAGAGCGTGCCCGGCGTATCGGTCGCCGGCACGCTTGTTCCGAAATTGCAGGGCAGACTATCCGCGGCAAGTGCTGAAGCGAATCTCCCAGTCATGCCCAGGTCCATTTCCCCTGTGGGCGTCGACGCAATACTGTCCCCGGTGCTGCCGCGCACGCCGCCGACAATCGCCGGGAAGATGATGCTCGCGCCGCAGGTCGCGGGTTCCGTGCCTCGCGTCACAGGCACCTTGTCTTTGACGCCGCATGTGACGTCACAACCGTTTTCGGTTCCCAACGTCTACACAGCCATGTCGTCGACTGATGCCCGGCCGTCTGAAAACGATCCCGTGCCCGTAGTGTCCCGTGAGAACGGGTTGTCCCCAGAGCGCGCCCGATTGCTTGGGGCCACGCGCGGGGTGTCCGTGGGAACGCCGCAGCCATCGGTTTCCGAAGACGGGATTCAGGCCATCCGGTATCTCATGGAAACGGCGCTCGCCAAACTGGACGCGCTGGCGGAACGCCCGATAGCCGTGTCCGTCACCACGTACCTGGATGGCCGCCAGATCGCGCAGTCCGTGTACAAGGACCTGCGCGAACGCAAGGTGAAAAACTATGAGACGCTGTAGCGGGAGGCGCCCATGAACAGTCCGGGGCAGACAATCACGGCGTATCTCGTGGACGTGGACACCGGCGAGCGGATGGAGTTTCAGTACAACCCGAACGAGATCACGGACGAGAAGAGCACGGCCTACGCCGCCATCAAGGTGCCGGGCATGAGTCATCCCCGCTACCAGTTCGTGGCGGGCGAGGCGCGCAAGATATCGTTCAAGGTGGAGTTTTTCAAGGGGCCGGTGAAAGAGAAGGTCCGCTGGCTCCAGAGCCTGCAATACCCCGAACACGACGGAACCATGCTCAAGAATGCGCCGCACCGTGTGCTGTTCATTTTCGGGGATCTGTTCCCCGGCGTGGTGTGCATCGTGCCGAACGTCAAGGCGCGATTCTTTCACCTGTTCGACCAGAGCACGCTCGCGCCGCAACGCGCCGAGGTGGACATCACCCTTGAGGAGTATGTTGAACAGTCCAAAGGACCAAGCGAGGCGAGGGCGTGAGGATGAGCGAGTCGCGATACGAAGATTGCCATAGATTGAAAGATGGTGCGCAGGAATACCTGGGTGTCCGGCTGCATGTCGAACACCCGCCCCGACCCGACGACCGGTTTCACACGGTCGTGAGCGGCGACCGGCTTGACGTCCTGGCACATCGTTATCTCGGTGACGCCAGCCTCTGGTGGATCATCTGCGAAAGCAACATATTTCCATTCCCTCTTGAAATGGAACCCGGTTCGGTATTGCGAATTCCATCGCTCGCGTGCATTGAGGCGGCGTCACTTGGTTAGTCTGCCTGTCCTAATTCAACCTTTTCACGTCCGCTCCTCCGGGCAACGGAAGGTCAACTCACGTCCGCGTCTTTTCCGCCACTTTCTTGACGGAGTTCGCTTTCCGGACGTCCCGGATACTGAAAAACGGCATCTATACCTTGTGGCACGTCACTTTCCTGAATACCTTTGAAAAGGCCACATAGGGGATATCCGTCGATAGCCTTTGACGATCCCAACGTCAAGCCTTTCGAACGCACTTGAAGCTCATCAAAATGGTGATTCAGGCTATTGGCAATTACGTCAGCAACAACTATGAAAGGAGAATCTGGATCGGCAAGATTCACTCCTCCAATTCTGTCTTGGTCGATCTTCCATCTTTCAGGAAACTCGAGATGGGACGTGACTGACTTCTTGCGCTTTTCGCGAGTTTGAGTGTCGAAAACTGTGGTTTCCCGAGTCCGAGTCATATTTTGCAGAGACAGAGACTCGATCGCCTCATTTATCGCTTGTTCAAAGAGACGTAGAACAACCTTGTCGACACGGTCCGTCAAGTAGTCAATATGAAAATTGTCACCGTATTCCTGCTTACACCAATAAAAGACTTTCATCGCTAAACCCTGAAACAGTTCCTTGTGGAGACTTTCTGGCGCAGGGAGGTTACTTCCATGTTTGAAGCGAGGGCAACTCGCATCTCGCGCGGATTCAATGAACTTGCGAAACACTAGTCCTGCCTCGCCGAAACCACTCACATACTGGGCGTCGAAGAAACAAGGACAGGAGTGCTTTTGGAGCCAGTCGAATATGCTGTCCCGGAGCGCTGACTGCTGTTCCGGAGTCAAGTCGGTAATATGCAGTTTACCGGAACATGTGTACGGGCTGAGAAGCGCGTCGAGCTCGTCACAGTATTCCTTCATGTTTTCTACAAGAACGACAAAGCCTGCGACTGTCCCAGACTCTCCCTCAAAACGTTCCTTCTTGTCGGCATGACCCTTCGCACCCGATTCATCAAAGAAGCAGTAGACTTCAGGCATGGTTGGAATCCTTCTTCGGCCGCGTTAGCTCGTAAGGGAATCGCACGTTTTGCGGTTTCTCCGCTATACTCACTGACCTCATGCAACTCGTGCATGGGCCAATGGCGTCATAAACTCATTCTCGCACGATAAGATACACTATTTTATAGTGCATCGTAAGGCTTATCTTTCCTACGGGCAGTTATAGTGATTCCCCCTTTGGGGAATCTTGCCTGTATTCTCTTCTCCCCCAGCATTCCGGTAGATAACCTCCGAGGGCATTGCGCCCGAAGCCGGAGGCCGGATGGATCTCGACGTATTCAAACCCACGTTCCTCATCCAGATTGAGGGACAGCAGCTTTCCCTGGACATCACCCAGGAAATCACGTCGTTTGTCTTCGAGGACAACGAGGAGGAACTGGACGTGATGGAACTGACCGTGGCCAACCGGGGGCTGTTGTTCACGGACGATCCCCTGTTCCAGGAGGGGAACGAGATCGTTGTCCGTTTCGGCTACGTCGGCAACCTGTCCCCGGTCAAGAAGGCCGTCATCAAGGAAATCGACTGCGACTTCCCCGAGGACGGCGTCGCCACCATCCGTCTCAAAGCCTACGACAAGGGGTACAAGCTCTCCGGTAAGGAAAACCAGAAGGTCTGGCAGAAGCCCGCGCCGGGTATCCTGTACTCGGAGATCGCCGAGGAGATTGCCGCGGCGAACGGCCTCATCCCCGTCGTGAAACCCACGGTCGGCTGCCACCTCCGCGTGGTCCAGTCCAACATCTCCGACGCGCAGTTCCTCAAAGAACTTGCGGAAAAGGCGCGCGACCAGGAAGGCGAAGGCGTCGCCGGATACCTGTTCTATGTGCAGGACGACGAACTCCATTTTCATCCCCGGATGATCGACCAGCCGCCCGTCCTGACACTCGAGTACTTCACCGACCCCAAGGGCATCCTCCGCTCGTTCAAGCCGTCCACGCAGGCGCAGTGGGGAAAGGGCGCTGGCGTGGAAACCAAGGCCGTCGGTGTCGACCCGCGTAAGAAGGAGTCGGTAGAACAGAAAGCCAATAACGACAACACCCCCGACCGCACGTCACTCGGCAAGCGGACGTACCTCGTCGACGGCAACAGCGGCGAAGGGCAGTTCAAGGAACAGGAAACCGGACGCGTCGTGGCGAGTTTCGAGCGTTCCGAAGGCTTCCACGAGGAACCCAAACAGGAACCCGCGAAAGACGTGGCCGATGCCAAGTTCAAGGCGGCGGAACTCCAGCAGGTCGAGGCGACGGCGGTGACGCTCGGCATTCCGACGCTGCGCGCCAAACAGAATATCGAGATCAAGGGCGTCGGAAGGAAGTTCTCCGGCGTGTACTACTGCCGCTCGCTGCGGCACAGCTTCGGCAACGCGGGCTATTCCTGCGAACTCACCTTGCGAAAGAACGCGCTAGGCAAAGGCGCCGGCGCGAAATCCGATCCGTCCAAGGGCAAACCCAACGACGGGGCACCCAACCCATAGGAGAAAAGGACATGGACACCCTCAGAACCGGCATCACCTTCGTATCGGACAACCGCGACGTGTTCATCACGCTCGTGGGCAGCCTCCTGGCCATCATCAAACTGACGGCCTGTGGAAGGTGGTCAAGGACGGGTCGCTGATCAACGTGCCGGAGCATCTGCGCGCAGAGGTGGTAAGCCCCATCCTCAACTATGGCGACCTCGAAACGCTGCAGCAGGTCGTGCGGGCGGTCCGGGCGGCGGGCGCTCGCGTGGACAGCACGACGGCGATTCACATCCATGTGGGGGCGGCGCCCTTCGACGGGCGGTCGCTGTCCCGGCTCGCGAAGCTGGTGTACAAACAGGAACCGCTGATCTTCGTGGCGCTCGGGCTGCAGCAGAACCGGGTCAACCGATACGCGAAACCCATGAGTCCGGACTTCATCGCGAAGCTCGAACAGTACCGGCCCTGTACGAAGGACCAGTTGAACCGCATCTGGTACGGGCAGCGAAACACGTGCCCGCAGCATTACGATTCGACCCGCTATTACGGGGTGAACTTCCATAACGTCTGGTACCGCGGGACGGTCGAGTTCCGCTGGTTCGAGGGGACGCTCCACGCGGGCAAGATAAAAGCGTATGTCCAATTCGTGCTGGCGCTGGCGGCGAAGGGACTGAACGGGCGCGCGGCGTCGAGCAGGAAACGGGAGTTCCGGCCGGAGAGCGCCAAGTATGATTTCCGGGTCTTCTTGCTCCACCTGCGGCTGATCGGGGACGAGTTCAAGACGGCGCGAAAGCATCTCCTCGGCGCGATGCCGGGCGACGCGGCCTTCAAACGGGGACGCCCACAACCCAAACCGGAAACGACCGAGGCGGCTGGCGCGCCCGTGGCGGAGGGCTGACCATGCGGACGTATTGGGAAGCGGTGGTCGAGCGCGACGGGGAACGCTATCTGCTCGCGTACATCCCGTGCAAGACGCGGCGGGCGTTGTTCAATGCCGTCCGTAACCGGGGCGAGGCGTTCGTGCGGCTCACGGGCGCGGACCGGGTTATGAACGCGGAGAACCTCGGCTTGGAAACGGCGAACGGCTGGCGTGTCCATTATTCCGGGCGGACTATGCGCGACGCCAAGAACGAGGGCGAACTGGTGTACTTCAAAGAATGTGTGCGGAACGAGGAAAGCGAGGTCGGCGTATGAAGGTCTTTGTGCGGAACACGAGTCTGGACGGAAAGCCGCTCACGGGCGATGGCGATGTGTTTACTGGCGAGCGCCCATTGGATGTCGTCATGGCGATGAAAGGCGCGGCGTTGTTTTCCGACCACGGGAACGTGGCGGAGTACGTGGACATGGTGCTGAGAAACGCGAAGATGCTGGCGGGCAAGCAGAGAACACATCCGCTGAACAAGCGGATTCAACTTCGCACCCGCTGCCAAGCGATTCCGCCGACCTCCTGGCTACAGATCCGCCATATTACGATTCCGTTGTTTATGGCGAGCTTTCGGATTACTTCTATGTCTGGTTGAAGCGGGCACTTCCAGCAGAGATATCGAGTGCATTTAAGACTGTTTTGACTCCAAAGGAACGACAGGCGGTCGTTTACCACCCCAATTCTGCTGCTGAGCGAAAACGCTACGAGCTGTTGATGTTCGACGCGCTCACCGAGGGGCGGCGTGTAGTAAAGCCATGCGGCATGGGTGTGGTCGTTTTTGCCCACAAATCTACGTCGGGTTGGGAGACAATGCTTCAGGCAATTACGGATGCAGGTTGGATTGTTTCCGCCTCTTGGCCCATCGACACGGAACGCGAAGGTCGACCCAATGCCAACAAGACAGCATCGCTTGCTTCCTCGGTACATCTTGTCTGCCGTCCGCGCGAAAATCCCGATGGTTCGTTACGCGACGACGATATCGGCGATTGGCGCGATGTTCTGCGTGAACTGCCTAAACGAATTCACGAGTGGTTGCCTCGTCTCGCAGATGAAGGTGTAGTTGGTGCGGATGCTATTTTTGCATGCCTTGGACCGGCGCTTGAGATCTTCTCTCGGTATTCGCGAGTCGAGAAGGCGAGCGGCGAGGTGGTGACATTGCGCGAGTATCTCGAACAAGTATGGGCAGCGGTGTCGAAAGAAGCGTTGATGTTGGTGTTCAAGGATGCGGACACGAGCGCTTTCGAGGAAGACGCGCGGTTGACGGCAATGTGGCTGTGGACACTCTCCGCTGGCGGCAACGGCATATCAGGTTCCGGCGCTGATTCCGTTGATGCAGACGAAGAGGAATCTGGTAGTGAGGACGACGCCGAATCCGGCGGCAAGACGGGCAAGGTTTCTGCTTTCACGCTCGAATACGACGCGGCGCGCAAGATCGCGCAGGGATTGGGCGCTCACTTGGAAACCCTGACCAGTCTGATCGAGGTCAAGGGCGACAAGGCGACGCTGTTGCCCGTGATGGCCCGGACGCGCAAGCTGTTCGGAAAAGACGAGACAGTCACGCAAAGTCGCGGAGACACAAAGAGCGCAAAAAAAACCAAGGGCAAGCAGTTGGACATCTTCATCACGCTTGAACAATTGGAGATAGAAGAGGCACAAGAGGCGGCCAGCGTAGCAGACAAGACGCCCGCGCCCGGCTCAACCGTCCTCGACCGAGTCCACCAGGCGATGATCTTGTTCAGCGCAGGCCGCAGCGAGGCCATGAAACGATTCCTCGTGGATGACGGCATCGGTAACGACCCACGCTTCTGGGGTCTTGCCAACTGGGCGGGAATGACGCCTTCAAGGTTGTGGCCAAACATGATGCCGATGGCGTTTCGCCGGGCGGGGATGTCATCCAGGAACTCATCCCGAAAGGCCAGCCTTGCCTAATTCTGATGGATGAATTGATGAACTTCATCAGTCGCGGGCGCAAGATGGGCATGGCGGCGCAGTTGTACAATTTCCTGCACAACCTTTCGGAAACGGTACGGGGGATGAAAAACGTAGTCCTTGTGGCGTCCATTCCTGCGTCGTTGCTGGAGATGAGCCAAGAGGACGAGGACGATTTCAAGCGATATAAGAAGATGCTCGACCGCGTGGGCAAGCCCATTATGATGTCGTCGGAATCGGAAGCGGCTGAGATTATCCGGCGGCGGCTGTTCGAGTGGGATGATGACGCCCTTGGGCAAAACGGCAAAGTAAACCTGAACAAGCAGGCAACGGATGTTTGCCGCGCGTATGCGGATTGGGTCGTGGACCATCGGCAGCAGGTGCCGGGATGGTTCCCCGTGGACCAGGCGCTCGATGCGTTCAAGGCCACGTATCCGTTTCATCCAATGGTGTTGTCCGTATTCGAGCGGAAATGGCAAACCCTTCCCCGGTTCCAGCGGACGCGCGGTGTGTTGCGCATGCTGGCGCTGTGGGTATCGAAAGCATATCAAGATGGCTACAAGGGCGGACGCAAGGAGACCCTTATCGGGTTGGGAACGGCCCCGCTGGATGACCCGATGTTTCGCTCCGTGATTTTCGAGCAGCTTGACGAGGAACGGCTTGAGGCGGCGATTACGACGGATATCTGCGGGAAACCCGATTCGCATGCCACTCGCCTTGACCAAGAGGCCGTGGAAGCCATCAAGAAAAGCCGTCTGCATCGTAAGGCGGGTGTGGTGATATTGTTCGAGTCCAATGGCGGTACCACCAGCGAAGACGCGACGGTGCCGGAAGTCCGTTTGGCGTTGGGCGAACCCGATTTGGACAGCGGCAACGTGGACACGGTGCTCGAATCGCTCGTGACGCACTGCTACTACCTGGGTGGTGAATGGGTGGATGTCTGTAAAGAAGAGGCAAGATAGTAAGAACCTCCATTTTCTACTTTCCGCTTGCGCAGGGTTTCTCTCTTTCTGCTCCATATGAGAGTTGTCATGATTTGTCATGAAGAGGGATGCTTCTGGGGAGCCAGATAATACAGTGAGCGCAAAACCCCCTTCGGGGCTAGATTTTGCGCTCACTTTTTCTTTTGCGCCATGCCTGGTCCTCCGATAGGACTGATTCGGTTCCCTCCCCTTCCGACGTCGACACTGTTGGATCTGTCCGTGCGCCCTGAGTTTCCAAGCCGTGCAAAAACGTGTACCGTACACAATTTGCGCAACACAAGCGGGGGGGGATTCGTTTTGTGCCGACGGTTCTGAATAAGGACCGATCGGGGTTCACATGCCGTAGACTTCTATGCGGTCCAGTCCCGTGCCGGGCGGGAGCGCAGTCTGTTGGCCTCGTCGTCGTTGATGAATGCTTCCCTTGCCGGGTCCAGGGCCAGCTTGCGGCCCAGCATCCAGGAAAATGCGGCCGCATGACAGGCAATATGCGAATGGCGCATCACCTCCCCGTTGGCCGCCGTGGGCTTGCGCGATTTGATGCAGTCCAGGAAGTCCCGCGAATGGGCCTTCACATCAAGGCCGGGTTGGCCCTGCGGCGTCTGGGAAAGGTCCGGCTTGAGCGATGCGTTACTGGTCTCAATGCCGCCGCTGTCCCCCACTTCCACCCAACCTTCATCCCCCTCGAAACGCACGGGACAGGTGCCCATCGCTTGAATCCATCCCGGACGTTCCTCGAAGGGCGTCTTCAGGAAGTGAATTACCAGCTTCACCCCGTTGGCATACAGGGCCGTGATCTCGTTTTCACCCGGTTCAAAGGAGATGGGCATGGTGTCATCGGCCTGGTTGGCCCACTGGCAGAGGTCCAGCGTGTGCGCGCCCCAGTCGAGCAGACGCGCGCCCGATTCAAAATCGTAGTATCCTCGCCACCCGCCTTTGACATACTCGCTGTTGTACAGGCGCCACGGCGCCGGTCCCAGCCACAGGTTCCAGTCCACCAACTCCGGAGCCGGGGTCGGTTCCCCCGGCAGCCAGGCCGTTTTGATTTCCGGCGTGTACACGCTGGCGTGTAGCGTGTGAATCTTGCCGAGTTTCCCCGAGTGCGCCAGCTCCACGGCCTTTTGGAAGTTGGCCACATTGCGCCGCTGGGTTCCGGCCTGAAAGACACGGCCCGTGCTCTTCATGGTTTCCGCCAACTCTTGGCAGTTGGCGATGGTCAGTCCGCAGGGCTTCTCGCTGTACACGTCCTTTCCCGCTTTCGCCGCGAGTATGGAAGCCGGGGCGTGCCACCGGACCCCGTGGCGATGAGCACCGCATCGATGTCTTTTCGGGCGAGCAGTTCGCGAAAGTCGTGATACACGGCGCAGTCGCTGTTGCCGTAATGCTGGTCCACCAGCTCCTTGGCTGCGTCGCGGCGGCCCGCCTGAACTTCAGCCACGGCAACGCACTGCACATCGGGCTGGTCAAGCATTTGCGGCAGGACATACCTGCAGCGCGGGCCCACTCCGATTACGCCCAGGGTCACCCGCTCGCTCGGTGCCTCTACGCCCCCCTTTCCCAGCGCGCTAGCGGGAATAACCCAGGGTGCCGAAAGCGCGGTCGTGGACGCGGCGGCAGTGCGGATAAACTGGCGGCGCGTGGTGAGGGATTCGGTTCTCATCGAGGAATCCTCCTATGTCCAGGGGGTGCGGGCGTACAGATGGGCGAGTGGTGACGGCTATTGCTACCTGGACATTGGAACAGAATCGACAACCCAACGTCAAAACCGGTCAGATGGGATTAGGCGACCTTTAAGTGGAGATGGTCGGCAACTTAAGAGGCGAGCGAACGGGGCGCTTTCAAGTCGTCTATGCGCAGGAGAACAACATTGGCGACCAGTTGCGTCGAAATGAGCATTTCAATCTGACGCCGTTCTCCAGTTGTGCCGTGCTGAAAGAACGCGGGCCTTCGCGTCACCGCCTTGCCTGTATGCAGTGTCTCCGTCACAGAGCGGCGTATGGTGCAACCGCCACAGTGAACCGTTTCGCCGCACCCCTCCGGCAGATAGGCATGAGAGCATTCAAACACCTGGCCGGGCCTGAATCCCTTAACGCCAGTCAGGTCCTTGCCCAACAGGGTGCAGGCCGTTTTATTGGCCGTTTCGACCGTTACGTCCTCATCAACGACGACGATGGGTACCCCCAACCCGTCCAAGAACTGCTGCAACGGCATGCCTCCCTCCGCAACGAGGTGAAAAAAACAGGTCTCGCACATGCCGTGCGAAATCATTCCCTGTAGCTCGCCGTCCGGGGTTTCCTGCTTCGTCACCACCCCGCACCATGCACAAACAGTTTTCATCACCGACCTCCTATGATGCACCCTAAATCATCTCAATACATGCCAAGAGTAATATCCATCGAATCACTCACAGCAAGTGTGCCAGAGTTTGCCCAGATGCGCAAGTGAACACAGAAAAAAAGGGCCTTGGGCTGCCCAGCGCCTTCGGAAACCGCGACTCCAATTGGAACCCAAAACGGATGGTTATTGGTCCTCACTCTCCCCCGGATGCGGCAGCACCACCGTGAACCATACAACGAAAACGGAGAGGGTCCAGATGGCGATGTATTCCAGGAAGGGAAAGTGCGCCATCCCCCCAAGGGCCGCCGACATGTCGCCGTCGAGAACCGCCTGCCACCGTATCCTCTGGCCGACGGCGAACATCACGGGGGCGCAAATCACAAAAGGGCCGATGAAGCGCAGGTAAGAGTGTCCTCCCTGCCGGCCATAGGTGTTGCGGGAAAAGCGGTCCTGGAGCAGGAGAACGCCATGCCACAGGACGCCCAGGGTGAAGCATGCCGTAATGAGTGCCGCCGCGTTCATGTGCAGGTGCGCCAATTGCCATCCCAGAAAGTCGCGGTGCGCATAGGGAAACAGCCCCGTCAGCACGATGGCCCCACAACCGGCAAGAAAGAAAAAAGCGCCCACCGAAGCGCCCCAGGCGGAAACTGCCGACAGCCTCCGCCGCACATAAAGCATCACCGGCACCATGCACACCCCGCAATAGACCATGGCGACCGAAAACACCCAGTACCAGTGCGGGTTGTGCCGATCCTCAAAACTGCCCAGCGCGCTCAGCATGCGGGTCATCACCGAGAAGTGGTTTTCCGCCGGATACCCCAACCACGCGCACAGCACCAGCCCCCAGTACCCGGCAATCAGCAGCGCCAGGTGCCACCGAATCTCCGCGGCGTTGTGTCCGCCGGACAAATATCGTTTCAGGTCGCCCATCTGAATAGTCCCGCTCCGAAAATGCCTTCCAGAAAACAGTTCTGTCCGCATGCGGTCAACCCTGCGGCTCCACAAACTGACTCATTCTCCACAGTTCCGGTTTCGGCATCCCCTTTGTTTCATACTGTTCATCCATGCCAGAGGCTCCTGTCCCCAGTTCCGCAAAACCACATTTCCCAATCGTCGCAAGCAGCAACTCGGCGCAAGGTGGGGCAGACATTCCTGTCTGCCGCCTTGTGATGCACCCTGTTCATCAATGGCAAATTCTCTTATGCCATTTTCCGTGCAATTCCGTGCAGTTCCGCTGTTAAGAACATTTCGGATTCCTCCTCCTCTCTGCCCCTCAGAGCCCTCTGTGGTGCAAATCATCCCTGTACCTTGGTTGCTGCCAACGGTCGTTGCGGATAACCCTGTTTGATATTGACCGCATAGAACGCAAAGAGCGCAAAGAACATCCACGAAGTCACGAGGCAACCGGTTCCTGAGGCTCCAGGTGAATCCAGTATTTTCGATACTCCTCCCCTGTGTCAGGGTCGGTCACCACATTCTCCAGGCAACCCCCGTTCCGCTCAATCACACGGATGGAGGCAACGTTGTTTGGATGGACCGTGACCAGCGCACGCTTCTCCCCCAGTCTGCCCAATTCGATGAGCGCAAGGCGCAACACCTTGGTCCCGTAGCCCCTGCCGCGCTGATCGCGACGGATGAAATACCCGATATGCCCACCATGAAAGCGCAGCTTGTCATTCAGACAATGCCGCAACCGCACCATGCCAACAGCCACCCCGTCCGCATCCAGCACCCAGAATATCGTCTGTCGGACCAGACCCGGTTGCAGTTTGGCTGGGTCGGGCATGTCACAGCACTGCTGGAGATAGGCCTCCAGCGTCAGTTCCCCGTTGTGTACCGGGGTTCCCCCGAAACCGTTCTCCCCCGCGCCGAGATCGGCCAGCAGTTCCCGCAGCCCAGGCGGAGGTGTCAGCGATGCTGCTTCCAGTTTCATGAGTCGTCGCTGTCCTGGTCGCATGCGTTGTCGATATCCTGCGGCACTGAATTGGAGACTCCCATCCCGTTCATCTTCGTCATCTGCCCGCTGCGTACCCCTGCGACCTCCGCGTCTCTGCGTTGGAATTCGCGATGTTCATTTCACACTTCAGCACTCCCCCGCCATTTCCTTCCGCATCTGCTCCAGATAGCCCCTGGTGAAAGCGCTCCGCTCACGCGCAATGGCCTTCGCAGACTCGGTATGAAGCGAATCGGAAAGCCTGAGTATCTTGGTATAAAAATGGTCCAGCGAGTAGGTTCCATCATCCAGCGCCCTGTCCTCGGCAAAAGGGTCATCCGGGTGGTAGAGAGTCCGGTCGTGCGCACCGCCGTAGGCAAAAGTCGTTGCAATCCCCAAGGCCCCGCTGGCGTCGATCCAGTCCGCATCCTGCAACAGCATCGCCTCCAGCGACTCCGGCATCCGCTTGGTGCTGAAACGATGGGCGCGTATGGCCTGAAGCACCTGCGGAATGTGCTGGACTGGAAAGCCCGCCTTCCTCAGGATGGGTTCGGCCAATTCGGCCGATTTCAGGGCATGGTCAACCGCCGGGTCCTTTCTTTCATACTCCCGCCCGATGTCATGAAGCAGTGCCGCGGCCTCCAGCACGGGACGCAGAACCGGCGCTTGTTCCATGTAGGCAAGACGGCAGCACAGCGCGTGGACCCTCCGCACGTGGGCGAAATCGTGTCCCGAGGGAGACCCCTGCAGCAGGAGTGCTTTGGCCTTCGCCTCTATCGCATCCAGCACCGGATCAGGGCTCATTGCTTGACCGCCTTGGGGGGCTCAGGGAAGTATCCGCGCAGGAAATTCGCCTCCGTGCCGTCGTATTCGGCTTCAGCCAGATGCTCGGCGCCCTGCTGGTTGCCCCAGGAATAGGTGATGACCGTCTTGCCGTTGAATTCGCAGAAATCCATGTCGCTGTTGTTGGCGTCCTTCGCCTCGGCGATGCGTTTCTGCAGTTCGGGTGACAGCGTTGGATTGGCAAGCTTCCGGTCCTCCTCCGAGTGCTTCATGATGGGCTTGAACGGGCTCTCCTCCCACGCGACGAGGTCCTTCGACCGTACGATGTTTGACGCCCAGAACCCCGGATAGGATTCCAGGTAGACCATGTAATACTGCCCGTCCACAAAGCGCAGCGCCGGACAGGCCGAATAGCGCTCCTTCGTGTAAACACACGCACTGGGCGTAAGGGTCCAGGTAAGCGCATCCTTCGAGACGGCGAAACGCGACGTGAACGGCACCCCCGCCTCCTCTTTCGGCGCGCCGATTTCGAAGGCCATTGTGTAGCCGTCTTTGCCCTTGCAGACAGACGTGTTGAAGATTTCCCATCCCGGCAGTTGGATGCCCGTATTGTCATTCCAAGCCTTCAGGTCCTTCGACCAGAACGAATGAATCTCGTCTCCCGCCCATTTCTTCACGCCATAGGCATACATCGTGTCACCGTCCACAAAGGCACAGCCAAGATGGTATCCCCGCGCAAAGGCAGGCGTGGCTTCGCCGGTCGCCTTGTCAATAAACCGGAAATAAGACGCGCCCGTCTTGTTCGCATAATAGCCCTCGCGGACATACTCAAAGCGGTACAGCTTGCCGCGGAACACCACCGGCGTCGCCTCCACGAGGTCGCAGTCAATGGTCCCAATCTTATGAATCACCGGCGCCTGGCCAAACGTAGCAAGCGTCACAAGCAAACAGGAGATGAGCACGATATGCCTTCCAGGAGTGGAACATTCGGGTGTCAGGATTTGTCCTTAATACTCGTATGCCCTCCGGGGAAAAAGCAAATCCATCAAGGAAGCCACCCGGCACTTGCGGCACGACTCAATGTGTATAAGTGCGGCGGCAACGCAGCGGCTTTGGCTTCTGTGCCAAGCCAACGACCAAAGCGGTGTAAATGCGAGTCTTTGGAAGAGGCCGTGCCAGTCAGGTAGACTCTCATCCGCAGTGTTTGCCCCGCTTTCACCGTGACCACCGACCCGTCCATAGGAGACCTTGGCATCATGCGTATCATTGTGGCCGTTCTCGTCCTTCTTTCCCTGCCTCTGATTTCCTCCGGGGCCGACGGGCTGACGCTTGCGCGTGAAGGCGTCTCGGACTACAGCATCGTCGTGGCCGACGGGGCCATTCCCGCGGAACGGACTGCCGCAACGGAGTTGCAGTCCTTCCTGAAGCAGGTGACTGGCGCGACCCTGCCGTTGGTGGAGGAAAGCACCGCACCCGCAACGGGCAAACAGATCCTCGTCGGACAAAGCGCGCGGGTGCAGGCCGTCCTGCCGCAGTTGGATATCGCGGCGCTCAAGCACGACGGCATTGTCATCAAGACCGACGGTGACACTCTCTATCTTTCCGGCGGACGCCCCCGGGGAACGCTGTATGCCGTCTACACCTTTCTGGAAGATGTCGTGGGCTGCCGCTGGTGGTCCTCCACGGAAAGCACAATCCCCACAAAACCGACCCTGACGGTTGACGCGATGGAAAAGGTCTACACGCCAAAGCTGATGTACCGCGAGAATTATTACCGGGACGCCTTGGAGGGCCAATATGCGGCGCGCAGCAAATGCAACGGCCATTTTGACCGGGTTGCTCCCGAACTTGGGGGCCATTATAGCATCCTGGGCTGGTGCCACACCTTTTACCAGTTGCTGCCACCCGCCCAGTATTTCCAGGACCATCCGGACTGGTACAGCGAGATTGACGGCAAACGGGTCTCCGAAAACGCGCAATTGTGCCTGACCAACCCGGCCGTGCAGGATGAACTCGTCAAGAACGCCCTCGAATGGATTCGTAAAGACCCAGGCGCCGGGATCATTTCCATTGCGCAGAATGACTGCGGCGGAAACTGCCAATGCCCCGCCTGCGCCGCCGTCGAAAAGGAGGAGGGTGCCCCCTCCGGCCTGCTGCTGCGCTTTGTGAATGGCGTGGCCGAGCGTATACAGAAGGAATTCCCCGACGTGCTGGTGGAGACGCTGGCCTACCAGTACACGCGCAAGGCCCCGGCCGTCACGCGGCCCCGCGAAAACGTCATCATCCGCCTCTGCTCCATCGAGTGCTCCTTTCCTGAAACCTTGGCCACAGGACCGTCCAATGCCGATTTCAAGCGTGACATCGAGTCTTGGAGCGCCATCTCCGGCCAGTTGTATATCTGGGACTATGTGACCAATTTCGCGCAGTACCTCCTCCCCCACCCCAATTTCCAGGTGCTCGCGCCCAACATTCGCTGCTTTGTGGCCAACAAGGCCGTCGGCCTGTTTGAACAGGGCGATGCCGGTTCGTCCTGCGGCGAATTCGTCGAGCTGCGTGCCTGGCTGCTGGCCCATCTCATGTGGGAACCTTCCCGCGACGCCAACGCCCTGATCGACGAGTTTCTGTCCGGCTACTATGGCCCGGCCGCATGGCCGCTGCGCCGCTATATGGACCGCATGACCGACGCCCTGTCGCGGTCAGGGGCCAACGTGCACTGTTTCGCGCACGATACTTCCGCTTGGCTGGAACTGGGCGACCTCAATGAGGCCACTGCACTCTTTGGCGAGGCGGAAAAGGCCGTTGCCGGCGACCCCGCGCTGAGCACGCGGGTGCGGCGCGCACGGCTCCCGCTCGACTACGCGTGGTTGAACAGATACAGCGGGCTCAAGTGCCTCGCCCGTCTGCGCCAGCAACCCTTTGGGGGCCCGGCCAACCCCGTCGCTGCGTCTGAGGATTTCATCAAGACCTGCAATGGATTCAATGTCGGATGCTTCGCCGAGGGCCGTCCCTTCAAAGAGCTGGAGGTTGCGCTGCGCGCAAAATTCCGGGCAGCGGGAGCGCCGCCCGAACTGTGCCGAAACCTGCCGGACGACCAGTGGCTGGAGGTTCAGGACAACGACTTCCGCCTGGCCGGTGCGGGCAATTGGGTGGAATTGGTGGATGATTCCGCGGCGTCCGACGGCAAGGCGGCCCGCATGCCCGCCAATCACACCCAGTGGGCGGTCCAGTATCCCATCTCGACGGACATCGCCACCTTGGGCAACGTTCATTGCTGTGTCGAGCTTCGTTGCGACGCCAAGGCGCAGGCCGGAAGCGCCTGCATGGTCGGGCTGTATGACGCCCAGGCAAAGGCCTCAGTGGCACAGCGGGTCCTAACGATAGCCGAGACCAAAGACAAATATACGGTGATCGACCTCGGCGTTCATCCCCTGCATGACGACATGTACCTCTGGGTCGCGCCTGTGAACAATCCCGCCGAAGTGGATGCCCTGTACGTCGATCGCGTGTTTTTCATGCGCTGAAATCTTCGGATCAGGGCGGGCACTTTCCGCAGGTCGCGCGGAACAGCGTGGTGCTGAGATAGCGGTCACCCCGGTCGGGCAGAATGGCGACAACCACGCCCGAACTCATTGTCTCCGCCACGCGCAACGCACCGGCCACAGCGGCACCGCTCGATATGCCTGAGAAAATGCCCTCTTCCGTGGCCAGTCGCCGCGTCAAATCAAAGGCGGGGTCATCCTCCACCGTAATCACCTCATCCAGCCTGGACCGGTCATAAATCTCCGGCACCATCGAGGTGGTCATGTTCTTCAGGCCCTGGATGGCGTGTTTCGGGGTGGGTTCCACACCGTAGATGCGGATGTCGGGGTTCTGCTTTTTCAAATAGGCGGACACGCCCATCAGTGTGCCTGTCGTGCCCATGCCCGCCACGAACGCTGTGACTTGCCCCTCGGTCTGCGCATATATCTCGGGACCGGTGGTCTCGTAATGGGCCAGCCAGTTGTTGGGGTTGGCGAACTGGTTGGGCATGTAGTATTTGTCCGGTTCCTCCGCCAGCATTTCGTGGGCCCGGCGAATGGCCCCGTCGGTGCTTTCCTGCGGTGGCGTCACAATCACCGTCGCGCCGAAAGCCTCCAGAACGCGGTGCCGTTCCGCGCTCACGCATCCGGGCAGCGTGAGCACGACGCGGTATCCCCGCGAAGCCCCGATCATGGCAATGGCAATCCCCGTGTTGCCCGAAGTCGGCTCCAGGATGGTCTTGCCGGGCGTCAGTTCGCCCGATGCCTCCGCCGCGCGAATCATGTAGAGTGCCGGACGGTCCTTGACCGACCCGCCGGGGTTGTTGCCCTCCAGCTTCACGAAGATCTGCACCTCCGGGTTGCTGTGAATTCGGCGCAAAGGCACCAGCGGCGTGTTTCCAATCGCAGACAGCACACTCATCGGTTCTGGTTCTCCCTGGAAGTTGCCGCAAGCGTAGCACAAACCTTTTCCCCTTTTCCGCAATCCATGTTCGCCGGACAGGGCTCCCGAAGATTCTCCTCCCCTTCACCCATGATTCTTTCTGCATTAGCATGTTGAATGACAGAGCGCAGAGAGGGACACAGAGGAGCAGAGCCGCACAAATGGGGTTCGGGGTCGTGCCGTCTCCGGTCCCCCCTGGAGGGGGGTGGCCCGAAGGGCCGGGGGGTGTATTCCACGCACACACAGGAATCGTCCTGTCTCGCGAACATCTTGGGACATAGTAATACACAGGACACAGAGGGCTTGATGTGGGCGTTGGCTGCAACCAATACGAAGCGCTGAAAGCGCGACACTGTGCCCAAGAATCGTCGCAAACGGCCGCGCTTCCGCCCATTGTGGGGTAGACATTCCTGTCTGCCGTCTTTCCTTCTAGATTCCCTGTTCGCAGCCACCTGCGCCCACGAATTCACCCCGTCCGGGCCGATGCGCTACACTGGCGTTCAAAGTGTGTCGGCCGCAATGCGCGCCTGTTCCGCCGCGTTCAAGGAGACCCTGCAATGAAGAAGCTCACCCTGCTGGCCTGTTCCGTGGTGCTCTGTCTCATGTGGGGCTGTGCATCAACGGGCCTGATGCCGCAGGGTTGCCCGCCCAAGGCGGTGGCGACAGGCGACCTCGACAAGCGTGTGGGCCAGCCGGTCGATATCGCCCCTTGGGCGTATGCCTGGCGCGCCGACCGCGCGGTTCAACCGCAGCCGGAAGCCTGCTTCATCCCCCACCGTTTGGAGCGCATCGACAAAGTATACCGGACGGCCTACGACGCGCTGCCCCAGTCAGAGTTGAAAAGCATCTACTACGACATGCCCGACCTGCTGCAGCCCCTCCTCTCTAGGCCCAAGGGACTATTGCAGGCGGGTCTGCTTTGGACCGGCGGTGTGACCGGCAGCCAAGTCGAACTCCAGTGGCCAGACGGTCCGCAGCAAATCCCCTCACCCAACGCGGTTGAAGTCAGGATTTACCCCACCTCCTTCGGTTGGTTTGGCTGGACCGTGGACAAGATTCTCAGCAATCCCACCCTGTCCGGCGATGGCCGCACCTGGACCTACAAGAGCGACCCCACCGCGAAAATGGACTCGTCCTACAGCGTCCGTGTGGCTGCCGCCACCGAAATGGTGGGCGTGTTTTACGACAAGGAAAAGCCTGCGGTGAAAGCGTCCTATGCCATCCCCGATATCCGCGTCACCGGGCCCGGCACAGGTACGTGGAAACGGATGGACGTCGAAATCGAGTGGGGTTTCCAGCCGGAGAAGGAAAAGCAGCCCTTTGACGGATGCCTGGAGTCCTCCATCGCACTGACCGGTCCTGTGACGCCCCTGTCTGAGGACAAGGGGGTGACGATCACCAATGGGGTTAAGTGGCATTCCCGCGCCATCGGCCACCCGGTAAGACGGGGCATTGTTGTGCCCCTGCTCTATGCGTCCGGCGCCCGTCCGGGCCTGGACAGCCGCATCACCGTCCGGACAAAAACGGACAGCTTCACCGTTCGCATAAGCGACCTGGAAAACGGACCCATCCTGATGCCGGAACACGGCGTATTCCTGTCCAAGGTGGGCGGCGGCCAGAGCGCCCGCCAATTCACCGCCGAACTCGCCGCCAGGAAACTCAAGAGCATCCGCCAAATGACCCGCGAACACCGCGAGGCCGCCTCCTGGAAGGAACTGATGCAGCAAGTCCGACTCTGGACCTGCCCGGAGGGAACCAACCTTCCCGACTTTCCGCAAGTCGGAGACCCGCCCATGCAGGTTGAACTGTCCGACCCCGGTTGGACCGCCGCCTGGCGCGCCGCTTCCTTCCAGTTGACCGGCGAGCACCTGTGGGGCGGACTGGCCTTCGAGGTGGGCCGCGTTGCCCATGAAATGGACATGATTGGCCTGCACGACAAGGCCGACAAGGTTTACGAGCACTTCCTGGCCGCGCCGGGCGCCAAGCCGGACGGCGACTACAGCGACGGCAACGGCGCCCTCGAATGGGCCGCCGCCATGCGCCACGACATGGGCTACAGCCACGATGGCACCCACGCCTCCACCGGCAGGCTGCTCTTTGCCATGGCGGAGCGCTGGTTCCTCACGGGAGACCGCGCCTGGTTCGAGAAGAACCGCGTCCGCATGCAGGCCGCCGCCGACTGGCTCGTCCGCCAGCGCACGGGCTACATGAAGGACCTTCCCAACCGGAAGGACCTGCATGCGGCCGGGCTAATGCCCCCCTGCATGCTGGGCGACTACGCCATACCCAGTTGCGACTGGCACTGGTACTACGTGGACAACGCCCTGGCCCTGCAGGGCCTGCAGCGCTTCGCCGACACCCTGTCAGAATTCGACCGCGAGGCGGGCCGCAAGTACCAAAAGGAGGCCGGAACTTTCAGCGAAGACCTGCGCCGGGTTATAGACCGTGAGGGGGCGCTCGCGCCCGCCCGGCTGGGCCGCGATGGTGCCTTCCACAGCTATCTGCCCCGCATGGCCTATGCCCGGGGCCTCACCGGGCCCGAATTAGGCGCGCCCCAGTTTCCCGACTGCGACAAGTTCATGGGCGCCCTCACGCTCGCTGAGCCCTATGGCGGCCTCGATGCGGGCGATGCGCGCATGGTGGACACCTTGGACATGATGGAAGAAATGGGCACCTCCTCCTCCGCCGTGCGCGAAAAGGAGGACGCACGAAAGGCCAAGGGCCTTCCCGCGGACGATGCCTGGTTCTGGACCCCCTACGTCATCCTGCCCAAGGCCTCCCACAACGCCAATATCTACCTCATGCAGGACGACATCCCCAACTTCCTCCGCTTCTGGATGAATGCCTACGCCTCCGTGGTCGGCGCCGACGGCCGGCTCTGGGAACACTGGCACCTGGGCAACTATGACCCGTGCACCACGCCCGACAACGGCACCGCAGGCTGGTTCATGGAAAACTTCCGCAACCTGCTGGTCATGGAGGACGGCCAATCCCTCTGGGCCGCCCGCGCCACCCCCCGCCCCTGGTTGGAACAGGGCAAAAGGATTGCCGTCCGGAATGCCCCCACCCGCTTCGGAACCTTCGCCTATGAGATTACCTCAGACGTGGACAACGGTAAGATTAATGCAACGATCGAGGTCCCTTCCCGAAAGACTCCGGAAGCGCTGTTCCTGCGCTTTCGTCATCCAAAGACCCTGCCCATAAGAGGTGTGACGGTCAACGGCCGTCCTTGGAACGACTTTGACCCGGCAAAGGAATTGATTCGCCTGCACAATGTGCAGGGCTCCGTCACCGTGACCGCACTCTATTAACGTCGAGAGGGAAAATGGTCAGCTTCGTACCGCAGGTGTCCCGCCTGCCTTGGCTTTGTCCGTGTATAATTCAGCCTCAATCGCATCCAGAAGCCTTCCTGCGTGCCGAGAACCAAGTCAGTACAGCCCCTTCTTCTCATAGACAAACGCATCAAAGGTCGTTTTCTTCAGGCTCTCGAACGATTCCATGCAGTAACCCTGCTCGCCCGCTTTCTTGCCCTGACTGTTCCTGAGAATGAACCGGCCCCCTCCGGGTTGCGATGCGTCCAGCTCAAATCCCACCGCGACCATGGAGTGGTCCCTTCCAATCGCCACGGGAACGCCCCGCCGCAGGCAGGCAAGGAGGTCATCACACTGCGCCTCTGTGAGGCCGGGGTTCCTGTTTGACCATTCCTTAATAAAGCGGCCCCGCAGGGTCGGCATCTCCTTCAAGAACCGTTTTCCCGCTTCAATCAGGGATGGAGGAACGGACATGCGTGAAAAATCATAGGCCTTGTCTTTGTCGTAGGGCAGGGACGCTTCCGTCACCATGCCATACTGCCTGAAGCCCCGGTCAATATTCTCAAAGAAATCGCCGTCATCCGTCCTTCCCGTGGCCACATTGGCCATGTGGTTGAGATACTCCTCGGAAAGGTCATTCAATTTCTGCCCCTGTCGAGGCGGTGCATCCTGTGCGTCCGTGCAGGCCCACTCCAGCAGAAAGGTCATGGCAAACACCGAACAGGTCGGCCTGGAGCTTCCCTGGTCTTTGATTTCAATGCCCCGACGGAGGATTTCATCCCGGAGATCAACCCGCTCCTTAGTGCCTGGTGCAGGCAAAACCTTGTCTTCCGCGTAAGCAACAGAGGCAGACAGAAGCACCGGGAGCGCCCAACATCCTGCCGACAAGAGCCTCCTCATAATGCCAGACTCCCCTTCCACCCTACTTGAGCGTCCACAACAAAACCACCAAGAAAAAGGATAGAACCGTGGCAAAAAGCGCCCCCAGTGCCTTGGCGGACAGGATGTCCTTCTCGATGCCCTGGGTCACTTCGGAACCCAGCCTGCAGGTGAGCAACAGCGAGAAAATGGGGTTCATTCTCCTGTCAAGACTGCCGCTCTGCGTCGCACCCATTACCAGCGAACGCAACACCCACAGGTCCGCCAGAAGGGTGCCAATGACAAAAGACGTCAAGGCAGCCATGCCCAGGCACCTGGTCAGCAGACTGGGATCGGACTTGCCGCCCTCCACGGAAATCTGCACCAGCCGGAACAGGACAACGGCCACGCTGAAAAGAATGAGTCTTGAGGAGGCAACCCCGATGCGGTGCCAGAATTGCGCCCCTTTGTCCGGCGGTGCCACCTCGGGGCTTTCAAAGCCACTTTCCTCTTCCATGGTCACGGCAAAACCCTCATTCTATTGACACATACTTTATCCGCGCGTTTCGCTGACGGAGCGTATCACAGGGCCGTTTCCATGTCCAATGTGCGAACAGTGTGGGGCAGACATTCCTGTCTGCCGATTTGAATTCACGTCAAGGAAGGCAAACAGGAATGTCTGCCCCACGTCGCGCCAACCCTATTCCTGCAGTTTCATCGTCCCCACAATCTTCACCCCCATGTCCTGCGAAAGCTTGGACTTGGCGGCCGGTTTCTTGACCGTCTTGCCGGAATTGCCACCCAGGACCTCGTCGAAAACATCGCCATAATTGCGCATGAGTTCCGTCAGGGACTTTAGTTGTTCGCCCAACTGCATGTTGAACTCCAGGTTCAAGTCACAGCGGATCAGCTTTCCGTTGGTCACATCGAAGTAGATGGTGTTTCTGCCGACCACGCTGAACAAAGGCATCTCGAAACCCAACACGTCGCCGATTGCGCCCAGCCCGCCCGACTGCGCCGTCAGCGTGCCCTTTTCCTGGCTGGAGTCCATCACCTGCTGCACCACCGCACAGCGGTGTCCGTTCACCGACGAATAGCCGGTGAAGGCGTTGCGCGTGACTGTTTTGACCCCCTGGCCGAGGCCCGGCATGGGCAGGAGAAACTGCGTGGCCCATTCCGCATTGGGCCGAATCCCCGTGCCTTCCATGGCGTCGGAGGGCAGCTTCGTCATCGAGGACAGCATTTGTTCAAATCCGTCGATGCCGCTCAGGCTCCGTATCTCCCCGTCTTTGCCCACATTCATGTGAAGGGTCTGCTTGAAAAACTCCAGTTGGGGAATGAGCCCCAGGCTGATGCCCAGGTTCGAATCGATCTTCGTCTCCCGGTTCATCTTGAGCTGCGTGTTGTCCGGACGCTGATGCAGCTCGATGGGGGCCCCCATGAACTCGCCCGTCATGTCTGTGTTCTCAAAGTTCAGCGCCAGATTTCCCGCGCCGCTGCCGTCCACACTTTCGGTGAGCATGGCCAGCTTCGACGCGAAATTCATGTTAATGTTCGAGCCCTGCCCCATGTCCAGCCCCGTGCCCCGAATCTGCGCATCCACGCCGTAATGCAGCCTCTCCCCTGGGACAAAGGTGTACGAGAACGGTGACTTCGCAGTTGCGGGCGTGGCATGGGCTGCTGGAGCCTTGGCGACCGCATGGATTTCCGGGACCGCAGGCGGGGGAAAAGGCGCTGCCGCTTCGACCGGAGCCTGGACGGGGGCAACATAGGTCGGGGAATAGACTGCTTCGGTCGTGCGCAACGAATCAGCCGTCGCCTTAACCGGGGCGTCGACTGGAACTATCCGGTAGTGCTGGCTAAACCAGATACCCGTGCCCATGCCCACCGCGAAAACGATAAGCACCCCGCTGGCCAGTATCACCACGCCAAGCGTTTTCAATCGGCGTTCTCCTTCATCACGGACTCCGTTCCCGCCCGTGCCCAATGCCTCCTGTCAGGGGAAAACAATGGCCCGATTCAGGCCTATTCCACGCAAGCACCCGTTTCCCTTACAGAGGAACCGTACTGATTGTAACATTCGGATGCCTTCAGCGAATGCTTTTCCGGACCGGCCCGAACGCGTTTGATCTGATGGAGAGTCGGCGACATAATCTAGCCATATCTTTCAGGACGGCCATGCAGGCGCTTCGCCCAGACTGGAAACAACATGGAACAGGAATTGCCACATGAAAACACCCCCTTTTTCGCCGTGCACCTTCACAGGGGCATTCCTTCTGCTCCTGGCCCTTATGACAACCGCACTGGCCGGCCTTGCAGGCGCCGAACCCGAAAAGGGTAGCGTTCTTGCCGTGAAGGGCGACAGCCTGGTCCTCCCCAAGACCGAAGCGGGCAAGCTGTGCTACGGCAATCTCGTCCAGGGCACTGTCTCCGTGCGCAGCACCTATGAACCGGGCCAGCCAGGCACCGTGGTCTACGAGGCGGGCAGGGACTACATCGTCGATTACGCCGCCGGGACCATTGCCCGCACGGCCGAATCGCGCATTCCCGATTTCAGCACCAACATGCTCTACGGCAAAAAAGAATTCAATCACAGCGACTATCCGGGCTTCGGCAACCGTGCCTTCTTTGCCTACGTGGACTATGAGGCCAGGGATGCCGCCCCCCTCTGCGAAAGCAGCGACCAGTCTGCCTTGCTGCCCAAGACCGCCGCAAAGCTGCGCAAAGGCGGCCCCTTCAAGATAGTCGCCTTCGGCGACAGCATCACCGTCGGCATCGACGCCAGCAGTCCCGACGTCGTGTTCCACGCGCAATGGGCGCGCTATCTGTCGGAGCGTTTTCCCCAGGCCCGGATCACCGTGGAAAACGGCGCGACCAATGGCGGTTCGACCGGTTCCGAATTGCCCCGGCTGCGCGAGAAGGTGCTGGACAAGGCCCCCGACCTGGTCCTCATCGGTTTCGGCATGAACGACCACAATATCAGCGGGCCGACGCCCGAGCAGTTTGCCGAAAACCTCAAGACGATGATCACCCAGATTCGCGAGAACACCGGTGCCGAAGTCATCCTCTATTCGGCCTTCACGCCCAACCCCGACTGGAAGTATGGGACGCACCGCATGGCCCTCTTTGCCGAGGCCACCCGCCGCGCCGCACAGGAGTCCGGCTGCGCCTATGCCGACGTGTTTGGCATCTGGAGCAAAGTGCTCGCCCGCAAAGATCTCTTCAGCCTGCTCGCCAACGACATCAACCATCCCAGTGATTTTGGGCATGGACTCTATTATCAGGCGCTGCGGAGCCTGGATTTCTGAAGAGGCAGGGGAACCCGGCTTCGGAGTGTTGTATAATTGGGCAATGACTGAAGGAAACGCTTCGTGGATGACCAAATCATAGATGCTGCGGCAAGGGCGCTGTTGAATGCTGCGCCGACGGGGTCACGCGTGATCCTTTTCGGTTCGCACGCCCGCGGCACCGCGCGTCCTGACAGCGATCTTGATTTTCTCGTGGTCGAACCGACCGTGACGGACCGTTTCGGGGAGATGTTTCGCCTGCGCAAGGTGGTGGGGGCGGTCTTTGGCAATGTCCCCCAGCCCGTGGACCTGGTGGTAACGGACGAGGCACAGTACCGCCGCAGTGAGAACACGCCCAACACGCTGGCATTTGAGGCGGCACAGGGGCGCGTGTATGAGTGAGGCGAGGATTGCGGCGAGAACCCTTCTGCGAAAGGCCAGCGAGGACTTGTACGCCGCCGCCTGCCTTGGAGACAATCCCCTTGTATCACCCTGGACAGTTGGTTTTCATGCGCAGCAGGCGGTGGAGAAGTCGCTGAAAGCCGCATTTGCCCATCGGGCAATCCGTTACCCTTTCATCCACGATATTGAAGCCTTGGTCGTTATCGTCAAGAATGAGTCTTTGCCCCTCCCGCGTGATTCCGAAGAACTTTCGTGCCTCACGCCTTTTGCGGCGCTGTTCCGATATGAAGATGAGGATTGGGGGGCACCCGTCTCGATCAGTGTTGAGCGCATGCTGGGTCTGGCGGAAACAACGGTGGCTTGGGCCCGAGCAATGCTCGACGAAGGCAGCGCCTCCAGTGGAGTTTAGCCCGGCACTTCTGGGGCCTGACGTGTGACTGCAACGGCTGCTTCTTGAGCGCCTCCCATCAGTTAATTCCGGTGAAGCCACTGGCCGGCGCCTGAGGAATCAGCACTCAGGGCGCAGCATAGGGACACAGAAACCGGTGGGTATGGCAAATGCCAGGCCCTGCCCGCCGTTCAGAGCGCTGAAAGCGCGGCACTGACCGTCCTGGGCTGTAAGGCCCAGGAAGCTGCCGCAAACTGCCGCGCAAGAAGACAAGATGTTGACAGATGGTAGTGCAAAGGAGAATAACCATGGACGCCATTTCCAGACGATCCTTTCTGTCCGGAACCGCCTTTTCCCTGGGCGCTTGGGTTTTGCTCCCCGCCACGGGACGCGCCGACGGGGAGGTTGACCCAAGCCGTTTCATCCTCATGGCCGACACGCACGTCTGCGGCGACCGCAACGCCCGCGAACACGACTGCAATCCCGACGAGACGATCCAGCGGGCCGTGAAGGAAATTCTGGAACTGGCGCCCCGCCCGGCCGGGGTCATTGTGGCCGGCGACTGTGTCTATCTCCACGGGCTAAAGCCCGACTATGAGGCGCTTGACGAATTCCTCCAGCCCCTCCGCAAGGCGGGTATTCCCCTCCTGCTTGCCATGGGGAACCATGACAACCGCGAAAACTTCCAGTCTGTCTTTCCCGATGCCGCCATCCTCCACGGAGCGGAGCTGAAAGGCCGGAAGGCCGCTGTCATCGAGACGCCCTATGCGGACTGGTATTTGCTCGATTCCTGCAAGGCGACCCACCACACCCCCGGACAATTCGGCGAGGAGCAGTTGTCCTGGCTGGCGGCGCGGCTCGACAAGGCTCCGGCAAAACCCGCCCTCCTCGTGGCGCACCACTACCCCAAGACCGCCGCCGATGACAACGGCTTGGAGGACACCGACGCCTTCCTGAACCTTATCGCTCCCCGAAAACAGGTGAAGGGTTACATCTTCGGCCACAGCCACGCCTGGTCTGTCAAACAGCGCGAGGACGGCCTACACCTCGTCAATCTGCCGGCCAACGCCTGGCTCTTCAAGGAAGAGTGTCCGCGTGGGTTCGTTGATGCGCAGTTGCAGGAGAATAGTTGCACCTTGATCCTGCACTGCCTGAACCGTGACGACAAGCGTCACGGCGAAAAGCACACACTGGACTGGCGCACGGTTTAAGGCGCAGACCGTCGGGAAGCATTCCGACCAACCTTTGGAGTACCCCATGGAAGACCAGCAGCATTTGGGTAGCGTCATAGACCAGTTTTCACGGCAGGCCATTCCCTTCATGCGGCTCCCCGCCCATCTGGACGCCATGGAGATGCTTGTGGAACTGTCCGGTGTCTGCGCGGAGGACAACGTGCTGGACGTGGCCTGCGGCCCCGGCCTTGTCGCCTGCGCCTTTGCCTGCCACACCGCCCAGGTCACCGGCATCGACATCACGGAGGCCATGATCGAGCAGGCCCGGCTGCGCCAGCAGGAACAAGGGTTGCCCAATCTCCACTGGCAGGTGGGCAATGCCGTGCCCCTGCCCTTTACTGACGACACCTTCTCCCTGGTCGTCACCCGCTACAGTTTTCACCATTTCCAGGACCCGAAATCGGCCCTGGCAGAAATGATCCGGGTGTGCCGGCCCGGCGGCCGGGTGATGGTCGCCGACGTGGCCATGGTTCCCGAGTGTTCCGAGGCCTTTGACCGGATAGAGCGCCTGCGCGATTCCTCCCATACCCACGCGCTCACCGAACCCGAATTTGAGAACCTGTTTACCGGGTCCGGGTTGCGTGTGTGCGGGCGCGGCACCTATCCCGTCGACATCGAGTTGGAGGCCCTCATAGGGGCGGCCTTCACCCAGCCCGGTGATGACGTCCTGATTCGACAAAGGGTGACCGACGATATCGGGGTCAATGCACTGGGCGTCAATGCGCGCGTCGTTGACGGCTGCGTCATCTATACTTTTCCCATCGCGGTGTGCGTGGGAATCAAGGGATAGGCAAAAGATTGCTCCTTCCCGTTCCCAAGTGGAGACAATCTGCATGAATGCAAAGTGGTTCTTCGCCGGTATGCTGTTCTTGAGCGGGGCGATGGCTGACGCGCAGGAACTGGCCGTTCCCAATGGCGGTTTTGAGGAACTGGACGGCGCCGGACAGCCTGCGGGCTGGACCTTTGGCTGTGCGAACAATTGTCACGGTCTGATGCGGGTGGACGACGCCTGCATGGCCGGTGGCGCGCGCTCCGTCTGCCTTTCCAGCGACACCGAGTATGGTCCCCATGTCTATTGCGGACTGATGCGGCAACTGGGGCCCTTTACCCCCGGTGTCACCTACCGCTTTAGTCTGAAAGCGAAGGGCGAGGAACTGGGGACCTGCTGGTTTGGCGGCGGTCCCGGATGGACGGCACGCTGCTTTTTCCCCTGTGAATCTTTTGACTGGCAGGGGTTTCATGTGGACTGGACCTGTCCGGCCGACGTGAATTCCTTTGAGTTCCGCATCAACGTGGATTCCGTCACCAATGCCTTGTGGATTGACGACGTGCAGGTGTCCATAGTCTCGCCGGAGTTGCAGGAACATCCCGACGCCGAGCAGTCCGGGAAGGTACTGGCCGCCATTGCCGGACAGGAGGCGCGCCTCCCCCACCTTGAGGCGATGCTGGAACAGGCACGGCAGGACGGGGTCCCCATCGCCTATCCCCGTGCCGACCTGGCCACCGCCCGCATCTTCTGCCGCTATTGCCGGGATGACATGGCAAACGGACGCATGCCCCGCGCGGCAGAGGTGGCACGGGAGGCGGGCGCACTGTTGGACCACGCCGCGCGGGAGATGCGCCGGGGCATCGACGTGCCCGTCCTCAGAAATGACAGCCCGGTGGAGATTCGCGATGGCAGCCTCTGGGGCACCTGCACCCTCGGCGGCCGGGATGCCGCGCAACCAGTGTTCCTGACAGGATACGGCCATTTCCAAACCGTCGTGGAGGACCTGCCCCTGCTGGCCAGCATGGGCATCAACGTCATCCAGACCGAAATCGGCCCCAGCAGCATTGTGTTCGAGGACGGCGTCAGCACCGGTGAAATCACCGGCAGGGTGCTGCCCGCGCTGGACCGCGCCCGTGACAACGGCGTGCGGGTGTGCCTGCTGCTGTCGCCCCATTACTTTCCCGAGTGGGCTTACAAGAAATGGCCTGAACTCGATATCAACAAGGAGGGTTTCCTGAGAGTCGCGCTGGATGCCCCGCAGGCCAGGGACATCTATCGGAGGCAGATAGAGACCCTCATTCCGGCCATCAAGGACCATCCCGCGTTGCAGTCCATCTGCCTGAGCAATGAACCCGTGTCGGGCCATTCCGAGTTGGACCCCTTCCGAAAGCCCCTTTGGCGCGCCTATATCGAGCGAAAACACAGGACCGTGGAGGCGCTCAACGAGGCCTACGGCACGACCTATGCCTCGTTTGACGACGTGCCCCACCCGGAGATGCGGCTCGGCGGCAGCCTGCCGGTGCTGTATGACGGCGTCCGCTTCAACCAGGAATGCTTCGCCGAATGGCACGCCTGGATGGCCGGGACCATTCGCGGCCTCGCCCCCAATCTTCCCTGCCACGCCAAGGTCATGCTGCTTCCCGACAGCCGGGGCACCGTCCTCTGGGGCACCGACCCATGGGACTTCGCCCGGCTCAGCCAGATGAACGGCAACGACTGTTCCTTCCTGCAGGCGATGGACAACAGCCAGTGGGCGAGCCTGCCCATGGGCCAGAACATGTATTACGACATGCAGCGCTCCATGAAGCGCGTGCCCATATTCAACACCGAGAACCACATCATCTGCGACCGCGAAGCGGGGCATATCGAGGGGGGCCACATCTACAGCGCCATCTGGCAGGGCGCCGTGCACGGCCAGGGTGCCAGCACCACCTGGGTGTGGGAACGCACCTACGACCGCAAGTCCGATTTTGAAGGTTCCATCCTGCACCGTCCCTGCTGCGTCGCGGCCATGAACCGCTGCGCGCTCGACCTCATGCGCTGTGCACCCCAAATGGCGGCCCTGCAAAACGCCGCCCCCCGCGTGGCAATCCTCTACTCCCACGCGGCCACCCTCTGGGACCTGTCCTATGTGGCCATGCGGTCGCGCGTGTACAGCGCACTCGATTTCTGCGGCATCCCCATCGGGTTCATCACGGACGAGCAAATCGGGGCAGGCCTGCTGGGGCAATACGACGGCCTCCTGGTGACCGGCGCCGAACACGCCTCGCGCGCGGCCATCGACGGCATCCGCAACTATGCCGAAGGCGGCGGAACGGTGCTGGCCTATGGAGCGGGGAACCTGGAGCACGATGAATACGGGCACGAGGTGTCCCCTCCCCCCTTCGCGGCCGTTTTGGAACCGCACAAAGAAAGCCAGTCCGAGGCGCTGCGCGACGCCCTGCTGGAACAATTGCGATCGCGGGGATTGGGTCCGGAGATCATCGTCAGGACCCCGGAAGGCAAACTGCCCTGGGGCGTCGAATGGCGCTCGGCAAGACTGGCCGGACAACGCGTCATCAACCTGGTGAACTATCGCAAAGCCGACACGCCGGTCAATCTCCCCGAAGGCCACTGGACCGACTTGGCAGCCTGCGCGCCACTGGCCAATCCTGTAACGCTTCAGGCCGATACCCCCGTGCTCGCGCTGGAGGAGAAGACGGAAACCGTCAGCTCAGCAAAGTAGACGCGGCATCCTGCCGCGTTCTTCGTGGTACCCGGGAGCAATAGAAAATGTGAGGTAGACATTCCTGTCTGCCGCCTTCGTCTTCGGGTCCCTGAATTCCGACGCCCCCTGTCATGAGGACCAATTCACAGGCCCGCCAAGCACTCGCCGTTCCCGTCATACCCGCGCAGGCGGGTATCCACACCCGCCACAAAGGCGGCGCCACCCCTTTATGACGACCAGGTCATATTAAGTGTGCGATGGCTCGCCATGCAGTCCCGCAGATACAGGTTTATCAGGGTCTGGTAGGGAATCCCGTGTTCCGCGGACTGCGCCTTGAAATAGGCGATCACATCCGGGTCAAGACGGAGCGTCATCTGTTTCTTAAGCTTGGCCGCATAAGGATTCTTTCGCGATTTCATCGCTGAAAGATCGTATTCCGTTTTCATTTCACCATCTCCGATAGTGCTTGGATTCCGTTTCAGTGGCCCTGCGCGCCGAGATGAGGCGTATGACGCCCTCACTTTCCCGATGGCAGTGGCACACCAGCAACAGTCTCAACGCAGAACTTAAGCCTAAAAGAAGAAAGCATTCCTCCCATTCCGCATGCTCATCGTCATAGTACTCTACAGCGTGTTCATCGAAAAAGACACTTCGCGCCTCGTCGAAGGAAACGCCATGCTTTCGCAAATTGGATTGGGCCTTTCTCGGGTCCCATTCAAAACGCAATACATTCATAACTACATTGTAACTACATATGAGAGATCTGTCAATGCTTCCGGAGACAATGTGTATTCCCTCATCGACATCATCCGCGCCGCACGAGAAGGAACTTGGTCGCCTGCGCGAACAATGTGGCACAGGTGCCCCCGCCTGTCAGACCTGCCCTTTGGTTACAAGCTGACAGTCGGGGGCGGCGGTCCTACATTTCCGTGACTCACTTCTTCTCTAACCGAAACGCATCCATCACAATCGACTGGTCGGCCTTCCCATAGGCGTCATCGCTGCCCACATGGCCGAAGACGAAGATCCGTCCGTCCTGCGCCTGAGCGGCATGCGGATAATAGGCCGTGCCCGGCAGGTCCAGCCGTTGCCAGCTCTTACCGGCGTCGTTGGTCTGGCTGATGCCGTCCGTGGCGATGTGAAGAATCGGCCCTTCCTTGGTGGCCAGCAGTTCCGGGTGTCCGCTGTGCGCAAATGGTGCCGGTCCCACCTCCCCCACCGTCCAGCCCTCCCCGGACTTCTTGAGCACTCCCTGCCAGCGGGCTTCTTTCTTCAACTCCGGAACCCGGCGCCGAAACACGCACAGCAGGTCGCCGTTGGGCAGTTCGGCCGCGTCGTACTCTTCACCACCCCAATGACCGCGATACTCGTCAGGAACCACCGGAATGGGCACTGACCACGTCTTTCCGGCATCCTTCGACACCAAGAGCAACGGCTCGAACAAATCGCAATAAGCCTCCCGGTTGAGGCTGTTGGCGGGGACAGACGCGACACCCCCCAGCACGATAATCCGGCCGTCTCGCAGCACACGTATGCGTTTGACGCACACGCTGTACTTCAATGGGTCGAGGAGCAGTTCCGGCTTGCCCCAAGACTTGGATCCGTCGCTGGACCGCTCAAGGTAGCCCGTCTTGGGCAGTTCGGGATTGTACGGCAGGTAATAGCCAAAGACGCCCCGGAGCACGGTGCCGTCCGCCAGAGCCGTCTCGGCCTCGCCCATGGCCCCGTTCATGCAGGACGTGAACGAGTCGGCGCTCGCCTGTTCCCAGGTCTTGCCGCCATCGGCCGAGCGCAAATGAACATTGCGCAGGTCGAGCCCGGTCATGTCGTAACCATTCAGGCCCGGCGGCGGCCAGTCCAGCTTCTTCCGCACCTCCTCCGGTGCCTGGGGCCGCCCTTCGACCGGCCCCGTCGCCTGGGTGAAGCTTACCATCAGGGTGCCGTCCGTCATCGTCCACGCGGCGGTCCAGCACGTGTACCCGGGCGTCTGCGGCGAATGATAGATGGTCTGGCGCGCATGCCCCACGGCGGCATATTCGTCGGCCCCGGCAACAGGGCCGAACACGGCCAGCATCAAGGCGACGAACGCCAAAATTAATCGCTGGGCTTGGTGCATAATGAACCTCCTCGCAAGCAGAACGGAACATAAACGCACAGGACCAATCGGGCGCAATTCGCTCTGCACAATTAAGCTGAACCTCCGAGGGCACAGAGGAATGCAGCAGCTTTACTGCTCTGGGATATCCTGCGCATCCTGTTCATCCATGTCAAATTCTCTTGTGCCTTTTCCGTGAAATTCCGTGAATTCCGTGGTTAGTTCTTTTGGGGGAATTGCCAACCACGGAAACCCTGGAGCAGCATGGCCGCAACCCAAGAGCCTGGAATCGCGCAGTGTTAAGTCCCCCCTCCGAGGGGGGAAGCCACGCAGTGGCGGGGGGTGTATGGCCTCATCGCAGCCCCAAACCTC
>CAITNO010000117.1 GCA_903893795.1 Candidatus Hydrogenedentota bacterium | reverse complement strand
TATTGGGAAAACCCTTGAACATATTCCGTCATGAGCACCTTGAACTCATCGGCAAGGAGTGTTCCGTTGCGTCCCGCATAGGCCGCCCAGCATGGGAGGTAGTAAAATGAGGGGCTACCAAACATTGACAACTTCATTTCCGCCGCATAGTCCACAAACATATTAACATAATCATAACTGGCTGAAATAGTGAATCCCGAGCTTGCAATCATGCCTTTGCGTGAAATTGCCTGTGGCATAAGGCCACAATTGACGCCCATCGTGTTGAAATCATACTTTAGATAATCGCGATAATGCTGCGAGATGATAGGCAGGTTTCCGTAAGGCAGTTTTCCGAAATGCGCTGCAGGCAACTTGGGGTCCGTCTGGCAGTAGTCGATGGGAGGGGTGGGGGCGGGATCGGGGCACGTCCATTGCCGGTCCATGTCCGCTTCGCCTTCCCCTTCGTTTGTAGGTTCGGGCGGTCGGCAACTATGCAATATAGGTTCATCGTACCATACCGCATCGAAGACACACGTGCCCAGTTGGAACCCACTGCGACTGGGGTGATGAGCGATCATTTGGCGCAATCCGCAGAAGTTCGACTCAAGTTCTTGTACGGCGCTAATGTCGGAGGTGTTGGGATCCGTTATCTTTGCGACGACCTGTACCTTTGCGGTACTGCACTTATTGTCGTCATCTTGCACCCTTAGCATAATAGTATAAGTACCCCAACAGGCACCGTCGAACGTCCACTGGCCTGTCGTTGCCTCGGGAGTGGGCGGCTGGGCCACAAGAGTGAACGGCAGCTGGGCAGGGTCCTCGAAAAACCATCGGTGGCAGTTGAGGGTGTGACCGTTCGCGGCCGTAGAAGTGTCAGTGCACGTTACGCTCAGCGGATATCGACCATCGTCATGAACCACAACATCAAAGCTCGCTGTTGGGTAGCCTGTTCCAGGGCCGAAACCAGTGCACTGACAAGATGACAGTTCGGTAGCCTTTTCCAGCTCCACCACGTCAAATTGGGCGGATCGGTGTGGAAAGGCAACAGCCGGTCCCCACTGGCTGGCGGAAGCGCTAGGACCGGGCAGTATAAAGAACAATGTTACTATTACTCCTCGTGCCAACCACTTAGAGGCACCCGTCATCTTTAAGACATGTGCCGCTGTCCTGCAGTCCCCGTCGTCTGTCTGCACCATGGCCGAGCAAGTCCCCTCTGCGCACCTGCGGCTTGGCAAGCTGTACAAACGCCCCAACACTTCAAAGCCACGATTAATCATAACATATCTCCCTCTCAGCCGAATAAGATAAACATAGACATTGCGAAAACTGTATATGCCACAAGGCTCCAACTGTCGTGATGGACCAAACCAAGGTTGCGTAACAAGGCGCCTTTGGAGGTGGGCGCTTTTCCCGCTTGTACTGGTGAGTGCGCTTCCTGAACAGCGAACAGGTCATGGGCACCGAAGGGGGGGGCGCTGGGGGACAGGAAGGGAAAAACTCGCGGGCCCCTTTTCGTCTTCCTCGTTCCTTGCATTCCAATGTGTGCTTCTAGTGCCATGGGATCCTAAGCCTCCTAAATCTATCACTGGGCAGCAATAACACCGGCAGGTATTGGGTCATGCGACAGGTGTTGATGCAATGGTTACAAGGTATTATCGAATTGTGCAATGACTTTGATGCCGTTGATTTGCGGTATGGGCAGCGGGTCGGGGTTGGAGTCGTCCAGACAGGCTCCGCTGCCGAGCTGTGCAATGGTGACACCTGGCTCCGTTTCTATGCGCCAAGCCTGGAACGACGATTGCGCGGTGCTGGTTGCACTGACAGTAAGCGGGTATGCAAAGTCAGGAGCATTGCGGGTGCCCCCTTGCAGCCAGTAGTTGTCTGGATTCCAGTAAGCGCTGAGCTTCTTCGTCGGCACAAGATAGGTGCCGGCGCCGGGCATCAGCGTTCCATCGCCCTCCTTGGCAATGGTCACCTGCACATGGAGCGGTATGTTTGGTCCAGTGGTATTGTAGAAATTCGGCAGACTGGTATTGCTTCCCTGATAGTCGGCACCCTCGTAGAGGCATAGTATTGCACCAAATGAGGGAGACTCGGACTCTTGATCCCATCTGTCCACTGCGGCCAGGGTGTTCCCCGTCAGCCAGTTGACGAACAGCCATTCGTCGATGTTGGAGAAACCGTCCCCGTCAGGGTCCGCCTCAAGGCCGAAGCCTTCAACCCACTCAAGCTGGTTGGCCCAGGTGAGCGAGTAGGGATCACTGCCTTCGGGACGCGGGTGCTTGGAGATGAACTGCGCTACGGCCCAGTCCTTCAGTGCTTCACTGAGGGTGGAATAGGCCGCATAGGTGCGCATTTCGGAGAAATTCGGCACGGGAAATTGGCTGTCCACCTGGCAGAGGTCATTGATCCAGAAGTACCACCGCTTCAGGTTGTTCCAGTATTTGGCAGTGGTCTCGGTATGAAGAGGATGGGTGGTGTCGCTCAGGGCAAGGTATAGCGTGGTCAGTCGGACAAGATCGGGCATGGTGTGCCCGTTGACCGATTCGCGGGTGGCTATCGCGACCGAAGGATAGGTCCCAATGCTGGGAACAGCGCCCGGATATTGGCCGTCAAGCCAGGTCTGGAAGTCATCCGGGGAGAAGAGACCGTCAAAGACCGCCGTTACTGAACGTGCGGTGCTGTTCGCGTCAAAAGAGACATGCAGCGACGGACTTTCGACGGGATCATGACCATCTTCGAACCACGCGATGAAGCGCCAGTTGCCCCAGGGCGCAGCATGCAGCGTCTCCTCCTGACCCGGATTGTAGTAATAGGTTCCCGCCTCGGGGGTTGTTTGTCCAAAACCGTACACCTCCAGATCGAGGGGGGCCTGGAAGCAGGGCTGGAACCGGGGCGTGATCGTGTAATCCTGATTCATGATGAGCGTTGTATCGGGGTTGGTGGAGATATAACCCGACTCACCGGCTCGCTGCCACCCCAGGAAACAGTGATACATATAGGGCTCCGCGTGCAGGTGAACCTCTTGGCCCGTTGCATAGTAGTGGTATCCAAGCGAGGGCGTCACCGTGTTGCCAATCAGCATGCCGTCCAGGTGAAGCATGCGGTCTGCCGGCAGAAAAACGGGGCACACGACTTTGTTGCCATCCATAACAAGGTCAAAATCGGGTGCTTGGGAGATTTCCTGATACGACCCATTGCTCTGCCACCAGCTCACAAACGCCCATCCCGGCGCCGGTTCTGCATGGAGGTGGCGTGTTTCCCCAAGCCGGCATTTCCAGTCGTTCTGTGCCGGGCTTGTGATGCCCGGCGCCTGATGCTCGGTTCCCACAATGCGCACACTATTGTTGTCCAAGTCATAAGTCACGGGCGCACGCATATATAACGTGCAGTTTCCATCGTCGGCGAACACGGCGGTCACCGTCTTATTGCGGTCTACACAGACCCGCGTGGTCGGGTTGGATATGTCGGATACAAAACCGGTCCAGTGTGAGAAGAGGTAGTTTGGGTCGGTTTGCACGGCTTGAAGCAAACAGGATGCCCCGCGATAAACGGGGTAAGATCCCGCACCGGGCACGGTTGAACCCGTATTGCTGGGAGAAACCCTGAGGGTCAGCACCACCTCTGAATTGCAGGCAAAATCCCGGTCCACCGTGTTGCCGTGGGATTCGATGGTGTCAATGTCCCCGCACACGGAGTAGCCTTGGGTCTCACCCTCCGCCGTCACATCATGGAGGGCGGCATTCTCCCGCACCGTAAGCAGACCATCGTGCAGATTACCGCCGGTGAGTGCGGACAGGCGCGTGATCCCCGTTTTCACCAGCCGCACTGTTTCCAGCGCCGTCATCCCCTGGAGCGCGTCGATGTTGGTCAGACCTGGGTTGTCTCCGCAAACTACGGCCCGCAAGCCGGCATATTGACCGAGCGGGTCCAAGGTCGTGATTTCGTGATTGCCGCACAAGCCGATCATGGACAGGTTCGACAGTCTTCGCGTGTTTGAGGTGGTCGTCAGCATTGCGGCGAGGCAGTCATCTGTCACACCGGCGTTTTGCACCATCAAGCCGCCCAGACCGCCAAGAGAGGCAAGAGTGGCTTGGTTTTCCCCGCAATGGCTGGTGTCTGCGTTCGTGTTCCAGAGCCCGGCATTGTCACTGAGGAACAGCCAGCCCAAGGATGTCTTGCCGTAAAGCCCATCCAGCGAGACGAGATCATTTCCGCACAGGTCGAGATTTACAAGGTGTGTGAGCGAACTCAGGGGAGCCAGGTTCCGGAGGTGATTGGCCTGGCCCAGACTGGCCCACGCGTTCGGGTCAAGACTGGCAAAGCCCCATCCCAGGTCAAGCAGTTCCAACCGTGCCATTCCCGACAGCGGGGACAGGGGATGGGTTGCTCCACTGTCGGCAGACTGGGTTATGCTGTTGAGCCCAAGCAGCAACCACTTTAGTTCCGTCAGATTGCCCAAGGGGGTGAGGTCTGAGATCTGGTTGTCGCGCAGGTCAAGTAGGACAAGTCCCGTCAGATACTGCAGGCCATCGAGGCTGGTGATGCCCGCACCACGGGCCTCCAATAGGACCAGTCCCTCCACGTCACCCCACAGTAGGGGGCTCCCGGCCCCTTTGTGGCTCGCCGCACGTACGGCCTGTTCCAAACAAGGGTCTGTAAAGGCGAAGTCTATCGGGGTGGCAGCTTCGTGCCGGGCCACGGCGCGCACCGTCACATCACCGGTCAGGATCCCCAAGTTCAGAAGCGGGTCCGTCGTACTTAATGGCATGCCCACCTTGGGCGTCACCTGCCAATGGTCGAAGTGCAGGGCCGTGTCCGGGACTGCGGCTATGGTCAGGCCTTTCCAAGCGGGCCAATCCCACCGACCCACCGTGGGCGCCAGAAACTGTCCGGCCACCTGAACGGTTACTGCGTTGAACAGTGGCGGGGAGTTTGCGTCCTGACGCTGCGCAAGTAGGGCTTCCTGGTCGGTAATCCCGTCCAGCATGTCTGCGTAGGCGGCGAATATTTCATCAAAAGATGGCTCGGTACACGGCGGAATCTCAGCTTGGCATGCGTCGCGGGCCGTAAGGTGGGCTATGAGCCACTTTGCATAATTCGTCTTGCCCACCGTTCCGGTGAAATTGCCTTCGGCGCTGAAGGGCCAGGGCATGGGCGCAAAAAGACCGCGCAAAGCCTCCTGGTCGACAGACCACCCACTGAGTGCGGCAAGCAGAGCAGCCCAGATCACGGAGACGGGGTCGCCGAGCATGCAGTAGCCAGCAACCACGCGCATGAAACTGTCCCTTTGTGCTTGACTAAGAGGAACGCTGGGGTCTGCCTCGAGACAGAATGAGTCCATGATGATTTGCCAGCGTGCAAGCGCCACGGTATGGTTTACCCCGCCGACGCCGTACAGCTCCCGGTCGGGGGTGTTCAGGACGTGTTCCACGCTCATCAGCTCGGCGCGATCCGGAATGCCATTGCCGTCGAATAGCTCGGCCGCCCCGTTTTCGTTAATTGATACGCCGTTAATGTCATAGAAATCGCAATCCTCATCAGGGAACAGCAGCGCCATTACCGCGTCATAATCCCCTGCCAGATCCAAGCCAAGCCCCTGCGTGCCTCCGCCGGTGCCCTTTTGCGCCATGCGAGACTTTGCGGCACCAGCCACCGGCTCCTCCGCACCCTGGTTCACTGCGGACGTGGTGATACCCACCGTCACGCTGGCCAGCGCGTCAAGTTGATACTGCACTTGTGCCTGCGCCTGCGGAGACATGTGCAACCCAGGAAGAGCCTGTTCGAGACGCTGCGGGGTCATGGCTGCGGTAGGCAAATGCACCGGAATGACAGTCGGTGTGTCCGCACTGACCACTGTTTCCGGCAACGGCGCGGCCGAGGTCGGGCGGGGCGCTGTCGCCAGCGCTTGCTCCCGCGCCGATTCCGGCAGGGGGATGCCGTCTTCCGCGGCCGTGTCCCGGAACCACTGTTGCGCCCCCTCAGCAATGGCAGTGGCAGCAGAGAACGCCTCCGTCGTGCCAAGCGGAGCATTGGATATGCCTCCTCCCCCTCCATCGTTGCTCCCTCCAAGCACTGCATATACCCCGCCACCCGCCAACAGCAATGCAGCCAACAAGAGACAACCCGACAGCGCTGCATGGGTCCGCGCCAGCTTCATACCCTTCTTCATAACCTTGCCCTGTCCCTCTGCACCAAGCGTTTGAAGTGTTTCCCATGGTAAGGATTCGCCTTCTCACGGAAATCATCTTTGCCCTCTTACTGCCATGTACTGCCTTTCTGTAGCAGATAGTATGCCAATACTGGTTGCACGGAATAGTGAAAGTCATAAGCCATGGAAGTGAAACGGGTTCTGTATTGTGGTGGCGATTCTTGGCTCCTATCTCTGCCGCCAGAGTATTCAAGAGTGTCCAGAATCTGCACATGCAAGTGTCCAGAAACTGGACGCAAACGCAGAAAGGATGCCCGAAACCATTGGTACATGCCTAGAATCTCACTTTGGGACGGGCGACTCGCCTCGTTTACTGTTTTTCTCCTGCCCCTTTGATGAGCAAATGTGACTTTTCGGGGGGATTCGCGCGATTAGCCTGCCAAACAGGTCCAGCGTGCCTGTCTTGGGGCTAAATACTCAGGGATGGTCAGATAAGTCTCTGACTGCCGTGAGAGAGGAGCCGTCTATTCAGGAAGGCGTTTCCGCCGCGTCGCGCCGCCGTGTGTCTGATCGTGTCCAGAATCTGAACACTAATAATCAGCAACAACCGGAAGCGCATGAAAAGAGGAGGCAGGTAGACGGGGACGTTGCCGAATGGCGATGATATAAGGCCATATCAGGTTGTGCCATCCCTTCGGGCTCAATTCGAGGGAATGGCATGGATTATCCGCATGCCTCGCAAGGGGAGAGGAGGGGGGCATGCGTCTGTCTCTTCGGTCAGCGGTCGGTGCATTGAACGGACCTGCTTTCACTGCTATCGTTAACGCATGGAGCAATCCTGGCGTGCGGAGATGCCCTCCTGCTTTTCGACGGCTGCCCCAGCGATGGATGACCGTGACTGCCGGGTGGGCGGGCAGTCCGGGTCGGGTTGGGTTCCGTTGCGGGTATACTGGACCGATGTCGCAACGCATTGACAGCTTTGCGCGTCCCAGCCAGGGTGCCAGTGGCTTGTGAAACTCACATCATGCGCGCCATTGCATGCCGTCAGGGTCATCGGACTTTTTTATGGCCAGACGGCCACTTCCGCTGTGGCAAGTGGAAAAGGTGATGTAGAGTAAGGGTCGGAAGGTCGTTCTGGATGCGCGCTGAACGGACCGGGCGGGGACCGGGCAAACCGCATAAAATCCGATGTCCGCATCCGACGGCCCGCTTGCCCTTGCAAACAAAGGAAAAACTGGTGGATGGGGCGGGGCTCGAACCCGCGGCCACCGGATTAAAAGGACGAGAAACAGTACACATAGCGTTAATTAGAATAAGGCCTTTGGGATGCCGCGTGGAAGGACAAAAGGACCGGAGCACAATCGCCCTGATGCGGCGTGCCTCAGAGACTGATGTGCTGCAAGGAGATGGTCGCGCCGTCGGGTGTTTCTTGAATATGCGCTGGGTGGACCGGGCGGGGACCGGGCCGAAACTGGTGGATGGACCGGACCGAATCCGATGCGCTGGCAACGCTCCTGTGGGTAGGCATCCGTCGATGAGCGGTCACTCCATCTACTAGCACGCTTTGCCCAGTGATGGCCCCGCGGATGTTCCGCTTGCGGGCGACTGGGACGACGGCGGTGGCCACACGGAGCCCCCGCAAGATTGCCGGTATTCTAGCCAAGCTCGCACGCCGGAACGTCCCCCGATACCGCACAGTCCATTCCGCCACCGGCGGAATGGGCGCGTGATGTCGTGCTGAAAAACCCTGAACGTCACCGGGGGGATGCGGCTTGGAAACCCGCGAGATGCCCCCGTTCACTCCATCGCCCCAAAGCTGGCGGCAACCAGTCTCATGGGTGTAGCATTTCCTGGATGGATTTCAGGAGGACATCGCAGATGACGCACAGCTCCGCCGACGGTAAGAACACAGAGAAAAACGCGGCCAAGTCATGCCTGCGGAGTCGTCTGGATCACGCCATCGAGACGGTGGAGAAGAAGTATGGCATATCGTATGTCCCTCAAGGGGCGCTGACACTGTCGGACTTTTCGGACGTCGGCGCGCACCTGTTTCGCATCCCCCAGGCACAGGCCTGTTCACGCGACGAACTTGGGTCACTCGTGGAAGACATCCGGAACATCTGCGGCACTGTCGTGGACGGACGGCGCAAGAAGAGAGATGAATTCAACAAGCTGAAAACGCTCACCCAGGTGTGCGTCATGCGCCGGATGGGCGCGGTGCCATTCTCGGACGAAGGACGGCTTGCGGATGACTTCATTCAGAAGTGCGCGGATAAACTGGAGAGCGGGGAGATATTACGGCCAGACGATGACTCCTTTTCGCGGAACATCCGTTGGACGCACTTCCTCGTCCATGAATACTTGGATAATGACGGGATCTTCGAGTGTTTCAACCCTCCGACCGTGCAAGCCAAAGAAGCTCGAAAGAGAAAGGCCGGGAAAGGGACCAATGAAGCGCCCGTCGCCCATCTGACACCCGGGGGCCTGAAATGCCTCCAGGCGGCATTTGCCGACCTCGCCGCTGAGCGCTTGGAAGATGTGGAGCGCTTCCTGGCCGATATGGACCTCAGTACAGGGGGCGCGGTGTTAGACAAGCTGCCACAAGCGGTGGAGCACTTTCTGAAAACTGCCGGCCCGGACACGTTTGGGGGCGATTATCAGGCCGGGCCCCCGGTGCACGAAATGCACTTGCAGGTCGAGGAGGACAGGCGCGCGGTTATCGTGGCGCTGGAAGACGCATTCAACGCCCTGGAGATCGCTCTCTCGCTGCGTGCCTACGAAAGCCGCCCGCCGGAAAAGAAGAAGAACCGCGACACCGGAGAATTCGACCCCTATGCTGTGGGGGACATCTCTGTGCCCGACAACGACGCCACAAACAGGAAGAGCGATGAGTTGCACACGGGCATACTACGCCACTACCCCCTGTGGCGGGGCCATTACATGGCCGACAAACTTGTCAAGAAATGGTGCCCGAAAGAGGAACTGCGGTCACTGGCAAACTGGCAGAACACCCAGGCCAGACACAACAGCGACCGAAGAGAAGTGCTATTCCGCCGCGCGGTGACTGCCGCGGCAATTGATATCTGGCAGCAGGATGTCAATGTGCCTTTGGGCGAGGTGGCTGAGAGAGTGGCCGAGTTCTTCGAGAAAGACGAGGGCCGAGGCGTGGATGCAAGTTTCGGCCGGTTCCTGCGCGAGTACAGCGCGAAGTTCCGGTGCGAATCGCTGGCTCTCCTGGTTGTGCCCGATAGAAGCCAAGAAGCACCGGCAGAGTGGAAAGACGCAAACGAGTTGATGGGCATTGCCGCTGAGTTTGGAGGCATGCTGGACTGCGGGATTGCCGAGACGGTCACGGGGGTCTTCAGGAAAACAAGAAGGGATACAGGACCCTATTCCAACAACAGGGTCTCGCGGGTGGCACGTGTGCTCGAACGGCGCACGTCCGACCCGCAACCCGAGCTCCAAACCGAACTTGTGACAGTCCTTGAGTATCTGGCCGAACTGGCCCCGGAGAAAGTCCCGCGCAGGGGGGCCCGTGCCGTCTTTGCTCCCCCGGCCTATGTTTCGGACATCCTGCGGCACGATGGAATCCCCATGCTCTTTCCCTTCTGGCGGAAAGAGTTTCTTTGCCGCAAAATACAATGGGCGCGAATCTTGGCGATAACGGCCTCGCATCTGACGGCATCGGGGAACGCGGGGGACACAGAAAAGCTGCTCAATGCTGCGCTGCTGGAAAAAGGTTTCGATGACTACCACACCACGTTCAACGAGTGCGTGTCTGCCGCAATGAACCAGTGCCCCGGTGCGGCCGAAGAAGGAGAGGCGGCGCTTACGGGCGGAGGGGAAGAATCAGATATAGCCAGCATGATTCTAAACTGGGCAAAGAAGCTCGCGGAGGGGGAAATAGACCCCGCCTTTTGGGGTGGGCAGCGGGGGGCTGCGGTACAGGACGGAACGCCACCCCCGCGGGTGGCGGGACCGAGCGTGAAATGCTCGGATGAGGTTGCCCGGCTGCGGGCTTCAGCCCTCTTTCTGATAGAGGAGGGCTTCGCGCTTTTCCTGGAGGATGTTGCCGCTGCAGCTGACAGTCAGCTGGTCTTGCTGCGGCCGATGATTTCGGACGGAAAATGGCCGTCGAGGAGGGGGAGGACGGGCGGTAGAACAACGGCCTCGCCGAGTGAAACCCACGGCGACCAGGGCACCCCCAGCACTTCCTGAGCCCCGGGCCTTAGGTCGGAACACGTCAAAACCAGCCAAGTTCACGCCCGGCGGAGCTATGTCTATGCTTCTTTCTGGGTGCCCGCCCTTCACGCCGCAACCTAAAAGAAACCCAAGCTGACCACCTATTTTGGCTTCCAATGTTCTGAAGCCGCCGTTCGGCACAAACCGAATTGCAGGAAAATACACCGCGGCCGGTCAGTCTTTTGTGAGTCCCTCCGACCGTAGTGTACCAGATTTGAGGAGTTTTGTTCCATGAAGAGCCTGCGTTCCCCCATGTCCCCCCCGGACACCACCCCCGCCCCGGAGACCTGCAATGGCCTCCAGACAGAACGCCCCCCGGTGAACGCCACCGGGGGTGAAATCGCTGCGCAAGCGGAGGCCGCCCTGTTGGCGGCAATATCCGGTGGGCAGCCCACACTACCCGACGGACCGTCCACCGGCCGTCCGGTAGTCCAGGCCCCGGGCATGGTTCAGTCCGTGAACCTGTTCGACCTGATGAACCCGGACGGTGACCACACTGCCCCGGCATCCGCGCTGCGTAGTATTCGTATTCCCAGCAGCGGGGTATTCGTGATTCCGTTCACCGCGGATGCGGTGCGCGTGAGTGCCCATTACTGCGACGACCCGGATGTCAATGACTGGGTTCTGTGCTGGGGGAGCCCTGAAGAATGCGCACTTTGCGCAATCAGCCGGAAAGCCGAACAGCGCCTCCTTCTGCCCGTGTTCGACTGCGAACAGGGCGAAGTGGGGGTGCTGGCCATGAGCAGTTTGATGCGGCCCAAGGCCCTGGCCCCCCAGGTGTTCCAGGCCATCGCGGAGGCCAGCAGGCGGGGACCGCAGATCATCTCGATCACGAAACCCGACCAGATGTCGTTCTCGGTAGCGTCATGGTCCATTCCGCCCGGCGTTGATGACGGGCGGACCGCCATAGCCAAGTTCGTGCAGGATCGGGAGCAAGGCCTTGTCAGGCTCGACTCGGTCTACCTGACCCTGCCCAACGAAACCCTTCGTGCCCTGCCCCAGGTTGCGCGCAAGCTGGCGTTACGCGGCCTGGCATGATCATCCGGGGCGATGCAGAATTGGCCAAATTCAGGCTGGAACAGTTGGGCGGCGACAAGCTGCTTGAGCTGATGTCCAACGCGCAGGACCGTGCCGTGGGGGTCTCGTTGCCGGTAGGCGTGGGCAAGTCCTTCGCCATCGACAACCTTGCCGAGGCCATCATCGTCACCGGTGCTTTCGACTTGGTAATCTGCATGGCCCCGACACACAACATCCTGAACGAACGGCGCTGGGTGAAGGACCCACCAAGAGAAATCAAGGTTGTGGTCCTTCGCCCGCGCCCCTCGGGTGCGTGCGGCGAGATGCGTAATAACGAGTGGCTCGGCTACGATAAATCTCGCTGCTACCAACTGGGCAAGCGCAATATCTGCGCGGGGTGCCCCGAGAAGAAGAACTGCTATTGGCCTGACCAGTTCAAAAAGACGGTCAAGGATGCCCAAGTGATTTTCGCCGCGCAGGCCCATCTTTCGCGCGCCAATGATTTCATCCAGTTTTTGGTCAAAAGAACGGGGGCAAAGAACCCCGTAGTTATTCTTGATGAGGATCACGCCTGCCTGACCAACTACCGGCGAAAGGTCAACCCCATTTTGCTGGTGCAGTACCGGAACATCGTCGCGGCGATAGGGGGCGACGGCCTGGAGTCGTATGTGTACAAGACCGGATTACTCCTTGTCGCACCCACGTCTGACCTTCGGTCTTGGGATTGGTCTTTCCCACCATTGGACCCCGGCATTCAGATTTGCATTCAAGAAGCGGGTTACAGGAAGCACGGCGTACAATTCAGAGACCTCAGCTTCGCCCTTCAGGAATTCGGTCGGAGCCCGCTTGCATCGCGCGAAAAGAACATGGCCGGCGAAATCCTGTACGCCGCCCCGCCGCTTATCGACCACGACCTGTTCCTCTTCACCGCAAACAATCACAGGCGGCTTCTGGAGTTCCGCCTTGGACGGCCAATTTCACTCCCATTCGAAGGCTACACGTTCAGCCACCCAGGCTCGTCGTTCTACAACATAAAACGCTACCTTGGCGCGAAGTGTTATTTCCCGCGAAACGCAAAGGAAATCCTGGACTTCTTTGCGCGGCTTGCGGCTTTGCGGATTTTCCAAGGAAGAAGGGTCCTGCTTGTCTCAAAGAAGGTTTTCAAACCCTTCTGCGTCGCGCAATTGCAGGCGCGCTTTGACGCGCTGGGCCATAAACACCTAACGGTCATTGGGGAGGGATATGACCGCGCCGCTCTGGACAATCCGCACATCATTCCGATCATCCATTACGGAATGGTCGGAGTTAACGACTTTGCCAACTACGATGCCGTTTACTGCCTGAATTCATTTTATATCCACGCGGGGTTGCTGGACGGGGTCTTGCAAGACGTTCTTGGTGCGGACGGCAGGATAGACCTGGAAATTCGGCATCGCCGGGGCGCTGGCCGCACTGCCGGAACAAAACGCGACCGCGACCGCGTGTACGATTTGGATGCGCTGTCAGGACAGGCCCTCAAAGCCCTTGAGAGGGATGTCGTGATTCAGGCGGTCGGACGTGTGCGTCCTTTCACCAAACCCAGGGAGGTCATAACCTTTCAGGCTGATGTTATGGCTGAGGTTATGCCCGGCGTCGTGGACTTCAAAAACCTAGCCGAAGCGCGGGCGCACTTCGGCATCGAGCTGCCAAGTAAAGAAAAGCGTGCACGCCGCGCGGACGAAGTGCGGGCGATGCGGGCCGCGGGCCTAAAACAGTGGCAGGTGGCCGAGCAGCTACACGTGACAGTTCGCACAGTTCAGCGATACTGGAATCAACCGGCGGAGCAGATGCCGCAAATAAATGAAGGACCCTGACCATGAACCTGCTGAACGGTTTTGCAGAACGGCTGCGCGACCTGCCGCCGCCGAAAGATGCGTCCCCGCCTTTGCAGCGGCTGCGGCGATTGCCCGGCGCGTACCGCGAGCAAACGCGGTACGTGGACAACCTGGTGGACATGGAAGAGGTACGGCTCTTTCTTTTCCAGCGCGACATCACGCGCATCGGGCTGGATTCGGAATTCAGGTACAATCGTCCGCCCGTCGAAATCGACAGGGGGAAGTGCTGGTACGATATCACTAGCGTGCAGCCTTTGCTGATGTCCCTGAGCGCGATCGAGATGGTAGAAGACAGGCCGTGCCAGTACAATTTCGTTATCGACCTGCGCAATCCGGATTTGCTTCGCCCGCTGGGGGATGTGCTGCGTATGCCCGTGGTCTTCGTCGGCCACCACCTGAAGTCGGAGTTGTTCTGCCTGCTAAAACTGGGATTACCCGAGCCCGCCGAACTGTGGGACACCTACATTCACGAGCGCGCGCAGCACCTCGGCAAATTCCGCGCGAACAAGCGCGACGCGGCAGGCACCGCGGAAGAAATTGAGGAGAAGGAGCGGCTCAATGAGATGGAAACGCACTTCTTCTCCCTCGTGGCCACCTGCAATCGGTATGGCGTGACCCACCGCCACGCCGCCTTGAAAGCGGAACTCCAAGAATCCTTTCTGCGCCATGCGGAAGGCTTGCCGTTCAGCGCTCTTCAAATCGAGTACAGTGCCGAGGATAGCATCGTTGCGGCGGAACTGTACCAATTGCAGGTGGCGCGGGCATGCCGAACTGGCATACTGCGTCAGCTCATCACCGTCGAGATGCCGTGGGTGATAACAAGCGCCCACATGGAATGGACCGGGGTTCGCGTGGACGAAGCCAAGCGTGAACGTCTTCCCGCGTTCTGCCGCGAAAAAGGCGCGCCACTGGCGGCGGAACTGGCCAAACTGGGCATAGACAACCCCGATAGCCGTACTCAAGTTGGAAAATACTTCAAGGAAATAGGAATCCTTGAACGTTTCAAGACCAGGGGCAAATATTCCTTCGACAAGAAACAGTTGGAACGATTTCTGGGCCTCGACCGTGCGATTCCGCTTATTTTGGAGGCGCGCAAATTCCGCGCGCTGGCCCGCGACAAGATACTTCGGGCAGACCTTGTCGGATCTGACGGGCGGGTGCACCCGATACAAGTGCTGCTCAGGGCCGCCAGCGGGCGGCAAAGTACGACGACACCGAACATCCTGGGGCTTCCGTCGGTGGCGCGGCCGCTCATCGTGCCCGAGCGCGGCATGGGAATCGGCGAAATCGACCTATCTCAAATTGAAGTTGGTGTTTCAGGCGCCTTCTACAATAGCAGCCGTCTCGTGGACATGTTCAACGCCGACGACGTGTACAGCATGATGGCCAAGGTGCTCCACCGGAGCACACTGTCCGAAGAGGACGTGAGTTTGTCGGGGAACGACTTCAAGAAGAAGTACCCGCAGCTTCGCCAAGAAATGAAACAGAACACACTGGGTGTCATTTACGGAATGACAATCCAAGGGATCGCGGACGCACTGGGAATATCAAGGAGTCGCGCAGACAGGCTGTGGGGCGAGTTCATGGCCATGTTTCCTGATCTGTCGAGGGCGTTGGTGTTCAACCAGGACACGAGCTTTGTCCGGGGGAATGCGGCTTCGGTGATGGGGCTCAAACGTCGCTTGCCCGGCCCTCCGGGAGGTATCAAGCATCCGCCCAAGTGGCTTAACAATCATCCCATTCAGGCGTCGGCGTGCGTTGCCTTTAAGATGGCCGGCAATCGGTTGGACCGCCTGCTCCCACCAATGGGTGCCCGCCTCATCGCCGCCGTCCACGATGCCTATGTGTTCGAAGCCCCACTGGACACGCTCCCCGAGGTAGCGCAGCTTGTATCCGATGTGATGGTACAGTCGGTACAGGAACTGTGGCCGGAGTTGCGGCCGCGCACGGATATCAACATCAAGAACCCGTCGTGCTGGAACAAGGAGGGGAAGGTAACCGAGTGGTAGGCGCGCTCCCGAAAAGGCGACGAATTCCCTTTTGAACCCTTTAAAAGGAAACGTGTCGAGTTTGCGCCGTCCAGAAAAGGCATCGAAATTCATTTGTGTTGCCGCCGCAAAGAAGCATCCGTGCGCTAGCATACAGGCTCCCCAAACAAAGCCCACATCTCCATGGTCTCCGTTGATTGCGACCACCCCGTCGGTCCCGGTCAAAGGTGGCAAGACCGGCGTGGCGGGTTTTGCGCGGGACAGGGCGATGGAGTAGTCTATTCCGCAATAGGGAGCGCGCCGAGAGACGGGTAGGCCGTGGCGCGCAAGGCAAGCAGTAGGGAATCAAAGACCAAGTGCGTGGCGGCTGAGCATGCCGCGGGCACGGAAAGCATTTCACCGCATGAATGGAAGTACGTTCCGGGACATCGAGAAGCTGGAAAAGGACCTGTGGAGCGCGGCGGACAACCTGCGCGCCAATTCGAAGCTGACCTCCAGCGACTATTTCATGCCCGTGCTGGGCATCATTTTCCTGCGCCATGCGGCCAACCGCTTCGACACCGCCACGCGAGAGATCGAAAAGGACCAGGCCAGCGGTAAGATGCCCAAGCGCGCCATCCTGAAGGCGGACTACGTGCGCCGCCGGGCGCTGTGGCTGCCCGAGGAGGCACGGTACGACTGGATCATGGCCAAGCCGGACAAGAGTAGGCTCCCGGAACTGGTCACCAAGGCGATGGTCGCCATCGAGGAATCCTTTGAGCCGTTGCTGGGCGTGCTGCCCAAGGACTACGGCATTTTCGAGCCCAAGGTGCTCGAAGACCTGATGGGCACCTTCAACGGCGAGCAGATTCGCAACGCGTCGGGCGATGTGTTCGGGCGCATCTACGAGTACTTCCTCGCCGAATTCTCGATGCAGAAGGCCCACGACAACGGCGAGTTCTTCACGCCCTCATCCATCGTTCAGACCATCGTCAATGTCATCGAGCCGAACCACGGGAAGGTCCTGGACCCCGCCTGCGGCTCCGGCGGCATGTTTGTGCAGTCCAGCCACTTCATCGAGCGGACGGGCGAGGACACCGCCCACAAGGTGGTGTTCCACGGCCAGGAGAAGAACCCCACCACCATCCGCATCGCCCAGATGAACCTCGCCGTCCACGGACTGGAGGGCCGCATCGCGGAGGCCATCACCTACTATCAGGATGAGCATAACCTCGCGGGCCAATGTGACTTTGTCATGGCCAATCCGCCCTTCAACGTGGACCTGGTGGACGCCGAGCGCATCAAGGGCGACCCGCGCCTGCCCTTCGGCCTGCCCGGCGTCAACAAGGGCAAGAAGGTCCAGAACGGCAACTACCTGTGGATCTCCTACTTCTGGAGCTATCTGAACGAGAAGGGCCGCGCCGGGTTCGTCATGTCGTCGCAGGCCAGCAGCGCCGGGCACGGTGAGAAGGACGTGCGCAGGCGCATTGTCGAGACTGGCGATGTGGACGTGATGGTCGCCATCCGGGGCAACTTCTTCTACACCCGTAGCGTGCCCTGCGAACTGTGGTTTTTCGACCGGGGCAAGCCCCAGAAGCGCCGCAACACGGTGCTGATGATCGATGCCCGCCAGATATTCCGCAAGGTCACACGCAAGATTTTCGACTTCACCCCGGAGCAACTCACCAACCTGTCCGCCATCGTTTGGCTGCACCGGGAAGAAAAGGACCGGTTCCTTGATCTGGTTCAGCAATACTTCGGTCAGATCCGCACCGAAGCCGAGGCCGTGCCGGTGGCGCTGGATTCCTTCGATGCGGAATTGGCTGGTGTGCGGGAGCGGGTTGCGCCGTTCCTGAAAACTGTCCAGAAACTGGAATCGGCGGATGCCGAGAAGCGACAGGTCTTGGCAGACACGGCGGCCGAATTGGAGCAGGCAGTTGCTCCGTATGAGGCGGACCGCGCGGCGCTGGTCAAAGATGTCGAGCGGTTCTGCAAGGACTGTGCCAAGAATCCGCCGGAGGCGCTCAAACGGCAACACGCCCTCCACGCAGTCTTTGACCCCATCGCCGAGCGCATCAGGGGCCTCATCAAGCAGGTGGACTTGCTGTTCAAACTGTCCGCCCGTCTGGTGGACTTGGCAGGAGAGGTCTCCGTAGCCTTGTCCGAAGAGGACCTTGTCTCCGCCCAGTTCGACCGGCGTGGTACGGCACGGCTGGTCCGTCAGCTTGACGACACACGCAAGATCTCCGTGGCACAGCTGCGACATGCCGCCTACTTCCATCGGCAGGCAGCTTGGTTGCTTGACCGTTTTCCAAATGCGGAACTTCAGCCGGTGCCAGGACTGGTCAAGGCGGTAACCATAGCCGAAATCGAGGCCGCCGACTGGAGTCTTACGCCGGGTCGCTATGTCGGTATTGCACCGACCGAAGAGGATGAGGATTTTGATTTCGAGCAGACGCTCCGGGATATCCACACGGAACTCGCTGACCTGAACAGCGAAGCCTCGGAATTGGCGTCGAGGATCCATGAGAACTTCGAGGAACTGGGGATATGACGCCGTGCAAATGGAACACCGTATCTCTTGGTGATTATTGTTCCAAGATTGGTAGCGGTGTAACTCCACGCGGTGGGGAATCTGTTTATCAGCAGACTGGAGTGACGTTCATACGGAGCCAAAATGTTTACAACGGGATTTTTGCCACGGAAGGACTAGCTTTCTTAGATGAAGAGCAGGCCGACAAACTAAAAGGAGTAACGGTTGAGCGAGACGATATCTTGCTCAATATTACGGGCGATTCCGTGGCCCGATGTTGCCGAGTTCCCGAAGCGATACTACCCGCACGAGTAAATCAGCATGTGGCAATTATCCGACCAAACCCGGAGGATTTCGATCCTCGTTTTGTCGCCTATTACCTTAACACCCCGTTCATGCAGAGTACTATGCTATCTTTCGCTGGCAGTGGGGGCACCCGCAAAGCGTTGACTAAAGAAATGATCGAAAGATTCTCCATTCCCAAACCTCCCCGCGTCTTGCAAACTCATCTCGCGGATATACTTTGTGCCTATGACGAGATGATCGAGAACAACCGGCGGCGAGTGGAGCTGTTGGAAGATGCGGCAAGACAACTCTACCGTGAATGGTTTGTCCGTCTCCGTTTCCCAGGCCATGAGCACACTCGTATTGTCAAAGGCATTCCCGAAGATTGGGAAACGCACCGTCTTGAAGGATTGTGTCGTATTGGGCGGGGCGCTTCGCCGCGCCCAATAGATGCGTTTATGGGAGGAGAGATTCCGTGGTTCAAGATAGGGGATGCAACTGCGTCAGAGAGTCCTTTTGTTCTTCAAACCAAGGAACATGTGATCGAAGATGGAGCCAAGAAGAGTGTGTTTCTTGATCCCGGAGCTTTGATCCTGTCAAATAGCGCAACCTGTGGGATTCCATACTTCGCCGGCGTGAGCGGGTGTGTGCATGACGGCTGGCTCCATTTTCACGACTATCAACGAATTTCGTCCCTCTTTCTCTACTGTTACCTGTATTTCAAAAGAGAGGAACTCGTCAGCAGTGTTAGTGACGGATCAACCCAGAAGAATCTGAACACGTCCGCCGTAGGAAGGCTAGAAGTGCCATTACCCCAACATGATACCCTCCTGCGGACATTTGATGAGTATGTTGCCCCACTTTTTTCCATGGTGCTGACACTTGCCAAGCAGAATATTTCACTCCGCGCGGGCCGCGACCTCCTATTGCCGCGCCTGATGGGCGGAGAAATTGCGGTCTAGGTAACAGAAGATGGAAAATAGGATAGAAAGTAAACGAAAAAACCTGAGTTAGTCTCGCGAGGTAAGCCATGGCGACAGCAGAACAGCTAAAATCACTTATCCGCTCGCATCTGAGTGACGACTCGGAGCGGTTCTACACGATTGCCCTTCAGATGGCGGCATACGAGGCCCAGCAGGGGCACGGGGCGTTGGCGCATGAGATCCGCGAGATTGTGGACAAGTCCAGACGGGAGCGTGGCCCACGCATCGTCAAGTTCCCAGTGGATCTGCGAGGGCTGGTGCTCACCGATGAACCGGATACGCCGGAAGCCAGTCTCGTAATGCCGAGGTCGCTCTTGACGCGCGTGGACCGGATCATCCATGAGTACCGGCAGCAGCACAAACTCAAGGCCCATGGACTGTCAAACCGGCGCAAGCTGCTGCTTGTCGGACCGCCGGGTACTGGCAAGACCATGACAGCCCGCGTGTTGGCGCACGAATTGGGCCTCTCGCTAAATACCGTGCAAGTAGACAAACTGGTGACGAAATTCATGGGCGAGACAAGCGCCAAACTGCGGCAGATCTTCGACCTTATCCAACAGGCACAGGGTGCCTATCTTTTCGATGAGTTTGACGCCATCGGTGGCGAACGGTCGCTGGACAATGATGTGGGCGAGATGCGCCGGGTGCTGAACTCATTTCTTCAGTTCATTGAGCTGGACGCATCCGACAGTCTGATTGTTGCCGCCACAAACAGCCCAAGACTCCTGGATCGCGCGCTGTTCCGGCGTTTTGATGATGTGCTCCACTATGCGCTACCGGACACAGAGGGCCGGAAACGACTTATCCAGAACGTGTTGGGGACATTCTTTCCGCCCAAATTCGCTTGGACGGCGGTACTTCGCGACAGCTTAGGATTAAGTCATGCGGAGATCGATATGGCTTGTTGCGATGCCATA
>CAITNO010000116.1 GCA_903893795.1 Candidatus Hydrogenedentota bacterium | reverse complement strand
GTGACCGGGCCGTCTTCTGCACACAACGCACAATCCAGTTGTGGGGCGGTTCCCGGTCCAATGAAAGGTAAGGCGACGTGAACGACAGGACAGGCGGCGATTTGGACACCGGCGCGGAGCGTCAGATCGACTGGAAGGATGTGAGGTTCACCTTCTTCCTTGCGGGCGTTTTCATGCTGTTGAAGTGGGCCAATTTCACCCGACCAGAGTGGCATATCAACGCGACAGACGCGCTGGTTTCTTTTCTGCTTACCCTCGGGTACATCGTTGCCCGCGCGCGTCATCAGCCGGAGAAACTGGACGAATGGGGTATCAGCACGCCCCTGACATTTCCCGCTGTGGCGGTGGCATTGCTACTTATTGGAATCGGGGTCGGCGTCTTAATTGTCTCGACGGGCATAGCGTTCGCAGGAGGTCCCCGTTTTGAACCCTCCTATCTGCCGCGCATGGTCGACTACATCGTGGGCGCCTTTCCCCAGCAGTTCGTCATGTGCTCGGTCGGCCTGGTGTCCCTCGCCAAGCTGCGCCCCTTCCGCAACACTTGGGTGCTGGCGCTTGCAGTGGGTCTTGCCTTTTGTCTCGCCCATTTCGTGCTGCCCGGAAAATTGATGTCAACCATGCTGCTGGAACTGGCCACCCTGTTCCCCGCGGGTTTTCTCGCTGCGAGCTACTTTCTCAAGTTCCGAAACATTCTCCCGCTCACGGCGATGCACGCTATCCTCTACATCCTGCTTTCCAATTGGACCAGTTGGGCCATGGCGCACCATTGACCGGGCAGGCAGGCATCTTTGCAAAGGAAAGACACATGGGTATCCGTCGTTTGTTGGTCCTCTTGTTGATGGCATTCGTATCGGGTTGGTCTGCGGGCGCCGGGCCTGCGGAGGTGGCGCCGGCGGCGGAAACGCCCGCGCGGAAGGATGCGCGGATGGCGTGGTGGCGTGACGCGCGCTTTGGCATGTTCATCCATTGGGGAGTCTATTCGGTGCCCGCGGGCGTCTACAAAGGCTGGCCGATCCCGGGTCCCGGCGAGTGGATGATGCGCGTCTGCTCGATCTCTGTCGCGCCTTACCGGGAGTATGCCAAACAGTTCAATCCGGTGAAGTACGACCCGGACGCGTGGGTGAGGCTGGCGAAGGAGGCTGGCATGAAGTACATCGTGATTACCACAAAACACCACGACGGTTTTGCCCTGTTTGACACCCAGGCGAGCGATTGGAATGTGGTGAAGGCAGCGCCCTATGGGAAGGACCTGCTGAAGCCGCTGGCGGCCGCGTGCCAGAAGCACGGCATCCGGCTTGGATTCTACTATTCGCAGGCGCAGGACTGGGTCAACCCCGGCGGTGCGGCGATGTTCGGCCATTGGGATCCTGCGCAGGACGGCAGCATGGACGACTACATCAGGAATGTGGCCGTGCCGCAGGTGCGCGACCTGCTGACCAACTACGGTCCGGTTTCGGTGCTGTGGTGGGACACACCCGAAGGCATGACCAAAGAGCGGGCGGAGAGGCTGTTTTCGCTCACCGGGCTGCAACCGGGAATCATCACGAACAACCGGCTCGGCGGCGGTTTCGACGGCGACACAGCCACACCGGAACAACATATCCCGGCGACGGGCTTTCCGGGCGGGCGCGACTTTGAAGTGTGCATGACCATGAACAACTCCTGGGGCTACAAGAGCCTGGATGACAACTGGAAAAGCACCGAGACCCTGATACGCAACCTCGTCGATATCGCCTCGAAAGGCGGCAACTACCTGCTGAATGTCGGGCCTACTTCCGAGGGGCTGATCCCTGAGCCCTCCATCGGGCGTCTGCACGAGATCGGCGCCTGGATGAAGGTGAACGGCGACGCCATTTATGGAACGCAACCGAGCCCTTTCAGCACTCTGGCATGGGGTCGGTGCACACGCAAGGCCACAGCCGACGGTGCGACGCTTTATCTTCACGTGTTCGACTGGCCGAAGGACGGCGCGTTGACGGTGCCGGGACTCAAGAATGAACCGGTTGCGGTGTATTTGCTCGCCGATCCAGACAAGAAGCCGTTGAGGTGGAAGCGCGGCGAACCTGGAATAACGATTGATTTGCCCGGCGCCGCGCCCAGCCCCATCTCATCCACCGTGTTGGTTCAGGTGAAGGGCGCGCTGGATGTGCAAGAATAGAACCGCAGACGGACGGAACCCTGTGCGGCTTTCTGCCGTGTCCGCATTGATTGCAAAGGAGAGACACATGGGCGACAAGACCGGCACCGACCCGGATGACTACGCTGCCCGGACAATAGATTGGACCGATCTGAGGTTTGCGTTTTTCACCGGGTGCGTTTGCGCACTTTTGAAGCTAACCGCCCAGGCCAAACCGGAGTGGCAACTCAACGGGGTTGATGCGCTGGTGGTCTTTCTGCTCACGATTGGCTATATCATCGCGCGGGCGCGGCGGCAGCCGGAGAAGCTGGACGAATGGGGCATCACCACGCCCCTTACCCTTCCCGCCGTGGCAGCGGGACTCGTGCTGCTTGGAATCGCGGTTGGGTCCCAGGCCGCATATGGCATCGCGCTCACGGGAAGGCTCGATTTCGAGCCCTCCTACGTGCCGCGCATGATCGAATACATTGTTGGCGCCTTTCCCCAGCAGTTCGTCATGTGTTCGGTCGGTCTGGTGTTCCTCAGTAAACTGAAGCCCTTCCGCGGCGCATGGCGGCTTCCGCTCGCTGTGGGCATTGTCTTCAGTCTTGCCCACTTCTGGACGCCCGCCCACATCCCGGGCACCATCGTGCCGCTGCAAATGGTCCTTGTACTGCCTGCGGGTTTTGTCTGCGCTTTCTACTTTCTCAAGTTCCGGAGCATCCTTCCCCTCACGGCAATTCATGCCATCGCCTACGTGCTTCTGCACAACTGGGTCGAGATACACCTGTGATGCCGCCCCCATCTTTCGGTTTTTTCGCCCGCAGGGAACATTTTGTCCGAATCAACCGGAATTCTGGAAGCGCTCATGTGAAACCTTCGGCTGTTATTGGAGTCAAATTGGCTCAACAAACCGCGAATTGCGCGAAAGGAGATGGATGATGAAGAAGTTTTCAGTGTTGTGCGTGATGATTGGTGTGGTTGCCCTGCTTGCCGCCGGATGCGCCACCACGGCGAAAGGCCCCAGCGACCAGGAAATGGTCTCGAAACGGATCCAGGAAGGTGTGGCGGCCATCAAAGCCAAGAATTTCGACACGTTCAAAAACCTCGTTTCCCCGAACTTCGACAGCGGCGTGGTGGGCAACCGGGAGGACCTCCTGGAATACCTCAAGAACGCCAACGACGCGGGCTTTTTGGACGGGATTGAAATCGACCTGGCCGAAGCCAAGACGGTTGTGACAGGCGACAAGGCGACGGTGTCACCGGTGACCGCCAGCGGCAGTTTTGGTTCCTTGACCCTGTTTTTCGAAGGGGCGAAGGAAAAGGGTGTCTGGATGGTCACGAGCGTGTCACCCTGATTTCAGCGCTTCCGTAATGTTCCTTTATTGCAGCGCCAGGCGGCTGCCCTTTTTTCACGCCGGGTTGCGGACTTGTTTCCCTGGTCCGAAACACGGCAGGATGGAGTGTTGGTGTCAGTTCCAACCGGACGCGCCTTGCTACGGGGCCGGGGCTGAACTTGGTCAAAACAACAGACCACAGGAGGAGTTATGACGATTTCCCGCCGTTCATTCATCGCACAGACCACCGCCGCCGTGCTGGCCCCCCTGATTCTGCCCGCATGCGTCACGGCCAAGAAGTCCACCCAAAACAGCATGGTCAACATGGGCTTCATTGGGATGGGCATTCAAAACCGGGGGCTGCTGGAAGCCTTCCTGCACCACAAAAACGTCCGGGTGCTGGCCGTGTGCGATGTGGACACCACCCGCCGCAACGCGGCGCAGGAACGCGTCAAGGAACACTACAAGGGCGAGGTCGAGTGCAAGGCCTATGCGGATTTCCACGAACTCATCGCCCGCAAGGATATTGACGCCGTCAGCATCGCGACGCCGGACCACTGGCACGCCATTCCGACCATCGCGGCGCTGGAGAGCGGCAAGGATGTCTATTGCGAAAAGCCGCTGACCCACACCATTCACGAGGCCATTGCGGTCATGAGCACCGTCAAGAAGACGAAGCGGATTCTGCAGACTGGCTCCATGCAGCGGTCCATGGAAGAATTCAAGGTGGCCTGCGAACTCGTCCGCAACGGACTCATCGGCAAGGTTGAGCGTGTCACCTGCAGTGTCGGCAACCCCGGCAAGCCCTGTGACCTGCCCGAGGAGCCCATGGAACCGGGCCTCGACTGGAACTTCTGGCTTGGCCCCGCGCCCACCCGCCCCTACAGCTCCGTGCTCAGTCCCCGCGGCGTGCACAAGCACTTCCCCGACTGGCGCTCCTACAAGGAATTCGGCGGCGGGGGCGTCTGCGATTTCGGCGCCCACCATTTCGACATTGCCCAGTGGGGCCTCGACATGGACGAGAGCGGCCCCGTCGACGTGCGCCCGCCGGTCGACCCGGCCCAGTTGCACGGCGCCGTGTGGACCTACGACAACGGCATCCCCGTCACCCACGTCAATGACGGATTCAACACCCATTTCTACGGCAGTGAGGGCGAGGCGCGCGTCAGCCGCGGCCAGTTCGAGTTTTGGCTCAAGGGCAAGAAGATTGCCGGCTGGTCAAAGCGCGAGGACGGCGGTTCCCTCGGGTCGGCCCTGAAGCTGGTGAAAGAACAGTACTTGGCCGACGCCAAGGTCAAACTCTACGTGAGCCGCGACCACCCCTCGAATTTCCTGGACTGCGTCGCGTCGCGCAAGCAGCCCATCACCAACGCCGAAACCGGCGGCCGCAGCGCCATCGTCTGCCATCTCGTCAACCAGTGCTACTACAACCGGGCCGTCCTGAAGTGGGATCCCAAGAAGCTGCACTTTGCCGAAGGCGGCGGCAAGCCCGAGTGGATGACCTACAACTATCGCAGTCCCTGGAAGGTGTGACAGGGCATTTGACGGACGTGGAAATGCACGAAACCGAAATTCGGCTGGGAACCCGGCATTCAATACGGGTTCCCTTTGCCGGTTTCGGAAGCGCATCAGCAGAGGAGATTTGACGATGGGCAGAGGTTGCAGGAGTTCCATGTCTGCGGGCCTTATCCTTCTTGCCTCCGCCGCGCTCGGCCTGGGTGCCTGCGCATTGGCGACTGACGAAGCACCAGGCGTCCGTTGGAAACTGGAGGAGGGGCGCTGGACTGCCGACAAGGCCAACGCCTGGTACGCGCAGCAGCGCTGGCTGGCCGGGGCCAACTTTGTGCCCAGCACGGCGTCGAACCAGCTTGAAATGTGGCAGGCGGACACTTTCGACCCGAAGACGATCGACCGCGAACTGGGCTGGGCGGCGGGCATCGGTTTCAACTGCATGCGCGTCTTCCTGCACGACATGGCCTGGAAGGCGGACCCCGCAGGATTTGAAAAGCGGGTGGACGAATATCTGTCCATCGCGGACAGGCACGGCATCAAGACCCTGTTCGTGATATTCGACAGTTGCTGGGACCCGCGGCCGCAGCTCGGTCCGCAAAAGGAACCGGTCCCCTTTGTCCACAATTCGCGCTGGGTGCAGTCGCCCCACATTGACCTGCTGAAGGATCCCTCACGTTACGATGAATTGAAGACCTACGTCACCGCCATCCTGAGGCGCTTCAAGGATGACAACCGTGTGCTGGGTTGGGACCTGTTGAACGAACCGGGGAATTTCTCACTGAATTACGACGAGGGCTGGAAACTCAAAGACAAGGAAGCCGCGCACCTCATCCTGCTGGGCAAGGCCTTTGACTGGGCGCGCGAGGTCCATCCCTCGCAGCCGCTGACCGCCGGGCCGTGGGTCAACGTGGGCGGTCGGACCAGTCCCGTGGCGCCGCTGGACAAACTCATGCTCGAACGCTCCGACGTCATCACCTTCCACACGTATGACAAACTTCCCGCAATGCAAAAGGCGGTGGACTGGCTGAAGAATTTAGGCAGACCAATCATTTGCTCCGAGTACATGTCACGCGGTTCGGGCAGCACCTTCGGAACGATCACGCCTTATCTCAAAGAGCAGAACATCGGCGCCATCAACTGGGGACTGGTAAACGGCCGTTCGCAGACCGTCTACCCCTGGGATTCCTGGAAGAAGAAATACACGGAGGAGCCCAACCCATGGTTCCATGATGTGTTTCGAAAGGATGGCGCACCGTACCTGGCGGACGAGACCGCGCTGATTCAAAAGCTTACCGGAGCGGACAAGTAGGCGTGCCCGGCACCGAGGCTAAATAACCTTCAGGAGCGAATCCATGAGCACTGACCACGCGCTGGTTACCGGCGCCTCGACAGGCATAGGCTATGCCAGTGCCGTGGTATTGGCGGAGAAAGGTTTTCATGTCTTTGCCGGGGTGCGCAGTTCGGCGGACGGAGAGCGTATCCGTGCGCAGAGCGGCGGCAAACTGGAACCGATACTGCTCGATGTGACCAATGCGGCGCAGATTGTCGATGCCGTGGCGCACATCTCGGGAGTTGTCGGCAAGGCCGGACTGCGCGGGTTGGTGAACAATGCGGGGATATGCGTGGCGGGACCGTTGGAGTTCATTCCGATGGAGGATTTCGGGCGGCAGATGAACGTCAACGTAATGGGGCTTGTGGCCGTCACCCAAGCTTTCCTGCCGCTGCTTCGCCTGGCCTCGGGCCGTCTGTGCCTGGTCAGTTCGAACAACGGCTATCTGAGTCCGCCGTTCATGGCCCCCTATTCGGCGTCCAAGTTCGCGGTGGAGGCCATCGGCGACGCCCTCCGGGCGGAGTTGGCCCCCTGGAACATCCGCGTGAGTCTTGTGGAGCCGGGCGCCACGGACACGCCGATTTGGGAAAAATCCAAAGCGGAGAATGAGGCCCTACTCGGGCGCATGCCCGCCGAATGCACCTTGCTTTACGGCAAGGCGATAGACTTGCTGCGCAGCGAGGCCGATAAAATGGCCCGCGGGGCCTCACCGGTCAGCCAGGTGTCGGACTGCGTGGTGCACGCCCTGACGGCAAAGAACCCCAAGACACGCTACCGCTGTGCCAAAGGGGCCACGCTCGCGTGGATTGCCGCCCGCTGGCTGCCTGACAAGCTGCGCGACAAGATCATACTCAGGGCCATGGCGCTGATGGGATAACGAACCGCACAAAGAGGATCTACGCAATGAGAAGCACCCCGGCAAGCGCGATATTGCTGATGTTGTCCATTCCGGTGGCTTTGGCCAGTTTCGCCGCCGCTGAAGAGGGTGGCAATGCCGGTGTGTTTGGCGCCTATCCTGCCAGCAAGGACTACACGCCTCCCGGGGATCCCGCGGTGCTGAAGAAGCTGTCGGACTGGCAGGACCAGAAACTGGGGTTGCTGATTACCTGGGGGGTGTACAGCCAGTGGGGGATTGTGGAGTCGTGGACGCTCTGTCCTGAACGCTATGAATGGAACCGCCGGACCGGCCCGTGTGCCAACGATGACCGCGCATACAAGGCATCCTATGAGCAGATCATAACCACGTTCAATCCGGTGAAGTATGACCCTGAAAAATGGGCCGCTGCGGCGAGGGACGGCGGGGTGAAATATGTGCTTGTGATGGCCAAGCACCACGACGGTTTCTGCATGTTTGACACCGCGACGACCGACTACCGAATCACCTCGCCCCGGTGCCCCTTTCATTCGGACCCGCGGGCAAACATTATCAAGGAAATGAGTGCGGCTTTCCGCAAGGAAGGACTGAGCGTCGGGACCTACTTCTCCAAAGCGGACTGGAACACGCCCTTCTACTGGAGTCCGGATTTCCCGCTGCGCGACAGAAATGTGAACTACGACACGGCGAAACACCCGGAGCTCTGGAGCCAATTCAAGGATTTCACCTGGCGGCAGGTGGCGGAACTGATGACCGATTACGGCCCGCAGGACATTCTCTGGCTGGATGGCGGCCAGGTGCGCCCGCCCGACCAGGATATTGACGTGACCGGCATGGCGGCCATGGCGCGCAAACACCAGCCCGGCCTGATTGTTGTCGACCGGACGGTGCGCGGGGAAAACGAGAACTACGTCACCCCGGAGCAGGAAATCCCGGACCATTTCCTGCCGTACCCATGGGAAACGTGCATGACGATGGGCACCGCATGGCCGTGGAAAGCCAATGATCAGTTCAAGAGCGCGGGCACGCTCATTCGCCATCTGTGCACCGTCGTTGCGCGCGGAGGCAACCTGCTTCTCGGGATCGGCCCCGATGCAAACGGTGAATTCGATTCCACCGTGTACGCGCGGCTCGAAGAGATGGGGAAATGGCTGAAGCTGAACGGCGAGGCCGTATACGGAACGCGCCCCATGGCGCCTTATGAGAAGAACGGCTGTGTCTTTACGCAGAAGCGCGACGGCACGGTGTATGCCGTCATACTGCCCAAGGACGACGGCGGGGGCCTGCCTGAGACGGTTACCCTTCCCGCCCAACTGACAGAGGACCGGGCCTTCCTTGCGCTGCTGGGCTTCGGCACCTTTGCAGCCGGCGAGACAAGAAATGGCGAAACGGTTGTCACCATTCCGTCTGCAGCCCGCGCCAATCCACCGTGTGCCCATGCGTGGGCAATCAAGATCCCCCCGAGGGGAACCTGATACCATATCGTCATTGTTTTCGAAAACAGCCCACCTTGTCCGTGCCGGCAAGTGTTCAACCCTGGGTCGGTTAGGAACGGAATGATGCTCTCTCTGTTTGCTGTGCTTGCGCTCTCTCTTAATGTCTCTGCGGCTGCCGCCGCAGACACTGTCCGGGCACCGGCGCTTCAATGCCTTGAACGGGACGGTTGCGTGGACGTAAGCGAGGGCGGCATCCCTGTCCTGCGATACAACCACGGGGCCACCGCTGTTCCGCAGGGTATTGGCAGTGAGTTTGCGCGGGGCGATTATGTCAGCGCGCTGTACGGGATGAAGGGCGAACTGCTGACCGGTGACTACCCGAAAGATCATCCCCACCATCGCGCGGTGAACTGGTCCTGGGCGACCATTCAATGGAAGGGGGGGATGCGCGATCTGTTTGCCGTGAGTGGCATTTGGGCGCGGCCGGTGGGAAAGCCCCGCGTGGAGAAAGCGAACGAGCTCGTATCAATCTCCGCCGACAGTGAATGGAAATGGGACGACAAAACGCCGGTCGTGGCCGAATCGGTGAGCATCCGGGCATATCCTCGAACGGGCGAGGGACGTGCGATTGATTTTGACATCTCGCTGACCGCGCTCGTGGACGGCTTGGAATTCTGCGGGCGCTTGGATGCGGGGTACAGCGGCTTCAACATTCGCATGGCACCCGCGCCGCGACAGGAGATTCTGTTTCACGCAGATCCCGTCGAAGCGCAGCCGAGGAGGGCATGGGCGGACTACTCGGCCGAGTTTAACGGAGGCGGCGGGCGTTCAGGTCTGGCCATATTTCAAAGCATGGGGGACCCCATGTATCCCCAGGAGTGGCGGAAATATTCCGAGTTGAATTTCTTCCAGCCGCTCTATCCCGGCGGGAAGTTGATTCCGATGGCCAAGAAAAGGCCAGTTTTCCTGCGTTACCGGCTCTGGATTCATCCCGGCGGCGCGGATGAAAAGGCGCTGTCGGGGCAGTGGGACAAGTACAATGGTCTGCAACCGGTCAACAATTCGAAGCCAACCGGAGCGGGTTGAAGCTATGAAAGGAACCATCATGCGTTTGCTTGTCGTCATGCTTATGGCTATCTCAACGGCCGCCGTTCAGGCGGAATCCCCAAACCTTGCCTTTCAACAGGGGGACAACGGGGCGTACACCTTTAACACGGGTGTGCTGAAGGGAACGCTGCGCGCCGATGGCCGGTCCATTGGGCTGCTGTCGGTGGAGCACATTCCCACGGGGACCCATCTGGAAGGGAATGCCTACGGCCTCTTCAGCCATTATCGCGTGTTCACCGAAAACAAGCGCTATGGCCACGGAGCGTGGGAATGGCCAAGCACCGCGAAACTGCTCCCGGACGGCGCGGTCGAGGTGCAGTGGCCCGCGGCCGACGACCGGCCCTTTGAAATGGGGGCGGTCTACCGCTGGGTTACTCCCGACACACTCGACCTTACAACGAGCGTCACGGCCAAGGCCGACCTGAAGAACTTTGAATCGTTCCTCGCTTCCTATTTCGCGGAGTCGTTTCCGGCATCTACGGTCTACGTCAAAGGCGCGCCGGGTAAAGAACCCTTTTTCCAGACCTCAGGACCGGACGCGGGTGTCTGGCAGGCTTTTCCGCGAGATGCCGGCGCGGTGCCGGTTATTCAGGACGGCCGCTGGAAGATTGAACCCAATCCAGTGGACTGGGTGATTCGCGACGAGCTTGCCGCCCCCCTGGGTATCCGCCGGAACAAGGACAACGGGCTTTGCGCCATCCTGATGGCCAAGCCGGAGGACTGCTTCTGCGTGATGACGCCCAACGCGGGTGAGGGCCACCGATCACTCTACCTGTGCCTGATCGGCCGCGACGTGAAAGCAGGCGAGACAGCCGCGGCCCACACCCGGCTGGTGGTGCGCACCCTCGCCACGGACGAGGACGCCGTGCCCATCTACAACTCCTACGTGGACAAGAAACCCCGCTGAGGACAGCGTCAGGCCAACGTGGAGGACTGGGAGACAGGCAATGATAGTTAAGCAGCATTTTGGAATCTCACGCAGGCAGGCCCTCAAGGGAATGGCGGCGGCTGCCTTTCCCATGATTCTGCCCTCGACCGTCTTCGGCGCCTCCGCGCCATCAAAGCGAATTAACGTGGCAATGATTGGACTGGGCAGACAGGCGCGCCATGCCAATCTCAAGCCGTTCCTTGAGTCCGGGCACACCAAAGTTGTCGCGCTGTGCGATGTCGATGCGTGGCGGCTGGCGAATGCCAAGGAGGAGGTGGACAAGTTCTATGGTAACGGCGATTGCAGGACCTATCGCGACTGGCGCGAGGTCATTGCGCGGGACGATATCGACGCCGTCATTAACAGCACACCGGACCATTGGCATGTCCCCATTTCCCTCGCCGCCGTGCGTGCGGGCAAGCATGTGAGTTGTGAAAAGCCGCTGACGCTGTCCATTGCCGAAGGGCGCATCCTGGCCGATTCGGTGAAACAGAAGGGCGTCGTTTTCCGAACAGACACCGAGTGCCGGTCCAACGACATTATGCGGAAATCCGCCGAACTGGTGCGCAATGGGTACATCGGCAGGCTCAAGCATGCCATTGTCACCGTGCCGACTGGCGATATTGCAGGCGGCGACGGCACGCCCATGCCCGTGCCCGAGGGGCTGGATTACGAGATGTGGCTCGGGCCCGCACCTGACAGACCCTATGCGCTGGATCACGTCCATCCGCGCGGGGACTTTGGAAGGCCGGGGTGGATGCGCTGCCGTGACTATTGCGAGGGCATGATCACCAACTGGGGCGCCCATGTGCTGGATGTGTTCCAACTGGCCCACAACTCGGAGCATGGCGGACCGGTCGAAGTGGAAGGCACGGGGGAGTATCCGGCGCCGGGTTCGGGACTGTGGAATGTCCTGTTGAATTTCAAGGCGCGGTTCCGCTATGCCGACGGTGTCACCGTCGACTACGTGACCGGTGAGGCCGCAGGCATCCGCTTCGAGGGCGAGGAAGGCTGGATTCAGGCCGTGTGGCTCTCCGATGGCAATCTCCAAGCAGGCCTGACCGCCAGCAACGAAGCCATCCTGAAGGCAGAACCCAAGCCGGACGGTATCGTCCTGCCCCGGCGGGCCGACAAGGAAGATTTCATCTATGCCATCCGCACGGGCCAACCGGTCATGATCGACGCGGAGACGGGGCACCGCGCCTGTTCCATGGGGCAGATTGCCCACATCGCGGTGCAGACGGGCCGCAAACTTGCCTGGGACCCGGAAAAAGAGCGATTCGCCGGTGATGAGCAGGCCAACGCGATGCTTGTTCGGGCCTATCGCAGTGACTGGATCAAAGATGTCACAAAGTAATCTTTCAATGTACCGCAGGCGTCCCGCCTGCCTCGGTCCTTTCCTTTCCCCTCGCCCGCTCTGCGCAACTCCGCGTCCTCCGCGCCTCTGCGTTTCAGTCTTCTTCCTCGCCTTTTTCGCAAGTTTGTCCGCACCCGCCGTCCCAGTCCCTCTCGACAATCCTTTCTTTGCCTTCATGAACAGCATGGAAACGGCCGGTCCGGCGTCCGTCGAAGAGCAGGCGGCGATACTCGCCGATGTCGGCTTTGACGGTTTCGACAACCGCAACCTGGAGGGCCTTGATGCGCAGTTGAAGGCTCTCGACCAGCATGGATTGAAACTCTATACGGTCTACTTCTCCGTCCGCATTGACGAGGGGGAGGAACCGTTCAATCCGGAACTTGCCAAAATTTTACCGCTGTTGAAGGACCGCGGAACCATTCTGTGGTGCAACACGATGAGCCAGAAGCTTCAGCCTTCCGACCCGGCCGGCGACGACCGGGCCGTTCCCATTTTCCGGCGCATCGCGGACATGGCCGCGCCCTATGCCGTCCGTGTCGCGCCTTATCCCCATATCGGCCTGTGGGTGGAATCGCCGGAGGACACCGTGCGACTTGCGGAAAAGGTGAAGCGCCCCAACTTCGGCACCTCGTTTAACCTGTTTCACTGGCGCGCCCTCGGCGAGAAGAAGCGTCCGCTTGCAGAAGTGGTCCAGGCGGTCGCGCCGCGCATGATGGTGATGTCCATTAATGGAAACGACGGCACCACCGCGGTAAGCGGCATTTCCCCGTTGCAGGAATCACAAACGGATGAGTACTTCGCAATCTTGAATGCGTTCAAGGCCGCAGGTTACCGCGGACCGGTCGGCCTCCAATGCTATCGCGTCCCTGGCGACCCAAACGTGCATCTGCGCCAATCCACGGCGGTATGGCAAAAACTCAAAGAGCGTTTTGGGACGCTTGGCAATGCAAAGCCGTAGCGCGCCATCACTCATTTGTCCCATTCGTCCCATGAGTCCCATAGGTCCCCTTTCCGGAAACAGAGAACGCCGTAGGAGCACAGAATGGACATCTCCCCATCTGTATATGAACATGCCGCGCGTTTCGTGCAGCGCAGTCCGTGGGATGTTTCCCGCGATGCCGAGCTGCTCTATCAGGCCCATGCGGCCGCCTACCGCCATTACCGGCATACGCCCATCATGCCCGGCATCGACATCTACAACCTTGAGCCGGAGGCCTATGGGGCAACCGTTGCGCGGCCCGATGGCGAGGACATTCCGGCCATCAACGGCCGCGCTTTCGACAGCAGCCGCGTCCTGTTGGAGCTTCCCCCGCTCAATCCACGGCGCGACGGGCGCATCCCCATGCTGATCGGCGCGGCACGGCGCCTGCGTGACACCTTCCCCGAGGCCGACATTCGTGTTCCGGTCAGCGGTCCCTTTGCCATTGCCAGCAATCTCGTCGGTTTCGACACGCTCCTGTTTGAAGCCATCATGGAGCCGCAGCAGATCGCCGACGCGCTGCTCCACCTGGTGGACGGCCAGGTGGCCTTTGCCGAGGCCATCAAAGAGGCGGGCGTGGATGTGGCGTTTTTTGAATCCGCCGCCTGCCCGCCGCTCCTCTCGCCCGACCTGTTCAGGCGCGTGGAACTGCCCGCGCTCAAGGAGTGCATGCGCCGCATCGGCGACGTCGTGCAGCACCCCGTCGCCTGCATCATCGGTGGCAACACCGAACCCATCCTCGACATGATGGTCGAAACCGGGAGCGGATACCTGATTTGTCCCTTCGAAACGGACCAGCCAAAATTTCTCTCGAAAATTTGGGACCGCACCGACATTCGTCTTCGCGTCAACGGAGACCTGCGCGTCATCGCCGGCGGCACCTGGGAGGAGATTAAGGCGGATGCAGACCGGCTAATGGCGTTGGTGAAAGGCCGCCCGAATGTTTGCCTGGGCACGGGAGCCTTGCCCTACGAAACGCCGCCGGAGAATGTTCTCAGGCTCATGGAGTATGTGACGGCACTGTGACGCCGTCGGCGGACGCGCGGTGCCGTGTCGGCGGGTCTGGCTGCCATGAAGGAGAAGACTTGTGATGACTGCGATTATTCGGGTGGGTGGGGTGGGATACTGTGCCGTCGCAGCTCTGTCTCTGGCCGCCGCACTTTCGGCGGATATTTCGTTCGTAATGCCCCAGGCTACTGTGACCATTGACACCGCCGCCGCCTCAACCCCCTACAGCCCGATGATTTTCGGCGGTTTCCTGGAGCATTTCGACCACCAGGTCTACGGCGGGGTGTTTGACCCGGGTTCGCCGCTTTCGGACGAAAAAGGCTTTCGCAGGGATGTCATTGAGGCGCTGAAAGAAATGAAGGTGCCCGTGGTGCGCTGGCCGGGGGGCTGCTACGTCAGCGGTTATCACTGGGAAAGCGGTGTGGGTAAACAGCGCAAAGCCACCGACGACATGGCCTGGGGCGTGGTGGAGCCGAACAGCTTCGGCACGGACGAATTTGTCGAGCTGTGCCGGCTCGCGGGCTGGCAACCCTACATCTGCAACAACGCGGGCAATGGCACCGTGGAGGAAATGCGGAACTGGGTCGAGTACTGCAACGGCGCAGAGGGCAAGTATGCGCAACTGCGCAAGGACAGCGGATACGCCGCGCCGCGAAACGTGGGCCTGTGGAGCATCGGCAACGAGAACTGGGGACAGCATGAGATTGGCTGTAAACCCATCGAACAGTGGGCGCCGCTGGTGCTGGAGGCCGCAAAGGCGATGAAAGCCGCCGACCCCGGCATCCAACTGTCCGCCGCCGCACTGCCCAGCAGGGAATGGACCCTGCCGTTGTTAAAAGCGGCCGGGCAGTATCTGGACTACATTTCCATTCATTCTTACTGGCTGCCCCTGTGGCAGAAGAACGAAATGCCGGATTATCTGAGCTGCATCATGCACTCCGAAGGGCCGGAGAAAATGATCTCCGACTACCTGGGCGTGCTCGACGAGTCGGGCTTTCGCGGCAGAATAAAGATTGCCTTTGACGAATGGAACCTGCGCGGCTGGCACCATCCCGGTTTCCCGCGCAAGGAGGTGCAGAACTACGCCGATCCTGAAGTCATCCGGCTGGTTGCAGAACGGGAAAAGAGCGCCATCCCGTCCCAGTACACCATGGCGGATGCACTGTTCACGGCTTCCTTTTTCAACGCCTGCCTGCGCCATGCCCAGGATGTGGGCATGGCCAACATTGCGCCGCTCGTGAACACGCGCGGGCCGCTTTTCGTTCATCCGAAAGGCATCGTGAAACGGACGCATTTTCACGCCATGGCGATGTATGCGAACGGCCTGGAAAGCCGCGTCGGCAAATTGACTGTCAGGGCAGAGGCGATCAAACATGCCGGCAAATCTGTCTCGATGGTGGATGCCATCGCCACGGTAAACGAGTCGGGCGCCTCCTGGTCTATTGCGCTCGTGAACCGTCACCCGGACAAGCAGGTCGCGTGCACGGTCAAACTGAAAGACAGGCTGCTTGAAGGCGCCTTCGCGGCCTCAATCCTGTCCGGTGATTCAACCGACGCGTACAACGATATTGAACATCCAGACCGGGTCATCCCGGTCACGGCAACATTGACCTTCAAAGACGGGGTGGTCAATCTGCCGCCCCATTCCCTGGCAATCGTCAAGCTGCCAACGGCAAAGTAGGCTTGCTCTTCCCTACCACCAGCCTGACCGCCAACTCCGTGGCGAGAGCACAGATTCGGCCAAGCTGGCGGTTCCACTATATCTGGTGGCCATAAAGATTTTACTTGCAGATATATTGCGATCGTGTTATTATTTGGCCCAGATATGGTGCAGGGTGCAACTCAGCAATCCATATGTAGTGGCCTGACAACCGCATCAATCGTGGAAAACAGGTAGCGAATGCGCCGACAAAGGTACGAAAGCGAGATCAAATCCAAGCGCGACATCGCGGAATGCGTCAAGGAAACACCATGATCTCTAAAACCGTGCTGGTATATGTTCCCGGGTGGCCGTTGCGATGGGAGACTTTTCTCCCCAAAGCCCACCTGGCGCGGCTGGCAGCCCGCGAAATCGCGCTCGGACGCGATGCCGAGGTCTTTGACTTCGGCACCCCCTCCAGTTTGGAGCGTTTCACCGAAGATCTGGCCGCACACGCGGAGCAGGTGGCGCGCTCCGGCGGGGCGGGACGTCTGGGATGGTTTCGTACGCGGAACACGCGGGGCCGCTTGCTGGCCGCCTGCGGCAAATGGCATCGCGATTTGGCCGCACAGGTGGCCGAGAGCCATGCCGGGAAAATCATCTACCTTGCCGACACGCGCGATGAATACCGGGAATCGCGGGCAGTGGCCGCCATCGTGGCCGGTCTCAAGCCCGGTGCGGTGCAGACGGTGTGCGGCCTTCACGCCGAGGGCTATGTGCCCTACGTGGCGGGCGTTGGAAGTGTTTTTGAGGGGGTGGAGCAGGCCGTTGCACCGGGTTCCGAGGCGCCCCTGCCGGCATACGACCCCTCCGTCTACCCATCCCTTTATTCCGGCGGAAAACTGCACCAGTTCGCCATGTCCGGGAACGCCCGGCGCGCGGTGGCCGAAATTAGCCACTGCCAGCGGCTGGTGCCAGTGCGCACTTTCCACGTCGAAGACCGGGGCGGCCTTGCGGCCGCGCGCGATTTGGCTTCGGAGATCATGGGAAGCCGTTTGGACGTGTGGTACAGCAGGCGGTTGCGTCCCGGTCACGGTGCCGAGGGGATTGCCTCGTTGCTGGAGGCGTCCGGATGCTGCTCCGTCGATTTCCCCCTCCTGACCGGCAGCCAGCGGCTCATTGAGGACTTCTTCGGCATGACCCACGGCGTGAGCCAGTCGCGCGCCTCGCTGCGCGCGTGCCGCACGGCGGGCATATTCACATCGCTCGAACTGGTCTATCCCTGTCCCATGGACGATTACCACACCCGCGCGGAGACGGTGCTGTTCCTGGAACAGACCCTTCCCGACGCGGTCAAAGTGTCTTTTCCCGAGCTGCGCTACGGCGGGCGCTGGACCGATGCGCCCGACGATTTCGGCTTTCAGGTGGCCGCGGGCAACATGGCCCGCTGGGCAGCCGCCTGCGATGTGCCGCAGTTCCTTTCCGCGCCCGCACCCCGTCCCTACAAGATGGGGGGCATTGTCGAGCGTCATGACGATGCGGACCAGGATTCCTTGCTGGCCGAGGCCAAGGCGCGCGGCGCGGTGCTGGACATGACGGCCCAGGAGGCCCTTATCGCGCGGGTGGCTGGATGGGAAGGCCGCGAACAGGCATGGAAGCACAGCGTCGGCAGGGCCTTTGTCACCGGTGATTTTGCGGGCCTGTTCGACCTGATCAAGGCCTTCAACCGGCAGACCTGTCTCAACAAGCGCAAATCCGCCTCATCGGAACGGGAACCGATGGACCTCGCCGCAGTGGCGAACTGAGCTTCTGCGAAGGTCGGCGCAGTCCTATCGGTGCAATCAGCCCGACTCTCTTTCGAAGCGGTGCAGATACTCGGCCAGCGCGCGGAACATCCATGCCGCGCCCCAGCGGGGGAAGGTGATGCGGGAAATGTGGAGGGGATAGCGACGGTGCCACGGGGCGCTGTCTTTGGGATTGCGCAGGAATTGATGGGGCCAGCGCATGGCGTTCAGGGCAGGCATGCGGCAGCCGTCGAAACGCTCGGACAGCACGGACAGGCACAGCAGCGCCTCCGCGCAGGCGTGTATGTCCACCGGGAAACGGGCGTATTCATTGACCGGCATTCCGGAATGTTCCATGAGTCTGCTGCGGTAGAAATGGAAACCCTCCTCCAACGCCTCTTTCGGAACGCTGCCGGGCAGCGCCTTTTCAATGGCGTGCAGAGAACGCAGCACAAACCCCGTGTGGTGGTGGTCCACCAGGGCCAGCAGCCCCGCCTCGTAGGGATCACCCTCGTCATGATACCCATAAGGCCATGCGCCGTCCTCGCGCTGCGCCCTAAGGGTGAAGGCCAATGCAGGCAGGGCCGCTTCGTTGCAGCCGTCCATACCCGCAACCTTGGCCGCGCGGACAAGTTGCTCAGCCACCAGCAGGTTCGCGTTGTGCACCCGCCGCCGGTCACCCGGCGTATAGCCGAAGCAGTGGGTGTCGCCGGGACCGGCCAGCCGTGGCAGGTCTTTCAGCATGAAACGGGCAATGGACCGGACGGACTCCAGATTACGGTCTTCGCCGATGACTTCATGGGCCAAGGCGAAGGCCTCGCCCGCAATGGCAGAGATGACCGCCACGGGCGTGCCTGGCGGCGTGTCCAGCCCCTGTCCTGTCACCGAGAAAGGGTATCCCCAGCAGAGGCCCGCGAAACCGTTGGTCCGATGCTCCAGCAGCCAGGCGAGGTTTGCCTTGGCTTTGTCCAGCCAGTAGCCGTCCCCGGTCACCTGGAAGAGGCGCAGTCCGCCCAATGCGAGCAGCGCGTGGGTCTTGGGGTTGTCCGTCGGGGCAATGTGCAGCAGTCTCCGGGAGGCATGGGGAAAAAAGTCGCAGAACAGCGTGGCACAGCGGCGCGGAGTTCTGTAAGGTTGCAGCCGACGCAGGAGTGGATGGGCCTTGATGTCGAAGGGGTCGGGGCCGACGGTGCCGTGCTGCTCAAACCATATGTCGATTTGGCAGACCCATTCCTGGGCGAGCGCGATGGCCGGGTCATTGCATAGTTTTATGCGCATGGGGGGCTGGGCTCCTCTTCCCGGGCGACGGCTTTCATGACGGCACTGAAACGGGGGAGATGGGCGTCAAAGGAATAGCGCTGCGCAACGCGGTCGCTCCCGGCGCGGCCCATGCGCTCCCGCAGCGCGGGGTCGTCGATCAAGCGCAGCAGCGCCTCTTGCCATTCCTGGGGGGACGCGGCGCACAGACCGCCCGCCTCCTGCCCGACCACCTCCGCATTCATCCCGACCGGGGACAGCACGACGGGGGTGCCCACGCCCATGAACTGCAGCGCCTTAAAGGCGCATTTGCCCCGTGCGCGGGCCGTGTCGACCAAAGGCATCAGGCCGATGTCCGCCTCCTGCAGCACGGCGATTTCATTTTCCGGTGTCCACGGCACATTGCGGGTGGGCACACCGTCAGGATGGAATTCGCCGTCGCTCACGACGAGCAGTTCGATACTGCGGGTGTCGGCCAGTGTGCGCAGCGCCTCCAGCACGGCGTCGAGGTAACCGAGATTGTCCCGGATACCCGTCCATCCCAGGACCACGGGCGCGCCGGACGCTTTGCCATCGTAGGTTTTCTGGGCATGACGTTCCATGTCGATGCAGGTGGGAATGATGGTGACGCCGCATCCGCCGCATCCGCGCAGGTAATCGGCGATGACCGTGTTTCCCGCCACCGCGTGCCGGGCAATGCCCGTCATCTTGCGCGCCCAGCCGTAGTCCACCGCGCCCAGAAAGGGGCTGCGCACAAAGGCGGGCGCTTCCCACATGGCGTCGTCCACATCGAAGACTATGCGCGGGTTGAGACGACGTATCAGCCGTTCAAGCAGCGGCGGGCCGTAGGGGAACAGGGAACCCTTGATAAACACCGCATCGGCGGAGACAACATGGCGCATTTGGAACAGGCGGTTTATCAGCACCGCCAGCAGATAGAACCCCTTCAGCATGCGGGAACGGTTGCCGTACAGGGCGCGCCACAGTCCCACCGAGGAGGGCAGGCAGAGGATGCACGCATGCCCTTCAGCGCCCAGGCGCTCGGCGAATTTCACCGCGCGATAGCGCACCCCGGCGTTGCGGACCGTTTCATTGCCGAAAAAGACAAATCGCATGCGTCTGCTTTCGGCCGGTTCTGATAGTTTTTATCATTTTATGGACATACCGGCAGTTGCAAGCCATTGATCCAAATCCCGTTACGTGCTAAAGTATACCGTCAACAATTTACCGTATCGGGACCGCACGAGGCGAACATGTTCGAAGCATTCTATGGGTTGCGCGAGAAACCGTTCAATCTTACGCCAGACCCAAAATTCTTGTATCTGAGCGAAAAGCACAAAGAGGCTTTCGCCCATCTGCTCTACGGCATCAAAAACCGCAGCGGCTTTGTCATGCTTACCGGCGAAATCGGCACGGGCAAGACCACCATCTGCCGCAACCTGCTGAGCCAGCTTGAGTCGGACACGGAACTGGCGTTTATCTTCAATCCCTTTCTGAGTCCCATTGAACTGCTGCGCAAGATCAATTCCGAATTCGGCATCGACACCCGGGCGGACAACCTGCTGGGGTTGACGGAAGAGCTGAACATTCATCTGCTCAACGCGGGCGCGCGGGGCAAGAACTGCGTGCTGGTCATCGACGAGGCGCAGAACCTTGATGTGAAGGTGCTGGAGCAGATTCGGCTGCTGTCCAATCTGGAGACCGAATCCAGCAAGCTGATTCAGATTATTCTCATCGGCCAGCCTGAACTGGCGGAGAAGTTGGACCTGCACGAACTGCGCCAGCTAAACCAGCGCATCACGGCCCGATACCATCTCAAACCGCTGAATGAGATGGAGACGCTGCAGTATGTGGCCTACCGCATCCACGTGGCGGGCGGCCGCAAGACGGTGAATTTTTCCAAAGGTGCCATCCGGCAGGTCTACCGCCTTTCCGGCGGCACCCCGCGCATGGTCAATGCGATTTGTGACCGCGCGCTGCTGATTGGCTACACCCGCGAGGAGCATGTCATCACGGCGGCCATCGTCCGGCAGTCGGCCCGGGAAATCAAGGGCGAGAAGGTGGTGGTCCACCGTCCCGGAGACGCGCGCCGATGGACCCGCTGGCTGCCAAGTCCCGCGATGCTGCTCGCCGCAATCCTGCTGATAGTCATCGTCCAGGTCTTCGCCAATCCGATGGACCGCATGGCCCGTGAACTGGGCCTGTTTAACCGTCTGCTCTCCGGGGAGACGCCGGCGGCACCCGAATCCAAATCGGCGCCAACGTCCGTTTCGGAGGTGGCCGCCGCCGACAAGACCCCCCCGGCACCCGCAGCGTCCGCAACGCCCGCACCCGTCGCCGCAACCGCCGCCGCACCCGTGGCGGCCGTGCCTGTTGCCGCGCCGACAGCCGAGTTTACCCCCGCAACGGAGTCGATTATCGCGAGGCGGGTCATTGAGCGGCTGGCCAGCGTGTCGGCCGCACATATCGTTCCGGCGAAGGATGCGACCCTGAAGGGGATGGAGGACCTGGCCGGCCTGTCTCCCGAGGCCAGTCGCGATGCCGGGCTTGGGGCGGTGCTCACGGCATGGGGCGTTGAGAATGCCGCAAACTTTTCCGGCGGCGACAGCCCGGAGGGACTGGTGCAGTTCTTCGCAGGCCGGGGGCTCGCGTGTGAGAGTCTGCGCCCCGGAACGGTGCAGCTCGTTTCCATGAACCTGCCCGCGCTGGTGCGCGTCAAGGTGAAGGATCAGCCGCGCTGGGTTGCGATGCTGGGTGCCGATGAGGACCGGGTTACGCTGGCCCTTGACGGTGACCGCAGGGTTTCCCTGGGCCGTACCGCCTTTCGCGACATCTATCAAAACGAGGCGGTGATTCCCTGGCGCGACAGCACACCCAATGGGCTGGTGGTTCTGCCCGGCCAAAAGGGCGCGCCGGTGCTTGCGCTCAAACAGCAGTTGCGCGGACTGGGCCTTATTGGCGGCGGGAACACGCAGGATGTCTATGACAATGAAACCGTATCGGCAGTCACCGCTTTGCAGGCGGAAACGGGGCTGAAGATGGACGGAAAGGTGGGCAAGCAGGTGCGAATGGTTCTTGCGGCCTGGAGCGGTGCCAACAACAGCCCGTCCCTGCGTCCGCGCACGGCCGTCGTTCCCGCCGTTGCGCTTCCCGCCAAATTGGAAAGCAAACCGGTCGTTCCCGATGCGGCACCGGCGGCGCACGCCGCGCCCGCACCGCAGGCCCCTGCGGTGGTGAAAGAAACACCCGCCCCTGCTCCTGCCCCTGCAGCCGTGCCGGAGCCGGCGAAAACAGAGACGCCGACGTCTGCGCCTGAGGTGCCTGACGCGGCAAAATCGGAGCCCCAGGCGCCTGCCCCCGCCACCGAGGAGGCAAAACCGGCAGCTCCCGCACCGGTGGAGATTTCGGAAAAGAAAGAGCAATCCGCGGCGGCGACCCCGAACAGTGAATACCGCACGGCGGCGGGCACGCCGCTGGAGGTGCGCGAGCTGCCGCCGCCCACGGCGATGGAACCATTGCCGCCTGCGGAAACGGTGCGTTCGGGCGAGTCCACCGAACCCGTGGCGGGCAGTTCACCGCTGGTGCCCCACGGCGGCGCCCCGGCATGATGCACCCTCTCATTACGCTGGAGCGGGGATGACATGAGTTCCATTCTTGACGCCCTCAACAAGGTCGAAGAGGACCGCAACGCGCGCGACAGCGGTGACGATGCGCCCTTTGTTCCGGAACGGGCCGCCGACACGCTTCTCGCCACGCCCAAGAATAGAAGGCGCACAGCTCGGCATTCCCTGTATTTCAAAGGGAGATTTCTTGCCGTCGCCATCGGGGGAGGGATTGTCGTTGCGCTGATTGTTGCCCTGTCCGCGGGCGTGGCGGCATTTGTCGGGAAAAATGCACCGGTGAAGACCGCCGTGGCTGTTGCGCCGACTCCTCCAAAGACTTCGCCAGTTCAGGCGGTGGCACCTGAAACCCAAACCCCTGCCCCGTCGGAAGTGACGCCCAAGCCGGAAGAAAAGCCCGTCCCACAGGCGGAGACGCCGCCCAAACCTGTTCCCGCCCCCGTGCCGGAAGCACCGGCACCGCCCAAAGCGCCCGTTTCACCGGAGTTCAAGGTTCCCGCACCGGAGCCGGTGAAAGCCGTTGCGGAGAAGCCCGTTCCCAAACCGCCAGTTGCGCCGGTGAAAGTGGCCAAGGCCGCGTCCCAGTCCGCCGAGGAGCCGACCACGCCTTTGCCGACCTTTGAGGCCGTGGAGAAGGCACGGGCTGCGGCGAACGAAGTGAAAGCGCCGGTGACATTGCCCCAAGCCCCCCCGACCAGTCTTGCGCCCGGCCGCGCAGCGGAGAAACACGCCCCGTTTCTGGAAGACATCAACGGACTGGCACGGCTCGGCCAGACGGAGCGCGAAAAGCTTGGCCTGGGCGAATTGCGGCTGAACGTGCTGCGCGAGGCCAGCCCCAGCCAGCCCGAGGGACTGGCCATCATCAACCTGAAGAAGGTGTACGTGGGCGAGATGATTCCCGGCACGAACGCCCGGCTGATTGCCGTGAAGTCCCGTGCGATCGCCATAGAAATAGAAGGCACGGGCGAGCGTTTCAAGGTGATGAACTAGGCGGGCGAACATGCAAATTGTCGATGCGCACTGCCATCTTGAGGCGGAAGAATTTGCTGGAAGGCTCGACGGGGTCCTTGCCGGGGCGCGCGATGCCGGCGTTGTCAAACTAATCACGGCCTCCGTCACACCGAACGAGTGGCCCCTTTCCCTCGAACTGGCCCGAAGCTTCCCCGAAGTGGAATGTGTTTTGGGTGTGCATCCTTGGTACTGCCGTGCGGAGGACCTGTCTCTGCTGGACGGACTTGCTGAAGCGGTGTCATGCGGGGCGGTGGGCATCGGCGAGGCCGGGCTGGACACCAAGACTGACCGCACCCCTTTTCCCCTTCAGGAGGCCGTGTTTGAGCGGCAACTGGCCATCGCCCGCGACGTGAACGTGCCCATGGTGCTGCACTGCCGCGGCGCCTTCAATGAGATGCTTCATTGTTTCCGCAGGGTGGGCGTGCCGCAGCGCGGCGGGATCCTTCACAACTTCACAGGAAGCGTCGAGGTGGCGGAACAGTTCATGGACCACGGCTTTGCTTTCTCCCTGGGCGGCATTCTCACCTACCGCAACAGCCGCAAACGCAACGACATGCTGCGGCGCATTTATCCCGACGCGTTTCTGCTGGAAACGGACAGTCCCGACATCCCGCCGGTCGAGGCCAAAGAACGGCCCAACCTGCCCGCCAACATCGTGCACAATCTGCGCGCCGCCGCCGAGATACTGGAGCTTCCGGTGAAGGAAATCGCGGCGGCCACCACGCGCAATGCCGCCCGCATTTTTGGACTGGCGCTGTAAGAATACGCAGGTTGGGCGGACTTTTCGTTTCCATTTCTCTCTGCTATACTGGGTGTGCGTCCGGTTGTCAGAAGGCTGTCTGCTGCATCAACAGGGAGGACTGCTGCGACCATGAAACGTTCCACAAAAGTTGTGCTCACCATGCTGGGGTCCGTGGCGGCGACCATTGCCGCGAACGGATGCAGCGGCTGCGTCGGCACCAAGGGAAGCGCGCAGCAGATACAGAGCTCCGAGGGGATTTATCAGGGGCGCGACGGCAGATATTATCCGACCTATGTGGGTGGGCATGGATTCATTCCCGTGGGCGGGGGCGGGGGTGCCGCGCAGGGTTCCCTTGGCCCGTCCGGACGCATGGGCGTGTCGGAGGGCGGTGTTGGGGCCCCCTCCTCCGGCGGGATAAGCCGGGGCGGTTTCGGCGGGGCGGGCCATGCCTCGGCCGGCGCCGGGGAGTAATTCTCGTGGAACGGACGCGCATACCGGAGCGCAGGGACTGGCGGGAAAAGGTGGAGGCGCTTGGGTTCATTTTTCACACCGTAAACGGAGAACCCTACTGGAACGAAAAGGCCTGTTACCGCTTCTCCGCCGGGCAAATAGACGCCATAGAACAGGCCACCAATGACCTGCACGCCATGTGCCTCACCGCCGTGGAATATGCCCTTGCCAACGAGCGCCTGGCGCAGATGGGCATTCCGGACTACCTGGCGCCCCTGATTGCGGCATCGTGGGAGCAGGATCATCCCACCATTTACGGACGCTTTGACCTTGCCTACGACGGTCAGCATCCGCCCAAGATGCTGGAATACAACGCGGACACGCCCACATCGCTGCTTGAGGCGGCCGTGATTCAATGGCAGTGGCTGGAGGAGGTGTGTCCCCGGGCGGATCAGTTCAATTCCATCCACGAAAAACTCATCGATGCCTGGCGCTGGATGAAGGACCATGCGTTGCAGGGGGAGATGCTTCACCTTGCCTCGCTGGACGGTGTGGAGGACGAGATCACAGTGGCCTACATGATGGATGCGGCCTCCCAGGCGGGTATTGAGACCCGCCGGATTGTCATGAAGGACATCGGCTGGGATGAAGGGCGCGGCGCGTTTGTTGATTTGGAAGGCAGCGTGATCAAGGACATCTTTAAGCTCTATCCCTGGGAATGGATGGCGGCGGACGCTTTCTGGCCCAAGGTTCACGACAGTTATGAACGCATGCGCTGGATTGAACCCGCCTGGAAGACCGTGCTTTCCAGCAAGGGCATACTGCCGATTCTGTGGGAACTCTATCCCGGGCATCCGCTGCTGCTGGAGGCCTATTTCGACGACCCCGGCGGAATGGAGGAACATGTGCGCAAGCCGCTGTTCTCCCGCGAGGGCGCCAATGTGACGATGACATCCCGCAACGGGACGCTGGAAACGGGCGGCGATTACGGTGGCGAAGGGCACATCTTCCAGGCCCTGGCCTCCCTTCCCAATTTCGACGGCCATTATCCCGTGCTGGGCAGTTGGATCATCGGGGACGCCGCCTGCGGTATGGGCATTCGCGAATCCCGCACGCCCATCACCGGGAACGAAAGCTGTTTCGTGCCGCACTGCTTTGAGGCATAACCAGGACCGATCTTCGTGCATCGATGGAGTGGGGAAGCCGCCGCATAAGCGGCAATTTCAGGCGGTCACTTCTGACCGGCTTTGCCTGTCTTTCGGGCGCAGATGCGGGCTTGATGCGCCACAGTAATTTGAGCAGAGAAAAAGCCGCCCCCTGTAAGAGACAGGGGGCGGCGTATCGTCCTGCACTGGGTCGCGGGCTAGGTAAGGGGATCCTTACCGCCAAAGATCGCCGACTCAATGAAACTGACAAGGGGGGTCGTCAAGAGGCTGTCAAAAAGGCCAACCAGCGCCTTGATAAGAATTCCCAACAGGTCGTTCAGCATGGCTTACTCCTTCTGGTTCATTTCGCGCCCAAGGCGCGCTACATTCAGTTCACTGCGTTTAGGCGCTGATGCCAAACAGGCCGTTCAACGCGCTGCTGATGATGCCGTTCAGCAGGTCTGTGAAATATCCCAACAATCCGGTGATCAAATCATTTAAGAAATCATGAAACAACATGCACACCTCCTTTTGACTGAACCTGTTTTCGATTGAACTTTCACGCACCGGCCCTTCCAGCAACGCCGGAACACAAGGCCGAATTGAACACGGTTAACCGATATTTCCACCCTTCGAGGAATGGGTGCCGTGAAGCTGAAACTCGGGATATGCGGCCACGCCCATTTCAGGGACGTCCAAGCCCTCAATTTCATCTTCGCGCGAGCTGCGAATGGGCATAACCAGCTTCTGAAGATTGAAGAAGATATATGCGCTGCCGAATGCCCAAACGATACAGACAACCGAGCTTATCAGCTGCGCCACCAACTGGCTGGAGTCACCGTAGAAGAGACCCGTGACACCCTGCCCGGCTTTGCCGAGATATTCTGTCGCGCCCACGCCATTCCAGGCAGCACCGTAAGTGCCGTCAGCGAAGAGACCCAGCGAAATCAGGCCCCAGATACCGTTAACGCCGTGCACGGACACTGCGCCCACCGGGTCATCGATGCCGATGCGCTCCCAGAAGAATACCGAGAGACAAACCAGGATACCGGCGATGAGGCCGATTACGACCGAGGACCAGGCCGTCACAAATCCGCAGGGTGCGGTGATTGCGACAAGACCCGCGAGCAGACCGTTGGCGGCCATGGAGGGATCATACTTGCCGAAACGAAGCTTCATATAGAGGAGGGCAGACATCGCGCCGCCAGCGGAGGCGAGCATCGTGTTCACGGCGATAACGCCAATGCGCAAGTTGCCCGCGCCTGTCGAGCCAAGGGTTGACCCGGGATTGAAGCCGAACCAGCCAAAGGCAAGAATGAAGGTGCCGATGATGGCCATCGGAATGTGGTGTCCAGGCATGGCCACCGGCTTGCCCTCTTTGTTGTACTTGCCGATGCGCGGACCAAGGACGAGTGCGCCAGCGAGCGCAACGCCGCCGCCCACCGCATGAACCACGCCTGAACCGGCGAAGTCAACCGCGCCGTGCCCAAGGCCATAATTCAAGCCAAGCGTGGCCAGACCGCCGCCGCCCCAGACCATGTGGCCGTAGATGGGGTAGCAGACCATCGAGATGAAGAAGCCGTACACCAGGAAGGCCGTGAAGCGCCACCGCTCGGCCATTGCGCCGGTCGGGATGGTCGCGGTGGTGTCCATGAAGACCATCTGGAACAGGAAGAGCGTGTAGATGGCGACATCGTAGACGGACGGGCTAAGGAAGAAACCCTTGGTGCCGAAGAGACCGAAACCGGCTATGGAGAATTCGTATCCGTTCAGTGCGGGCACACCTCCCAAGGCAGCCGGGCCGCCGATCTTGCTTGCGGCGAGGCTGCCGAACATCAGTGCAAAGCCGGCAATCCAGAATCCCAGCATGCCTACTGGGTAGATCATAAAATTTGTCATAATCACATGCGCAGCGTGCTTGGCCCGGCAGAAGCCTGTTTCCACCATGGCAAAGCCCGCCTGCATGAACATCACAAGGAAGCCCGTGAGCAGCGTCCATACGATGTTGTTCGCCAGGTGACCTTGGCCGATTGCATCCACGGCCCTGAGGAGGTCGCCGTTGGTTGCCGGCTGGTCCTTGGTGTCCGCGAACTTTTTCAATTCATCGGCGGTGAACGCCAGTCCGGCTGCGTTGAAGGCGTTGGCAGCCGTGCCGCTGGCACCGCCTCCCGGATCGATGGCGGGCGGCGCGGCCTCGGCAGCGGGCGCGGCCGCAGCGGCAGGTGCAGCCTCGTCTGCGGCATGCACCACCGGTCCGCTACCCAGTATGATGAATGCAACCGACAGTAGCGTTACCACGAAGGTTAGCCACATGGCACCCACAGGTCCCCTTGGAAGACCTATACGCTCATAAAACTTTTTCTTCCTCATTGAAACAACTCCTTTCTTGGGCGGTTTGCTTTTCACCTGCCGGATTTAGCCACCGAGTGCGGCCGTTCTCCTGCACAACTTGCGTCTACACGAAAACCTGACCATGGCCACTAGACCACTTGGAGACACTTAGGCAAGAGCTGTGCCAAGCGGGGTAAATTGCTTATTGGAAATGAACTGTCGGGGCTGCTGGCACCACGCCGGAACTGTCGTGTAATGCTGTAAGGGCCTGCAAATACAGGTTTTGCGCGCCAATTGATTAAGGGGGAAGCGGCTCCGGCGTTATGCCATGTGCGGCTTCGCAACGCATAATTGCCGTTCCGCACATCGTCACCATGGCCCGGCGCAGCCGACGAAGTCGTGCTATTTTGGGGAGAACGTTCCATACGGTAGGAATTCTTTGAGCGGCAGATGGTCTTAGCAGACCATGTGCATATCTTTAGTATATGAAGTAATACTTCATAATGAAGCTGTTACAAGTGTGATGGGTTATCCCTGTCGAGCTTTGTGGTTGAGCCGTCGGAGTCAAAGCGATACCGTCATTGCGCGCCCCATACTGCCCACAGCGGCGATTCGCGGTAGAAAGCCGCTCCTCCGGCATGTGGGACAGCCGCCCTCGGCTGTCGGCTTGTAACGAAATACGGGGATGACAGGCGAGGGCGCCTGTCCTACATGCTATTGGCAGGAGGACGCAGTCCGACGCGGCAACTCCCTGCCCGTGTCGGGCTTTGGGCATAAGAGGTTGGCTCGCTTTGCCACGAAGAAAGCCGGGATGGTTTCAGGTGAGAGCGCCGCACAATCGGCTGGCTCGTATTGCAGGGTTCACAGGGAACCAATCGCAGGGCCGGTGAGAGGCCGTGTTACGTACCGCAGGCGTCCCGCCTCCCATGAGAAGGCCAAGTCAAATTGTCGGTCGGACTTGGCCGACCGGCGTATCTTGGTCCCTTTTCCAAGGCATGAACCGGGCTCCCATACGCACTTTGTTCAGCCCGTGGGCTGGGTGC
>CAITNO010000115.1 GCA_903893795.1 Candidatus Hydrogenedentota bacterium | reverse complement strand
CGGTAGCGCTGCAGCCAGCGCTGAAAGGTGGAGATGTCCACCCCGTAAAACCTCGCTATCTCGGCCTGGCTGCCGTTTCCGGCCTCGTATGCCGCAATAGCACGTGCCCTGACATCCGAACCTGCTATTCCTATGCAAGTAGGATACGCCCAAGCTTACCGCATTTCAACATAAAAATGCTCTAGAGGATGGTGTAGAAAGCTCAATTGCAGCTTGTATGTTGTTCTTCGGACTTATTCTTCCCGTCTTCAGCGTAGCGAGAAAAGTCGCCGTCTTCCAGCTTTTCTTTTTGCTTCTTTTTCTTTTGTGGACGGCGTTGGATATGTGGATAACTCGCTTGCCGCGGGTTCAACGATACTCTTCTCGCACGGCCGTGTGAGAAGATAGGACGGGGGGCGGAGGTCGGGGCACCCTTGGGACAAGACAAGCCCGCGCCGTAGATTCTCCCCGCCCCCCGTCCACGTGGTCCACCGTATGACGCCGGACACTATCATGGGCACGAAGCCCGCATTTGCAAGGCTGGCGCGGTGGCCACAAACTCAACTTTAGAGGAGCAGTATACCATGAACGAAACCTTCACTCACTGGGCGGGAATTGACGTGTCCGGGGAAACCTTCGACATTTCAATCGTATTTCATGGACAGCATTATCCGGAAACGCCATTGCGCGACATTCCCTGCGCCCAATTCGCGCGTTCGCCCGAAGGCGTTGCGCAGAGCCTGCAATGGCTCGACGCGAAACTTGCGGCCAGGGGTGCCGCGCCGGGGGACGGCTTGCGCGTTGTCATGGAAGCCACCGGCAAGTATTCGCTCGAATTGACCGCCTGGCTGATCGAACAGCGTCCCGCATTGCACCCCGCCATCGTCAACGCCCAACGCGTTCACAGCTTCTTCGTTAGCATGGGTTTGCGCGGGAAAACCGACAAAATCGACGCCCGCGCATTGGGCATATACGGCCTGGATCGCCGGCCCGCCGCCCATCAACCGTTGACGTCCGAATTGGAAACGCTGCGCAAGCTCAGCCGCTACCGCGATTTTTTGATCGCGGAACAAGTCGCCGCGGGCAATCGCGAGGATGTCCTGGAAAGCGACAAGACGATACGCCAGATGGCCAAACGCCGGTCAGCTCAATACGAACGTGACATCAAAACAATCGAGAAGGCGATGCGGGAACACGTCGGAAAATCCGCGAACCTCAAGCGCGACTACGATTTGATGACGAGCATTCCCGGCGTAGGATTTGTGACGGCGTGCACCGTGCTGGCCGAACTGGGCGACCTGCGCCGCTTCGAGCGCGCGCGCCAATTGACCGCGTTCGCGGGGCTGTGCCCGAGTGAATACGATTCGGGAAAAAGCGTTCACAAACAGACCCGAATGTCCAAATGCGGCAATACGCGCAGCCGTCAGGCTCTATATATGGCGGCCCTTTCCGCGTCGCGAATGGCCGGGCCACTCAAGGACGATTATATGCGAATGGTCGCCTCGGGCAAAGCGGGAAAGGCCGCACTGGGAATGGTGATGCGCAAATTACTGGTCTTCATGCGGGCACTACTCATCGCTGGAAAACCATACGACAAGAATTTCCGTGCCGGTGGAAAACCCTGTGGAAAACTCGCCGCATGAGGCGCAAGAAGGAGGGCTCAAGACTTGAAATCGCAACACACTATCTACTGCTGGGCGGCTTTCAGGCCTTCTTGGGCGGGGAGGCTGTCGGGGTTCATTTGGAGGGCCTTTTCGAAGGTTTCGCGGGCCTTTTGGAGGTCGGCTTTTAGAAGGTACTGGCGGCCTAGATTGGTGAGCAGGTCGGCGTTTGGACGGATGGCGGCGGCGGTGGCGTAGGCGGCTATGGCCTCGTCCGTCTTGCCCTGGTCCGCGAGGGCGGTGCCGAGGTTGGTGAGGGCGAGCACGTAGCGGGGCATGAGGTCGAGGGCCTGTTTGTAGAAGGCGACAGCCTCGTCGAGCTGGTGGTGGACGTAGGCGTTGTAACCGAGGTTGTTGTAGATTTTCGGGTTCTTCGGGTCCACCTGGAGCGCCGTGTTGTACCACTTCACGGCCTCGTCATAATTGCCGCGGCCGAAGTACATCAGGCCCAGGTCGTTGGGGATCATGGAATTGGCGGGGCAGTTCTTCATGGCCTTCTGGTAGAGGTCGGCGGCCTCGTCGAAGCGCTCCTGCCGCTCGGCCGATTTTGCGAGGTTGATATAGGCGTATTCGTCGTTGGGCCGGACTTTGAGCGCCTCGCGGAATTTCTCCTCGGCCTCGGTGAATTTGCCGTTTTCGAGCAGCATTTCGCCCCAGTTGTTGTACACGAGGGCAAAGTCCGGCTTGGCCTGGACGGCCAGGGCAAAGTGCATTGCCGCCTCGTCGGTCTTCTTCATGCCGCGCAGGAGCAGGGCGTATTCGTTGTGGGCGCGCGGGTCTTGGGGGTTGAGGCGCAGGGCCTCCTCAAAATGGGTGCAGGCCTCGTCGTTGCGTCCAAGGCGGACGAGGTCGGACGCGGCCAGGTAGTGCACGTCCTGGTTGTCCTTGTCGAGGGCGAGGGCCCGCAGATAGAAGCCGACCGCCTCGGCGCGTTTGTCCTGGGCGTCCATAATCCTGCCCACTTTAATCAGGACAAACACGAAGTTGGGATCCACCCGGAGGGCTTCCTGGTAGTGCTTCAGCGCCTCGTCGGCGCTGCCGCGCTCGGTGAGCAGGTCGCCCAGTTCGTTGTGGGCGCGGGCATCGTCGGGGTTGAGGCGCAGGGCCTCTTCAAACTCGGTGAAGGCCAGGTTCTTGCTGCCCAGTTTCACGAGGTCGCTTCCCAGTAGATAGTGGACATCCTGGAAGTCGTGGTTGACGGCGATGGCCTGCCGGTAGAAGGCCATGCCTTCCTCGTACTTGTTCTGCCGGTCCTTGATGATGCCCATTTTGCGGAGGACATAGGCGAAATTGGAATCCACGCGGTAGGCTTCGGCGTAGTGGGCTAGCGCCTCGTCGGGATGCTTTCCGGCGACGAGAAGATCGCCCAGCGCGTTGTGGGCGCGGGCGTCGTCGGGGTTGAGGCGCAGGGCCTCGTTCAACTGGGGCAATGCCAGGTCTTCACGGCCGAGCCTGGCCAGCATGGCACCGAGCAGGAAATGGACATCCTGGTTGTTGGGGTCCAGCGCGAGGGCGGCCTGATACTGCTTGACGGCCTCGTCGCCATGGCCCTGCTTTTCCAGCAGCGCGGCCATTTGCTCCAGTGCGTGGCCGTAGCCGGGGTCGATGCGGAGCGACTCGCGGAAGTGGCCGAGCGCCTCGTTTTCCCGGCCCTGCCCGGCCAGCAGCGCGGCCAGGTCCGCATGGGCTTCCTTGTCCTTCGGGTCCAGGCGCAGGGACTCTTCGTACTTGGCAAGGGCTTCGGCGGTTTTGCCCTGGCCGGCGAGAATGCCGGCGGCGGCGTTGCGCGCGGGCGCATTGCGGGGGTCCAGCTCGGCGGCCTTGTTAAAGCGCTCCAGCGCCTCGGGGAGTTTGCCCTGGGTCTGCAATTCGAGACCGAAGAGGTGCCAGCCTTCGGCATCGTTGGGGTGTGCCGTGACGATGGCTTCATGGCGGGCAAGCATGTCCTGCCCTTTGCCCTGGGCACGCAGGAGGCGACCCAGTCTTTCGAGCACGTCGGGGAAATGGGGCCGCACCCGGAGCGCCTCGTCATACTGGGCGACGGCCTCGTCGGTGCGTCCGGCCTCTGCAAGCAGGATGCCGAGGCCGCGGTGCGCGCGCGCGTCGTTGGGGTCGCGCGCCAGCGCCTCATGGTACTCTCGCATGCTCTCCTCATTCCGGCGGAGTTTTGCGAGGGAGGCGGCCAGCAGGTAGTGCAGATCCTGAAAATCGGGGGACAGTTTGAGTCCCGCATTGTAAACGGCCACGGCCGCGTCGAAGGCACCTTTTTGCGCGAGGGCCTCGCCGAGCTGCTGGTGCATGAAGGGCAGCCCCGTGCCCAAGTCGATGAGGTACTGTGATTCCTTAACGGCCTCCTGAATCTGGTTGGTGCGGAGGAGGGAATCGGCCCGCTGAAAGCGCCAGCGGGCGAGGTCAGGCACATAGGGGGAGAACTGAATGGAGCAGGCGACATAGAGCAGCACCACGGCGGCGGCGCCGACGGCGGTCTTCAGATAGGCGCGGTGGAGCAGGGCGCGCAGGAGGAGGTGGGCAGGGTAGGCGGCGACCACGAGCAGGAACGGAATGACGGGCACGCGGACGCGGCCGTTGACCAGGAAGGGCAGGATGCCCGCGAAATAGACAATTGTGAAAGCGGCGGCGAGCACGGCTATTTCGAGGCTTCCGTCGGGGAGACCGCGCAGGGTTCGGCGGGCGAGGTCGAAGACCAGCAGGCAGGCGCCGGCGAGGAAGAGCGCCAAGACCAGGGGAAAGCCCGGCAGGTATTTGAGCGGGGCGTAGAGGCTCTTTTCCTCCTGCACGACTTTGTTGCAGGAAATCTCCAGGGGCGAGAGGAACAGCGCCGCCTTCTTCAGCGCCAGGTGGAGTGTGCGTGTCGGGTTTGCCTCGATGAAAGCGAGTGTTCTGTGGAAGAAATGGGAACAGGCTTCGGCGCTGCCCAAATCCGGTTTGCCGAGTTCTTTGGCGAGCCCCTTCACCACGTTGTTCTGGACCCAGACGGTCCATCGGCCCGTGCCCTCCAATTGCTGCAAGTAGGGGGTCCAGGGGGTGATGCCGTCGGAATCCTCGCCGCTTCCAATGAGGAAGTCCTGGCCAAGGGAGGTGGACAGGGGCACGAATTCGCCGGAGACGGTGTAGTTGCGCAGCGTCACGGGGGCAATGACCAGGGCGCAGGCGAGGGCCAGCCCGACCCAGGCCGGGATGATGCGCGGGAGCGCTTTGTTTCTGCGGGCCACCCAAAGCATCCATAGGGCCGCGAAGGGTCCGAAGAGGAGGAGGGTTGGCTGGAGCAGGGCGCAGGCGCCGAGGAGGAGTCCCGCCAGGAAGGCGCGCGGGAGGGTTATTTTGCGCTGCCACAGGCGGAGCGCGTGCATCAGGCACAGGACGAGAAAGACCAGCAGGGCCGGGTCGTTCAACTGGCCCTCCCAGTAGATGAAGCCCCAGTAGCAGGACATGAGCAGGGCGGCCATCAGGGCCGGGCCGCTGCCGAGCAGGTTCCTTGCAAGGAGGAAGAGCAGCACGACGCCGACCAATCCGAGGAAGCTGTTCAGCAGCCGGGGGGCGAGGTAGCTGCCGTCGGTGAAGAAGTAGACGACCGCAAGACAGAAGGCGTATCCGGGCGGGCGGAAGTAGGGCGTGGTGCGGATTTCGGGGTCGTTTTCGCCGGGACGGACGGCCCAGTCGCCCGTAACTATGGCCCGGGCGTGATAGTCCTGGATGTCGGCATCCTGCTGGGGCGCGGCAAAGTCGGGCGCGTGGACAAATTCCGACGCGAACCAGACCCGCAGTCCCACTCCCAGCACCAGGATCAGGCCGAGCAGAAACCATTCATGGAGAAGAATGTGGCGTGTCGAGCGCCACAGTGAAAGCAGGGGTTCTGTTGCGGACGCGGTGGGGGCCTCCGCGGAGTTCTCATGTGTCATGCATACTTCCTTGCACTGTAACTCGCTATTCGTCAATATCTTACGAGACGCATACTATCACGGGTTTGAATCACTTTCAAAACAGGGCGGGGGGGCGGGTGTGGCACGAGTACAGCCACCATTTTCGGGGTTGGGTATTGGTTGGCAGGGTTGGGTTTGTGGCTGAAAATGTGGGCAGTCCCCCGGCGGTGTCAGGCGGTAGATACAAGATGGAATCCAGTTTCGTGTGAGTGCTTCTGGAGAAGAGGTCCTTTGCCGCCAAAGCGGGGGGCGTGCTAGACTGGCCCGAGTATTGCGGCTTTTGGCCGCAGGCGAAGAAACTGGATTCAGAAGTTAGAATCCAGAAAATGACGAAGCGCGCCTTCAGGCGCTTGGGATGGGTTATATTGCTGGGCATGCGGGAAGCTAAGCACAAGGCAGGCGGGACGCCTGCGGTACGTATCGCAGGCGTCCCGCCTGCCCTGTGTCTTCGGTCCGTTCTGCTGCGAATTTCCATTGCAGGAAGTGTGAGGCTGTCAGGGAAATGTGGGACAGGCACCCTCGTCTGTCATTCTAGGACATTCGTTGCATATCGACAGCCGAGGGCGGCTGTCCTACATTCCCGAGCGGATTCTCTGCGGCGCGTTGACGCCAACGACGGCACCGCTTTGGCGGGCATCACTTGGGAGTCCAGCCAAAGCGGCGTCGTTGCCGCCGCACTCCAAAATGGGCGTACCCTGTTTGGTGAAGCATGAAGAATAAGGAGAATGGACAGGGGGAGGCCCGGCTTTGCGGCTGTGCAAGCGGCGGCGGCCTTTCAGATGCTTCGACACAAACTTCGTCCCTGTTGCCGTGGGTCTTGGTTGCTTTCTTGGTGCTGCTGGGGGCGGCTGTGCGTCTGTACCGGCTTCGGGAACAGTCCATCTGGCTGGATGAATACCCGAATATTCTTTATCTGAACGCGCCGGACCTGCATACCTATCTGACGCAGATGCGCCTGTATCTGCCCGAACAGGCCCAGGCCCCCCTTTACTACTGCATTCTGTATTACTTTGCCCATTTCTTCGGCGTTTCCGTGCCGCTGTTTCGCGTCCTGTCGATCGCCATTGGGCTGACTTCGATTCCACTCGTCTATCTGCTGGGATGGCGACTGGCGAATTCGGGTGCGGGGCTGATTGCGGCGCTGTGTTTGGCGCTTTCGCCGCAGCACATCTGGTATGCGCAGGAGATTCGCCCTTCCCCGCTGGTGGCGCCGCTGGTCCTGCTGTCGCTGTATGCGCTGGTGCGGGCCCTTCGCGAACCCGGATGGAAGTGGTGGTGGATCAGTCTGGTCGCGAACGTGCTGCTCCTGGAAACGCAGTTGTTCACGGTCTTCCTGCTTCCCGTCGAGGGAATTCTTGCCTGCTTCTATCTGCGGCGGCGATTCAGGGCCATTGCACTGTGGGGGACGGCGCATGTCCTTTTTCTGGTGCCTTGGGCGGTATCCATTTTGCGGATGCCCGCCACCTATACCGATGAATTCAAGGACTTGTTCGTTTCGGGTTGGCATGTCGTCAAGGACATGTTTCTGGATGAGGCGGTGAGTTTCCAGGACCAACTGGTGCCCGCTTGGAAAACAGGCCATCCTGTTCAGGGGCTGGCCGGGGCCGTGCTGCCGTGGAGGGGCTTGGCCGATGCTTTGCTGATCGGGCTTATGGTGCTGGCGCTGGTTTGGCAAGCCATCCTGCTGGTTCGAAGCGCGGTTCGCTGGTGGCGGGGCGGGCATGACGGGGACCGTGTCGCGACGGAAAACGGAGCGGTGCTGTTTGCGCTGGTCGTGGTGCCTGTTGCCATACTGGGTGTTGCCAGTTGGTGGACCGGCAAACCCTACCAGGCGGCGAATTACGCCTACTACAATTCGGTGGGGCTGTACATCATTCTCGGCGCGGTGATTGCGCGCCTGCCCTGGAAGGTGATTCGCGCTCTCGCCGTGGGTCTCGTGGCACTGCTTTACAGCGTGCAGTTGGCGTTGTTTTTGCCGGGCACCACGCGGGAAGACTGGCGGGGGGCATCGAAAGAAATCATGGCCCGGGGAGCGCCCGAAGATCTGGTGCTGGAACTGAATTTTGCGTGGCCCGACGAATTGCTTGCGTTTTACTTCCAGAACACGCCCTTCTCCGCGAAGCGTGTTTCTTCGCTGCAGGGCGCTTTCGAGCAAATGGACCGTTTCTTCCGTGACCCGGACCACGCAGCGCGCCATGCCTGGCTGGTGTTTGAACATTCTTTTTTTGACTGGGGCTGTTTTCCGGGCTTTGACCTCAGGAAGACCACGGACGAGGCGCTTGGTGCCCGCAATCTGACTGGTAAATATCGCCTGTTTCCGGGGCACTTCGACCTTGTCTGCCTTGAGGTGGCGTGCAAGCCGGGCATTGCGCCGGTGGCGGGTTCTGCACCTGTTCCCCCCATGCAGCCCATCGATTTTGAATCGTTGCGCGACGAACTGGGGATTCCGGCGCAGACGGCGGCGGAAAAGCAGGCGGCGATTGATGGGCTTCGGCGGCGTTTGGCGGTGTGGCCGGCCTACTGCAAGTTCTTCCTTGTCGTAAATGCGCTGGATGCGCTGGCCGAGGGTGATGTGGCTGTCGCGGAGGGCTTGGCCCGCCGGGCTGTGTCCGACTATCCCCGTTTTGCCCTTGCCCACTACGCCTTGGGCTTGGCGATGTGCCGGTCCCATCCACGTGAAGAGGCCAAGCAGGAATTCGACCGGGCATTGGCGCTGGACAGTGGCCTCCGAGGACTGCTTGGTCCGCTGGCCGACGCGCTGTGCGATGGTACGGACCCTTCGGCGGTGCGGCGGGAATGTGACCGACTGCGGGGCCTGCATTTCTTTTGCGCGGACGCTCTGGATGCTTTGGCGGCCAGGTAGGGGGGGCGCATTCCTACCGCATTTCCGGCATGTTCCCCGCATCCCGTTTCAATTCCGTGGAAATTTGGTGTCCGCGCAGGTATTATGTGTAACCGGTTTGCCCGTATGGCGGTCAGACACGTGGTCAATCAGGGCACTTATTAGGACGGACAGGAGGTTTGGGCTCATGCAAGCTATTGACTGGGTGGTCTTCTTTGCTTTCATCGGTTCGGTGATCGCCATCGCGATTTGGGGCAGCAGGCGGGGCGGCGGAAGCGAGGAGGGCTATTTCCTGGCGGGACGCAGTCTCGTTTGGCCGCTGATCGGCTTCTCGCTGATCGCGTCGAACATCAACTCGGAGCATTTCGTGGGGATGGCGGGCACTGCGTTTCGCGAGGGCGGGCCGGGACTGGCCATCGGCAGCTATGAGTGGATGTCGGCGATCACGCTGGTGCTGGTGGCGTGGCTTTTCCTGCCGCGCTTTCTCTCGGCGGGCATCTATACGATGCCGCAGTTTCTGGAATACCGCTATGACTCGGCGACACGCTCGATTATGGCCGGCTACTGCATGGTGGCCTATGTGATTGTGCTGCTGGCGACGGTGCTGTTCAGCGGCGCGATTGCGCTGTGCAACATTCTCGAACTGCCCCAGATGCTCATGTCGCACTACGGCATGGATGAAGCGACGGCGCGCAGCGTGGCGATGAACGGCTGCATCTGGTTTCTTGGCATCGTGGGCGGCGCCTACACGGCCTACGGCGGCCTGGGCGCGGTGGTCTGGGCCGACCTGATCCTGGGCACGGCGCTGCTCATCGGCGCGGGCACGACCGGTTTCTTCTGCCTGCGCGTGATCGGGCACGGCAGCCTCATCGAGGGCTGGCACAATTTCACCACGGTCAGCGCCGGCAAACTGCACATGATCCGTCCCTGGAATGATCCCGACGTGCCCTGGCTGGCGGTGTTCGTCGGCGGGCTGTGGATTCCGAACATCTTCTACTGGGGCCTGAACCAGTTCATCACGCAGCGCACGCTGGCCGCGAAGAACCTCGCCGAAGGGCAGAAGGGCATTCTGCTGGCCGCGGTCATGAAGCTGACCATCCCCTTCCTTATCGTCATGCCGGGCATCATGGCCTTTCAGATGTACGGCAATGTGCTGGAGCGCCCCGAGGCCGCCTATCCGCACCTGATGAAGACCATCCTGCCCGCGGGGTTCAAGGGCCTCATGTTCGCCGCGCTGGCCGGATCCATCATGGGCGCGGCCACGGCCGGGCTCAACTCCGCCGCGACCATCTTCACGATTGACTTCTATTCCAAGTTTGTCAACCCGAATCTCACCTCGCGCGGCGAGGCGAAGGTGGGGCGCATCGCCACCGTCGTGCTGGTGATCATCGCCTGCCTCTGGGCGCCGGTCATCAACTTCTTCCCGGGCGTCTTCCCCTACATCCAGGAAATCTGGGGCTTCATCTCCCCCGGCATCGTGGCCGCCTTCCTGGGCGGCGTGGCCTTCAAATACGCCCCCGTCGCCGCCGGCAAGGGCGCGCTTATCCTCGGTCCCATCCTCTACGGCTGCATTCGTGTGCCCGGCTGGATCATCAAGGCCAAATACCTGGTTCCCGGCAGCAAAGATGTGGTGAAGCCGCCGGAGGGCTTCCTTACCCACGTCTGGGAATTCTGTGGAAAGACGTCTTTCCTCCATCACATGTTTATCGTTTTCGTCATCCTGTTCATAGGCATGGCAGTGGTGGCCAAGCGCAAGCCCATGGCGCAGCCCGTGACGATGCCCAGATCGGAAGTGGACATCACGCCCGACCCGAAGGTCTATTGGCTGGGCGCGCTGGTGGTTGCGCTTACGGTGGCCCTGTACATCATCTGGCGGTAGGAGGCGGAAGAGGGGATTTGATATCTGAAATTTGATATTTGAAACAGGGAAGAAATTGACAATTGAGAATTGACAATGAAATACAGGCAACCGCAGAGAAGAGGCCAATCGGGAGATTGGCGCACCCAGGAGGCGCTGTATGTCATCTGACGGTAGGCCGGATTTGAGGATACTGGTATGAAAAAGGAAAGATTTGTGATGACGGTTGCGGTTTCCATTGCTTTGCTGCCGGCCCTGGGTGGCGTAATGCTCCTGCCGCGCACCGCGGCGGCGGCCGACACGCCGGATTGGGAGAATCCGGATGTGAACAGCAAGAATCGGGAACCCATCGGCTGCACGCGCATGCCTTTCCCCGACGCCGAAGCGGCGCGCACGCAGCCGCGTGAGGCGTCGCCCTGGTTCCAGTCGCTGGATGGCAACTGGAAGTTCAACTGGGTGGGCAAGCCGGAGGAACGGCCTGTCGGTTTCCAGGACCCCAAGTTCGATATCAGCGGCTGGAAAGAAATCCCCGTGCCGTCCTGCTGGGAACTGGAAGGCTACGGCATTCCCATCTACACGAACGTCAAGTATCCTTATCCGGCCGACCCTCCGCATATCCCCCATGACAACAACCCGGTAGGGTCCTACCGCCGCACTTTTACGGTGCCGGAGGCATGGGCCGGACGTCCGGTCTTTATTCAGTTTGGCGGCGTCTACAGCGCCTATTATGTTTGGGTGAACGGGCAGGAAGTAGGCTACAGCGAGGACAGCAAGCTGCCCGCCGAGTTTAACATCACCAAGTATCTCAAGGCGGGCGAGAACACGCTGGCGGTGGAGGTGTACCGCTGGTCCGACGGGAGCTATCTTGAGGACCAGGACATGTGGCGCTACAGCGGCATTTTCCGTCCGGTCTATATCTACTCGACCGCGCCCGTGCAGCTTCGTGATTTCTGGGCGCAGAGCGATCTGGACGGCGCGTACAAGGATGCCGCGCTGACCGTGTCGGCCCATGTGCGCAATCTGGGTGCGGCAGCGGCCACGGGATGCTCGGTTGAGGCCACGCTGTATGATGCGTCGGGCAAGCCCGTGGGGCAGACGCTCAAGATGCCTGTGGGCGCCACGGCGGCCGGTGCAGAAACGGTGGTCACGGCGACCGAGCCGGTGGCCAATCCGCTGAAATGGACGGCGGAGACGCCCAACCTGTACCGCATGGTGGTTGTGCTCAAGGATGCCAAGGGCAAGATACTCGAGGCGGACGGCTGCAACCACGGTTTCCGCAAGATCGAGATCCGCGACGGCGTGTTCATGATCAACGGCGCGGCGGTGAAGGTGAAAGGCGTCAACCGGCACGAGCATGACATGCACCACGGCCGCGCGATCACCGTGGAGGGGATGGTCCAAGACATCAGGCTGATGAAGCAGTACAACATGAACATCGTGCGCACCTGCCACTATCCCAACCGCGAGGAGTGGTACGACCTGTGCGACCAGTACGGCCTGTATGTGATGGACGAGGCGAATATCGAGTCGCACGGCATGGGCTACGAGATGAACAAGTCGCTGGGCAACAACCCGGCGTGGAAGGGCACCCACGTGGAGCGCACGGTGCGCATGGTGCAGCGCGACAAGAACCACCCCTGCGTCACGCTGTGGTCGCTGGGCAACGAGGCCGGGCCGGGATGCAATTTCGAGGCCACGGCGGCCGCCATTCGCGAAATCGACCTGAGCCGCCCGATCCACTACGAGCGTTACAACCAGGTGGCCGACATTCACAGCGAGATGTACTACCGCATCCCGGCGATGCGCAAGTATGCCGAGTCGGGCGAGAAGAAGCCTTTCTTCCTGTGCGAATACGATCATTCGATGGGCAACAGCACGGGCAATTTGCAGGATTACTGGGACGTCATCGAGGGCAATCCCATCTTCATGGGCGGCTGCATTTGGGACTGGGTGGACCAGGGGCTGGTGAAGAAGTTCAGCGACCCGCGCGGTCCCAGGGTTGTGCCCGCGGCCGATTACAAGGAAGAAAACCAGCGTCGGGGCGGGCTGCCGCCGCGCTCCCCCCAGGTGCTGCGCGCGCCCAATTACAAGGACGATTGGTTCCTGGCCTACGGCGGCGATTATGGCGACCGCCCCACGGACTGGGATTTCTGCTGCAACGGGCTGATGCGCGCCGACCGCACACCTTCGCCCGCCACCGCCGAGGTTAAGAAGGTCTACCAGTACGTCAAAGTGAAAGCGGTCGACCTTAACGAGGGAACGGTCAGCATCCTCAACAAGCACGACTTTGTCAACACCTCAACGTTGAAGGCCCTCTGGAAGGTGGAATGCGACGGCAAGGTTGTCGAGGAGGGTGATCTAGGCGTGCTCGACATCGCGCCCAAGGCGACCAAAGAAGTGAAGATCCCCTTCCACAAAGCGTCCGCACCCACGCCCGGCGGCGAGTACTGGCTTACGGTCTCCTTTGCGCTTGCGCAGAGCACACTGTGGGCTGATGCGGGATTTGTGGTTGCCTGGGACCAGATGGAACTGCCGTGGAAAGCCGACGCGTCGGCGGTTGTTGCCGCGAAGAGCCTGCCCAAGCTGGAGTTGAAGAAATCCGGGGACCGCTTTGAAGCTGTGGGTGACGGGTTCAGCGTGGCTGTCGGCAAAGAATCGGGCCTAATCGAGTCCTATGTGGTGGACGGCCGGGAACTGCTGGCCGGGCCGTTTACGCCGAACTTCTGGCGCGCGCCCACCGCCAATGACGAGGGCGACGGCGCGCCCAAGCGGCTTGCCGTCTGGCGCGACGCGGGCAGGAACCGCAAGGACATCAAGGTCAAGGCCAAGGCGAAGGATGGCAGGGTCGTCATTGAGGTGGAGTCCAGGATCGCGCCGGCCGAGTCCAAGTTGAGCCATGTGTACACGGTGTATGGGAACGGCGACGTGATGGTGGACATGGCCATTGAGCCCAAGACGAAGGCGCCCGAGATGCAGCGTTTCGGCATGCAGGCGGCGCTTGCGAAAGACCTGAACCGCATGACCTGGTATGGGCGCGGTCCGCAGGAGAACTACTGGGACCGCAAGACCGGCGCGGCTGTGGGCGTCTATTCGGCCGGCGTGGAGGAGTTGATTCATCCTTACATTCAGCCGTCGGAAAACGGAAACCGCACGGATATCCGCTGGGTGGCCATGACCGACGACAAGGGCCGGGGCCTGATGGCGGTGGGCATGCCGCTGGTCTATGCGAGCGCATGGCCCTACGCCATGGAAGACCTGGAGAAATCGACGCACGACTGTGAACTGCCGCGGCGCGATTTCGTTACCTTCAATGTGGATTATCTACAGACGGGTGTTGGCGGTGATGACAGTTGGGGTGCCCGACCGCACGATGAGTACACGCTTTTCTGCAAGCCCTATGAATACAAGTTCCGCCTGACGCCGCTGCGCGGCGGAGAGTCGCTGCCCGAGTTGTCGAGGCGCGGGGTGGAGTAGGGAAGACGCGAGGAAAGCACGCTAAAGCGCGCTGAAAAGAGACTGTTTTGCTCGTTAACCCCCCAGCTAAAGCTGAGGGCAAAGAGGAGCCCGCTGAAGCGGGCTAACAGGGCAGGCGGTGGCCTTGCGGGGCATGCGTTCCCCTGACTCTACCCTCTTCATCTCTGGACGACTGATATTAATGCGATTATCCTGTCAGGCCTCTATTCAGTGACCACATCCTTGGTGATTTCGCCCACTATGGTGTCCAAGTCTTCTTCCGTCACCCCCGAATACCAGACATTGTCAGGGAAGACCATGATGTTCGGGCCAAGGGTGCATCGGTTCTGACAGCCCGATTTGCTCACGCGAAGCACTTTGCCCAGTCCGAGGGCCTTCACCCGCGCCTTGAGACTGGCGTGGATATTGACCGCGCCGCGTCCTGCGCAGCAGGGGGGACCGTCGGAGGCCCGCTCGTTGGTGCATACGAACACTATCTTTTCATAGGGAACCGTCTGTTTTTCCATAATTCTCTCTTCCGCGCGATGTGGTCGGTCGGGGTTGCGTGGCTCAAAAGGGCTCGTGCAGATGCACGACCGGGGCACAGGTCAATATGACCGTGTTTTGGGGGTGGCGCCGCACCACAAGTTCGTCATTTTCCACCAGGGACACGAAATCGGGCGAACTGTCAACGGCCAGCAATGCGGGACCCCGGGTAATTTCAAAGCGTGCCGTGACGTCCTCGGCCACCACAATGTGATTGGTGTGGCGCGAAACCGATTTGAACGCGATGCCGATGCCCTGCCGGAAAAGACCGCGGGTGATTGAATTGAAATAGGCGGTGCTTCCGAAAGGGGTGCAGGCGATGAAACCGTCCCCGATGATTTCGGTGCCGTTGTCAAAGGGTTCCTCGTCGAGCCAGAGCCGGAAACGCACGGCACTGTTAATGCGGCCCATGTCCACATTGAACTCATTCAGGCAGGAAAGGGTGAAATCGGGGCCCTCACTGCCCGGCTCGGGGTGGTTGACCAGGCATTCCAGCTTGATGTACTCATTGCGCACCAGACGCCTCAAGGCCAGCGCCTCAATGACGTCGGCGGCGGGGTGGGGGATGCAGCGATGCCCCAGACGGCTGTTGAGGATGGGCACTTTTGGACAGCCGGGCCAGCGCAGTTCCGCCGCCAGCAGGGTTCCATCCCCGCCGAAGGACACCACCACGTCGGGGGCTTTCTCCACCAGTTCTAGATTGGCATAGCGGGCGAGGTGCGGAATGAGCGCCTCCGCCTCGGCTCCAAACAGGGCCACACGCAGTTGCGGACACTCGGTTTCGGATCCAGTCATGGAAGTGAGTATTCCCGGGTACATCCCTTCGGATGGGCTCGGCGAAATGCCGCGCCAAGAATGAGGCAGTATACCACGAAACGTGCCTTGAGACACGGAGTCGGATGGTGGGGTCGTCATTTTTTTCAGGCATTCACTTTTTGATTCAACGGAAGAGATTCACTTAATATCGGTTCAGTTATTTGAGTATCCTTCGCAATAATGCGAGGGGCAGAGCAACTTAACCGGGTTGGCAGCATTTATATAATAGTCGGAGTGAAGCAATATTCCATGGTTTTGGGCCGTGTGTCTTTGCTTTTTGAGAGGTGCGCATGTATAATTCTATGTCGTGCGGGAGATGCCCTTTCGTTTGGGGAACGCCTGCACAGAACTTATCGACAAGCGTGGGGCCATAAGGTGGTGCGTCTGAATGACGGGGCCATTTTGCGCGTCTTAACGGCGCTGATGCCTGCGGGATGGCATGCCATTCCGAAGGGGGGAAATGTCGTTTTGGTGTTCCCTCGCGATGTAGTCCATTCTCATGAAACAAGGGTGGCCCACCCTGCTGTGTGCCCTGAACCTGATTTTCTCCACAGAAATTAGCAAAGTTTGCGGCGTGACCGCGAAGAGGTGATTTCCATGCTTGACTCAGTGCTTGCGAAGTCAAATGAAGTCAGAAAAGTTTCAAAAGCAGGCTTTGTTGCGCTGGGTTGCCTGGCTGCCTGCTGTGCGTTGCTGGTGACGGGGCTTTCCGGATGCGCGACGGCACCCAAATTGTCCGACATACCCTTTCCGTCGGCCGTAGTCGCTCCCGCTCCCGCTCCCGCAGCGGCAACGGATGCGGCAGGCGCGGCAGCACCGGCACCGGCACCGGCACCGGCAACGGCAACGGATACCGCGGGCGCGGCAGCATCGGCACCGGTATCGGGGTCACAGGTGGTTCTGCAGCCCTATGACACCATCCGCGTCAAGTTTCTCTATTGGCCCGAACTGGACGACGAGCAGATGATTAGGCCTGACGGAAAGATTTCGCTGCTGATGGTCGGCGAGGTTGAGGCGCAGAACCAGACGCCTGAAGGACTCCGCAAGGAGCTTGTAAAAATGTACGCGTCCAAACTGAACGATCCCGAGATCAACGTGGTGGTTTCCGGTTTGGCCAACAACCGCGTGTATGTGGGCGGCGAGGTGGGCACACCCGGTCTTATTCTGCTTCAGGGCAGGTTGACCGCAACGGGCGCCATCATGCAGGCGGGCGGTTTCATCGAGTCCAGCGCCAAGAAATCCAGTGTCGTGGTGGTCCGCCAGGAGAATGGAAAGCAGATAGCCCGCACGCTGAATCTGGGGGCGGAACTGAAGAATGCCGAGTCCGAGCCCTTCTACCTGCAGCCGTATGACATCGTGTTTGTGCCGCGCACGACGATTGTCCATCTGAACGAGTTTGTCGCCCAGTACATCGACGGCATTGTTCCCAAGCATGTCGGGTTCAACTGGGGCTTCTACCAGTCTGCCGTCACGAGCAGCGTCAAGTCTAAAGCCTCCACCACGGTGAACATTCCGACGACATTGGCGAAATAGTCCGGGCAGGTGCCGCCATGCCGACTGTTGACGACAGTATCCAGGAGTTGAAATGAATGAACATTGATTCACGGCCCGGAAGCACGCTGCGCACCAAGGCGCTGGCCTTTGCGACGGAGATAGTGCAGAGTTCCGCGCGTGATGTGGTGCAGGTGCTTTTCCGCCGCAAGTGGACCATCGCCCTTATTTTCGCCAGTGTGTCCGCCGCCGCCGCGATGTACGCGTTCACCGCACCCGCGGTGTATGAATCGCAGGCCAAACTGCTGATACGGATAGGCCGTGAGAACCTTCAGGTGGACCCGTCGGTTGCGGCCGGCCCAATGATTGGCGGCGTGGCGCAAAACCGCGAGAACGAGCTGAACTCGGAGCTTTCGATTCTCACCAGCCGTCTTCTGGCGGAAAAGGTGGTGGATGCGGTGGGCGAGGCGGAGTTGCTGGAAAAGCCCCACGACCTGACGACAAAAGAGCGGGTGCACCAGACGATACAGACGCTCAAGATCCTGCCCAAAATGATCATGACCGCAGTGAACCCGCAGCCGCCGGTTCCGGTGCGGGATCAGGCGATCGACGCGTTGCTTGACAACATGGCGGTGGAGGTGGAGAAGAAGACCAACATCATCAGCGTCGCCTTTGAGGCCCATGAACCCACGGTTGCGCGCAAGACGCTGGAGACACTTGTCGAGGCCTATCTTGAACGGCACATCAAGGTGCATCAGTCCCAGGCATCGCCGCAGTTCTTTGAGGATCAAACCTCGAAGTTTGAGGACAAACTGGCCCAGCGCGAAAAGGAGCGGGATGAGTTCCGCATGGGCCATGGCATTTCATCCATTGAAAAACAGAAAGACGCGCTGCTGACGCAGATCACCACGATGGAAGGCGAGCGGAGCAATGCGGCGGCGGCGGTGCGGGCCTCCGACGCGACGGTGGCCTCGCTGGAGAAGACCCTGCGCGGCAAATCCCCGACGCTGGTCACCAGCGAGACGAGCGGCATCGCCAATGCCACCGCGGAGAAGCTCAAGTCCGATCTCACGGAAATGCGGCTCAAAGAGACGGACATGGCGGCGCGCTATCCCGACACGTACCGTCCGCTGGCGGAACTTCACGCGCAAATCAAGCAGGCAGAAACGCTGCTTAAAAAGGAGGACGGGTCGCTGACGACGGTCACCAAGGGATTGGATCCGAACCACCAGCAACTCACGCTTCAACTGGACACCGAACGGGCCATGAGAGACTCGCAGAAGGCCCGTGAAACCAGCATTTCTGCCGAGATAGACACGGTGAAGGAGAAACTTTCGGCGCTCACGGCCCTGGAGGCAGAGATGACGCGCCTTGACCGCGATGTGGAGGTGGCCAACCAGGAATACCGCGATTATCGCGAGGGTCTGCAGCGGGCGCGCATTTCGGCCGCGATGGACATGGACAAGGTGTCCAACGTGAGCGTGGTGCAGCCTGCCACGGTCTCCACGCTTCCGGTCAAGCCGCAAAAAGCGCGCATTCTCGCCCTGGGCCTCTTCTTGGGGCTTTTCGGCGGTGTGTTCCTGGCCTTTGTGCGGGAATACATGGATGACACCCTGCACAACAAAGAGGACATCGAGGCGAAACTCGGCGTTCCCGTGCTGGCAATAATCACGGACAAGGAATTCAGAAGCAGTTTCTAACGGGTTCCGCTGCCCGGCGTCAAAGCCGGAAAGGCATTAAAAAGGTCTCTGGAAAACAAACATGACAATTGACCAAGATGAACCGGCACTGACCGAGGATGACCACCAGGAGGAGGACACCTCCCGGGCGCTCGTCATTCGGGGCGAGCTTTCCGGTCTGCCTGAATCCTTGCAGGACAAAATATTTGCGCTGCACCGGCGCATCTCACTGCTTCTGGAACGGCGCCAGGGCAGTGTGGTGCAGTTTGCCAGTGCCCAGCGCGAAAGGGAAGGATCCAAGATCGTACTGGAGCTGGCCAAACTGACGGCGCAGCGGCTTGACCGCAAGGTGTTACTGTTTGCCATTGGCCCGGTGCCCTATGCCCTGCCCAACGGGGCGGGCGATCCTTCCTCGGACGAAAGTTGGGAGAAGTCTGTCCGCGGCGGGATTGTTCTCGAGGATCACATTCACTCCATTGAGGGGACCAGCCTGTCGTTTTGCCAAATTGGGTCCTCTGTTGAGACGCTGCCGGCCATCCTGGACAATCCCAAGTTTGACACGTTCGTGAATGTGCTGCGCAGTCGTTTTGACATGGTCCTGGTGGACTGTCCGTCCATGGCCGACTCCACCATTGCGGCCCGCATCGCCAGCATTTCGGACGGTGTGGTGCTGATTGTTGATGCGGGGAAGACTCGCTGGCAGGTCATCAAGAACCAGATTCGCGAAATCCAGGCGAACCGCGGTTCGGTGCTCGGCGTCGTGCTCAACAAACGCAGATTCTATATTCCCGAGTTTATTTACAAGCGCCTGTAAACTAACACAATCTAAATGAAAAAAAGGTATAATGATAAAGGTGTAACGGGTCCGGCGATTCGCCGGGTTCCGGTTGCCGGATCGAGACAATTGTAAAGGTTGTTGTTTCACGCACGTTTGGAATGCCGACAGGCGGGGTTGAAGGCCCTGTCTGATTAGGGGGCAGACCAAAGGTAGTAGCGCGTTGAATGCTTTGGACTACTTAAAAAGTCCCAGTTGCTGGGTCATCCTCTTTGGATGTTTTACCGCAACCACGGTATTGACCCCGCTGGTTATAGCCTTTGCACATTGGCTGGGCGGCGTTGAGAGCAGCGGATACCGAAAGATCCACAAGGCACCCACCCCCCTTTTGGGCGGCTTGGCCGTGGCGGCGCCCTTCATTCTGGTTTCCCTTGTAAGCCTGTCGAACAAGACTGGTCTGTTTCGGGCCGTTGATCGGCACGCGTGGGATTTTGTGGTGCTAGCGGTGGGCAGTGTTGCCATTACGCTGTTGGGGGTTGCGGATGATGTGCGGGGAATGCGCGCCCGCCACAAACTGCTGGGGCAGATACTTGTGGCAACCATGGTTGCCTCGTCGGGATATGCCATTGAGGCGGTCAATATTCCTTTCATCGGCGTGATTGATCTTAGGTTTTTTTGGGGACTGGGCGGGCTGCTGACCGTGTTTTGGATCGTGGGGATCATTAATGCGGTCAATCTCATAGACGGCATGGACGGTCTTGCCACGGGCGTGTCCCTGATTTCGGCGGTCACGCTTGCGATGCTTGCGGGACTGAACGGGAACCCCTTTGTTGTGCTGCTGTGCATTGCCCTTGCGGGCAGCCTGCTGGCCTTCCTTCGTTTCAACTGGCATCCGGCCAGCATTTTCCTTGGCGACACGGGCAGCATGTTTCTTGGATTTGCGCTGGCCACGCTGTCGCTCATGGGGTCCTGCAAAGCGCAGGGGGCGGTGCTCATGCTGGGTGCCGTCATGGCGCTGGGCATTCCCATATTCGAGACGCTTATCTCCATTCTTCGCCGGTACGCCGGGGGCTTTCCCATCTTCAGTGCCGATGCGCGCCACACGCACCACCGGCTGCTGTACATGGGCATGTCCCAGCGGCAGGCGGCGGGGGTGCTCTATGCGGGCGGCTTGCTCTGCCTTGCCGCGGCGGTGCTGGAGGTGGTGCTTCCCAAGGAATCTGCACAGTCTCTGATTCCATCCGGCATATTCGTTGTGACCCTGCTGAGCATTGCCGTGGTGGCCGGCTATACGCGGACGATCGTCGCCAAATTTCGGCTCCGCCAGGAAACGATGCGGCATCTTGCGTTTGCCCGCTATGCCACGATGACGCTGGTGCCTGGGGCCACGCATGAGACGGTTTCCCGGCTCATGGGGCTGATTTGCGAGGAGTTTGCGCTGGACTATATCGGTGTCGAGTTTGACGGGGGGGGCGCGCGAATTTCCTCGGTCGGTCTTCCGGGCAACCCCGGTGCAGCAGCGCATTCGCGCCCGACGGAGCGGATCTCGGTCAAGGCGTCCAACGGCGGCCGCGTCGAGGTGGTGTTTCAGCACAGCCGTGAGGTGGGTCCAATTGAGTCCCACACTTCCGCCGCGTGTCTGGTGCGGATTTTTGACGGCATCAGCGCGGAGTTTCTTGAGGCGATGGCCCCGAGGGCGCAGCAGGAAGAATTGCTGCCCGGCATTGCGAAGCGCCTTTCACACGTTTCCGAGGGGGCCGGGGAGGAGCGCCCGGTTGCCGCGAGGCACGCCACCGTTGCTGTTTCCGCCCAGAGATTGAAAGACGGGACCCCGGTGGAGTATACCAACTGACCGAGAGATGGTGATGCCTGATTGGGCCGTTCCGGCCAGGAAGGTTTTCCATGGTGGTCTTTGGTCTCGTTTTCCTGGTTTTTGTGACTTCGGTTTCGCTGGTGGTCTTCGCGCTCTTTGTACGCGTGCCCGGAAGCAGCTTTGATTCGGCGGGCATGCCAATACACTACACGGATGAGGGCACAGGCACGCCCGTCCTGCTCGTGCACGGATTCGGGCTGCAGGCGGATTTGAACTGGCGCTGGACCGGGTGCATCCGCCGTCTGAGGAAGGCCGGTTACCGGGTGGTTGCCCTGGATGTGCGGGGGCATGGCCGCAGCGGAAAATCACACGCCCCCCAGGACTATGGGGTGGCGCTGTCGGACGATATTGTACGCCTGCTGGATCATCTGGGCATTGCGAAGGCCCATCTCATCGGCTATTCCATGGGCGGCTTCATCGTGCTCAAGACGGTGGAACGGCACCCGGACAGGCTGCTGAGCGGCGTCATTGGCGCAGCCGGTTGGGGCCTTCTGGATGAGACCTACCTGAATCTAATCCAGGAAATCATTGCCGCCATGGACACGCGCCGGAGTTTCGACCCCCTGACAGATTGGCTGGACGAGAACAAGCACGCGCCTTGGCTGAATCGTTTCCTTGCCAATTTCTTCATGCGCAGCATGAATGATCTGGATGCCATTGTGAATGTCTTCAAGACTTTCGACGCGCTTTCCGTGGGGGAGGATGGGCTGCGCCGCAATGCCGTGCCGGTGCTGACGGTGGTCGGGGACCGTGACGGCATCCGCGAAACCTCAGAGCGCCTGCCCGGCCTGATGGCCCATCACAAACTGGTGTATATTCCGGGGGGAGACCACATCAACACCCTCCTGCGCCGCGGATTCATGTTGAACATCCTCGCCTTTCTCAAGAGGCATGGGCCGGACGGTTCTGTGTGAACGATGCCGTTTTACGGGGAGGCCGTTGACGGCCGGACACCGCCTGTGTCATTGTTCTTCCGGCGTGGAAATTCCATGAATTGACGGAGGTTCGGGACATGAACAGAGCGTTTTCCTTTCTGGCGGTGCTTGTTTCTTTCTTCAGCGGTGCCGTGGCGGCCGATTCGCCGCCCCCGCTGAAACTCGGCATGCCACTGGACCGGCCCTATGAACTGGACTTGCGCTTTCACCCGGACAGTTGGCAGACTTACATCTGTCTGGTGGACGACGGGCAGAAGACGCTTGTGGGGAAAGACGGCGCGCTGCTTTATGACTATCCCGGCCCTTATGCCGATTTCGGCACACGCGTCCAGGTGGCGCTTTCCGGACCCGGCGGAGAGTGGGTCAGCCAGTCGCTGGCCTCGCCCCGAACGCCCATCCTGACCACGGCATCCCGTTGCGGGGCTTTCGCGCTGCGGCAAACGGCGTTCGCCGTGGCGGGCGCAGCGGCGGCGACGCTCAGGCCGGTGGCGCCGGAAACACGCCAGGGACTGGAGGGGCGGGGCATTGAATTCCTCGGCAGCCATGCCCCCCAAGTGGACTGGGCCGACCCCAAGGGACGGGTGGACCGCACTTTTTCGGGGGTGGACATCGGATTCGGCCATCCGCTTTCGTACCGTTTCGCGGCCCGTCCGGGGCACGATTATTGGGTCGTGTTTGGCTTGTGCGAAGGCTATTGGGACAAGCCCTCCCAACGGGTGCTTGACCTCAAGGTGGAGGGGAAAGTTCGCGAGACGGTGGACCCGGTGGAGCGGGCGGGGAAAGACAGGGCCTTTGTGATTCCCGTCAAGGGGCGCGACCTTGACGGCGACGGCTGGGTCGATATCGAGGTGGCAGCATCGCTGGCCGCCACGGACGGCAACACGATTTTGAACGCCCTGTGGGTGTTTGAGAAGGAGCCCGACGCGGAGGCGGTGCTTGAGGGAAGCGCGACGCGCAGGGCGCTGGCCTATGCCCCCTGCGGCGAGGGGCCGGCAGTCACAGACGCTCCGCCGCGGGCCGATCTGGTGCTGGCCGAAGTGACCAACAGCGGAACGGTGCCGGCCCGTCCGGCCATCCGGGTGGCGGTGCAATCCACGGGCTCGCTTTCCTTTGACGGGGTGACGGGTGCGGTGCTGCTGCGCGAACTGCCCGCGCTGACCCTTTCCGAGAAGGCGTCGGCGAATCGCGAGGGAAAGCTGCTTGCGCTGGACCTATCCCTGCCCGTGCTCCAGCCGAATGAAACGAAGTCCTTCGTCATTGCCATGCACCGCAACGCGGCGGCGCGCGCGTGGAGCGTCGAGGAGGCCCGCGCGGCGCTTTCCGACGCGGAAAGGTACTGGCAGAATGCCAGCCTGCCCTACGACAGGCTGGTCGTTCCCGACCCGGCCGTGCAGGGACTGTTTGATTCGTGCATCCGCAACATTTACCAGGCGCGTGAGATGAAGAAGGGCCTGCCGGCCTTTCAGGTGGGCCCGACCTGTTACCGGGGATTGTGGGTGGTTGACGGTGCCTTTCTGCTCGAAAGCATTTCGATGCTGGGCCGCACGGATGAAACCCGGGCGGGGGTGGCCTATCTGCTGAGCCACCAGAAAGAGGACGGTTCTTTCGAACTGCTGCCCAAATACTGGAAGGAGACGGGCATCGTGCTGTGGGTGATTGACCGGCACGAGCAACTCACGGGGGACCGTGCGTGGCTTGAGGGGACCTGGCCGTGCGTGGAGAAGGCCGCGAACTTCATCATTGAACTGCGCAAACGCGCCTCGGCCGACCCTTTGGCGCCTCATGCCGGACTCACCCCGCCGGGTGTGTGCGACGGCGGGCTGGGCGGCGAGATGAGCGAATACACCAACCCCTACTGGATACTCCGGGGGCTGAAGTCCGCCGCGGACATGGCGGCACGCCTGGGCAGGACGGAGGAGCAGGAACGCTGGCGCGCCGAGTATGACGATATGTGGGCAGCCTTCCGCAAGGCGTCGGAGCGGGACATGATCACCGATTCATTCGGCAACCGCATGCTGCCCATTCCGATGGAGCGCCCGTTGAAAGCGGCCCCGCAGCGGGCACAGTGGGCCTTTTGCCATGCCGTTTACCCCGGCGAGCTGTTTGCTGCCGACGACCCCATGGTGCGGGGCACGATGGCCAACCTCACCGACAACGAGCGGGAGGGGCTGGTGTACGGCACGGGCTGGATTGAGGACGGTCTCTGGAACTACTTTGGGTCCTTTTATGCCCACGCATTCCTCTGGCTTGGCCAGGGGCAAAAGGCGGCCCGGACGGCCATCGCCTTCGCCAACCACGCGGCGCCCACGCTGGTCTGGCGGGAGGAGCAAATGCCGCAGGGTTGCAGGCCGAAGATCGTGGGGGACATGCCGCACAACTGGGCCAGCGCCGAGTTCATCCGGTGTGTCATTCACCTGCTTGTGATAGAGCGCGGTGATGAACTGCATCTGCTGGAAGGGCTGCCGCCATCCTGGCTGAGGCCCGGCGCGCGCATTGAACTTAACGGGGTTGAAACCCGGTTCGGCCCTGTGACGATGTCGCTTGCGGTGGACTCGGAAGGCAAGGCGGCGCAACTGAAGTTCCAGCCCCCCACGCGGCGGCCGGCCGCGAAGATTGTCGCCCATCTCGGGGAAAAGCTGCGCGGCGCCGGTGAAACCACCGGCGCGCTGGAACTGTCAAAAACCCTGAATACAGACGCGCCGCTCTTGGTTATCCAATAACAGGAAGGCCAGGCACAAGGGCTTAGGGAAAGGGACCACAGGTTCCCACCAGACAGCCCGACGTGCTGCAAGCTATTCTTTTCAACGATTGGGCGCTCCACAACTGCATCCTCGCGCAAGAATGCCGCCCGTTTGTCCGATATGAGCCAGGGCCGCGTGTTTGCCAGTCAGGTTTTGCATGGAGTTTCGGGTGTGGGGCATTGGCACTAAGGGATTTGGCAGGTGGAATTCAGGGATTTCCTGATACCGAATATGGCACGGGCAGACCATGATGAATGACGGCACTGTACGGTCAATACGCCGCCATTCACGGCGGCAGAAGGGCACGGCACACTTTCATCGGGTCGGGGCGGCGGATTTTCTGGTGCCGGGGCGGAGCGTTCAATGCAGTGCAGTCGGGTATTACGCAATAGAACCTACAGTTAGAACTATGTGACAGTTTAACCAGGGGCATGTCGGGGCCTGAATCAAGGCGCCACGCAGCAACAATCGCAAAGGAACAAGCAACATGCGCAGAACTATTCTTATGGGCGTCTCAACGGTCCTATTGGCCCTTTGGGCGGTGGCCGGTCTGGGATGCACACAGGGGCAGCCGGTGGACATTCAGACCCTGAATGTTCCCTCCGACTTCAGCTACTCAACGACGCAGGACGTCACTGTGAAAGTTACCGTGCTGGACGTGGACGGCAATGCCAGCGGGGGCACGCAGGTAACGGTGGGGAACAGCACGGACGAGCTGGTGCCGGGCAATGTGCTGCTTCGCGGCATCACCGACAGCCAGGGAAAATTCGAGCAGACCTTGCGGGTTCCAGCCCGCGTGACGGACCTGCGCATACAGGCATCCATTATGGGCGTTTCCAACCGCGAAGATGTGCCCATCGTGAACAATGAAGCGTCCGTTGGATTCGGACCTCAATCCTGAAAGGATTCATAACAATGAAACGAGCCATTGTGTCAGTGATGCTTGTGGCGGGTGCGCTTTGCCTCGCGGGAATTGAGGGCAGTTCAGGGAATCTTTCCTGGAGCTTCCAGGAAAATCCCTATTCGGACAACTATGATTCTGAGGGCATACCCAAGGTCATCAGCCAGAAAGTGACTTTCCCCGCCGACCTTTACAAGCGACTTTCCGCGGCCCTTCCCGAGGGGCGCGACGTGCGGAACACCAACCCAAACTACCTCTCCGACAGCTCGGCGCATGACATTCAGCTTAACAAGGACACGGATGTCTGGATGTGCTTTCTGCATGAGGGTGACGGCAACAAGAACAGTCTGGGCTATTACACGTACACCAAGGACGCGCCGCCGACAGACAAGTGGGGCATACCGGAAACGATCGTGTTTCCGAACAGCTCCTATAACAATTCGGGTGGTGACACCAACGGTCTGCACTCGGGCGACACCATTAACCTGGGTCATTTTAAGGCCGGAACGCATATTGGTTTTGTCCTGGTGGCCGACGGATGGGACCAGAACAACGGTGTCAAGACAAACCAGAGCGAGGACCGGGTCTACTACTCGGACAAGAATCTCAACAGCGAGGGGGGAAGCGACCTCAAGAATCACTCCGTCATGTTCTACGACGGGGCCAACCAGTGCGCGCTGGTTGGGGTGGAGGACACCCTGCGGACGGACCCCAATTGCGACCATGATTTCAACGATGTGATGGTTGCCATCAAGACCGGGACGCCCGATTCCATGGATGTCACCACCACGCGCGGTTTGCCGGACGTGTCGGACAAGGACGGCGACGGCGTGCTTGACTCGAATGACGATTTCCCCAATGACGCGACCCGTGCGTTCATTGTGACCTATCCGTCCAAGAACAGTTGGGGAACCATTGCTTTTGAGGACCTGTGGCCCAAACAGGGCGACTATGACATGAATGACCTGGTGATGCGCTATCAAATCGCGCAGACGGAGGACAGTTCGGGCCGGGTAAAAGACCTTCAAATGACCATGGAAATCCAGGCACGGGGCGCCAGCAGGGCCAGCGGGTTCGGCGTGGAACTGACCAACATTTCCCCCTCGAACGTGAATGGCGCCACGCTGTCAATCAACGGCGCTTCGGCATTTTCGGTCGCCCCGGAGGCGAACCAGCGTTACATGACCTGGATACTCTTCAATAGGGGTTCCGACTATTCGCCCGTCCCGGTGGGTTACTCGTTTTTTAACACGGAATCCGGGGCACCCAAGCAGAAGCTGCCAACATTCAACCTCAAGATGACGTTCAAAACCCCGCCACCCCGGGCCACGCTCGGTGCGGCACCGTACAATCCGTTCCTGTTCAACACGTCAGACCGGGGCATTGAGGTGCATCTGCCCGACTATCCGCCGACCAAACTGGCGAATGCGGCCCTTTTTGGCACCGGGGACGACAAGTCCAAACCCAGTGCCGGGCGCTACTACAAGACGGCCAAGAACCTGCCCTGGGCGATCCATATCGCTGAAGACTGGCACCACCCATTGGAAAAGGTAAGCATTAGCAAGGCCTATCCCCAATTCGGTCCGTGGGCCGAGTCGGGCGGAACGGCGCAGTTGTCCTGGTATCTGTTCCCGGGAATCAACCCGGTGCTGGTGTATCCCTGAATCACAAGCCGTTAAACTTTTTGGCCTGCGTGAAATCAGACAAGAAAGGAAGATCACGTATGAATCCCATGAACCGCGCCGTGCTGGCACTTGCGGTGCTGGCGTTTCCCGCACTGGTCCTGTCCGGCTGCAACCAGACGCAGACGGCCACGGACATCCATTCTCTCAAGGTTCCTGACACGTTCAGTTACTCCACGACCCAGGACGTCACAGTCAAGGTAAGCGTGGCGGATGTGGACGGCAACCCCAGCGGGGGAACACAGGTGACGGTGGGCGACACCGACAATGAACTGGTGCCCGGCAACGTGCTGCTTCGCGGTATCACGGACAACCAGGGCAATTTTGAGCAGGTTCTTCGTGTGCCTGCCCGGGTGACAGGCCTGCGTGTGCAGGCTTCCATTATGGGCATATCCAACCGGGAAGACGTTCCAATCGCGAACGGTGAGGCATCCGTTGCCTTTGGACCGGGACAATAGAGAGGAAACTTGTCGATGAAACGCATCGTATTCGGCACCGCCATCATCGCGGCTGCATTCACGCTGACCGGGATTTCGGGAAATCCAGGCAGCCTGGTTTGGACGTTCCTGCACAATCCCTATTCAAGCAACTATGACGCGGCGGGCATACCGCTGGTCATTGACCAGAAGGCGAATTTTCCGTCTGATTTCTACCAACGCGTCACGGCGGCACTGCCCGAAAGCCGGGACATCCGCAACACCAACCCCGATTATATCGCGTCGGACTTCTCGGCCGATGTGTACATTGAGAAGCTGGCCGATGTTTGGGTGAGCTTTCTGCACGAGGGGGCGGGCTATCAGAACAGTGTGGGCTATTTCACCTACACGGGTGACGTTCCCCCCGTGACCAAGATCGGACTGTCGGAGATAATCCTGTTCCCGAACAGTTCCTTTTACAATTCGGGCGGCAGCAACAACGGACTTCGCACGGGCGACTCGGTGTATCTGGGACGTTTCCCGGCAGGCACGCATATCGGCTTTGTGCTCGTTTCGAACGGGTTCAGCTCCTCCACGGGCGTCAAGACCAACCAGGACACGGACTGGATCTTCTACACGCTCAGCGGTCTTAACGCCGAAACGCAGGCGAGTCTGAAGCCGCACACGGTGCTGTTTTACGACCAGGTGACGCACAGTGCGGTGCTCGGCATGGAGGACATCCTGCGCACGAACGCATCGTGCGACCACGATTTCAATGACGTGCTCATCACCGTCAATTCCAATCCGGTCGAGGCCATCACGTCATCGCTGCTGCGGCCCCTGCCCAGTCCTTCGGACCGTGACAAGGACGGCGTGCTCGACGCCAACGACGACTATCCCGATGACCCCGCGCGCGCGTTTAACATCACCTATCCCTCCAAGGACAACTGGGGCACCCTCGCCTTTGAGGACATGTGGCCCACGCAGGGCGACTATGACATGAACGACCTGGTGATGCGCTACCAGATCACGCAGGTGGAGGACAGCCAGGGCCGGGTCAAGGACCTGGAAATGACGATGCAAATCCAGGCCCGCGGCGCGAGCCGCACCAGCGGATTTGGCGTTGAACTGACCAACGTTGTTCCCTCCGCATTGGACAGCGCAACGATGACGATCAACGACAAGACGGCGGTCGCCATTCCCCCCGAAACGGGCCAGCCCTACCTGACCTGGATCTTCTTTGACAATGCCAGCTATTACGCACCGACCCCCACGGGATACTCGTTCTACAACACGGAAATCTATGCGCCCAAGCAGGACGGGCCCGTGTTCAAGCTCAAGATGACCTTCAAGAACCCGCCCGCGCGGGCGACGCTGGGCGCGGCACCCTACAACCCGTTCATTTTCAGTTCGGTGGACCGGGGCATCGAGGTGCATCTGCCCGACTATCCGCCGACCAAACTGGCCAGAGTGGCTTTGTTCGGCACGGGTGACGACACTTCCAAGCCGAGTTCGAAGCGGTACTACAAAACCGCCAAGAATCTTCCCTGGGCGCTTCACATTGCCGAGAACTGGCACCATCCGCTGGAAAAGACCATGATTACCGTGGCCTATCCCAATTTTGCCCCTTGGGCCGAATCGGCGGGAAAGAGCAATCTCAACTGGTACCAACTGCCCAACGTGTCGCCGGTGGGAATTTATCCCTGAGGAGTGCGAATTCAGAATGTAGAATCCAGAATCCAGAATCCAGAAGAGAAGAAAGAGCAAGAGCAAGAATAAGCCCGCGGATGGTTGAATTCCTTTTGGGGAATGGGCTGGCGCGGGTGTGACGCAAGAATCTTAGAGAATAATGGTGAAGCTGCCAGACAGCGACACAGAATCAGTCCCCCGGGGCGGGCGCCAATTTGCATGCGCCCGCCCCGATGCGTTAGAACCTGTGCCGGGGTGATGGAGAAAGCGGGGCCGGAGCTGTGGCGCATGCTTGGATTTGGCCTTTTGGCGGGAACGAGCGCATTTGTCGGGGTGGTTGGCGCTTTGCTGCTGAAAAGATACCCGGAACATCCGCCCCTGCCGGTGCTGGCGCTGTACACGCTGCTGGTGATGGCGGGCGGCCTGTCAACGCTTGTTTCGTTTGGCTTCACCTCCTCCGTTCCCATGTTCGGCATCAGCGCGTGGGTGGTGGTTTGGATTCCCACGCTGTACGTGTATTCGCAGATGGTGGGCGGGCTGACGGCGAGAAGTTTTGTGGACACGCTCTATTCGCCCAGCATCAAGACGCCCGCGCGGAGTTCGCACGGACGGGGCAGGACGCTTGTGCTGCAGGGGCATTATGAAGGGGCCGTGCAGGCCTTTATGGACGAGTTTCATGGGCGGCCGACGGACCCGGAGCCGTTGATGTACGGGGCGCGGCTGATGGCGGACGAGCAGCGTTACGGGCTGGCCATTGGCCTGTACCGCGAGGTGCTTGGCCATTTCAAGCCCGAAACGCCCGCCTGGGCCGAAGCCGCCTGGATGCTGTCGATACTGCTTGAAGAGCGGATGAACCAGCCGGATGAGGCGGCCGGGCTGTGGCGCCAAATCGTGCGCCGGACGCCGAAATCCACCCTCGGAAAACTTGCCGGGGCCCGCCTTCAACAAAAAGTGGCGCAGGGGCACCGGCCGTCAGGACCGCAAACATCAGAAGGAGAGCAATACCGTGTTTGAGCATCATCAGGAACCGCTTCTGTCTCGAATCGATTTTGCATGGCGCATGCTTTGGCATGGATTGGTCTGCCTGGGCATGGTTGCCGCCGCCCTGTTTATCGGCGTGGCGGGTTATCACTGGATTGAGGGGTTTGGCTGGGTGGATGCGATTCTGAACGCATCCATGATCCTGGGCGGGATGGGGCCGGTGGGCACGCTCCAGACCGATGCAGGCAAGCTTTTCGCGTCGGGCTATGCGCTGTTTTCCGGTCTTGTCTTTGTTGCCGCCATGGGCGTGCTCTTCATTCCCGCCGTCCACCGGTTGCTGCACAAGTTTCACATTCAGAATGATGGTGACGTTGATTGGGAGTAGCGCAGGCTGGCGGAGAAGGTGCCGTTTCGGCATTCTTTCCCTGCCCGACGTGGTTTAATCCGGGCGTTTGCGGAGCGGGAAACGAATGCCCTAGAATAGCGCCGCGGCACCGGGGCAGGCGGTGTCGATGCCGGGCCGGTCACTGAACATTCCCCAACGACAAGGATGCCATGCCGATGCAACCGCAAAGCCATCTGCAAACGCCGGATTATGTGATGCTGGCCGGTTATTTTCTGCTGATGTTCTGCATAGGCATCTACTTCTACCGGCGCATGCAGGGGATGAAGGACTATTTCACCGGCCGCAACAGCATTCCCTGGTGGATTAGCGGGGTGTCGTTTTACATGTCGAGTTTCAGCGCGATGGCTTTTGTGACCTATCCCGCGCTCTGCTACCTTCATGGCTGGGTGGGTGTCACGGCGCTGTGGGTCGCGGTGCCTGCCACGCTGTTCAGCACCCTGCTTTTCGCGAAGCGCTGGCGGCGGGCGCGCATCGACAGCCCGGTGGAATTCATCGAGGCCCGCTACAGCGCCACGCTGCGCCAGCTCTTCGTGTGGCAGGGCATTCCGGTCAAGATTGTCAATGACGCGCTTCGCCTTTTTGCCACGGGCACCTTTGTGTCCGTCTGCTCGGGACTGGACATCCGCACGAGCATTCTCGGCGCGGGCGGCGTGATGCTGCTGTACACGTTCATGGGCGGGGTGTGGGCCGTGTCCGTGGCCGATTTCATCCAGTTTATCATCCTGACGGCGGCCATATTCGTCATACTGCCGCTCTCCATTGTGAAGGCGGGGGGGCTTTCGGTCATCCTTCACCATTCGCCCGAGGGTTTCTTCCAGTTGACCGCACCCGGCGCCGGATACGACTGGCCCTACATCCTCCACCTGGTCGTCCTGTATGCGCTGGCGTGGAGCAGCATCAACTGGCCGCTGATTCAGCGCTTTTACTGTGTGGCGACGGAGAAAGACGCCGTAAAAACAGGCTGGCTGGTGGTGGGTCTGTACGTCATCGGCCCGCCGCTCATGTTCTTCCCGGCCATCGCGGCCAGCCATCTTCAGTTTCCGCCGGAGGTGCTTGCGGATCTCCAGAAGGATGCGGGCCACATTTATCCGGCGCTCTGCGGCCAACTGCTGCCTGCGGGCATGCTCGGGCTGGCCATCGCCGCCATGTTCGCGGCGACCATGTCCTGCCTGGGCGGCGATTATAACGCCTGCGCGAGCGTGCTGACCAATGACATCTACAAGCGGCTTATCCGGCCCGATGCATCGCAGAAGGAACTGGTGTATGCCGGGCGGTGCATGACGCTGCTGATCGGTGCCTTTGGCATCAGCACGGCTTTCTTCCTCGCGCGCGCCTCCAAGGCGGAGGGGCTGTTCCGGATGATGGTGACCCTGTTTGACGTGGCCACCGCGCCGGTGGCGATCCCCATGCTCCTGGGCCTGATCTCAAAACGGGTGACCAACCGCGGCGCAATTGCCGGTTTTGTGTGCGGCACCGTTACGGGCCTCTTCCTCTTCTTTCTGTCGCTTTCCAACGCCGAGCTGTCTCTGCCGGGCCTCCTGTGGCATCCCGCAACCAAGGAAGTCACGCTGGCGGGATACACCATGAACGTCGAGATGGCACTGTTCCTGAGTTCGGCTTTCGTCACGCTGGCGGCCGTGTTTCTACTCGGCGGCCGCTCGGACGCGGCGCAGCTTGCGCGCATCGATGCCTTCGCGGCCAGGCTGGACACGCCCATCGGCGCGTTGCCGGAAGACGTGGCGGCGGCGAAAGACAAGGGGGCCATCATGTCGCCGTTCCGCGTGGTGGGCGTCAGCCTTGCCGTGATTGCCTGCGTGATGCTGGGCATGGTGCCCTGGGTGGATGGCGCCCTGGCGAAGGGGCTCGATGCGGGCATCGGGCTTCTTCTGGTTGGACTGGGCCTGATCATGGCCTGGCGCAGTCGTGCGCCGCAGGCTGGGTGAGCCGGGGCGCGACTATTTGAACAGGGCCAGTGACTTCAGATAGGCCACGGAATCGGCGATGGACTGCTTTGTTTGTGCCTCGTCCAGTTCGGTGCCCTTGACCCCCTCGAACTCGATTGTGACCGGCCCGGTGAATTTGTTGTCGCGAAGCATCTTCAGAATCTCGGGGAAGTTCACCCTGCCCCTGCCGAGCGCGGGGAAGTTCCACGATTCGGGTTCGAGGTTGTGGTCCTTCAGTTCCATCGTGCCCACCAGCTTCACCACCTTGGTCAATTCCGCCACCGCGTCGCCGCCCTTGTTGTAGTAGCTGATGTTGCCCGTGTCGAAATTGACGCGCACATTGGGGTGGTTTACGGCGGCCATGGTCTCCAACTGCACCGTGCCGTTTGTGCCCAGTTCGGGGTGCGTCTCAAAGGTGAGCGTGACGCCGTGTTTCTTCGCCTCGTCACCCGCCCTTTGCAGCCGCCCGTACACGGCCTCTTTCGGGGCACCATTGCACTTGACGGAAAGGAACATGTGGCGGACGCCCATCTTTTCACAGAGGGCCAGTTGCCCCGCCAGCTTGTCCACGCAGTCGTCCTTCGACCAGTCCGTGTCGCCGCGGATGACGAGGGCCTTGAGCCTGTGCTGGGCGAGTTTCTGCATCATGCTGTCCACCTCTTCGGGCTTGGGCACGGGCAGGAAGAGGTGATGCACGCCGATGCTCGGGAGGTGGTCCCACGCGGCATCCTGGAACTTGCCGTAGCTTGTGATGCGCACCGCCAGGGGGGAGCCCTGGTCGGGAAGGGACTCGGCGTGGACGCTGCGGGACAGCAGCATTGCAGCAGTCGCAGTGCCGGCCTGTGCGAGAAAAGCCCGTCTTGAATTGTTTTGCTGTCCACTATTCATTGTCAGATTCTCCTGCCTCGGGTACAGGCACCTGTTTCCGGGGCGGTTGTTTACTGATTATGCCAGGCCATGGGCGGAAACAGGTGCCAGTCCCCCTGCGGCGCTCTGCCACGACACCGCTTTGGCCGGGGTTGCGCGGGGCATCAGCCAAAGCGGCGTCGTTGCCGCCGCACTCCAAATGGAGGCCTCCGATGGTCACGCCAGTTCCCCGCGATGGGCCCAGACTTTTTCGAAGGCGGCGGCGTACTGCTCTATCAGCTCAGGTGCCTCGCCGGTGAAATAGGGCAGCGCGATGCAGGTGTCGTTGGCCTGTTTGGTGGCGGGGAGTTCGGGAATCTCGGGCTTGTGGTGCCACCACTCGTCCTCGGCGTAGATTGGCAGTTCATGCTGCGGCTGGTAGCGCAGGGGGTCGGCGTGCACGCCCTCGGCCTTGAGCGCCTCGACCGCTTTGGCGCGGCTCATGCCGGCCTTGGCCTCGTCGATGAACATCATGTTCCAGGAGTAGTAGAGGCGTGTGACGTCGCTGCGTCCGCCGCTCTGCTCGTAGAGGCCGGGCAACTGGGTGAGCCGGTCGTTAAGTTTGCGCACCTGCGCAGCCCCGGCGGCGTTGCGCTCGTCGAGGCCCTTCAGCTGGCAGCTCGCCAGCGCGGCGGCCATGGGATGCATGCGGAATTTCATGCCCAGCCCCGAGCCGGCATATTTCATGTACGGGTTGTCCTTGTCCACGCCCTTCAACTGGTAGTCGCCCAGCGCCACGGCTCGGCCCCAGTCATTGGCATCCTGATAGACGCCCATGCCACCCTCGATGGCGGGCAGCGGCTTGCTCATCTGGTAGCTGAAAATGCCCATGCGGCCCCAGGAACCCATGCGCTTGTCCTTGAGCTTCGCGCCGTGGGCGTGCGCGCAGTCCTCGAGCACGATCAGGCCCTGCTCCCTGGCCCAGTCGCTGATGTGGTCCATGTCGGCCGGCAGGCCGATCCAGTGCACCGGCAGCACGGCCTTGGTGTTCTTCGTGAGGCGTTTCTTGGCGTCCTCCAGATCGAAGTTGAGCGTGCGCGGGTTGATGTCCACGAAGACCGGCACCAGCCCGAAGAAGCGCATGGGCGCGATGGTGGCGAAGAAGGTGTACGACGGCACCATGATCTCGCTGCCCGGCGGCAGGTTAAGTGCGAAGAACATCGCGGCCAGCGCGCTGGTGCCGTTGAAGTGCGCCTTGGTGTGGGGCACGCCGAGGAACTCGGCCCATTCCTTTTCGAGCGTCACCAGCGGGTCATAGCTTGGCTTGTAGAGCAGGTCGAGGACGGCCTTCTCCTCGGTCTTGCCGTAGCGGGGCCACTTGCACGCCTCATCGATTGGCGCGGTCACCGCCTTGGGTCCGCCGTTGAGGGCAAGCTTTTCCACGGCGCCCTGGGCGACCGGCGCCGACGCCAGCGTTAGCCCGGCGGCCAGCGCCCCGGTGGACACCAGGAAATCGCGCCGTGTGGGATGACTGCCGGAAGACGATGGATGCTGCATGGGAAGGACCTCCAATTGTAGGGTGTACGCAGTCCTGCGAAGCGGGACGAAACGCACCGTGCTCGACCACGTGCAATAGGCCAAAGGCAAACCCCACCATATTAGGCAGGCCGGAAGCGGATATCAAATGAAACGGTTCTTCTCTGCGTTCCTCTGCGCACTCCGCGTCTCTGCGTTCGGTCTTCTGAGTCCTATCGCAGAGGCGCAAAGGACGCAGAGCAGCGCAGAGGGGACCGTTTCCCTTCCTTCATGACTTCCACGGGGTTTCGCGAACTTGACCACACCACCCCTTCCGGTAAATACTGATTTCGTACGGCATCTGTGTCCGAGAAATATTTCAGAATGCCTAATCATCCGGGGGTGATCATGAACGGTTTCGCTGTGGTTTGCGCTCTTGCCAGTACTTTGCTGTTAACCGCATGTTCTACGGTGGTTCCTGAATGTGTCCAAGATAATCCGGAATCCAAATCCCACCCTAGACAGTCAGAGCCGGTGAGGATCTCTATCGACTATGCCAAGAAAGAAGAGGCGGCGCTAAAGGGCCTTTGGCCCAAGGATGAGAACATTGTCTGGAAAGAACATAGGCAAAGGGACTCGTTCTCTTTCGATGTGAACAACTACTTCTCCGTTCTCAGGCATGTGAGGATGGAAGAGGGGTATATGCTGGACTATATCTATCACTTTGGCGGATTGGGTGGAGGGCCTGTTCTCTACGCAAGAAAGACAATGGCGCAACCGTATTCGACCGACACGGACTTGTCCGAGGCAAATGAGCGTGGTGAAGTTGAGAAGTGGCTTGATCATGTCCGAGTGGACGGCACGCCAGAGGGATACTTCGAACTTGTCCTACTGATATTGTATGGTGACCAGTTTTGCCTTTTCTCGCATTCCGACTACGGATCAAAGATTCTTCTATGCGATAAGAAGCAGTTCAAGAAAGTCGCCCAGAAACCGGATCCCCAAGTGGCATTCGACAAAAGAAGAGCAGAAAGGACAGACTGTCAACCCAGGGTGTATCTCTCAGATTCGCAAGTAATGGCCATCCTGTATACATTCAATGATTGGGAAGGTCTTGTAGAGAATGTGTTCGTTTGGGACCACAAAGCCTCATGTGTGCCGACTGACCATAAAGAATCTGTCCTTGTTCCCTACGATTGCGGGATCCGCTATTGACGCCTAACATGGAGTCGCCTTTTATGAAACATAGACTTGTCTGGTTCACATTATGGAGCCGCTACCAAGTCGTTATAGTTCTATTCATGCTTTTTGCCCCGGCAATGGTGTGCGCAGAAGAGTCCGCTTGGCAGGCGGGTGCGGCGGCGGTGGACATCACGCCGACCGCGCCGATGTGGCTGGCGGGGTATGCCTCGCGGGACCACGTCTCGGAGGGGACGATTCATCCGCTGTGGGTAAAGGCGCTGGCGCTGCAGGACGGGCAGGGACACCGCGCCGTGATTGTCACGAGTGACGTGCTCGGTTTTCCCAGGGCCATGTCGGACCGGATGTGCGCCCGTTTGCAGAAGAACCTGGGTCTTGCCCGAGCGGACATTATGCTGAACAGTTCGCACACGCATTCGGGGCCGGTCATTCAGGACTCGCTGATGTGCATGTATCCGCTGGATGCGGCGGGGCTGGAAGCGGTGAGGCAGGAGACGGCGCGGATTGAGGATGCGGTGGTGGGCGCGGGGGAGCGGGCCTTTGCGGCGCTGCGTCCGGCGCGGTTGTCTTCGGGGGCGGGCGTGGTGCGCTTTGCGGTGAACCGCCGCAACAATGCCGAGGCGGAGGTGCCCGGCCTGAACGAACTGAAGGGGCCGGTGGACCACAGTGTGCCGGTGCTGCTGGCGGCGGGGGAGGACGGCGCGCCCATTGCGGTGCTGTTTGGCTATGCCTGCCATTCCACGGTGCTGGCGGGATACCAGTGGTGCGGCGACTATCCGGGCTTTGCGCAGATTGAGGTGGAGAAGGCCCATCCGGGCGCGGTGGCCCTGTTTGCGGCCGGCTGCGGGGCAGACATCAATCCGCTGCCGCGGCGTTCGGTGGAACTGGCGCGGCAGTATGGCCGTGAACTGGCCTTTGCCGTGGAGGAGGCGCTGGCGGACACGATGAAGCCGCTCGACGCGGCGCTCAGCACGCGCTATGCCGAAACGGAACTGCAACTGGCCCCGGCGCCGGAGCGGGCGCATTTTGAGGAGGTGGCCGCGAAGGCCGCTCCTTATCTCAAGAACGCCGCCACGGAACAGTTGCGCGAACTGGACGCGGGGCGTCCGCTGCGCGGCAGCTATCCCTATTGTGTGCAGTTGTGGCGCGTGGGCGGGCAGAGCATGGTTGCGCTCGGCGGCGAGGTGGTGGTGGATTATGCCGTCACGATAAAACGCATGCTCGGCCGTGAGGCCTTCGTGTTTGGATTCTCCAATGACCTGATGAGCTATATTCCGTCGCTGCGCGTGCTGAAAGAGGGCGGGTACGAGGGCGACACGTCGCAGTTGGAATACGGCATGCCCGCCAAGTGGACGGAGGATGTGGAGGCGCGGATTCTCGGCACGGTGCGCGTGCTGGCCACGGATGTGGGGGTTGAGGTGAAGGCGGTGGAATGAGCATGAAAAGGTGCGAGGAGGGGAGGAAGTTTAACCACGGAATTCCTAGAGCGGCATAGCCGCAACCCAGGAGCGTGGAGTCGCGCAGAGTTAGGTCCCCCCTCCGAGGGGGGCAGCCACGCAGTGGCGGGGGGTGTATGGCTTCCTCGCAGCCCCAATTCTCGGAGCAGGGACGTTCTAACTCTGTGCGTGGGGATACACCCCCCGGCCCTACGGGCCACCCCCCTCCAGGGGGGACCAAGAACATCCGGGTGCCCAAGGCATGTGGAGTGCAGAATCTAGTAAGGCGGACAGGAATGTCTGCCCCACATTGGACCGAGTCGCCGTGTTCTGCGATGATTTTGAGACAGAGTAGTGCGGAAGAAGCATGATGGCGGAAGAGGGATTAACCGCAAAGAGCGCAGAGAAGAGCATGGCATAAGCAGCCCTTGTTTGGGCGAGATGTGGAGCGCGGTGGCAGGGCGAGGCGGTGACACCGCTTTGGCTTGGGTGGGGTCTTCATAGCCAAAGCGGCGTCGTTGCCGCCGCAGTCCAAATGAGCGCAGCCTGTGGTTGGAATGCTTTTCTTCGCGACTTTCTTTAGAATGGTCTGACTGTTATCCGTTCTTGCCCGTCCAAAGACAGGAGTTTTCCCATGTTCCATGCAAAGCGGCGCGTATTCCTTTTCTTGATGTTATTTGCTCTGTGTTTGTGCGCAGCCCACGCACATGCCGCGGATGCGGCATTGCCTGACCCGGAGAAGCCGGGGCCTTGGCCCGTGGGGGTGACGACGATGGTCTTTGTGGATCACAGCCGCACTGATTCGGCCACGAAGGGGCCGCGTTCGCTGATGACGGAGATTTGGTATCCCGCCACGGACGAGGCGAAGGGGATGGCGAAGAACCATCTCTCGGACTTCTTCCTGAAGAACAAGTCGCCCGAATTCTCGCTGATCATGCTTGCGGCGTTTGGCGTGGACCTGGGCGAGGCGGACGGGCGCTTCCAGAATTTTGCCGTGCGCGACGCGACGGTACGGGACGGTGTGTTTCCGCTGCTGCTGTTTTCCCACGGCAACGGCGGTTTCCGCATGCAGAACGCGTTCTGGTGCGAGCATATGGCCAGCCACGGCTACATCGTGATGTCGCCAGACCACACGGGCAACTGCGCCGGGACCTTTGTGGACGGCAATCTGGTGCTGATGCAGCAGGGGGAGGAGGCGCGCAAGCAGTCCGCCATCGACCGGCCCAAGGACATCTCCTTTCTCATCGACACGATGGACCGGATGAACAAGGGCAATGACAGCCGCTTTCTTGGCCGGGTGGATATGGCGCACATAGGGATGGCGGGCCATTCCTTCGGCGGGTTCACCTGCACCTGGGTGGGCAATCTGGAGCCGCGGGTGAAGGCGTTGGCACCCATGGCCGGGGCGGCAGAGGAACGCACGAATTTTGAGCTGCCCGTGATGCTGCTTTTCGCCGACGAGGACCGCACGCTGGGCAGGGAGAGCGCGGAGATGCTGGGCAAGTATTACGACGCCTCCAAAGGCCCGCACTACCAGGTGGAGTTCAAGAACGGCGGGCATTATTCCTTCACCGAGATATACCAGCTTCGGGCCGATTTCGGCGACGGCGTGGGCGCGGGAACGCGGGGCACCAACGGTGAGTCGTTGACCTATGTTTCGCGGGAGGTGGCCTTCGGCATGATCAACGGTTATACGACGGCCTTTTTCGGCAAGTATTTGAAAGGGCAGAATGGCTATGACGCCTACCTGGCGGAGAACCACAATGCTGAGGAGTTGATCGTCAAGGCCGCGCCTTGAACCACACCCCCGTCATTGCGAGCGAAGCGCGGCAATCTCGTGTTCGCTATGGCCCAGAGTGTGGGTCATGGTTACAAGCGCCGCAGGGGGACTGCCACTATTTCCGGGTAGCGGTGTGGTGTATTTGGTTTGGACGCGGTGTCGGAAATGGTGGCTGAACCAGGGCTCGCGAAGACCAGGGACGTGGTGGCTCGGGTACAGGCACCCGTTTCCGGGACGGGCTGGTGCTGTCGTTCCCTGGCTATGGGCGGAAAGGGGTGCCAGTCCCCCGGCGGCTTTGTGCTAGAGCATTTTAATGTTGAAATGCGGTAAGCTTGGGCGTATCCTACTTGCATGGGAATAGCAAGTTCGGATGTCAGGGCACGTGCTATTGCGGCATACGAGGCCGGAAACGGCAGCCAGGCCGAGATAGCGAGGTTTTACGGGGTGGACATCTCCACCTTTCAGCGCTGGTTGCAGCGCTACCGGCAGAGTGGTCTGGCAGCCCCACTGCCGCGCGGTCACAATCCTGCGGCGCTCAATGAAGAGCAGATGCTTCAACTGGACAGGCTTGTCCGGCAGAGGTCTGATGCAACCCTCGGGCAACTGCTCGAGGGCCTTGGGGCCT